>VXMH01000121.1 GCA_009841235.1 Caldilineaceae bacterium SB0661_bin_32 | reverse complement strand
CCGGCGTGCGACTTCTTTTGGGGACACGCCGGTGGACCAATATCGATTTCGGCTAGAGTATAGCACAAATTTTCCGCCTGCGCAACCCCCTTTTCGCGAAATTGGCAGGGCAATCGCATCTGATTTGGTTTGCCAGTAGTGCCGAAGTCAGCCAGAGAGTCCACGAAGGGTTTTTCGGGGAACAAAGATAGAGCCTACGCGAGGGCAGGCACAAGGCCTGCCCCTACCGGAGGTTGAGGGGGAGGTGGAGAGGGCGGTGGGCATTGGGGGGGACAGCGTCCTGCCGATAATTTCCAACGGTTGACAGACCCCCGTGACTCGTGCAAAATTGACTCTGCATTTCGGAATACGAGATTTCCTGCACGGACCCAGGCTACGGGAACCAGGGGCGTCTGCCCATTTGCGCGTCGTCTGCACCGAACCGTGCGATCTGCGTGCCGCGAAAGAACCCCACACCATGGCAGCAACCAACCTCAGAGAGAGGCGATGGGCCAGGTTCTTGAACAGGTACGGCTTCATTCTCGCCGTCCTCGTCCCCATCCTGCTCTGGTTCTGCATCTTCTCCTTCGGCCCCATTCTCTACGCGCTCTACGCCAGCCTGACCAACACCCACAGCCTTGACCCCAGCAGGGCCAAGTTCGTCGGCCTTGATAACTACATCTCCCTGCTAGATGACAGGCGCTTCCTGGCGTCGATGCGCAATGTTGTCCAGTTCGTCCTCACCAAGGGGATCCTGAACATCGTGCTCTCGCTCGGGCTGGCGCTCCTGCTAGAGCGGCTGCGCCGCGGGCGCAATCTCTATCTCTTCTTCATCTTCATGCCCGTCGTCATCTCCCAGGTCGCCGTCGCCATGCTCTTCCTGTGGCTCTACGACCCCCGCCTCGGTCTGATCAACTACCTGCTGAGCCTGGTCGAGATCCCGCCCCAGAGTTTCATCCGCAGCACCGCCCAGGCCATTTACAGCGTCGCCATTGCCGACGTGTGGAAGACATACGGCTACGCCGCTGTCATCTTCCTGGCCGGGCTGCTCGATATTCCCCAGGACTACTATGAAGCGGCCAAGGTGGATGGCGCGACGCGCCTGCAGACTCTCTGGCGCGTCACCCTCCCCCTGCTGAAAAATCCGCTCGTGCTTGTCCTGGTCCTGATCGTCATCGACGGCGTCCAGCACTTCACCATGGTACAGGTGATGACCGGCGGCGGACCGGCCGACAGCACCCTTATGCCCAGCATTCTCGTCTACAACTACGGACTGGGCGCCAACAATTACCGGATGGGCTATGCTTGCGCCATATCCTTCCTGATGTTCGCCGTGATTCTCGTCGTTACCGTACTGCAGCTGCGTCTATTCCGTTCTCTCTACGACTGAGCGGGCAGACCCACATGAAGCGAGGAGAGCGTTGACAGTTCGAGAAGAGAGGCGACTGCCATGACCGAGATCAGCCTCGATCGCGCAACGGGGGCCGATACCCGCATACGCCTGCGGGAGCAACTGGTTTCCCTTATCACCCATCTGGTCCTCGTGGTCTTCGCGTTCATCGCCTTCGGCGCCATGATGTGGATGGTCCTCGCCTCTTTCAAATCGGCGTCGGAGATCATCGCCAAGCCACCCACCTTCCTGCCCGAGGCTCCCACCCTCGGCAGCTACGCCCTGATCCTGCGCGAACAGGCATTCGGTCGCTTCTTCATCAACAGCATCGTCGTCGCCCTGCCGTCCGTGCTGCTCATTCTTTTCAGCAGCTCGATCGCCGGTTTCGTCTTCGCCAAGTTCGACTTTCCCGCCAAGGAAGTCATCTTCACCATCATACTGAGCACGCTGATGGTGCCGCCCGCGGTGACCCTGCTGCCGCTCTTCCGCCTAGTCAGCAGGCTGGGCTGGGCCGACACCTATCAGGCCCTCATCATCCCCGTCTGCGTCAGCGCCTTCGGCATCTTCCTCTTGCGGCAGTTCATGGAGGGTCTCCCTTCCGAACTCCTCGACGCCGGGCGCATCGACGGCGCATCCAACTGGTGGATATACCGCCACATCGTCCTGCCGCTCTCGGTCTCCGCCCTCAGCGCGCTCGCCATCTTCAGCTTTCTCGCTAACTGGGACTCCTACCTCTGGCCGCTGGTGATCATCTACGAGGAAAAGATGAGAACGCTGCCCCTCGGCCTCGCCTATCTGTTGGGATGGTCCAGCCGTCCGCGCTACGATCTCTTCCTCACCGGCGCGGTCATCACCGTTGTTCCCGTGGTCGTCTTCTATTCATTCTTCCAGGCCCGCTTCGTGCGCGGGGTCACGCTTACGGGGCTGAAATACTGACGGGCAGGGAGCCGGCTCCCCGGATCTCTGCGCTTCGCTTATTCCCTGATAGTTCGTGAAGTTACCTGTATTGGCAATAGTTGCTCAACACATCAGCAGCAGAGGAGAAAACGATGAACCAGAACCAAATGACGCGCCGCCAAATGCTCCAACTGTCCGCCGGCCTCGGCACGGCCTCGCTCCTGGCCGCCTGCGTGGCCGCGCCGGCCGCGCCGGCAGAAGAAGGCGGCGGAGAGGCTGCCCCTGACATGGCCATGACCGAACTGAGCCTTTGGTCGATGAGCTACCCGCCGCATGACAACGCATGGAACATGCTGGCCGACCAGTACAACGAGGCCAACGACGAGCGCAACGTTACCGTTGAGCCCAAGACCGACCCGTGGACCACCTATGCCTCCGGCCTCAGCGCTGGCACGGCCGGCGACCTCCTCTCCATCCACGGCGCCGCGGCCGCTTCCTTTATGGCGACCAATACGCTGCTGCCTCTCACCGAAACGCTCGGCGGCATGGGTACCATCAAGGACCGCTTCTTCTCGGCCGTGATGGACTACTACACCTACCAGGGCGACGTCTACGGCATCCCGCTCCACAACAACACGCCGGGTATCGGCTTCATCACCAACCTCGACCTGTGGCAGGAGGCCGGCATGGATCCGCCCCCGACCTACACCCACTGGGATGATGTCTGGCAGGACGCCAAGTCCCTGACCCAAGCCGACGATGACGGCATCATCAACGTCGCCGGCCTCTCCATGCGCAACTATCACAACATCCAGTACCTGTGCGGCGCCATCTACGAGCAGGGCGGCACCTACCTGGATGAGGAGACCGGCGAGTGGAGCGTCAATACGCCCGAAGGCATCCGCGCTCTCACCGAGCTGTTCCACGACCCGATCTTCACCCACGAGGTCGATTCCCCCGATCTGCCCGCCGTCTTCAACGGGCTGGCTGAAGGGCGTATGGCTATGGGCGGCATCTGGATCGACTACATCCCCTTCGCCGCCACCGCTTTCCCCGAAGGCAACTTCGGCTTCACCATGCGCCCCGGCATCGACGGCGCCGACCCCGTCGTCGTCGGCGAAGGCGGCTGGGGGCTCAACGTGAACGCAGCCAGCGAAAATCCGGAGGACGCGCTCGACTTCATCGACTATCTCAACGACGATGGCGTCATGATCCAGTGGCTGCAGTCGCAGCATTCGCTGCCCTGCGTCTTCTCGCTGCTCGACCACGAGTGGTACTCCAGCGACGAAGCCAAGTTCCTGCAGCCGGCCCTGGCGACCGTGCAGGACTGGGTCTGGATCGGACCGGTCGGCACCAAGTACGCCATGGACGACGTCTTCTGGCCCGGGCTGGAAGAGCTCTCCCTCGGCGCCATCGGCGTCGAAGATCTGGCCGCTCGCCTCGATGAAGACCTGACCCAGAGGGTGCAGAGCTTCCGCGAAGACACTGGTTACGAGTGGTAATCCACATACAGGGAGGGGTGGGTAAAGGTTTCTCATTCCTCCCGCCCCTTCACTTTCTCCCCGGTCCAGCCCCAAGAAGGAGTTGAACATGAGCAACTGGTTTCAGATCCTGCGCGAGCAGTTGCAACTCCCCAATATCGGCGCAGACGGGACGGCCGTCCCCTTTGGCATCAGCGGGATTGCGCCCGAGGCCTGGCACGCGGCCGGGATAGAGAGCGCCGGCAATTCGGAGCACGTTCTGACGGCCCGCACCGGCGACGGCGCCGAAGTGCAGTGGCACATGCGCTTCTTTGCCGACACGCGCGCGGTCGAATGCTGGGGCACACTCACCAACCGGGGCAGCCGGCCGCTGCAAAACCTGAGCGAATGCCTGACCTGGGACCTGGATCTTCTGCTCCAGCCGGCCTTCGGCGAACCATGGGTCCGCCAGGTGAACGGCGTGCAGTTTCTGGCCAACTTTTTCCCACCCTACGACTTTGCCATCGTCGACCGCCAGCTTCTGAAGACGCCACAGGTCTATGCCCCCTTGGCCATCATGGCGGGCGAAGGCGGCCGTCCTTCCGACGGCCATCTACCCTGCGCCATCATCTGTGAAGAGTCCCTCAGCCATGGCATTGCGCTCTTTCTCGAATGGTCCGGCCTCTGGCGCATGAGCCTGACGCAGGAGACGCGCGAGGTCAACGACCCCGACACACCCTGGCCGGTACGCCTGCAGGCCGGTCTCTGGGGCCTGGCGCTGCACCTGCAGCCGGGCCAGTCGCTGCCGCTGCCCCGTGTCCTCCTGACGGCCTTCGACGGCGACCTCGATGACGGCGGCAACGCCCTGCGGCGCCACATCCGCCGCCATGTCATGCCTCCCTTGGGCGGCGAGGAGGTCCTGCCCCCGGCCACCTTCAATCACTGGTTCGCCTTTTCCAATGACTACTCCGACCAGAGTCTCAGACCCGCGGTCGACGCCTCCGCCGCGGCCGGCCTCGAGTACTTTTGCGTGGACGGCGGCTGGTTCGCCGGCGACTTCCGCGACGGCATCGGCAACTGGAGCGAGGGCGATCCCAAAAAGTTTCCCAACGGCATCGCACCCTTCGCCGACTACGTGCGCTCCAAGGGGCTGAAATACGGCACCTGGTTCGAGCCGGAGTGGGCCAACAAGGACAGCGAAATCTACCGCGACCATCCGGACTGGTTCTGGGAGACGCCCGAACGGCCGCCGGTCATGCGGCCCGCCTTCCCCTTTCAGCACCCCGAATTCGCCCTCATCAACCTGGGCCTGCCCGAAGTGCGCCAGTGGTGGCTGGACCGGATCGTGCGCGCCTACGAGGCGTGGGGCGTGCGCTGGATCCGCTGGGACTACAACCAGGACCCGCGCTCGAACTGGGAGCAGGGCGTGCCGGTCGGCGAGATCGGCTGGCGCCAGGTCCAGCACGTGCAGGGCCTCTACCAGGTGCTGGACGACATTCTGGAGGCCTGCCCGGAGCTTTTCATCGAACAGTGCGCCAGCGGCGGCCACCGTATCGAATTGGGCACAGTGCGCCGCGGCCACAGCTTCTGGATGAACGATCACACCACCCACTCGGCGATTATCCGCGCCCTGCAGCACGGCCTGAACACCGTCCTGCCCGGCAACTATGCCAATACCAACATCTGCCAGCAGCGCCACGACTTCACCACCTACGACTACCTCTCCCACGCAGCCGGCGGCTTCGGCTACAGCGGAAAACTGTGGGAGGCGCCTGCCGCGGATTTCGAGCGCTACCGCGCCGCGGTGGAGGATTACAAGGCCTACCGGGAGCTCCTGCTGGGCGATTACCGGCGCCCCACCGGCCAGCCGGCCAGCGCCGACGAATACACCCAGGTGATCTTCAGCGAAGGCGGCCGCTCTGTTACAATGGAGTTCAATGCCGATACTCCGGGCAGCGCCAGCCTCAGCATGGACTAGCGAGGACCGAGAAACCCCGGCAGGAGAGGTCAATTCCCGGCTTCTCCATTCGATTCCCCATCAGAAGCACCACCATCCAACCACTATTTGTACAGGCGACAGACTATGACTTCGACCGCGGCAAACGTTGAAAACAAGGTCATCCTCATCACCGGCGGCGCGCAGGGCATCGGCGGCGCGGCCGCGCAGCTGTGCGCGCAGCGCGGGGCCGAGGTGATCATCACCGACATCAAGGACGAGACCGGCGAAGCGCTCGCCGCATCTCTGCAGGCCGCGGGCCACAAAGCCCGCTATGACAGGCTTGACGTGCGTTGCCAAGAGGACGCGCAGCGGGTCTTCGGCCAAGTAAAGGAGCGCCACGGCCGCCTCGACGTCCTCATCTGCTCCGCCGGTGTCCTGCGGGGCCCCAATCTCATGCCGGACGCCTTCCCCGTCGACGTTTTCGACGACGTGATCGCGGTCAACGTACGCGGCGTCTTCCTCTGCGTCAAGGAGGCCTACCCCCTGCTCGAGAACAGTGAGAAGGGTGTGATTCTGCTGGTCGGCTCGGGCGCGGGCGTCACCGGCGGCAGCTCTTCGATCGCCTACGGCACCAGCAAGGGCGCGGTCAATGGGATGGGAATGACGCTGGAAAATCACCTGGCGCCCAAGGGCATCCGCGTCAACGTCGTCTGTCCCGGCGGCATCGAGACAGAACTGAAACTGCGGCAGATGCGCGAGTCGGCAGAGGCCCAGGGCCAGGCGTTCGATCTTGAAGACGCCCGCTCCCGCCTGGGGGACCCCGAAGGCGTCGGCGAGGCCCTGGCCTTCCTCGCATCCGACGACGGCCGCTACGTGCGGCGCAACCTCTTTACACGCTGACACCTGAATACGCTGACAACGCGCGCAGACGAGAGGCGAGGCGGTCCGCTCCTCCTCACCGTGCGCCAACAATGCCGAAGTTAGCCAGAGTGTCCACGAAGGGCATTATCAAGGAACAAACATAGAGGCTGCACGAGGGCAGGCACAAGGCCTGCCCCTACCGTAGTTTGAGGGGGGAGGTGGAACGTGCGGTGTGCATTAGGGGGTGCGAGGGCAGGGGCAAGACCTGGCCATGCGTTTCGGGCAGCCTCCCAAGAAATTAACGCGATAAGATGCGATTGCCCTGCTCCTCTGTGGGCGTTCCCTGTAGATGTCGTATACTAGAGTGCACTGTCAATAGAAGGCACTGCCGGAGATTCGCACCCTTCAATGCCTGCGCGCAACCCAGGCGCCGGGCAGCGCGCCAGGCCATAAGGAGAACCACTTCATGCCGATAAAAATCGCAATGATCGGGGCCGGTTCTATCGGCTTCACCCGCAAGCTGATGCACGACATTCTGGCCGTGCCCGAGCTGGCTGACACCCACTTCGCGTTCATGGACATCAACGCCGGCAATCTCGACATGGTGATGCAGCTGGCCCAGCGGGACATCGACGCCAACGGCCTGCCCGCCACCATCACGCCCACAACCGACCGCCGCGAAGCGATCACCGACGCCGACTACGTGATCTCGGTCGTCCGCCAGGGCGGGCTGGACGCCTTCCAACTGGATATCGACATCCCCCTCAAATATGGCATCGACCAGTGCGTCGGCGACACCATCTGCGCCGGCGGCATCATGTACGGTCAGCGCACCATCCCGGCCCTGCTCGACGTCTGCGCCGACATGCGCGCGGTGGCCAAGCCGGATGCTCTCTTCCTCAACTATTCGAATCCGATGGCGATGAACGTCTGGGCCTGCAACCAGTATGGCGGCGTGCGCACGGTCGGCCTCTGCCACGGCGTGCAGGGCGGCCACTGGCAGATCACGCGCTGCATCGAGGAATGGGCCAAGCGGGAGGGCCTGATCGCGGCCGACGAAACGGTGCACCGCGATGAGGTCGATATCATCTGCGCCGGCATCAACCACCAGACCTGGTATACCCAGGTGCAGTGGCGGGAGATAGACATGGTGCCGCGCATGTTGGAGCTGTTCGAGGGGCACCCGGAATACCCCACGACCGAAAAGCTGCGCATCGACATGATCCGCCGCTTCGGCTACTACACCACCGAATCCAACGGCCACGTCAGCGAATATGTGCCCTGGTACCGCAAGCGCCCCGATGAGATCAACGACTGGATCGACCTCTCGTGCTGGATTAACGGCGAGACCGGCGGCTACCTGCGCGTCTGCACCGAAGGCCGCAACTGGTTCGAGACCGACTTCCCCAACTGGATGAAGCAGGAGCCGCCCACCATCGCGGCGGACCGGCGCAGCGAGGAGCACGGCTCCTATATCATCGAAGGGCTGGAGACGGGACGTCCCTATCGCGGCCACTTCAACGTCATCAACCAGGGCCACATCACCAACCTGCCCGACGGCTGCTGCATCGAGATCCCCGGTTACGTGGACAAAAACGGCATGAACATGCCCGTTGTCGGCGACCTGCCCCTCGCCTGCGCCGCCACCTGTGCCGCCAGCGTCCAGGTCCAGCGTATGGCGGTCGAGGCAGCCGTCCACGGTGATGTCATGCTGCTCAAGCAGGCCATGTTGCACGACCCCCTGACCGCGGCCGTCTGCAACCCCGAAGAGATCTGGCAGATGACCGATGAGATGCTCGTTGCCCAGGGGCGCTGGCTGCCGCAGTACCAGCAGCATGTCCCCGCCGCGCAAGCCCGGCTGGACGAGGCCGAGCGCAACAATACCCGCACGCAGCTGCGGGAGAACTACAAAGGCGCGGCGCGCCTGCACACCAAGAGCGTCGCCGAGATGGCGCAGGACAAGGCCGCGGCCACCATGAACGCCGCGGCTGCCGACAAAGGCGAAATGACGAAAGAACCGGCCTGATTCAGAATCAAGGAGCCAACATGTCAATCAAACTGACGCAGGAGCAACTCGACAGCTACCGGCAGAACGGCTATCTGGTCGTCGAAGGACTGCTGGACGCCGATGAAGTGGAGGGGCTGCGTACCCGTATGCGCGAATATACCCACGGCGGCCGCTCGCAGGAGCAGATTAGCGTACAGATCGAACCGCGCGTCCAGCGCGGCGAACTGCAGGTCGATGAGCCGGGCGACGGCATCCGCAAAATCGATGGTCTGGTCGAGTCCGACGATCGCTTCAACGCGCTGGGAAGCAACCGCAACATCATCAGCGTTTTGGAACAGATCATCGGGCCGGACATCAAGATGTTCCGCAACGCGGTCCTGCTGAAACCGCCCGAAGTCGGTTCCGCCAAGGGCATGCACCAGGACTCACCCTACTGGCCGATCGAACCGATGGATCTCTGCTCCTGCTGGTTCGCCTTTGACGACGCCACCGCCGAAAACGGCTGCATGGCCGCCATTCCCGGCAGCCACAAGTGGGGGCCGCAACCCCACATCAACGTGACCGACGACTACGTGGTCGATCCCGAGTATTATGACGAGGCCGACATGCGGTTGGCGCCGGTGAAGGCGGGCGGCGGACTCTTCTTCCACTCGCTCCTGCTCCATTACACCGCGCCCAACCGCTCGGACCGCTGGCGCCGCGCCATCGCGCTCTCCTACATGTCGGCGCGTTCCACGTACACGAAAGACGGCGAGGGGCCGGTCTATCACCATATCCAGGGCCGGACGTTCGACGGCTGCGTCCGCTGAGAACGGCAGTGGCCACCGTTTGGTCACAGCGCAGGCCCCAGGCCAATGCACGAAGGAGTGAAGTCAATGCAGTATCGTATCGAAGGTACAACCCTGCCGGTTGTCACCGTTACGCTGAACCCCGGCCAGCGCATCTACTCGTCCTCCGGCGGCATGAGCTGGATGACGCAGGACGTCGAGATGGACACCAATACCGGCGGCGGTCTGGGGAAGATGTTCAAACGCGCCCTCTCCGGCGAGTCCCTCTTTGTCGTTGACTACTACGTCAACCGGGGCGAGGGCGAGGTCGCGTTTTCCGCGGAGTTTCCCGGCAAGATCCTGGACCTTGATCTCGCTGACGGGCAGTCGGTGATCGTGCAGAAAGACGCCTTCATGTGCGCGGACAAGAGCGTCGATCTGGACATGCACTTCCGCAAGCGGCTCGGTGCCGGTCTTTTCGGCGGCGAGGGCTTCATACTGCAGCGGCTGACCGGCCCCGGCCGGGCCTTCGTCAACTTCGACGGCGAGATCCTCGTCAAGGAGCTTCAGGCGGGCGAGCTGCTGCGCGTCGACACCGGCCACGTGGCCATGTTCGAGCCGACCGTCGATTTCGACGTCGAGATCGTGCGCGGCTTCAAAAACATCCTGCTCGGCGGCGAGGGCCTCTTCCTGGCGACGCTGCGCGGGCCGGGCAAGGCCTATCTGCAGACGATGCCGATGGGCAAATTGGCGCAGAAGATCGCCCAGTACATGCCCCAGGTCGGCGGCAAGGGCGCCAGCGGCGGCGCCAACGTCGACTTTGGTCAGCTGTTCGGAGGGCGCTAGCCGGTTCGTGACTGCTCGCAACGTAGTTAATGGGAGAGCAGGAGACAGTACGGAGACGTCAGAGATCAGAGGTAACTGTGTTCACTTGCGCGGTCTGTCATGCTCAAAAGTGCCGGGACGAACTGGTGACCAAACTCTTTCAGATCGATGGGCAATATGTGCTTGTGGAGAGGATTCCAGCCGTGGTTTGTGTCCGTTGCGGGGAAGAATCTTTCAGCCGCGATACCACTGAAAAGATTCGTCTAATTGTTCATGGCCAGGCAGAATCTACGAAGTCAATTGCCATGCCGGTATTCGAGTTTGCATAGTATAGCGACTATAGGATCTGTGGAGGTTGGCTGTCGGGCGAAAGTTGCTCTAAAGAGATACCTCGACGAGAGGTTCGATGGCGCTGGTGTCAGTCTTGGTCCGGGCGACGTCCAGGTCGTACATGCGCTGCAGGTTCAGCCAGAAGTCAGGCGTCATCCCCAGGGCCTTTCCGATGCGCAGCGCAGAGTCCGCGGTAATCGACCGGCGGCCGTGAACAATTTCATGGATACGAATCGCTGGAACGCCTATCGTCTTGGCCAAGCGGTACTGCGTGATGCCCAACTCCTGCAATATCTCAGTCAAATGCTCCCCTGGATGGATCGGCTCGGCAGGGCCCTGAGCTTGCCCCGCGACATCGAGTGATTTGGTGGGCATGGGTTTTTCTCCTCAATGATAGTCGGTGATTTCGAGCTGTCGGTCCGGTCTGGATGACCGACCCTACATCTCCCGCAAGTAATTCTCCAAATCGGAGAACTTTATCATCCCCTCCAACCCCTCTTTCGTGAAGACCCGGCGCACGCGTTGCGCCGGGTTTTCCTTCTGTTCCAGTCGCCGCCATAAAGGGGCGAGCATACGTTCTTCATTATAGCCGCGGCGGGTAAGAGCGGCCGCGACCAGCTCGAGAATATCGGCCAGAAAGCCGGGCGCCGGCTCGGGCGCGGCCAGACCGGCGCGGACTACCTGCTCGTGGTACTGTTGCATGCGCGGCCAGCATTCAGCGAGAGGATCGGGATTCCCGCTCTCCTCACCAGTCGGCGCGAGCGCGGTCTGCAAATAGTCAGTAATCTCCTCGCGCCCCTCGACCAATCCCAGATAGAGTGCTGTCGCGGCCATCAGTTCGTGCGGCGGCTGCTGGCAGGCCGGGCGCAGCTCGACCGTGCCATAGGCGGTGCGCAGGCGGGCACTGTGCCAGATATAGTGATCGTGCAGCAGGAAGGCGTCAAATGCGTCAGGAGATAGCGAAGAGGAGAGAGGAGCGAGAGTCCACTCTTCACTCGTCGCCCTATAGTCGGTTCGCAGCACTTCGCTAAAGGGACGTCCGTCGGGCAGCAGGCGCTCTCCTTCACGGCGGAGGAGCGCGGGCATCCGGCTGAGGCGGGCGACAAAGTCGGTCAGGTCGGCGTAGGGGCGGGCGATCATGCCGTGACGCTCGCCGTAAAGGGCATTGATCATGCGGCCTTCGCGGCCGGAGCAGTCGCCGGTCAGCGCGCCGGCAACGACCGGCGAATTGGCGCAGAGGGCGACCACAACCGGCGCCATCAAGATGGCGAAATTGAGAACGCCGACCGCCTCATCCCGGCTGACGTCGACATGGGTCTGGTCGCTGGCGGTCACGGTGTACCAGATCCAGTCGTCGCCCATGATGTCAGCAAGGGCGTGGTAGCGCTGTTTGGGCGACAGCAGGGCGCGCGCAGGCGGGCTCAGCGGCTGGACGCCATACCCCAGCACGCGCCAGCCCAGCTTCGCCGCAGCCCGCACCAGCCGCTCCGCAGCTGCGCGGAAGGCGCTCTCCAGTTCAAAGAGGGTGGTACAGGGACCGACGTTCAGTTCAATGGTGCCCTTGCCCACCTCGAGCGCGTAGCTGTAGGCGGCGCCGTCGAGGCCGACGATCAGGTCGGTGTTGACGGCATCCTTTTTGACCTTGAGAGGCGTGAGGGAAGAGGCGTGAGGAGAGTGAGAACCCCTCTCACCGTCTTCTATGGCAGGTTCGGTCTCCAGCAAGAGAGTCCACAGCCGGTTGACGTCGGCGGCGCGTCCGCTTTGATCGACGACGGGGAATTCGGCTTCGCGGCCGACGGTGCGGGGGCCATCCAATTGCGTGGGAAAGTGCGCGGCGAAACGGTCTGCCAGGGCTTCGTATGCCTGGTGCAGTGAAGACTCCACTATACCAGACCGGGTTGGAAGGGCCTGATTGTGGCAGAGAGGCGCCGGACGATGGTGGGCAGCGCGGCGTATGTGCGGCAGACGGCATTGGCCTGCGTCTCGTCGCTGCCGCGGTCTTTGACGCCGGTGAAGAGGATGGCGTTCATACCGATCGAGAGAGGGCCGATGATGTCGTTGCTCTCGCGGTCGCCGACATGGACAATCTGGTAGGGCGCCGCGCCAAGACCGAGGGCGGCCTGCCGGAAGACGTCGGGCTCCGGTTTGGAAGCGCCGATTTCATCCGAAAAGAGCATGTAGTTGAAGTAACGCAGCAGGCCCTGGCGTTGTAGAAGATAGCGCAGCCCGCGACCGGTAGTGTGGATTGTGTCGGAGATGATGCCCAACTTGTAATGCAGGGAAAGCTCGTCAAGGGCGGCATGCACGCCGGGCGTGAAGTCCGGTTGGATGCGTACCTCCATCGTTTCGATCTCACGGACCAACTGATCCACCTCGCGCATGAGGCGGGAGAACCGCCCCGGCCCCGGCCGCAATCCGAGAAACTCGTAAGCGTCGTACATGCGGGCGGCGATGCCCGGCGTATGCAGTTCCTCGTGCCAGGCGTGCTGGAAACTCTCGTTGGCGTGTTGATAGGCCTGCACCGCCTGCTCATAGGCGATTTCCGGGTGCTTCCGGGTCACGTGGCTGGCGAACAGCTCGACGCGGGCATTGGCCTTGCTCGGCAGGCCCAGGGCCTGCCGCTTCGGCTCATCCGAATCGTCGATGGCAATTGTGTCCCAGAAGTCGAAAGTGATGGCTTCAATCATGACTGCAGGGCGGGCGGCCCGTGATCAGTGGTTATTGGTCACGCGTGAATCCGGCTGTCGGGTCGGCAGATGATCAATTCGGGTCATGGCTTCGAGAAGGCGGGCGTTCTCATCCGGCGGCCTGGCCGCGATGCGGATATGCTCGGGCAGACCGAACGAGGTGCAGTCGCGTACAAACAGCCGCTCAGCGACCAGCCGGTCGCGCATCGACTTGGCATCCCCAACCGGCAGCAGGAAGTAGCTGACGGTCGTCGGCAGCGGCGCGTAGCCGCAAGCGCGCAGACCGTCCTGCAGGTCCCGCAGATCCTTGCGCAGTCGCGTCGTCGTCTCTTCACGCCAGTTCATCTCATCCAGCGCGACCAGTCCGGCCAGTTGGGCAACGCCGTTGACGCTCCACGGCGGCTGCACCTGCTGCAAGCGTTCGATGATCGACGGGGCCGCCAGCAGGTAACCGAGGCGCAGCCCGCCCAGCGCGAAATCCTTCGTCATCGAGCGCAGGACGACGCAGCCCGGCCCGCGCGCCCGACCTGCGTTGCCGTTCCTGCCCGCCATAACCCACTGCGCCGCGCTCCAGGGGTCTTCGGTGAACTCGGCATAGGCCTCATCGATGACCCAGAGGGCATTGGGCGCGCCTTCCCACAGATAGCGCATCTCGCCCGGTGACAGGTACTCGCCCGTGGGGTTGTTCGGATTGCAGATGAAGACCAGCCAGGGCGAGGACGTCTCCAACGCCTGCCGCGTCTGCGCCAGCGTCGTACCGCCCGGGGCATAGCGGCGGCGCCTGATACGATGCCAGCCGGGCAGGGGAAGATGGATGGGATGCCCCCCCGCCATGATGACGCCGTCGGCGTACTCGCTGAAGGTGGGCGACAGAATGGCGGCCTGGCGCTGGAATCCATAGGCGTGCGCCAGCAGCCAGATCAGGTCGGCGGTGCCGTTCCCCACCAGCACCGCGTCCGGCGGCAGGCCGTGGCAGGCGCCGATCTTCTCGCGCAGCCGCTGGCTGCGGCTGTCCGGGTAGCGCGCCAGGAAGGAACGGCTAATCTCATCCTGAACGGCTTCGACGACCGACGCCGGCGGGCCGTACGGGTTGATGTTCGACGAAAAGTAGATGACTTCGGAGGGGTCCAACCCCAGCGCATCCAGCTCCGCGTAGTCGGGCGTTCCGTGTATCGAGGTGGTTGGCATTTCCAGGTCCGGTTTGCGCGCCGTAGAGGGGGCGCAATGCCCATTGAGACTGTCGCGGAGTATGCTATCACAACGGCAAGCTGCGCGCCACTTGCAGGGCATTTCAGCCATGATCCGTTTGCGAATCCCCTGGTGTACTGGTACATTTCAACCATCGAGCCGCTGCACCGCAAAGATGACGGGAAACCCCATGCGCACACCGGACGACCTGCAACGTTTCATCGACGAGAACGGGATCGAAGCCCGGCTCCTGCGTGAAATCGGCGATACGCCCACCGTACCGGCTGCCGCGGCAGCCCTCGGCGTGGAGCCGGACCGCATCCTCAAGACGCTCCTGTTCCTGGCGCAAAAACCGGGCGACCGGGAGGCTCCGCCGGCCCCGTTCGTCGTCATCAGCCACGGCGAGCGCCGCGTGGAGAAACGCCCGCTGGCGGACCTGCACGGCGTGGGCATCAAGCGCATCAAGCTGGCCTCGCCGGACGTCGTGTTGCAGATGCTCGGCTATCCGGCCGGCGGGGTGCCCCCGTTCGGCCATTGCACGGCCGTGCAGGTGCTGCTGGACAGCTCGATCGCGGAGCTGGATGCCGGGTTCGTCTATGCAGGGGGCGGCGACGACAGAACGATGCTGCAGTTGACGGTTGAAGAGCTGACGCGGGTGGTCCAGCCGCAGATCATCGCCATGAGCGTGTGAGCGCAGCGGCGGGTGTCGGTGAACAGCGCCACCGCAGGCGATGAAAGGAGATAAGGAGATAACGATGACACGGGTAGGACTGGCAGTTTCGACAGAAGGTCAACAGTTCAGCATGGGCGAATACACCGTACCGGACCCCGCGCCGGGCACGGTTCTGCTGCGGCAGGAGCTATGCGGCATCTGCGGCACCGATATTCACAACTGGCAGAAGGGGATCGAGCCGGCAACGATGCTGGGCCACGAAAACGTCGGCATCATCGAAGCCCTGGGCAAAGGCCTGACCACCGACTTCAACGGCACTCCGGTCAGAGAGGGCGACCGGGTCGTCTTTCATCCCCGCAACAGCGGCATGATCTACGGCTACCGCACCGCCGACGAGCCTTTCAGCGGCGGTTTCGCCGACTACATCTACCTGTCCGACCCGGAGTCGTGCATGATCAAGTTCGAGGCGCCTCCGCATGTGGGCGTCCTGGCCGAGCCATTCACGGTCGGTGTGCACAGCGCGCTGCGCGGCGGCGTCAAGATCGGCGACACGGTGATCGTGCAGGGGGCCGGACCGATCGGCATGATGTGCTTGATCGCGGCCAGGATCAGCGGCGCGGGCCGCCTGATCGTCATCGGCGGCCCTGCCGGACGCCTGGAACTCGCCCGCAAGCTGGGCGCGCACGAGACGGTCGACATCATGGACGTGCCCGATGCCGATGAGCGCCGGGAGATGGCGCTGGGGATGACGCCGGGCCGGGCCGGCGCGGACGTGGTGATCGAGGCGGCGGGCTTTCTGCCGGCCTTCCCCGAAGGACTGGAGCTTGTGAAGGAGGACGGCGTCTTCGTCGAGGTCGGCCACTTTGTCGACGTCGGCACGATCGAGGTGAACCCGCACCGGCACTTCCTGCGCCCCAATCTGCGGCTGGAAGGCGTATGGGGCAGCCGCTATCATCACTTCACGCGCGCGGTGGCGGTCCTGCAGAGCAGTGACGTCGACTTCAGCGCGGTAATCAGCCACATTCTGCCGCTGGAGCGGGTGGCCGAGGGCTTTGACGCGCTCGACGGCGGCTATGAGCTGGACGGGGAGACGGCCTTCAAGATCGCGGTCCGGGGTTCGTTCGGGGTGGATGTGGGTTGAGGGAGGTCTGTTGGCGGCGTATAGTTTTCGAGCCAGTTATTCCGAGGCAGATTCCGCAACCACGCTCATATCGCGAAATCGTCGCCGATTTCGATAGGGTTGAATTCGGCAGCAAAACGAGAGGGAAGGCGCCTTCGATACCAATTTATGAAGGTACTTCGCCCTCGGGTCTCTCAGACTCGGGGGTTTCTTATTTCCAGTCCGATTTTCTGATTTCGTAAAAATTCTGTACAATCAGATTAGTTCCTCGCACCATTTCCTTCTGAAATTTCAGATATTTCGACCTGTTGGTCCATCCAGAGAGCAGGAGGGATGTCATGAAGTCATTTCTCAGAATCCTGATTGTCTTCTTTGCTGTGTGTGGCTTGATCGCTGGGCTGAGCGGCCCTGAGGTCTATGCATCGCCACCTGTTGCCCCTGCCAAGGACGCAGAGAGGGACGCCCTAGTGGCGCTTTACCAGGATACCGATGGCAACAACTGGACGAACAACAGGAACTGGCTCTCCAATGCATCGCTCGATTCCTGGCACGGCGTCACAACGGATCGAAACGGCCGCGTCGTTGAACTGGATCTTTCGGAAAACGAGCTTAACGGCACGATTCCATCCGAGTTGGGCAACCTATCTTACTTAGTAGATCTGGACCTTTCACAGAATCAGTTGAGCGGTCCGATTCCGTCCGAGTTGGGCAACCTCAATAGCCTGGAAGTGCTATCCCTATACGCCAATCGGTTGAGTGGGGGCCTTCCATCAGAATTGGGAAACCTCTCCAACCTGGAAGTGCTGGCCTTGTTTGAAAACAATCTGCGAGGTACGGTTCCGCTGGAATTGGCAGAACTCAAGAACCTGAGTTTGCTGATTCTTTCGGACAATCAGTTGAGCGGTTCGATTCCTTCAGATTTAAGCAAGCTCACCAACCTGGAATGGTTGTACCTCTCGGACAATCGACTCAGCGGGACGATACCGTCAGAATTGGGCAACTTCCCTACTCTGGAAAGAATGGTTCTCTGGGGAAACCAGTTGAGTGGAAGAATCCCAGCAGAACTAGGGAATCTCACGAATCTGACGAGGCTGCAACTGGGAGCCAACAAGCTGAGCGGTTCGATTCCGCCAGAATTAGGCCACCTTACGAACCTGGAAAGCTTAAGCCTTTGGGGTAACGAGTTGAGCGGAATCGTTCCGCCAGACCTGGAAAACCTTACTGGGTTGACACAGCTATACCTTGCAGACAACCGATTAAATGGATGCCTGCCCGAGATCTGGCGTGACATTGAGGACAGTGATCTGGACGATGTCGGTTTGCAGTTCTGTTCGGATAGAGACGTACTGATTACGCTTTACGAATCCACAGACGGTGACAACTGGCTCGAAAACGACAACTGGCTGAGCAGAAGGCCAATTGGCGAGTGGTACGGGGTCACTGTGGACGATGGCGGTCGCGTTATCGGACTGTATCTCTCCGAAAATGAGCTGAGTGGCACGATTCCTCCAGAATTGGGTTACCTTACCAAACTTGAAGAACTGGACCTCTCAAAAAACCAGCTGCGCAGGACGATTCCACCAGAACTGGGAAATCTTTCAAAATTAACACTATTGTTTCTCTACTCGAATCAGCTGAGTGGTCCGATTCCGGAAGAATTGAGCAATTCTTCCAAACTGGAGCAGCTTGTCCTATCGTGGAACCGATTGGACGGAATGATTCCGCTGGAACTGAGTGAACTCCCCGAATTAGAGATGCTTGTTCTTTCAGGGAATCGGTTGAGCGGAACCGTTCCCTCAGAGTTGGGTAACCTGACTAAACTGAAAGGTTTGGCTCTTCATGTCAACCGCCTGATCGGTAAGATCCCGGTGGAACTGAACAAACTCTCTGGCCTGGAGTGGCTTTACCTTGCTGATAACCGTTTAACAGGATGTGTACCAGGAGTATGGCAAGGTGTGAGGGAAAATGATCTCGACGAAGTAGACTTGCCAATTTGCACAGACGAAGACGCGCTGATAGCGCTCTACCAAGCCACTGACGGCGACAACTGGTTGAGCAACCAAAACTGGCTGAGCAACAGGCCAATCGGGACCTGGTATGGTGTTATCACAGACGAGAACGATCGCGTTATTGAACTGGACCTCTCGGAAAATGAATTGAACGGTACGATTCCATCAGATTTAGGCCACCTTACCTTCCTGGAGTATTTGCACCTTTCAGAGAATCAGTTGAACGGGACGATTCCTTCAGCACTAGGCGTTCTTTCCAATCTGATTGAGTTAAGTCTCTGGGGTAACGAACTGACTGGGCCAATTCCCCCTGAACTAGGCAGGCTTGCCAACCTCGAAATGCTGCACTTGGGAAACAACGAATTGAGCGGAACGATCCCGACCGAATTCGACAGTTTAATCAACTTGGAAGAGTTAGGTCTCTACTCAAATAAATTGACAGGGGTAATTCCGGTAGAACTGGGAAACCTAACCAACCTGGAATGGCTAAGCCTTACGGAGAATCGACTGAGTGGACCAATTCCGCCAAAGTTGGGAAAACTTACCAACCTGACAGCTTTGTATCTTGGGCAAAACGAATTGAGCGGAACCATCCCGCCAGAACTGGGCAATCTTACTAAGCTTGTAACCCTGTTTCTCCACTCGAATCAATTGAGTGGAGAAATTCCCTCAGAATTAGGCAACCTCGCAAAACTGACCGGGCTGAGCCTCTGGGGCAACCGGTTAACAGGGTCTGTGCCACCAGAGTTGGGCAACCTCACTCAACTGGCCGGGCTAGGCCTTGCAGACAACAACCTGAGTGGGGATATCCCGCCAGAACTGGGCAAACTCTCTAAGCTCGAACAGCTCTATCTTTCTGGTAACCGCTTGGAAGGGTGTGTTCCTGCCATTTGGGAAACGTTGAAGGCAATGACTTCGAGGATCTTGAGTTGCCGTTCTGCTTCGCCACAGCTTCGACAACTTCGACATCTACGGCAACTACAGAGAAGTTCTCCTCCGCCCATATTTTCGAAAAGGTCTCGCCGGCAATAGTCTTCATTCATACGAGCACTGCCACAGGCAGCGGTGTGCTTGTTGAAGGGGGATACGTAGTGACGAACGCCCATGTGGTTTGGCCATTCAACGCCGTTCGTGTCGTGTTTCCAGATGGTACCGACTACAGGGAAGTGCCAGTAATTGGCTGGGACCTGTTGGTGGACTTAGCCGTTCTAGGCCCAATTTCTACCCCCGTGGAGCCCGTGCCTATGCTCGATGGGGAAAACATATCGATTGGCTCCGAAGTGTATCTTATTGGCTACCCAGGCGAGGTCGAAGCCTATCCGAAAACGACGATGACTCGGGGCATCCTGTCGCGTCTGCGAGAGTGGGAGTCGGTTGGGATCACTTTTTTCCAGACCGATGCTGCGATTACAGGGGGACAAAGTGGCGGCGCGCTGGTATCCGACATGGGTGATGTAATCGGCATCAGCGGTTTTTCTTTCCGCAAGGAGTTCGGACTCGCCGCCTCGTCCGCCGACCTTCTGCCGCGCGTCCGTCAACTGATTGCCGGCAGGGATCCGTCCGGCCTTGGCAAGAGACAGTTCGACATGGAAGGCGGCTCCCTCCGCTATAGACTGACGCCGCGCAACTATGGAGATGCCTACATCATCAACGAACCGCCCGGAACTGCAATCGAGATCGAGTTTAGCGGTGGGAACGATGTAAGTTTCCAGATCGTCGACTCCTACGGCGACACTCAGGCCGATGTCGAGACCAGTTCATTTTCCTTTGTTACTCGAGGGTATGGACCGCTCTTTTTGATCCCGCAGCAGATTTCGAGAGAGACAAGCTTGGCAGCGAGCCACCGACTTGTGCAGTTCGATGACCCGGACAGAGGTAAGGAGATTCGGGTTGGACAAATCCTCCACGGCAATATCGATTTCCCTACGGATATTGACTATTATTATCTGGACCTGGCGAGAGATGAGACGGTCGAAATTGTGGCTATGTCAATCTTGGCTGACACCCAAATCACTGTATGGGGTTATCGGGGAGAGACTCTAGAGGTGTGGTTACGGGATGAGAACAGCGGAGGCGGCCTGTTCGGATTGGACGCAAGGGTTGTCTTCAAGGCGCCACATACGGGGGAATACATACTAGGCGTGGCAAGCAGATGGGAACCGCCAAGCGGCTATGTCTTAACTGTGGAGCAAGCCTCCCCTACAGCTAGATTGACTTCCATGACGTCTTGGGTGACGATAAACACACCAGTAAACGTGAGGGAAGGCCCTGGTACCAATTACGCTGTCATAGGAACAGCCGCAGCCGGAGCATGGTACGAAATCACCGGCAGAAGTCCTGGTCTTGGCGACTGGTGGCAGATCAGTATTGGGGACCGAACTGGTTGGGTTTACGGGCCGCTTGTGACCGCGACCAATAGTGAGAACGTGCAGGTGGTTGCCCCTCCGGATGGCTAGCAGACTGATCCGCGACCGTCCCTCTAGATCCTGGAACTGCCGGTCGGACCATTCAACTACCCACTACCCACCGCCATCCTGCGCGCGACCAGCGCATACACCCCCTTAACAGTCCGCTTCCCCGTCGCAAACTCCAGGGGATCGGACATCTCAGCGTCGGGCAGATAGCGGGGGTCGGCAGCCAGCTGGTCCAGCGAGGTTGCCTCGATCTGCTGGAGCGTATCCGTATCGTAAAACCGCAGCGCCTCCGCCGCGACCTGCCACTGCCCGCCTGCGGTCAGAACGGCGGCCATGTCCTCGTGATCGTAGGGCCACTCCCAGGTGGTCCGCCCCTGTACGCTGCGCAGGGGTGACGTACGCGTGAACTGATCCGGCACACCGGAGACGATCAGCAGCGGCGCACCGGGTTTCAGCGCCCGGTGCAGCCGCGCCAACCCAATCCGCAGCTCGATCGGGTCCATGCACAGCAGCGAAAAGAAGCAGCAGGCCCCGTCGAAGGCGTTCGTTTCCTCCAACTCCACCAGTGCCAGCTGACGAATATCCTGCCCCGGCACAGCCTGCCGGACCTCGGCGATCATCTGCGCCGATGGATCGATGCCGGTTACACGTAGTCCTGCGGCTGCCAGTGTAGCCGCGATCGGTATGCCGTGCCCGCAACCGATCTCCAGTGCGCGGCCACCGGCGGGCAGCATCCCCAGCCAGCCCTCGAACGCCTCACGGAAGAATGGTTCGGCCAGATAGTCGTGGCTGTAGTCGGTGCCGAGCGAGTCGTAGGCCATCGCGTTGACGCGGTTGCTGAAGGTGTTTATCTCCAGGCCGGACGCCGCCGCACCGGTCAAGGTAGCGGCGGGCCACTTGTGATCCAGCGCCTGGCCCAACTCCTGGTCGAACGTTTCCCCGAAACGCAGAAGCTCCCCACCGCCGATCCGGTCCAGGGCGAAGGTGATGGCGGAGCCGTCACGGGGCCCGGCGTCGGTCAGCGCGCTGGCGGTCAGCTGCAGGGTCAGCTGATAGGTCGGGTTGCCCTGGGCGTCGGCGTCCCCGGCGCGCGCCATGAGGAGCGCCGGCGGGCAGCCGCTGCGCCAGGTAGCGTAGGGGGTCGCGCCGTTGAGGAGCTGTTCGATCAGTCCGGCCAAGCGCCAGCCGTCAACCTGCAGGATGTGGCGCAGACAGGTCAGGGGCGCGTCCTCAAGCCCAAAGCTGATCTCCACCCAGACAGCGTCGCGGGCCGCACATTCGGCATCCCCCAGCACGAGGCGCACGTGCTGATTGACCGCGGCCGGCGCCCAGGGGCGAACTGTGAGCGCGAGGACGGCGTCAGAACCATCCGGATCAGTAGGGGGCTGCTGGCGGACGCGGGCCATGGGTCGCGGTCAGAGGACGGTGGTCAGCCGCTCGCGGCGGATCCGTTGCCGAGCCACCGCAGCAGTGTTGCGGCATCGCGCAGGAAGGCCTGCGGCGCGTCGTCCTCAACGAACTCCAGCAGCGCGTAGCGTGTACGGCCGGGATGCGCTGCATGCGCCAGATAGTCCCGCCAGAGGTCCTCGCCCTCTGCCAGGGGACGGCGCTCTCCGGTCTGCAGATGCCAGTGGAAGACATGCAGATGCTCCAGCCAGGGCCGCAGCATCTCCAATCCGGCGAGGTTGTCGGCGCGTGCGGCGAAGCGGGGCGGCTGCCACAGCGAGCGCACGTTGGCATGAGCGACGGTCTGCAGGAGACGCAATGCCGCCGCGTTCGTGTCGGTGAGCGTATTGGCGTGGAACTCGTAGACGATGCCAAGCCCTTCGGCCTGGGCCAGGTCGGCGATGCGGCGGCTGTCCTCTACGACCGTCTGAAAGTAGGCCTCGTCCGCTCCGTCACTACCCTGGTTTCCAGGCCAGACGCGTATCTGCGGCGCGCCGAGCGCCACCGCAGAGGCCAGCACCGCCTCGAACGGGCCGGTTTCCGGATGGCCGACGCGGTAGTAGGAGCCGTAGGCCGCCACGTGCAGACCGGCGCCGGCGGCCATGCGGGCGACCGTACGCGCCTGCGCCTCATCCCCGTGCGGAACGTGGATATCCCCGCCCCATTCAACCGCGGCCAGGCCGGCCTGCGTCACCAGGGCGATGATTTCAGCTGCAGTGAGTTGGCGAAAGGTGATCGAGACGAGTCCGGGCAGAAACATAGGTGATCCTGTCGGGGACGGAGGCTGCGCTGGTGGGATGCCCGAGCGGCAGGAAGATGGTCCGCATCAGGCCAGCAGCGGCAGCATCTCCTGTGTGACCTCGTACTCCATGCGCTCACCCGCCAGGTAGCGGGCCAGCTCGGTCACCATCGTGCGGCCCATGAGCAGGCATTCTGTGTTGTGCGCGCCGGCGATGTGGGGCGTAAGGAGCACGTTGGGCAGGCTGTAGAGGGGCGACCCCGCGGCAGGCGGCTCCGGGTGGGTGACATCCAGCAGCGCGAACAGGTCCGGGCGCTGCTGCAGCACGGCGATCATTTCGGGCTCGTTTACGACCGCGCCGCGCGCCGTGTTGATGAACGCGGCGCCCTCTTTCATCGAGGCCAGGTGCGCGCCGGTTATCA
The DNA here is from genome assembly GCA_009841235.1 of Caldilineaceae bacterium SB0661_bin_32. Taxonomy (GTDB): domain Bacteria; phylum Chloroflexota; class Anaerolineae; order Caldilineales; family Caldilineaceae; genus Bin5. The sequence continues at coordinate 47,768 of VXMH01000121.1, read as the reverse complement.
TGCCGACCGTCTCCGGCAGCCAGGGCGTATGCAGCGAGACCACGTCGCAGCTGCGGAACAGCTCCTCCAGCCCGACCGGCTCCACGTTCAGCTCCGCGGCCAAAACCGGCGTCAGGAAGGGGTCGTAAGCCAGAACGCGCACGGCGGGCAGCGTTTCGTGCAGCAGGCGCGCGACCCGGAGCCCGACCTGGCCCAGCGAGATCAGGCCGACGACGCCGGTGTAGAGGCCGGGCAGCGACTCCTTTGCAAACGGGTCGTAGCCCGCTTCGCTGCGGAGCTTGTTGGCGAAATGCCAGACCCGTTTCAGGCTGAGAATGATCTGCGCGAGTGTGTAGGGCGCTACGAATTCGGCATTGGCGCCGTAGCCGCTGGTCAGGCGCACGTTCCGCTCCCAGAGCGCACCGGTCACAAAGTAGCGGACCGTGCCGGCGGCGTAGAAGAGCGCCTCCAGGTTGGGCGCGGCGTCGAGAAAGGCCTCATCCACGCGCGCCATACCCCAGCCGGAGAAGATCAGCGAGACATCGGCCAGCACCGATGGGTCCGCCGCGATTGACTCCGGCGTCTGCAACGGCGCAACGATCTCCACCTCCGCTCCGATGTCGCGGCGCGTGTCTTCCCCGTATATGCGGGCAAAGGCGCTCTCCCCCAGCAGGTACAGCCCTTTCGGTTTTTCCATGCCCATTGCGTCCCCCGGCGGCGGCGCCGCCATTCACTGCACTAGCCGTTTCCAGCCGCGTCCTCAGCCATCCACTGGCGCAGAACTTGTGCGTGCTGGGGGATGGCGATCTCCGGCTCCTCGACCTCAGGGTGCCACGCCTTCTCCCACTCGGCGCAGATATAACCGTCGTAGCCCTTCGCCGCCAGCAGGTGGAGGATCTCCCGACAGGGAACTTCGCCCTCACCCATCAGCTTCAGTTCCCAGCTACTGTCATTCCTGCGCAGAGCGTCTTTCATGTGGACATGGGCCAGGCGTGAACCGATGTAGCTCCACGTATCCTCGATCGATTCGCCCATGCGGAAGGGATGATGCACGTCCCAGACCGCCTTGACCCAGGGTGAATCGACCTGGTCCAGCACACCCGCCACCTCCTGCCCGCGGCAGAAGGCGTCGTGGGTCTCCAGGCAGATGGTGACGCCGTGCCGCTCTGCGTCCGGCGCGGCCTCCGTCAGGCTGGCGGCGACCAGATCGATCACGTCTTCCATCGTCTGGCCCTCGGACGGGCCGCCGCCGAAGGTGCGCACGATCGGCACCTCCAGGTCGCTGGCCAGGGCCAGGTAGGCGCGCAGGTCGGCCAGATGCTTGGCGCGGTCGTCGGCGTCCGGAGAGGAGAAGCGTGTGGACGCGCCGATGCCAGCGATAACAAGCCCGTGCTCTTTCATCAGGGTGCGGATGGCGGCGCGACGCTCAGCCGGCAGGTGCGGCGAGATCACCTGGCCGTCCAGGATGCGGACTTCCAGCCCGGCGTAGCCGTCGGCAACCGCCTGCTCCGCGGCGCGTTCCAGCGACCAGCCCGGCGAGCCGAGTGTGCTGAATACGAGTGGGTAGGGGTAAGGCAAGGGTGTAATCCTTTCAGGTTAATTTCTTTCTTAGTCCACTGCGGTGGCGTGCCTTGAAATGGACTCTTGGTTCTCAATTGCGTGTTCGATCTTTCGTAGTAAACGACTCATCAAAGGGTGAGAAGAGGGTATCTTGAATGCCATTTCATACAGATTGGGATAGCTAAATTTGCTCTCCCTGTCCGACGCACTGAGAAAGCGGACCAGCATCTGGAAAAGCTGCTTGCCTCGCAACTGTAGTTGATATTTTTCTCTGATCTGTCTATGGATTTCCGCTCTAGGCGGGCGAAAGCCGCGTCTATTACGGAAATCTTCGTCCATCTGTGTATGCCCAAGCGGGACAACCTGATTGCAGTGAATCTTGACCTCATCGGGTCGTCCTGCTAAATGTTCTTCAACTTCAAATGCAAACCATTCGACAATGGCTTCCAGCAGCTTCTGATGTTCCTGCGCCTCCTCGGTGTCCAGAAGGTTCTCCAGAAGATTCTCCCGTTTAGCGTCTGCATACAGGTCATTCTCAACGCTGTATCCTTCCGTCCAAATCACCTCGTCGTAATCCGGTTGAATCCCTGAAAACAGCCACATGTCCCTGTCGGCGACAAAAGCGACCGGCAGACCAGCGAATTTATGCCTCTCTGCATATACTCGTAGCAGGTTGTTTCTGCCACCCGTAGGTAGTACATTAGCGGTTCGACTGCCAAGGCGCTCCTCTACCCAGCGATAGATGCGCATATCATCCTGGCCTTCTACAAGAACCGTTGGCAGAGTAGATCGACGAAGCGTGGCGATCAACTCCTTTACCGTCGGGGACGGTAGCGGCATCAGTTGTCTCCCCGATCCTCTCCCAACAGAATTTCCTTGTCAGGGTACTTGGCGTAAATGAAGGGTGAATGTGTGGCTATGAAAAACTGATTCCCGGTCCCCTGCTCCAGCAGCGTCGGCAGCAACAACCTCTGCCAGTCCACGTGCAAGCTCAATTCCGGTTCGTCAATAAATATGGCGGCATTCTCGCTAAACGTGTTGTAGCATAAAAAGCTCAACATCTGTTTTTCCCCAGCGGATAGTTTGTCAGATGCGATAGCCTCTGTTGTCTCACCAAGGGTAATCACGGGGTTAACACGAATGCCCTTGTACTGAAAGATGTCATGGATAAGTTCTGCCAAAACTGAGAATGGTCTGAGCAACCCTTCTCGTTCTTGAGTAACCTGCTCAACGCGCTTCTTGATGTCATTCAGCACAGGATTTGCATCGTCGCGTCGTCCCTTAGTCTCTGTAATCTTCTGAGTAATCTCATTCGAAAACTGCACATGAAGACTGTTCGTCTTGCCAGAAATGTCGGCGTACTCTTCTCTCAGAAGTTCAACTATGTCATGTGTTGAAATTGAAGCGATAAACTTATGGTCATAGAACGATATTCCTCTTGAAAGACGCGACATCGCCTCCTGAAGTTCATCTGTCGCTCTTTCTGTGTTTGTCCGTCTAGGCCGATCTGAATGATACCACTCAAGATCAGCGAAGGATGTAGAATCGACCTCAGCGAAGCCGCCTTCAATTCTTCGAAATGTTGGAAAGAACAAACTGCCTTGCATCGTACGGGCGATCTGTACATTAAGGTTATGTATCCATTCAAAATAGTCTCTTAATGGCATTTCGAAACTTTCGACTGTCTTCTTGCCATTTTGAAACGTACACTCAAGTCTACTATTGTCAGAATTAGTAGGAGTGATAGACAGAAAAAATGAGTCAGTTTTAATTGAAACCGACCGAAACAAAATTTCCCGAATAGCCCGTTCAAGATTCCCGCTGATCAGATACCAGAGCAGTTTCAGCAGTGTCGTCTTTCCCGACCCATTTTTGCCGGTAATGATGTTCAGGTCTTCATTGAACTCCAAGTCGGCATCAGTTCGGTTGTTCAGGCCTTCTACCTTAAGACTCTTTATCATCCGCTTGAGCCTCCATACTCAACCCGCGAGGGGCGACAGACGTTCTCACTCCTCACTCCTCGGCGTTCCCTCTCATCTTGCGGAAGAACGCCACCTCACGCACAAAGGTCTCGAACCAGTCCTCGCCTTCCTCGATGTCATACTCGCAGTGGATCGACAGGAAACCGTCATACCCGATCCGGCGCAGCTCGGCGAAAACGGCAGTCCAGTCGACGATTCCATCGCCGGCGTCCACCCAGCGCGGTTTGGCGGCGCCGTGGCCGTTCTTCTCAACACGTTCGATGAGGACATCCTTCAGGGAGAGGATGCTCAGATGCTCGCGCGCCATCGCCAGGCCGAAGTCGAACGGTTCGCCGTCGACCGCGAAGTGGCCGGGGTCGAGATAGGCGCCCAGGTAGGCGGGGTCGAAGTCGCGCAGCAGGTGCATCAGCGCGGCGGCGTTGAGGCCCATGCAGTAGTGGGAGTGTGTGTGATAGCAGATCTTGACGTTGTAGATACTGGCCAGCTTCTCCCAGGCGGCAAAGGCCCGGCGCACATTCTCCACCTGCTCCCAGTAGTCCATCGTCTGCGGCTCGAACCTGAAATAGCCCAGCTTGAGAAGCCGCACGTCCGCGCTGTCCATCGCGGCCAGCAGCGGCTCCGCCAGGGGGTGGTCGGCCGTGAGCAGATCGAAGTTGCCCGTGACCATGCCGATTTGCAGGCCGGCCTGCTCCATCTGCGCCTGGGCCTGCGGCAGGGCTTCGGCCGCGTTGTCCGGGTTGACCGGATGGCCGGGCCGCACCGCCAGGTCATAGCCGTCGTAGCCGTGCTGCTGCGCCAGCTCGATCAGTTCGGCAATACTCTTTTCCTGGAGCATCTTGCTGAAAACGATCAGTTTCATACGTTATGGTCTCCCCTGTCTGCGGGCCATTGTCATCTCACACCCTGTGCTTACAACCGGTGCGTCTCACAAGCGGTGCATATGGAAGCCGCCGTCGACGTCCAGTACCGCGCCGGTCGAGAAAGGAAACAGCCCCTCCGCCAGCGCCGCGACCGCTTTGCCCACGTCCTCCGGCTGCCCCCAGCGGCGTATCGGGGTCAGGCCGTCGCCGATCAGCTTGTCGTACTTCTCCTTCACCGTGCTCGTCATGTCGGTCTCGACGATGCCGGGGCGCACCTCGACGACGTTGATGCCGCTCTCCGCCAGCCGGTCGGCGAACAGGAGCGTCATCATGCCGACGCCGGCCTTGGAGATGCAGTATTCGCCGCGCGCCGGGCTGCTGGTGTAGGCGCTGATCGAGCCGATATTGATGATCTGCGGTGCGGCCCCGGCCGGCCCGGCTTCCAGCTGTTCCAGCATCGTCCGCGCCACCAGCTGGCTGAGGAAGAACGGCCCCTTCAGGTTGACGTTCATCACCTCGTCGTAGGACTCTTCGGTCGTCTCGAGGATGTCCATACGCGTACGCGGGCCCATGCCGGCGTTATTCACCAGCAGATCGATACGGCCGAACTGTTCCAGCGCCGCCTGCACCAGCCGCGACCGGTCCGCCGCGGAGCCGATATCGGCCTGCACCACCAGCGCGCCGCCACCGGCCTCCCGGACCATGCCGGCGGTCTCGCTGGCCGTCGCCGCGTTGCCGCGATAGTTGATAACCAGCGACCACTCTCTCTCCGCCAGCGCCAGCGCAATGCCGCGTCCAATCCCGCGGCCCGCACCGGTCACCAATGCCACTTTGCCCATCACACCACCCTTCCACTCCACAGGGATCAACCCATAACGAGCAGCCGCCCACCAATGCCGTTACTGAATGCCAAAGACTAACGACTAAGAACTTAGAAACTACCCCTACTCCACCCCCAGCACCTTACAAACCGCCTCCAGGAAAAAGTAGTCCCCCCACATCACGCTCTCGTTTACGCCCAGCCCCAGCCGTTCGTGGTACATGCCCTGCTTGAGCACCCCTTCCCAGCCTTCATCGTCGAAGGCGACGAACTCCGGCTCGGTCAGCGTATCGACGATCCGGAGCGCGTAGTCGTTATACTGCTTGCCCAGCGTCGGGTCGCCGACCAGCTGGGAAAGCTGGATCAGCCCGCTGGCGGCGATGGCCGCGGCCGAGCTCTCGTGCGGGTTCTGCGGCTCGGCCTCCATCCAGTCGTTGGGCGGCACACCGTGGTCCGGCGTGTTTTCCATGTAGAACCAGGCGTTGTCCTGGCTGGTCTTGAGGAAGCGGGCGTCCCCCGTCAGCCCGTACACTGTGCCGAAGCCGTAGAGCGACCAGCCAAGCCCCCGCGCCCAGGAGGAGTCGTCGCGCCAGCCCTGGTGGGTGGTCTGGCGCAGGAATTCGCCCGTCTCCAGGTCGAAAATGCCCTCGTGCGAGGTGCTGCCGTCGCCCCGCACCAGGTAGCGGCGCGTGGTCAGGCAGTGGCGGTAGGCGGTCTCCCACAGCTCTTCGTCATCGGTCTCCTGCGCCGCGTAGAAGATGATCGGCACGTTCATCATGATGTCGATGAAGAGGCTCTCGTCGGAGACAAAGGAGCGCAGATATTCGCCCTTCTCCTTGAAACGCTTGGCGAGCGTCTGGCCGGCCTCGATAACGACCGCGTTCTTGTCCTCCTCGCCGGTAATGTCGTACCAGCGCTTCCAGGTGGAGAAGAACAGGAAGCCGAGATCGTGGACGTTGCGGTCGGTCTTGCGGTGCTCCAGCAGGCGGGAATAGTGCTCGGCCTTCTCGCGAAAGTACTCGTCGCCGGTGGCCTGGTAGACCAGCCACAGCTGTCCGCCCAGGAAGCCTTCACACCAGTTCGTCCAAGCCTCGCCGCTGTGCATCCACTTCCCGTTCTGCGTGTACATCGGGAAATGGTCCGGGTGCGCCTCCACCAGGTTGCGCAGCTGCCCGGCCGCGAAATCGACGGTCCTTTCACATTTGGATTGCAGATTATCTAGGTCAATCATCGGGTTTGGGTCTCCCAAGCTCGTTTATCCTGATTCCATTCCGGCGGACAGGTTTTCCATAACACCGTCAATTACGTGCTCAGTTCAATCTCAGCTCTCCACAGCCCCAGCGGCATCCATCACCTTCCGCAGCGACTCCACCGCGTACGCCATGCCGTCCGGACCGCTGAAACCGCTGCTGTGCGCGGCGATGGCCAGGTGCGGCTCCAGCGCCAGCATCCCCTGGTACCCGCTGCTGATGAGCCGGTCCAGCAGCTCGGGGATCTGGCCGTCGCCTTCACCGGCGGCCTTGACGCCTCCCTCCAGCTTGCAGTCCTTGATATGCACATAGCCCACCCGGCCGCCGATCCGAGGCCAACCGCGCTCGGTGATCCGCTCCTCGCCCACCTGCACGAAGTTGGCCGGGTCCCAGAGGAAGACCAGATGGGGGCTGTCGATGGCGTCGATCAGCTTGACGCAGCGGTCGAGCGTGTCGCCGACGATGCCCTTCTCGTTTTCCAGCAGCAGGGTGACGCCCTCTTCCGCAGCGACCTCCGTCAGGCGGCGCAGCCGGTCGATGGCGGTGTCCACGTAGCTGTCGTAATCGTCGCTGTCTTCGGGCGGGTGGAAGGAGAAGATGCGAATGTTGCCGGTGCCCAGCTGGCGGGCGATCTCAGCCAGGCGGCGCAGGTTCTGCACCTCCGTCTCGACCGGCTCCTCGATGGGGCTTTTGCCGACCGGGCTGCCGATCGCGCTGATGGTCACGCCGTGGTCGTCGCACAGCGCCCGCACCTTCGCGACCCGCTCATCGGACATGTGGAGCACGTTCTGACCCCATGCCGCCCGCAGCTCCAGGCAGGAGATCTTCAGGTTGTTGAGCGTCTGCAGCTGTGATTCAAGATCGTCCGCGATCTCGTCGCCAAAAGCGCTGATAGTAAAGGATGCAGTTGTCATATTGCTATGTCTCTCCGAATTTCGTTTTGTGTCTGTTTCAACCCAATGACTTCACAGCTCATGGACGTCAACTTTCTGGCCGTTTCCATATCTTTTGCATTCGGATTCGGCGATTCCATTGGCCATCCTCCGTCGCGACAGTTTTTGTCTCGATAGAGTACACTGCTTTGGCTGAAGTAGGCGCCGGAGTGATCTGGCGCATCGTCAGAAAGCAGGACGTGCAGCGATGTTTGCGCTGATTCTTCATTGCTGTCGGTTAGAAATGGTCTAAATGGAAAGGTAAGTACTCGCAGCGCCTTCATAAGCAGGCCATTACCACCGAAGTTCGATCGCGCCCAACCGGGGTGAATTGAAGCAGTGGTTACACCTGTTCCTTTCAGGCGCTCACCGAGTTCCATCGCGTAGAGCACTGAGGCTACCTTAGCTTCAGCGTAAGCTGCGAAAGCGTTATATTTCCTGTTCTTGTAATTGAGATCATCAATGTGAACTTTCGGACGGTTAGCGGGACTACCCGCATGCACAACCGAAGAGACCATCCCTATTCGAGAAGGCGAGCTTTTCCTGAGCACATCAAGAAGTAACTCCGTGAGAAGAAAATGTCCGAAGAAGCTCACGGCAATCGTCTCCTCGAGCCCATCTTGTGTATAGCGCGCTTTATTTCCCATCACCACCAAACCTGCGTTACACATCAGTCCATCAAGACGATCGTGCCTCTTAAGAAACGCATTAGCGAAGTCGCGTACCGATTGCAGGTGGGTCAGGTCCATTTTCATCACTTCATAACTTCCCTTTAATCCAGCAAACGACCTTGCCTCTTCTTCACCTGCTTCTACCCTGCGACATGCCATTACTACGTGCCCGCCTTGTTTTACCAACTGTCGAGTGGTTTCAAGCCCTACTCCGGAGTTAGCTCCTGTTACGACATACACCTTTCCATTGACATCTTTTGCCAGTGTTTCGTCATCGCACCAGCGCACATTTTTTCTGCTCATATTTTCCTCTTCTCAAAATGACTGAGTGGGCCTTTTGCCGGAAAGTGCATGAAAAAAAGTCCTTGATGAGAAAATTTTCATGCGCCACAAGCGCGCGGCGATTAGCATAAGGCGATAGAAATCAAAAGCTGCTTTCATACACCGCCAGGATCGTCGCCAAGCTGCGCCTGCCCTCAGTCCCGTCGATGACCGGGTCCTCGCCGCGGCGGATGCCGGCGATGAAATCCTTGAGAATGGCGATGTGGCCGCTGGTCGAGATGCCGCGCGGGTCGCCGGCCATGCCCGGGTCCACCTGCTCGGTGGCGACCGGCCAGGGCTCGACCGTCTCCCTGGCCGCGTCGGCCAGTCCCCAGCGCAGGACAGACTCCCCCTCGATCTGGATGCCGCCGTTGGTCCCGTAGACCTCCAGCCGGTGCGGGAATCCGGGTTCTGTCGCCACGGTGGCGGTGATCGTCGCCACCGCGCCGTTGCCAAAGCGCAGCACCGCGCCGGCCGTGTCTTCGATCTCGACCGAGCGATGCCGCGAATCGGCGAACGCATGCACGTCAACCGGGTCGCCCAGGAACCAGAGCAGCAGATCGATAATGTGAATGCCCTGGTTCATCAGCACGCCGCCGCCGTCCATCTCCCACGTGCCCCGCCAATCCGCCTGGGCGTAGTAGGGCTCATCGCGGTAATAGGGCATCGTCACCACGCCGAGCGTGATTTCGCCCAGGTCGCCGCCGTGGATGGCGTCGTGGACGCGGCGGAAAAGCGGCTCCGCCCGGCGCTGCAGACAGACGCCCAGCTGGACGCCGTTCTCGCGGCAGGCCGCGATCATGGCGTCGGCGTCGGCCAGCGAGAGCGCCATCGGCTTCTCCACCAGCACATGCTTGCCGTTTGAGGCCGCCGCGATCGTCTCCTGTGCATGCTGGCCGCTGGGCGTGCAGATGCAGACGGCATCGACCGCCGGGTCCGCCAGCACATCGTCGTAGGCGCGGGCCGGCGCGGCGAAACGCTGTGAAATTTCCCCGTAGCGGGCCGGGTTGTAGTGGCCGACGCCCACCAGGCGCGCGCCCAGGCCGGCGCACTCCCGGATCGCATTCAGGTGGTACTCCGCCACCATCCCCGCGCCGAGGATGGCAAAACCAAGTTCGTTTTGTGTCATTTCGTCTCTTCCCACATGCGGCGCAGGTATTCTCCGGCGGGGCCTGCCTGGGCGGCAAGGTCATCCCAACGGCACTCGATCGAAATGCGTCCGCTGTAGCCGCCCTTGTGCAGACGGCGGAAAAACTCCTCATACGGGTAACTGCCTTCGCCGGGCGCAACGCGATGCGTGTCCGCGACATGCACGTGCTCGATCCATGCGGCGCAGGTGGTGATGTTTTCCAGCGGCTCGTCGTCCTCCATCATGTGGTAGAGATCGGCCAGCAGGCGGACGCGCAGATGAGCGGTCTCCCGCGCCAGCTCCATACCTTCGGCGACGCTGGTGATGATGTTTGAATCGCGCGAATTCAGCGGCTCGATGACGATGGTCACGCGGTTGCGCACGGCTACGTTTCCGGCCAGCCGCAGGAAGCGCACCAGCTGCATGAACGCCTCCTCCTTGTCGAATCCATCCGGCACATTGCGGGCGCCGCCGCTGCCGAAGACGATCTTCTCGCCGCCCACCGCGGCCACGCGGCCGATGGCGGCCTCCAGATAGCTCTCCACGCGCTCCCACTCCACGTTCGGCCCGGTGACAGGCACCTCCGAGGGCACGAAGACGTTGAAGACCGGTGTCGGCAGCGGCGCGCTGTCGAACGGCGCGCGGATGGCGTCGAAATCCGGGTCCAGCGGCGACAGCGACCGGACCGTCGGCTCGACGAAATCGAAGCCGGCCGCATGCGCGATGCCCGCGTCGGCAATCGGTAGACAGATTCCAAATTGCATGGGTGGTGTACTCCAGGGGGCGGCAAATATCAGGATTTTTTTGCTGTGTGACACAGCATGAACTGTATTTTATAATAGGATTCTTCCAGGCGCTATATTTTCAGAGGTTCACTGGCTTTGGAATCTCGTTCTTGAAACGACCTGTCCGCCGCCGCTGCGAAGAACGTGAAAGGAGAGATTTCAAGAAACGTAACACAGTTCTGTACTTTCGATGCACAACCCAAGGAGGAATGACCGATGACGAGCAAGGCAAGCAGACGAGATTTTCTCAAAGTGTCTGGCAGCGTCGTAGCGGGCGCCGCCGCGGCCGGATGCGTGGCCCCCGTCGCGCCAACGACAACCGGAATGGACGATTCCGGCCCTACCTCCGAACGAGTCGCCCTGCGCTTCCTCAACAAGTGGGGCTCCGGCGTGCGCCGTGAACTGATGAACGGCTTTCTCGACAATTGGGCCGAACAGAACCCCAATATCGGCATCATCTTCGAACCGGTCGCCGACTTCGACCGCCGCATGCCCATTCTCGTCGCCGCCGGTGAGTGGGGCGACATCATGTTGTTCTTCGATCTGCAGCTGAGCGCGTTCCATGAAATCGCCGCCGATCTCACCCCCTACTTCGAGGCCAGCGGCACGCCCTTCCCCGGCAAGGAGGGCAGCGAGCTGATCCGCATCCCCAATCACGTCGGTTACGAGCCGGGCAAGGTCAAGGCCGTCCCCTTCCAGCTCAATATCGTCATGACGGGCATCAATAAGGACCTCTTCAGAGAGGCCGGCGTGCCCATGCCCTGGGAACACGACCACAACGGCGACAAATGGTGGGACTGGCACGACTACCGCGAGGCCGCCTGCGCCATCAACGACCTCGGCGAAGACATCATCGGCTCCAACTTCAGCTTCGGCAATATCGAACAGGACGGCCTGGTGAACTGGAGTGTTGCCAATGGCGGTCAACTGATCGACGTCGAGAACAAGAAGGGCTCCTGGAACACGCCTGAGTTCATCGAAGGCCAGCAGTTCGCGGTCGACATGATCTGCCAGGACGGCTGCATGATGAACGTGGACGACTATCAGGGCCTGGGCCAGGCTCTGGGCATCTACCCTTGGGCTGCCGGCGTCCAGGGCATCGCCTCTCGCGGCTCCGGCTACTGGGTAAGTCGCAGCGAGGCCGACCTCACCCAGGTCGCCTGGGTCCGCTCGCCCAACACGGGCGAGAGCGCCGGCCTTGGCTCCATGCACTTCCACATCGTCACCACGCAAAGCCAGCACCCGGCCGAAGCCTTCGAGTTCATTACGTACCTCGCCAACTTCGAGAACCAGAAGAACATCGCCCTCTCCGGCACGGCCGAACCGGTCAACGCCGGCGTCTGGGAAGACGCAGACTACCAGGCCACGTGGGGCAGTCCCGAAGCAGTCGAGGCCTATCTCGATGCCCTCGACAACTTCATCTTCACGCCGCAGCTCCCCGGCGTCCTCGAATGGTTCGGCGAGATCAAGATCCTCTGGGGCGACGTGCTGCGCTGCGAGGTAAGCGTCGAAGAACAGGTCGTCATCGTCGACCAGAAGACCGACGAAATCCTGGCCGCACACGCCTGATACCTTCCGCACAACGGTGGATAGCGGCGCACCGTTTCACAAGCCGCTATCCACTGCCCTTTATTCACCACTCTCTATCCTCCTGGATCGCCGATGCAGACCCCCAGGACAGCTGCGCCGAATATCAGTTGGGCCAGGCTGAGGCCGCACATCGTCGGCTGGGCCTTCATCTCTCCCTGGCTGGTCAGCTTCAGCTTCTTGATGGTCTACCCCTTCATCGCCTCCTTCGTCCTCAGCTTTACCCGCTACCAGCTGATAGGCGAGGCGCAGTTCATCGGCTTTGAAAACATCCAGCGCATGCTCTTCGAGGACGAAAGGGTCGCCGACGCGCTGCGCGTCACCTTTACCTATGTTCTCCTCACCGTCCCCGCGGGCACTGCCATCAGCATTCTGGTCGCCATCCTGCTCAATCAGAGCGTGCGGGGCATCCCCTTCTTCCGCACCTCCTTCTACATGCCCAGCGTGATCGGCGGTGTCGGCCTCGCGCTGCTATGGACGACCATCCTCGCCAAGAACGGGCCTATCAACGCCGCGCTCGGCCTAGTCGGGATCGAGGGACCGAACTGGCTTTTCGAGACCGCCTGGGCGCTGCCTTCCCTGGCGCTCAAAGCCATCGCAACCGCCGGCGCCGCCATGCTCATCATCCTCGCCGCCCTGCAAGGCGTTCCCCAGCATCTCTACGAGGCCGTAGATCTCGACGGCGGCGGCGAATGGGCCAAGTTCTGGCACGTAACCCTGCCACAGATCTCGCCCGCCATCTTCTACAACGTCATCGTTACCACGATCGGCGTCATGCAATCATTTGTCGAGGCCTTCATCATGACCAATGGCGGCCCCGGCACCGCCACCCTCTTCTACGGCCTCTATCTCTATCGGCAGGCCTTCGAATTTTACCGCATGGGCTACGCCTCCGCGCTCGCCTGGATGATGTTCCTCATCATCCTCGCCCTGACGATCATCAACTTCCGCGTAGCCCGCTTCTGGGTCTACTACGAGGGTGAGGAGTAGCCGCGCCGTGTCCGTGCTGACCTCTTCGTGGACAAAGAGCAAGACCACCCAGCGCCGCCTGCGCGATCTGCTCGCCTACACCTTGTTGGCCGTCGGTTTTGTCTGGTTCATCTTCCCGCTCTTCTGGGTCATTATGAGCTCGCTAAAGACCTTTGAAGACTTCAATCAGATCCCGCAGCGCATCTTCCCTTCCGAACTCTACCTGGGAAACTACCCCAGCGCCTGGAACAGCGTCCCCTTTGGCCGCTACTTCATCAACACCGCCATCATCGTCTCGCTCTCCGTCGTCGGCGAGCTGATCAGCGCCTCCATCGTCGGCTTCGGCTTCTCCCGCCTCAAGTTCTGGGGCCGCAATTTCCTTTTCATGGTCCTCCTCAGCACCATGATGCTGCCCTTCTGGGTCGTTATTATTCCCCGCTTCCTGCTCTATAGAGATATCGGCTGGGTCGGCACCTGGCTGCCCCTCATCGTGCCCAGCTACTTCGCCAACCCCGTCTACGTCTTTTTGATGCGCCAGTTTTTCATGACCCTGCCGTCGGAACTGGACGACGCCGCCAAAATCGACGGCTGCAATGAACTGGGCATCTTCTGGCGCATCCTGCTGCCGCTGACCAAGCCGGTACTGGCCACCATCGCCATCTTTTCCTTCATCAACGTATGGACCGACTTCGTCAAACAGGTCATCTATCTCAGCCAGGACAGCACTTACACCGTTGCCATCGGCCTCGCCTTCCTGCGCTGGCAGATCGCCCAGGGCGACCCCGTGCCCGGACTGCTGATGGCCGCCACCGTTTTCACATCGCTGCCCATGATCGCGATCTTCTTTATCGGCCAGAAATATATGGTGCGCGGCATCGCGCTCACAGGACGCACCGGAACATGATCGACAACAGATACCTGCTGCTGGATACCACCCTCTGGGCGCAAGCCGATCATCTGACTGTAACGCCGGGGCAGGCGCGCAAAGCGAGCCAAAACCCTCTCTTCGGCGAAGACCTGCCCTGGGAAGTCCGCCACGATAACCTCTACCCCAACGTGATCTTCGACCCGACGGACAACCTCTACAAGTGCTGGTACAACCCCTTCATCATCGACGCGGCCACGACCGATACCCCGCCCGCACAGCGGGAACGCGGCGCCTATCGCGCTGCGCTTGACCGCGCAAGAGCCGCCGAACAGGTCAGGAAGCACCGCGAGATGGGCGTCTGTTACGCCGTCTCCACCGACGGCATCCGCTGGGACAGGCCCGAGCTCGACCTGATCGAGTTCACCGGCTCCACCCGCAACAACCTCGTCATGCGCGACGTGCACGGCGTCGGCGTCACCCTCGACCCTCATGATCCCGACCCGGCGGGCAGGTTCAAGGCCTTCATGGAGGGCGGCACAGCCAGCTCGCCCGACGGCCTGCACTGGTCCCCCATCCAGCCCTGCCCCGAGATCGACGCCCGCTGGGATACCCACAACAATCTGTTCCGGGACGAACGCCACGGCAGGTATGTCGGCATCACCCGCCTGTTTGACGGACGCCAGCGCACCGTCGGCCGCACCGAAAGCGAGGATTTCAAGACCTGGACGCGGGCGGTCGAGGTCCTCAGCGCCCTGCCCGACGAGCCGGACCGCCAGACCTACGCCCTGATCGCCTTCCCCTATGCCCAGCTCTATCTTGGCCTGTTGATGATGTTCGATACGGCGACCGACCTGGTCGACTGCGAACTGGCCTGGAGCCGCGATACCGTGCAGTGGGAGCGCGTTTCACCGGGGACGCCGCTGATCGAGCGGGGGGAGGAGGGCAGCTTCGACTGGGGCTGCATCTACGCGGCGGCCTACCCGTTCCTCAAGGACGGGCGCCTGCAGCTTTATTACGGCGGCAGCGACGGGCCCCACACTGACTGGCGTTCCGCCTATCTGGGGCTGGCGACCCTGCGGCCGGACGGGTATGCCGGGTTGACGCCGGCCAGCAAGAGACAGACCGCAACGCTCGTTACGCAGCCTGTAAAGTGCAGCGGGCGCCAACTCCGCCTCAGCGCCGACGCTGGCAGCGGTAAGGTCAGAGTGGCGCTTGCCGATATCGATGGCAAAAGCCTCGCCGATTCAATTCCTGTCCAGGCCGATGTCACCGATCAGCCCCTGCAATGGCGCGATGGTCGGGATTTGGCCGCGTTGGTGGGCCGGGAAATTCAGCTTATCTTCGAACTGCGGGACGCGACGCTCTATTCCTTCTCTTTCAGCGATTGACCCCTGTTTCGCACAGCAGGCCGCCTGCCGGCTGCGTCATCCCGCGGGATGACGCAGCCGGATAAACTTGAAGCATCGCCATCGAATATAAGGAGAAACTCATGGGAACGAGAATGGAAGGCAAAGTCGCCATCATCACCGGCGCAACATTGGGGCTGGGCAAAGCCGGCGCGCTGGCGCTCGCCCGCGAAGGCGCCTCCGTCGTCATCTGCGACCGCGGCAGAACGCCGGAGAATTCGCAGAAGGTACTGGCGGAAGCAGAGGGTCTCAGCGGAGAGATCGCCTACAAGCGCTGCGACGTCATGATCAAGGAGGACATCACAGCGCTGGTCCAATTCACCGTGGAGCGCTATGGGCGCGTCGACGTCATGGTCAACAATGCCGTCATCGACAACCCGGGGGGCATGTTGGAGGAGGTCACGCTCCAGGACTGGGAGGACGGCTTCATGTGCCACGTGACCGCGCCGCTTCTCTTCTGCAAAGAGGTGGTCCCGCTGATGATCAAGCAGGGGGGCGGCAACATCATCAACGTCTCATCCGGTATCGCCCTTGCCGGCAGTCCCAGCATCTCGTCCTATGGCCCGGCCAAGGCGGCCATGATCAACTTCACCCAGCATCTGGCGGTTACCTACGGCCCCGACGGCATCCGCGCCAACACGATCACCCCCGCACGTATGCTCACCGAAAAGAAATACGAGATGCTTGCCAACAATCCGGCCGCGGTCCGCACACAGAAATTCGCCTACCCGATGGGCAGCCCCGCCCTGCCCGAACAGGTGGCCGAGGTCATGCTGTTTCTGGCTTCAGATGAGTCCGTCGCCATCACCGGCCACAACCTGATCGCCGACGCCGGCAACACGGCATTCGGCCCGGGCGGCATGATCGGTCGGCTGGAGAAGGATCTGCGCGCCAGGTTGGAGGCCCAAGGTTCCCGATGGCTCGATAGCGAAATATGAGGTGTGACTTTGCAATCTCAGCCAGGGCCGGACACAATCGCCGCGCCCTGGCGCTTGCCGTACTCAGTTCCAGCTGCCGATGAAGTCTTCGAGGGTGAAATCGGCCGGCATCTCGTTGAAAAAGTAGCGCATCGGCCGCGCCTGGAAACCGGGCGCGAAATGCTCGTCCTCCGCCTGCAGTTTGTCGTCCAGGATCGCAAAGCGTCTGTGAAGGGCGGCGGCCTCCTCCACTGTGAAACGCTCCGCGAACTGCGGCCCCCAGTTGATCGAAATCGAATGTGAAGAGCGCGCCCGCTGGCGGTAGTCCTCGGTTATCCCCTCCAGAGCATCGGAGCCTGCATCACTGTCCGCGTTTTCATGCTTCATGACCTGGAGATGCAGAACCGCCTTGGAGAGATAGATCGTCAGGACCATCTTGCCGTCTTCACCTATGCCGGGCTGCAGCGCTTCGAGCGCGTTAAAGTAGGCGCCGGCGTTGCCGTTCAGTGCCTCCCGCAACGCGATCTCGGTCAAGTCCTGCAGCGCCGCGCTCTTCCCGTCCCACTGCCTGAATGACGCCCGCGCCCCGGGCGAAAGGAACTCGGCGAAGGAGATGTCGGGGTAGTAGGGGAAGATCGAATGGCCCCCATGGATGGTGCGGCGCGTCTTGGGGCTGTAGTTGCTGCCCCAGTGCAACAGGTAGTTGATATAGACGACCGCGTCGCCGGCATTCAACGCCACGGGGATGCCGCCGGGCACGGTGCGCCGCGGGTCGGCCGACAGCGACCGGTTTTCGGCCTCGGTGTTGAGCCGCAGATGACTGCCCGGCACAACCCAGAGCACGTCATCGTCATAGAGCGGGATGTTCCACTGCACGTATTTGGGCCCGTTCTCCTTCAAATCCTTTTGCAGACCGGCCAGCGGCGCCATGTCGATCGGGTGGATGTCGCGATGCCACGCGGCCGGGCCATGATCGCGCACCGGGCTGCACATCAACATCATGCCGGCCACCGACGCCGCCTCCGGGACGCTCAAAAGCTGGCGGCTTACCCCCAGCGTACTCTCCTGCAGCCAGACCTCGACCGTGCTCGCCGTCGCTTCGTCGATCAGCCTGTTGTATGAGACCAGCCGCGGCTGCGGTTGCGTTTCCCAGACGCCGCCGGGCGGGTCGTCCAGACCCCGATCCCGCGCCCAGATCTTTCTCTGCCTTCCGACCAGGGTCTCAAAGTCGGCCCGCATCTGCTCCAGCCGGTCCGGCGGGATCACCTCCCGCAGCACAAGATACCCCTGCTCCATGAACTGTTCGCGGCTGACCTGCATCGTTCGTCCCCCTGTCTCTCCCTGTGTGTGCGGTAACTGAACAAGAAGCCCCGGCAGTCTATTCTACCGGGGCATTTTTGCATCTGCGGCTTATCCGTTCAGCGATTACTCCTGTGCCTTGCGCGTCTTTCTGTTCAGGGCGTTCGCGCCCTGGCAACAGAGGTCGGAGATTATCCTGAAAAGGTCAAGGCTGTATGCCACAACCAACACGGCAATCCCCAATACAGGGCTCGCCAGGAGCTCCAACAACGTGAAACCGACAAGATCGCCAACCGTGCTCCACCACCCAAGCGGCGTCCGCCTGTCGGAATCGACGCGTCTGCATAACGGCGGCGCGTAGTTCGTCATCGTCTGACGCTGCGCCGTTCTGTAAACTGTCTCCGGCTCTTGATACATCATTGCCTCTTCAAGGCGGGCCATACACGGTCACCGCCTCTGCTGGCAATATATCACAGGCCTGATGCGCTGTTAAACGGCCAAATCGCTACTGTGGCAAATTGTCTGGGCAAACGTTGTCTGAAGCAGGATCCTCCCGATAAGTCGAAGGACAGGACTTAGGGCGAAGGGCCGACGATCATGCTATGCGTTCTCTTCTGTCAGCTGAAAAGACGTGTCGCAGTGGTGCAACCCAAACAGATTGACACCGACCTATATGGAATGTATATTGCTTCTAACAAGCAGAAAAACATCAATAGTCACAAAGAGAGCAAGGAGGGCTGACGACATTGCCACACCCTTCTCACTGTCGTTCCTTCGTTCTCTCACCTTCAATTGATTTGCGGCTCTATTGCGCGAGTCATTGCTCTAACAGCAGGTGCGAAAAAGATGATTTGGAAACTCAAATGTTCGGTCGAAAAAGATGGCGAGTGGTACGCTTCTTATTGTGAAGATCTGGGCATAGCAAGCCAGGGGGAGACCGTGCAGGAGGCCAAGAAGAATTTAGAGGAAGCCGTTGAGATGTTTTTTGAAGACGCTCCACCTATCGAAATCTTGAGCCATCTTGGTCTTCTTGAAGCAGAATCGCCTCTCGAAATTCAACGAGATCCTCACCAGGAATCGCAAGCGACTGAATGGGAGCTTGTTGTTGCCTAGATTGAAACTGATGTCAGGGCGCGCCATATACGGCCACTGCTGGCAAGCTACCATCTGCTGCGTTCATTTTCGGCGACAACTGCCACAGGTATGTAGACAATTATGGACAAGGTAATTAGCAACGACTAAATCAGTCGAATTACCAATCGCAGACGACAGGTACAAGCAGGCTGGTGGCAGAACGTCAAGCCCGCTAGCCGCAGGGGTGCATCCCCAAACGAGGTGAACTTTCGAATACCTCAAGTAACGACAGAACCACGGCCAGCCCGCGATCCGACCTCCGGTAGAGGAAACAGCAACTCTCACTTCTCACTCTCCTCTCCACTCTCTCCAATTGGCCTGACCGCAAGCCAAAGAGGTTGCAATTCATGTTTCACATCATGACCATATTCAAACCAACGCATCGACTACCGCGAAACATCAGTACCATAAGTCCGATGCGCGATTGAGCAGCCCCAAATCACTATCTTTTTCGAGATTTGACAAGAGAACAGAATGAATTGTATAATTTAGCTAAATTAGTCATAACTCATAGGAAGGTCACTATGGCATTGAAGGCTATCTCCTCTACGCAGGCGCAAAACAATTTTGGCAGGGTACTCGATGATGTCGTGCAAAACCAGGCACGTTACATTATCAAACGTCGAAACGCGCCACAGGCGATTCTTGTAAGTCTTTCCGAGTTGGAGCATTTGCTTTCGGCAAGCGCCGGCGAGCGCCGGCGCCTTGAGGAGATTATACGTGAACAAAGTTCCGCTTACCATCTGGGCACGCCTTTAGATTGATCGCTGAAATGAGGAGAATGGTTGTGATACAAGATTGGAGTTCGTTTTCGCAGAATTTTCCGACACACTTCTTTACTTCCTCTGTCGCGATTCAAGCCGACAGTTTTGCATGGATGCAAAGTGTTGCTGAGAATTCCGTGCATTCAGTTGTAACAGACCCCCCCTACGGCGTGAAAGAGTATGATGCCGTGCAACTGGAGAAAAGAGCGAATGGCAGCGGCGGGATTTGGCGTATCCCCCCTGCATTCGATGGCAGCAAGCGTTCGCCGCTGCCCAGATTTACCGCTCTCTCGCACAGTGAGAGAGAACATCTTTCGCAGTACTTTCTTGAATGGGCGCGCCTTGTAGGACGTGTTTTGCGTCCCGGTGGGCATCTGTTCATCGCCTCAAACTCTTTTCTGGCACAGGAACTCTTTTCGTCCGTGTCGGCAGCGGGACTGGAGTTCCGAGGCCAGATCATCCGTCTCGTGCGCACCCTGCGCGGCGGGGACCGTCCCAAGAACGCAGAAGGTGAATATCCTGAAGTCTGTTCTATGGCGCGTGGAGCTTACGAACCGTGGGGACTGTTTCGAAAACCCTTGCCCAAGGGTATGAAAGTGAGCGACTGTCTGGCTCGATATCAGACGGGTGGACTCAGGCGTAAGCCAGACGGCAAACCGTTTGAGGACGTGATTGAAAGCGGGCGAACACCGCAGCGAGAGCGTGAAATCGCGCCGCATCCCAGTCTCAAGCCTCAATCCTTTTTGCGTCAAATTGTCTACGCGTCACTGCCTTTGGGTGAAGGGATTGTGCTCGATCCTTTCATGGGGTCAGGTTCGACAGTTGCCGCCGCGGAAGCCGTCGGATACCACAGCATAGGTATCGAACGAATCGCAGACTACTTTGAGATGAGTCGGGAAGCGGTTCCCATGCTCGCCGAGATTGGCGTGCAGACGGCGCAGTTGGAATTTACGTTAGCTTAAGTCTTCGTACATCCAGTTCTCTTTCATCTTGGTTACGCCCTGTCGATTTACACTCGCTGTGATTGTACGGCGACTGGTCTCTGAGCGGCCTGAGAAATTCCAATCCTCTTCTTCAAGTTGCGCTCCATACACTCCGCGAAATTGGAAAGGCTTTGGCGGCACGTCTATGCTCCTGTCCCTGGCAGTGTTGCTGTCAAAGTGGAAAACCAGGAGCCAGACAGCCTCAGGATTGTGTCCCTGCCAGCCACTCCTGTGACGAGATGCCTTTATTTCTATTCCTTCTTGCGAATACTGTACGGAGTTGCCGTTGAACATTCCCGCCGGGATAAGATCGGGGTGCCCATTGTGATACTGATTCTTCACTAAAGTGGAGCAGTATTGGGGAATTGTCTCGTTCATGAATTCCCCTACGATACTGCTGAAATTCGCAGGCATCAGAAAACTTTCGAGTCGGGAAAGGCTTCTCGAATGAAGCTGTTGGTTGATAAAACCTAAGAAGTCAACGAAATCTTGCATGGCTGATTGCAGGTTAGAAACAGTTAAACCATATGGCAAGACCGCTTTTTCGTTGAAGGCTGACGTCTCCACAGGTATGGGACGACAAGCATCAGCTTCTGTATGCACCCTACACGTCCTCCGCCTGCAGCCTCTCCAGCAACTCGCTGTACGCCTCCCGGTCCAGCGGCAGTTCCACCGCCTCGCCGGTGGCGCCGCTGTAGATCATCGCATTGGCCAGCTCCAGCGACTTCAGCCCCTCTTCGCCGTTGCAGCGGGGTTCGCCACCCTCGCGAATGGCGCGGTGGAAATCGTTGTAGACGGCTGCATGCCCGTGCTGCTCCGGCTCATCTTCGACACCGGCGTCGGCATCAGCCGCTTCCGTGCGCACAAACGGCTCAGGGCTGTCGGTGATCAGCTGGCGCAGGTCGGTCTCGTAGCGCTCGTACTCGATGCGGTCCTGGTGCAGCACAATCTTCCCGCCGGTGCCGGACACCTCAAAGGTGCGGGGCCCGCTCTCTGTCGTGCTGAAATAGATGGTGCCGTGCGCGTCCTCCGGCCACTCCAGCAGCGCAGTGGCGGTGTCCTCGGTCTGGATGGCGTGGAGGCGCGTGCAGGTGGCGGCGTAGACCCGCTGCGGGGAACCGACCAGGTGGCAGACCAGGTCCAGGTCATGCGGCGCCTGGTTCATCAGCACACCGCCGCCCTCGCCTCGCCACGTGCCCCGCCAGCCGCCGCGCAGGTAGTAGGCCGCGGTGCGCATCCAGGGGAAGATGCCGGTCACCCGCTGGATACGGCCCAGCTGGCCGCTGTCGATCAGCCGCTTCATCGCCCGCACGTGCGGCAGCTGCCGGTACTGGTAGTTCACCGCCAGCACGCAGTTGTTGGCCCGCGCCGCCGCGATCATCGCGTCCGCCTCCTTGACCTGGATGGCGATCGGCTTTTCCACCAGCACGTGGCTGCCGGCGTTGAGCGCGTCGATCGCGATCGGCGCGTGAAAGGGATGGGGCGTGATGATCACCGTCACGTCCGGCCTGGTCTCGGCCAGCATCTGCCGGTGGTCGGGATAGAAGGGGCAGCCCCACTCCTCGGCCCGTTCCTGGCCCGGCTCCGGGGCAACGTCCGAGCCGCCGACCACCTCAACGTCATCGAGGCTGAGGCCCATCGAGTGGGAACGGAAAATGCCGGCGCCCATGCCAACCACCGCGTGGCGCAGCTTCGGTCCTTGTGGAGAGGATGAGTTCGACACGTTGTCTTCCTTTGTTTGTTCGTTTGTACTCTGTGTGAAAGGTGGGAACACTGGTGCGTCGTGGACGGCGGCCGGCGGCACGGCATGGACGGGCCGGGATAGTGCCCGAAACCGGCCACCGCGGTTCAGAAGTGCAGCATCGCCTTGACAACCTGGTTCTCCGGCTGGCTCCAGCCGGGGAACGCGCCGATCAGCTTTTCCGGCGGCGCGCTGTGCGTAAGCCAGGGGGCCAGGTCGATCGCGCCGGTCTCCAGGGTTTGGACGACGCGGGCGAAGTCGGCGCTGGTGGCGTTGCGGCTGCTGATCAGCGTCGTCTCGCGGCGGTGAAACTCCGGGTCGGGGAAGGTGATATCAGCCTGCACCAGGCTGATGAAGACAACGCTCCCGCCCTGTTCGATCAGGCCCAATGCGTTCATCATCGAGCGCGCGTTGCCCGTCGCGTCGAACACGGTCAGCGGCAGGTCGCCGCCGAATACCGCCCGCAGCTGGGCCTCCGCGTCCCCGCGCCCGTCAATGAGATGCTCCACGCCCAGGTTCTCCTGCACAAAGCGCATCCGGTTCTCGTCTATCTCCATCACCGCGACATCAGCGCCGGCCAGGCGCGCAAAGGCCAGCGCGGTCAACCCGATCGGGCCGGCCCCGATCACCAGCGCCGGCTGCTCCGGCTCCAGGCCGGCCCGGTCCGCAGCGTGCGCGCCGATGCAGAGCGTCTCGACCAGGGCCAGATGCTCCAGCGGCAGCGTCTCGGAGCGGTGCAGTTTCGCGATGGGGACGGTGATCAGCTCGCGCATGCCGCCATCCGTATGCACGCCCAGCACGCGCAGATGGGAGCAGCAGTTTATACGCCCGCGGCGGCAGGCGCTGCACGCGTCGCAGTTCAGGTACGGCTCCACCGCGCAGCGGTCGCCTGCGCGCAGGCTGCTCTCGGTATCCGGGTTGAGAGAGACGATCTCCACGCCCAGCTCATGGCCGAGGATGCGGGGGTAGCTGAAATAGGGCTGCCGCCCGCGAAAGGCGTGCAGGTCGGTCCCGCAAATGCCGACCCGGTGCACACGCACAAGCGCCTCGCCCGGACCCGGTTCCGTTGGCGGCGCGGTCTCCGTCAGATGCAGAGATCCGGGTTTCTCCAATATAACGGTTTGCATCGGGCCTTCTCGAAGTGGGATGGCTGACGGCAGTGGCAGGGGAGCGGAGCCGGCGTCCCGACATCAGCCGCCGGCCACCGGGCCGGCGCTGACGGCTGCCGGTGCGGCCGCGGGGCCGTGACCGTTGCCCAGCCCCTCTATGTCGATCTGTCCGTCCTTCAGATACAGAACATAGTCCACATAGTCGTCTACGAGGCTGTCGTGGGTCACGATCAGGAAGGTAACGTTCTGTTCGCGCACGATCTGCTGGAAGAGGCTGAGGATCTCCCGCGCCGTCGTGCTGTCCAGTTCGCCGGTCGGTTCATCCGCCAGGATCAGTTTCGGGTCGTTGGCGAGCGAGCGGGCGATGGCCACGCGCTGCTGTTGCCCGCCCGACAGCTCAAAAGGCCGGTGATGCATCCAGCGGGTCAGGCCGACCAGGTCCAGGCAGTTCACCGTCTTATCATGGCGTTCGCGGCCCTTGACGCCGGACATGCGCAGGATCAGCTCTACATTCTCAAAAGCGGACAGGCTGGGCAGCAGCCCGAAAGATTGGAAGATAAAGCCAACCTGCTCGCGACGCCACCGCGTCAGCTGGCGTTCGTTCCAGGAGTGAATCTCCTCGCCGAAGATGCGGATCTTCCCGTCTGTCGGCGAATCCAGGCCGCCGATGCAGTTGAGGAGCGTGGTCTTGCCGCTGCCGGAGCGTCCCTTCAGCGCGGCGAAGGTCCCCTGGGCAATCTGCAGATTGACGCCTTTGAGCGCGGCGACTTCCAGGCTGCCGGTCTTATAGATGCGCCAGACATCTTCGGTTTCAATGGCCGTGTTGGGGTAAGGGTTGTTTTGCATCTGCGTTCCGGTGTCCGAATGTTCGTGACTGCACCCGAGTGATTAGCGCACTGTACAGGCCGCTACTCTTTGCTTTTGCGGCGGAAGCGGCTGAAGAAGCCGCCGATAGCGCCGGACTGCTGTATTCGTCTGGCCACCGCCTCCTCCTGGGCGACAAGCTCCGGCGCCTCTGCATTCTCGTTCTCCACCGGGCGGATCAGGATGCCTTCATCGGTGATGTCAAGCATCGCCCGGCCCTGGATCGAGAACTGCTGCAGGACATCTTTCGGGATCTGCAGGCGCCCGGAGCTGTCCAGTACGACCAGCTCCTCGAAATGTTCTTCGTGCTCCTCGACGATGCCGTCGCCGCCGCTGTTGAGCGACGCTTCGTCGAAGCGTTCGACCGTGCGCACCTGGCGCCGCGTCTCGCTGGCCAGCATCCCATCGCGAATGGCGACCACCCGGTCCACGTGGCGGGCGATGGTCGGGTCGTGGCTCACGATGATCGTCGTCAGGCCCAACTCTTCGTTGAGCGTGCGCAGCGTCGCGTAGATCGTCAGCGCCGTAGCCGTGTCCACTTCACCGGTCGGCTCGTCTGCCAGCAGGAGCGTTGGATTGTTGGCCAGTGAGACGGCGATGGCCACGCGCTGCTGCTCGCCGCCGGACAGTTCGCGCATGTGGTGCTTCTTGCGCTCGCCCAGCCCAACCCTTTCCAGCAGCTCCTCGGCCCGGTTGCGTTTCTCTCTGCCCGCGAACCCCGCCAGTGTCATCGGCAACTCGACATTCTCGACCGCATTCAGATAGGGAACCAGGTTGCGCGCGCTCTGTTGCCACACAAATCCAACCTGCTCCCGCCGGTAGCGGTTGATCGCCCGTTCCGACATCTTCAGCAGATTGAAATCACCGACCCGTACCTGCCCCGCCGTCGGCCTGTCCAACCCACCGAGAATGTTCATCAACGTGGACTTGCCGCTGCCGCTGACGCCAACGATCGCCATCAGTTCGCCGGGACGCACCGACAGATTCAATCCCTGCAAAGCGACCACTTCCAGGTCGGCGACTTGGTAGATCTTGACGAGACCTTCGCAGAGAATAAATGGTTCAGTCGTTGTCATTTCTCAGTTTCCAGCACCCAGAAACACCGTTCATTCGCGTCAAACACAGTTCGCAAAGACCTGAACTGAAAACGAACTGCTGCAGCTCACACCGTTTCGCCCAGTTTGATCGCCTGGAATATCTTCATGCGCATCAGCAGCGTGATCAGAACGCCCAGCGCGGCGACAAACAGGACCCCGAACAGCGCATACACACGCGTAATGGCCGGCCACGCGATCCCCACCAGGTACGGCGGCGTCAGGTCCGCGGCCGTGTTCCCCACCTGCAAGTAGGGGATGAACTGGTTGCTCACCGACGTGCCCAGCAGTGTGCCCGCGCCGATCCCAACCAGGATCAGAAAGGCCAGCTCCCATGCCAGGAACATCGTCATCTGCCCCGAGGACAGACCGATCGAACGCAGCGTCCCCAGTTCAATGAAGCGGCGCCGGAACGAGAACAGCGTGTACAGCAGAAATCCCAGCACGGTCAGCAGCGCCGCCGCCAGGAAGCCGACCGAAAGAACGCCGAACAGCCCCTGCCGCTGCGGCTGTTTCTGCTCGTCCGCAATCCGCAGCCGGGCCGAATAGTAGTTGATAACGTTGATGTCGTACTGCCGCAACTCGCGTGTGAGGCCCTCGTAGTCGGTGCCCGGCTCGGTGCGCACCAGCACGTCGTACGGGAACTGCCCCCCCATCCGCTCGAACAGATAGTCGAGGTTACCGACCACCAGCGGGGCGTCGGCGTCCGGGTACCAGGTCGGGAAGTAGCGGAAATCGCCGACGATCTTCATCTGCATCTCCGCCCGCAGGCCGTAGCGCGCCGCGCCGACCAGGATCGTATCCCCGACCAGCAGATTGTGATCGCGCATGAAGTCACGATGCAGCAGGACGCCCTCGGAGGCCAGGGCCAGCGAGTTCATCAGCGAGCCGAGCGACGCCGCCGCAAAATCCCGCCGCCAGTAGGCCGCCTTGGGGAAGTCGAGGCGGTCGATGCCGAAGACATGGGCATCCCGCCAGCGTCCATCCAGATGTACCCGCGCCTCGAAGCGGGCGAAGCGGGTGGCGGCGCTAATGTTTGGAGAGCGCAGATGTTCCGAAACCGGCACGAAAGTCCAACTCGCCGTCTCTGGCGCGCCGTCCGACGAGGACGACTCCTCGCCGCCGCTGCCGGGGAAGCCGCCGCCTCCGGCTGAAACCGGCGTGTCGCCCAGCTCCGCCAGCCGCCCATCCGATCCTACCCTGTAGTAGGCGCGGTCGAACATGTGCCCGTCCAGCGTCTGCGCCAGCGACGTGGTGAAAGCGGACAGGCTGAGCGTCAGCACCAACAGAATCATCGGCGCCGTGTACATGCTCCGATTCCGCGCCAGCTGACGGCTGGCCAGCAGCACGCCCACCCCGCCGCCTTTGGATGCAATCCAGGCGATGATCTGCATGAAATAGGGCAGGATCCGCAGCGTCACGAGCGTCAGCGCGAAAATCCCCAGCGCCGGGATCAGAAACAGCAGCGGATTCTGAAAGATCGTGTCGTCTGTGACCGCGCCCGGCATGCTGATGCTGCCCTGTTCCTGCAGCAGATAGATGCCGTATCCGGCCGGAATCAGCAGAAGGATGTCCAGATAGGAGCGCTGCCACCACGGCGGCCGCAATGTGCGCGCCATCTCCATTTTATAGGTCACAATTGTATGACGCGCCGCGCCGAAGGAGGGCAGTGTCTGCGCCAGAAAGGCGATCAGGACCGCGCCGATTCCGAATTGGAGAGTGGACTGCGTCAGGACCAGCCGCAGGTCCGATTCGACCGTGAAGTCCAGGAAGCTGCGCGTCGATCCGATCAGCCTGGCGACCGAGAAGCTGAGCGGCAGGCTGATCGCCAGGGCAAGAAAGCCGAGACAGAGCGCCTCCAGGCCGGACATGCCCGCCACCTGCCCCACTGTCGCGCCGCGGCTGCGCAGGATCGCCACCTCGTTGCGCTGCCGGGACACCGCCAAGCCGACCACCAGGCTGATAAACGCCAGCAACAGGCCGATGATCGGCACGCTGAAAGCGTAAAGCAGCGTTGTCAGCAGACCGCTGGCGCGTTGATAACGGCGCAGCGCGTCTAGGGGCGAGATGCTCAACTGGCTGTTGGCCATCAGCGCCGACACCTTCTGCTCCGCCCGGCGCCCGCGCACCAGCAGACGGCCGACATCACTCGAAGTCACATCCGAGCCGTCCATTACCAGGTACCACAGGCCCAGGTTCACGTCCTGCGGATAGACGGGCGCCACTCGATTGTGATAGCTCTGCTCCGGGATGACAAAAAGCGTTTCCAGCGTTGACGGGTTGTAGAACCAGACGTCGCTGCTCAGGTCGGCCGGCTCCCACACGCCCGCAATCCGCACCGGCGTCTGGTAGCGCTGGCTGTCGCCATTTTCGGAGCGGATGCGGCGGAACAGCATATACTCTTCGCCCACCTGCAGCCCGATCTCGTCCGCGAGCTCCCGGTTCACGAGTACCTCGATCGCCTCCTCCGAGTCGGACGGTGAGACCGCCGGGAAGTTGCCTTCGATGATATTGATCGCTTCTTCAAAGCCGGAGATGAAACCCAGATTCACCCATTCCAACGGATCGGTTGTATCCGCATACGCGATCTGTTCCGTGGGGAAAAGGCGGAAGTTGTCCGTCTTGAAATAGCGGATCGTCTTCTTGTGGGGAATGCCCAGCTCGCCCGCCGCCTGCTTGCTGAGATAGGTGTCCAGCGGCGCGATGTCTTCCCACTCCTGCGGACCGTACGTGGACCCCAGGTAGCGGAACATATACGCGAATGGAGGACGCGAGTAGGTCTCATTGATGCCCTTTTCGGTCAACTCCTCCCGCAGCAGCCGGTAGTAGACCGCATCCGCGTAGAGAGGAATGCTCATAACGAGCACGATCGAGGAGATCAGCCCCAGGACCAGGGCAAATGCCAGCCACTGCTGGGCGAAGATACGTTTAATGGCGACAACGATAATCGCCGCGATACGCAAAATAAGTTTCATGTCCGCGGTGAAGAGCGGTCTGTGGCGTCCTGCCCTCCACTCTCCACGCTTTGCTCTCCGCTGCTATTGTCCGACTACAACCTGGCCCTCTTCCAGCCCTTCTTCGATCTCCACCCGATCAGGGGTCTGGATGCCCACTTTCACATCGACCCGCCGCTGTATATCGCCGTCCTGGACGACGACAAACCGCCTGCCGTCAAAGACGCGGATCGCCTGCGGCGGTAACCAGAGGACGGAATCTTTGTGTTCAAGCTGGACCCGCACCTGGACCAGGTCGCCCAGCTCAAAGCCTGCGTCTTCCGCCAACTGATCGATCGTGATGCGGGTGGACTTGTCCGGGTCGATCACTTCGCCGCTGCCGCCGCTGCCGAACGGGTAGGGCAGCCGCCGCACGAATCCGGTCAGAATTTCCCCGGGGCGGCCGACAAGGGAGATCTCCACCGACATCTCTTCGGCCAGCTCATTCATCTGATCGCTGATCAGATCGGCTTTGACCTCCAGGTCATCAATGTCCGCGATCGAGACAACCGAATCGAAGGCGTTCACCGGGCGGCCCCCAGTCAGCGAGACGGAGAGCAACTTGCCGTCGAACGGAGCGGTGATCGTGGCGTCCGCGATTGCGCTCTGCAGCTTCTCGACCTGAAGTTGCGCCCTGGCGACGTCATTGATCAGGAGCGGATCTACGCCTTCGGTCAGCTGCTCCAGCGAAAGTTCGGCCAGCTCAACCTGCTTGCTCTGGACCGATATCGCGAAATTGTCATCCGGACGTTCGGTCCGCAGATTTATCAGCTGCAGCGAGGCGATGTCCAGGTTGATCTGTGCTCTGCGGATCTGAAACTCGAGATCTCTTTCCGCTGTGTACAGCCGGGACTGGGCCCGCTCCAGGCTCAGCTGCGTAGAGGTCAACTCCCGCTCCAGGTCATCGATTTCCAGGTCGGCGATGATCTGGCCTGCGGTGACGAGGTCGTTGCGCTTGGCGTAAACGTTGCGGATGCGGCCGCCTGTGCGGAAGAACAGCGCCTCTTCCACTACCGGCGCCACGCGGCCGCTGAAGGTCCGTTCGCGCATAATCTCGCCCACCTTGACCGAATAGGTCGGCTTGACCGGCACTACCGAGGTCGGGATCGGGGTCGGCGTCGGTTCATTGGCCGCGATCTCTGCGCTGCGGCCCGCCGGCAAGAGGGCGCAGCCGGCCAACGCGAAACTGAGCGCGATTGGGAGAGCTGCGCGCCCCGCGCCCGCACAAGGGCGCAGCGCGGGCCCCATCCTGCGGCTCAAACGCCTGGCAAAGGGCAAACGGGCAGCGTATCTGACCGCCCGCACAGATAAGAGCCGGAATTCCATTCGAAGGGAAGGCAGACAGTTCATTAGATCATTTTTTCTTCTCTGAAACACAGGATTTGTTCCAAACGCAGAGATGGGGATGCACAAGGCACAGGGAGATTCCAGTGCCTGTTGAAGGATCTGTCCCCCGTCCCGCAACAGATTGCGATTCGACGGCGACGAGAACGAAAAGCGGGCAATGGTGCAGTGTAATGGCAAATGACATCATTACGTCAGTTGACAGAGAAGTATAAACGTCCATCCCCAATCCACCAAACTTCACACGCCATCCGGTCTGTTCCATTCCTCCTGCAGCCAGCCGCTCCACCGCCGACCGGCAGCCGCTCCAACTGCATGAGGATGCACCGCCACTGCAGTTGCCGATAGCGTTCCCCAGTGTGATGGGATAGAATGCCTGACCATATGGCGCCGGGCCGTGCGGCCCATCCATAGAACGACCGGCTACCCGCGTCCCCGCTCGCGAGGGCGTTTCAAATACCGTCTGAATCACACTCCGGAGGAAGAAAACGATGCCCCGCTCTTCAGCGCACGCCCGTGGCGAAGCGGCAGCGCAAGCAACATCCGATAAACCCAATGTGATCGTCTTTTTCACCGACCAGCAGCGCTGGGATTCAACCGGCGTGCATGGCAACCCGCTCGATCTGACACCCAATTTCGACCGCATGGCCCGACAGGGCACCCACCTGCACACCACCGTCACCTGCCAGCCGGTCTGCGGACCGGCCCGGTCCTGTCTGCAGACCGGCATGTACGCCACCGCCACCGGCTGCTATCGCAACGCCATCCCTCTGCCGCAGGATGCACGCACGCTCGCACACTTTTTCGGGGAGGCGGGCTACGATACCGGCTACATCGGCAAGTGGCATCTGGCGGACCGGGGGATCACCGGGCCTGTGCCGGAGGCGAATCGGGGCGGCTACCGTAGCTGGCTGGCATCCAACGTGCTGGAGTTTACCTCGGACGCCTACGATACCGTCATGTATGACAACGACGGCGAGGCCGTCAAACTGCCCGGCTATCGCGTGGACGCCCTGACAGACGCAGCCATCCGCTACGTTGACGACCACCAGCAGAACCCGTTCTTTCTCTTCCTGTCCTATATTGAGCCGCATCATCAGAACCATCTTGACGACTACCCCCCGCCCGACGGCTACCGCGAACGCTACGCCGGCCGCTGGACGCCGCCGGACCTGCTCGCCCTGGGCGGCTCCTCCCAGCAGCATCTGGGAGGCTATTGGGGCATGATCAAACGGCTGGACGAGGCGTTGGGCCGCCTGCTCGACGCCCTGAAGAGCCTGGGGCTGGACGAGAACACAATCGTCCTCTACACCACCGACCACGGCTGCCATTTCAAGACGCGCAACGACGAATACAAACGCTCCTGCCATGAAGCGTCGGTGCGCCTGCCCACCGCCCTGACCGGCCCCGGCTTTTTCGGCGGAGGCGAAGTGCGGGAGATCGTCAGCCTGGTGGACCTGCCGCCGACACTGCTGGACGCAGCCGGCCTGGACGTGCCGGAGCAGATGCAGGGCCGTTCGGTGGCGCCGCTGGTCGGACGCCGGTCGGCGGACTGGCCGCAGGATGCGTTGATTCAGATCAGCGAATCGCAGGTGGGGCGGGCCGTGCGCACGCAGCGCTGGAAGTATGGCGTCACCGCGCCGGACAAGGATGGAAGGCAACATGCCGGCTCTGACCGCTATGTCGAGCAGTATCTGTACGATCTGCAAGCGGACCCATACGAGCTGACCAATCTCGCCGGCCTGGCGTCCCATCGCCGCGCCGCCGACGTGCTGCGGGAGCGGCTGCTCCGCCTTATGGGCGAAGCGGGGGAGGCGCCGGCCGCGATCGACCCGGCCCCGCCGCGGCCAAGCAGGCAGCGGATCGTGACAGAGGAGGAGGCTCTTTCCTAGAGGGCGTTAGCGGCCGCAAGCCGCTGGCGGCGAGAGTTTCAACTGATCTCAACCCGGCCGCGCTGGCTGCCGGGTTTTTCCTTCTGCCGCGCTGCATCCGCTTCGCAGCGGGCCAAGGCGGCATCGATCAGCGCGCGGCAGGCCAGCAACCCTTCCCGCCGGGCGGCGTAGGCGTGCGTCCAGAACGCCGGCGGCAGACCGAGATCGTTGTGCCGCAGCTCCTCACACAGGCCGGCCATCCCTTCCAGCAGCCAGGAGGAGAAGGTAAAGGCGTCTGCGCGCTCTGCACGCGGCTGGCGGGAACCCGGCCCCGTCTGCGGTTCCGCGCCCGGCCCGGCGCCCGCCCCGTTCTGTTCACTGCCGTCACTGACTGGAACTGATCCGTTTTCGGCCATGGTCTTTTCCCTGCCCCGTGGCGCCCCGTACAGCCGAAGCCGTCGCGCCTACCTTTCCGGCCGCCGGCGCGCGTTCAGCGCCTCATGCCGGTTCATTGATGATCAAAGTACGCATGACCCGGTAGTCGTGGCCGCCGAAGCGATACTTGTACTCCTCATCACCCTGCAGAAAGTCGAATACTTCGATGCCGCGCGCGATCGCATGTTGGATGACATAGCCCAGCAGCACCCAACCGGGGCTGTATCCGGCCCACTTCTCGGTATCGTAGCCGGAATTGTAGAGCAGCAACTCCTTCTTGTACTCGAACGCCAGCAGCGCGGCCGCATTTTCGCCGTTCAGAGAGAGAAAGCTGAGATGGAGATGGCCCGTTTCAAGCATGCGGCCGGCCATGACACGGAAAAACCGTTCCATGTGCGGCGTCATGAACGACTCTTTGTCCGGGCGGCTCATGCGCTGCAAACGCAGGAACTCATCCATCGCCGCCTGCAGCTCGTCCATCGACTGGATCAGACTAAAGCCGACATCCAGCTCCCGTTCCACCCGCCGCTGTTTGCGGCGAATCTCGTGGCGCTGCTTCTTGTCGATCTGCATGAGATAGTTTTCATAGCGGGCCGGGAGATGCACGTGCGGCGCCACATCCTCCTGGTCGACCTCCACCCGCAGACCCGCGTTCCGGAAAATCGAGGGCAGCGCCTTGTAGCTCAGACTGTCCTCCGGCAGATTGCACAGGTCCAGATAGTCCCACGCCGGCGCCTCCTCGCTCTGCAGCCAGTCCAGCAGACAGTAGTAGACCTCCTTCTCCCAGCCGGCGGCGATAACGATGTCCAGAAAGTCGCTCACCTCCACACAGCCGACCAGCTTCAGACTGCTCTTCCCCGCCCATTTCCCCTTCTTGTGCTCACTCAGATAGAACGGCGCAATCCCAACCAGCTCGGACGGGCCGGGCGTGGCGTGTGAAGGGTCAGCGGGCTCTTCGCTCTCTTCTCTTTCCTCTTCACTCTCTCCTCGATAAAAGGCCAGGATCCACAGATCGCCCGCCCCCAGCTGCTGCCACCAGACCGACTGCCATTCGTGCGTCAGGAAAAAGGTGTCGTAGCGGCTGCGGGCCAGCAGATCGTTCCACTCCGACGCCAGCGCGCTGAAACCATTGGGATAAGCGGTTGGACCGTAGATGGTTACGTTAAGAGAACAGGGCGGCACTGCATCGCTGTCTGCATCCTGTGCAGACGCCTCGCTCCCCGGGGCAATGCTGGCATTGTGGTGGCCGTCGCGCCGCAACCGGCGCGCCAGCGCAGGCACGTCCGGCGCCGGGGATTTCGTGATAAGCATAAGCTCCTCTATCTGCCAGGCTGAACCTTGACTGCTGATACTGAGGGACGGTATATGATCCGCGCATTCCACTACGATATTCGTAGTGAGCACAGCCATTCTAGTCCAATTGGTGGGGATTCGACAAACCCAAGTGACCGGCGCGGGGACTGGAAAGCCGCCGTCGGCCCTTAAAGGGGAGGGCGTCCGCTGCCGCGAAAACGCAGATAACCGATAGCGACGAGAACGATCAGCAGGAGAAAGATAAAGGTCTGTCCCTGGGCAGTTTGCGAGATGCGGAGGAACCGCTGCCACACGGTGACGTCCGTGACCTGGGCCGGGGCGGCCGATGGGCTGGACCGCTGGATGATGGATGAAGGCGTTGAAACGCCGACGGCGATCATGGTCCCGCGCGCGGCCAGTGCCGGCGTCGCGCTCGCCTCCGCATCCTGGGCGGCGTCCGGAGCCGGCGTCTGCGGGTCGGAACCAGGCTGCGCGGCCGCGCTTTCGTCTGTCGGTGAAGAGGTTGCGGCAGGGGGCGCCGAGGCTTGCGGTTGGGTGCTGGCCGCGTCCCCGCCCGCGCTCGGCGCAGTTGCATTCCCGTAGCAGACCAGCAGCTGCACGTCGTCCAGGAACATCCAGGTGCGCCTGCCGTTGCCGTCGTTGAAGACGTTGAAGTAGAGATAGTACGCCCTGCCCAGATAGGGGGTCAGGTCGACCGTCATCGTCTCCCAGGCCGCGTTCTCCGCACGACTGCGATAGAGGATTGCCTCGGTCGTCAGGGTCGACGTCAGCAGGATCAGCTCCTGGCGGTCGGACGCCAGCGCCGGGCTGAGCGTGGCCGGGTCCTGACTGCGCGAAAGATGGTTCCAGCGCAGCGACGCGCTCGACGCGCCGGCCGGCAGCTGGACCAGCTGGCGCACGGAGGAATAGGATTGGATATTCTGCGTGCCGCTTCCCGGCGGGTTGCCCAGCCGCAATGACAAAGCGCCCCCGGACGGCTGGCTGGCGAGAATCGGAGGGACCGGCGATTCGCCCACGGCCCAATTGGATTGGCCGTCCAGCACGCTTTCGAAGTCGCCGTTGGTCAGCGTATCGCTGGCGGCACAGCCGCCCGGTACAGGCGTCGTCACCGGTTGCGGGGTGGCGGCCGGCGGCGGTGTGCCAGCCGGGGGCGCCGTCGCGGTCGCGGACGGCGTTACAAACGGCGTCGCGTCCGGTTCGCAGGCCAGCAGGCTGACCTCGTCCAGGTAGAGCGCGGTGCGGCCGCCGCTGCCGTCGTTATGCACGCCGAACTCGATGCGCAGCGTGCGCCCGCGGAAGTGGGTCAGATCGATCAGTTCGAACTGCCATGACTGCTCGTTGGAGAGCCGTGCCCACGGCTGCGCCAGGCGTACGCCGGTTGTCGCTTCGTAGATGTTCAGGAGCTGCATGTCGCTGCCGGGCGCATCTTCGTGGCTCGCCCAGAAGTGAAAGCTGAGCGTGAAATGCTGCGCCGAGTCGGGCAGTGCAATGTCCTGATAGAGGTTGTCGTTGGCGTCCTGGTTGGCGCTGTCCACGATTCCCAGCCGCAGGGAGCGATCACCCGCATACGCTTTCGCCGTCGAATAGCTCGGCGGCAGGGCGGTGCCCGCTAGGCCCCAGTGCAGGTCGGTCGCTTCGAAACCCCCGTTGATGATCAGTTCGCTGCAACCGTCGGGGGAGAGATGGGCCGCGCTCACTTCATCATTGTCAGGAGCGGGAGGCGGCCCCTCCGCCCTCGTCGTCGCCGTTCCCTGCCACAGGACCAGCGCAACCGCCAGCAGCGTGCAGAGAGAAACGGCTCCCCTCGCTCCCCACACCTTGCTCATCACACCTCGCATCCTGTCCACCCGAAAACTGCCCTGCCGCGGCACGTAGGTTCCTCCTGTTGCTGACAGGAACCCCAATTGTAGCACGGCCCGCAGATCATGGACAACGGAGGACGTTAACATTCTATTCCTTGCCTGTCAGTATATCCCACCCCCATTTTGGACTGCACCCTCGGCAGCAGGGCAATTGCATCTTATTGCGTCAATTTCTAGGAAGGCTGCCCGAAACGTAGGGCCAGGCCTTGCACCTGCCCTCACCCCTGCCCTCACCCCCCAGCTACACCGCACACTCCACCCTCCCCTCAAACTCCGGTAGGGGCAGGCCTTGTGCCTGCCCTCGTGTAGGCTATATGTCTGTTCCTTGAGAACGCCCTTCGTGGACCTTCTGGCTAACTTCGGCAATGTTGGCAAACCAAATTAGATGCGACTGCTCTGCAGAGCAGCCCCACTCGGGTTGAGATTCTGGCTGCCTCGATTCAGAACTGCTGAAACTGATGAGTCGCTGGCCTGGTCGCCTTCAGATCCCGGGAAGCGCCCACCGTGCCAGGTTTGCGCAACGTGTACCTTCGTTGCAGGATCCGCTCATGGGCGCCGGGCAGCTGTGCTGTGATACGTTGTGAAAGGCGGGTTGCCAGGATCTGGTTGCCTTGCGGGGCAGCTACGGCGCCAAGGCCAGTTGAGAGGCCCTGGCGTCCGGTTCATACTCCTCTAGTCCATACCCGCGCTGCGGGCAGTCTGGATCTGGAGAGGGCGGGATAGTGCTTCCGCCTATCGTCTCCCGAATTGACGACAAGCTGTGGCGCTTTCTCAGGGCAGGAAAGCGTACTCATAGACCGGAGTCTGAACTGTGCGAACAGGGGGGCGCCGTTCCCACACGGCCTGCTGTAACCGTTCAACTGTATCTGGAGCAAAGTACCGCTCGCCCGTCTCGACATTGACTCTGGCTGGCACGTTCTCGACAAGCAGGAGTTGTCCGTCGACCTCGATGTGGTAGCTCACGCTCTGTTCAACAAGGGTCTCATTCCAAAGTGTGTCGTCGGGCATCGTTCACAGTCCAGATTGTCGTTCCAAGGCGAGTCATTAGAGTGGCCAATTGCAACCACCGCCGAACTGTATTCAATAATAGAATATCGGCTAGGTGAAAGCAACCTTCGCTTCCTCCAGGCGACCCAAATGTCCGAGTTTCGGCTGGGAACGCTGCCTGGCCCCAGAAAATCCAATGCCTGGGGAAATTGACGGCCCTGCCAAAGAATGCTATATTGCAAACATGACAAATACAACAGAACTTCACGATATCCCGGCCACCCTCCGCGTCCTCCGCGCCAACCTCGACCTCACGCAAGAACAACTGGCAGAGCGGCTCGGCGTCTCCTTCGCCACCGTCAATCGTTGGGAGGGCGGCGCATCCAGGCCCCAGAAAGCGGCGCGGGCGGCAATCGCGGCACTGGCCGCCGACATAGGCATCGACGCCGAAGCAGTTTCTGCAGAACCGGTTGAAGCGGCCGCCGGCGTAACCAGGCGCCGGCGCGGCAAGCGCACGACGACATCCTCAACCAAGACCATGGAGCAGATGCTGTGGGACGCGGCCTGCTCCATCCGCGGCGAAAAGGACGCTGCCAAGTTCAAAGATTACCTGCTGCCGCTGCTCTTTCTCAAGCGGCTGTCGGATGTCTTTGACGACGAAATCGAGCGTCTCGGCGAGGAGTACGGCGACCAGGATATCGCCCTGGAGATCGCCGAGTTCGACCCCGATCTCCTGCGCTTCTATCTGCCGCCTGAAGCCCGGTGGGGGGTAATCAGCGGGCGCGCAGAGCACGACTGGCAGCCTGACAACCAGGGACGGAGTACACGCCCCGGGGATATCGGTGAGCGCCTTACAATGGCCGTACGCGCCGTGGTCAGGCACAATCCATCCCTTTCCGGTGTCATTGACATTGTTGACTTCGCAGCTGAACGCAACGGCGAGCGCGACGTCAATCCGGCCAGACTTGCCGCCGTCGTGGAGACCTTCTCCGATCCGCGCTATCGAGTCGGGCTCGCCGATGTACAGCCGGACTTTCTGGGCCGCGCCTACGAGTTTCTACTGCGCAAGTTTGCTGAAGGCTCCGGCCAGAGCGCCGGTGAGTTCTTCACCCCGACCGAAGTCGGCTTTCTGATGGCCCACATCATGCGCCCGAAACCTGGTGAGGAGTGCCATGACTATGCCTGTGGCTCGGCGGGGCTGCTCATTAAGCTGCAGCTCGTCGCCCAGGAACGCGACCCCATGAGCCGGATACCGCTAAGACTGTACGGCCAGGAATTGCAGGCCGAGAGCTACGCAGTCGCCCGTATGAACGCCATCATCCATGACATGGAGGCCGATGTACAGCGCGGCAACACGATGGTCAACCCGAAGTTCAAGACGGCGGACAGCAAGATCCGCACCTTTGATATCGTGGTCGCCAATCCGATGTGGAACCAGCCTTTCGACACAGAGATATTCGCCAACGACCCCTTCGACCGCTTCCGCACCCAGGGCGGCATCACGACCGGCAAAGGGGACTGGGCATGGCTCCAGCACACGCTCGCCTGTCTGAACGAACGCGGGCGCGCTGCCGTGGTGCTCGACACCGGCGCCATGACGCGTGGATCGGGCAGCAAACACGAAGACAGGGAGCGTAATATCCGCAGATGGTTTGTGGAGCGCGACCTGATTGACGGTGTGATTCTGCTGCCCGACAACCTGTTCTACAACACCACGGCGGCAGGCGTGATCGTTGTCCTGTCGAAACGCAAGCCCGCGGACCGGAAGGACAAGATAGTGCTGGTCAACGCCAGCGCGCGGGTGAAGAAAGGCCGCCCCAAGAACTACATCCCGGAAGAGGACATCCCCCCGCTGGCTTTGGCGTTTGCGAAGGGCCAACCAGTAGAAGGCGAAGTAGCTGTCATCACGCGAGCTCAGGCGGAGGAGGCCGACTACAATCTGAGTCCAAGCAGATGGGTGGAGCAGACAACGAGTGACGACAACAGTAGTAATATTTCTGAGCTAGTTGTCTCTCTCCAACAGATCTCCAAAGACATTTTATTCTCAGATGAACGCCTGTTCACCATGTTAAAGGGAATTGGACAATGAATGCCTGGCGTGAATCATGTATCGGGGAAGAGATTGAGTTCGCTTATGGCAAATCCCTTCCAGCACACGCACGCGAGACTGGGCCATTCGGCGTCTTTGGCTCCAATGGCTGCGTAGGCCACCACTCGGAACAGCTGATTTCCGGGCCCGGTATAATTGTCGGGAGAAAGGGATCTGTTGGGCGCATTGCTTATTCAAAGGAAGGCTTTTGGCCGATTGACACCACGTATTACGTGGTCAACAAGAACGACCACGAATGGCGGTTCCTTTATCACTTGTTGTCTAGCATTGGCTTGGATGGATTGAACAGCCACAGCGCGGTTCCTGGCTTGAATAGAGAGGATGCCTATTCGATACCGGTTCGAATGCCCACAAAGTCGGAACAGCGGCAAATTGCCCTCGCGCTGGACACCATTGAGAATTCAATCACGATTGAAGAAGCAGCAATCGAGAAAACAACTGCTCTCAAACGCGCCACAATGCAGGAACTCTTCACCCGCGGCCTGCGCGGCGAAGCGCAGAAGGAAACCGAGGTCGGCCCGATGCCGGAGAGTTGGACGATTGAGCTAATTGGAAGACACTTCTCAGTTGTTTCTGGCGGGACTCCGTCCCGGAAAAGATCATCATTCTGGAGTGAAGGAACGGTTCCTTGGGTAAAGACCACCGAGGTCAACTATGGAGTGGTTCGAGAGACAGAAGAACAAATCACCCAAGCCGGCCTTGAGCAGTCCGCGGCAAAGTTACTCCCACCAGGAACGTTGCTCTTAGCGATGTATGGGCAGGGCGTTACCAGAGGGAAGGTTGCAATTCTGGGTATTGAGGCGGCATGTAATCAAGCTTGCGCTGCGATCAATCCAGTCGACGATAGAGTCGATCCCAAATTTCTTTACCATTTTCTGTCCTTCCGATATGAAGAAATCCGGCGATTGGCACATGGTGGGCAGCAACAGAACTTGAACTTGGAAATAGTGCGTGCCCTTCCGGTCGCGTACACAGCCGATCGGGGGGAGCAGAGCGAAATCGTCGCCATCCTTGACGCCATAGTCCGCAAGATCGACCTACACCGCCGTAAACGTGCCTTCCTTGATGACCTGTTCAGAGCATTTCTTCATAAGTTGATGACCGGGGAGATTAGCGTGGCCGATCTTGACCCGTCGTCAGTGGGTCGAAAGACCACCTCAGAACTTACGCAAGAAGGAAATAGATAAATGCGCGGAGTCGCCTTAAATTTTTCCCCACTTGAATCGCATGAGTTTAAGATCTCGCTTTACCGCCTCCCCTATATGGAGGGCGAGCGGCCCAGTGCGGGAGACGAAGAAGCCGTCTGTCGGAATCTTGAGGTAGAAGGCAGTCGCCATCTCTACTGGACGTTGTTTCAGCCGGTCAAAAACAGCACCGAAACGGACTGCGAGCCATTCGATAACATCAACGTAACAAAAGATGCGCTTAGATTGTCCTTGATCCAGAGTTGCAGGCTCAGGCTAGAGCCTGGGAATTTCCGCGTCACCAAAGGTTTTCTTCCGCGTGTAGAGATCATCATCGCTAACCATA
This sequence comes from Caldilineaceae bacterium SB0661_bin_32, assembly GCA_009841235.1. Taxonomy (GTDB): domain Bacteria; phylum Chloroflexota; class Anaerolineae; order Caldilineales; family Caldilineaceae; genus Bin5. Next base: position 8,298 of record VXMH01000121.1, on the reverse strand, counting down.
TTGAGGGGGCACAGGTCATTTCACTGGAGCCCTATTTGCTACGCTCGCGTGGTCAGTTCGGTTTCTTGGCCGACTTTCGCTTTCATCCCACTGACGAACATCAGCGTACACGTCGTGCGCTTCAACTCAGTTTGTCGCTCGACAAAAATGGCCGACGAAACTCAAACTACTATGCTGATCGTTACTCACATCTTGTTGATTTCGTGAGAAAATTCCATGACGTTATTTTCCCCTTAACCTTGCCGGGGGGGAATGATGTGCAAGTGTCACGGCGACTCGTGGAGATGCAGCCAGAGAAACTTGAAACAAAAAAATATGTCGTGGGTTCCAATCGCGTATCAAGTTCCCAATTTATGGGTGTAAAGCAGAGTGGCCCGTTAGAGCAGTGCCCACAAGACGCGCACTTGTATTTCCTTTTCAAGGAGGAGGACCGTCCTTTGTCTCGTGATCTGTTTCGTGCGTTACGCGGCAATACATTTAACACTTTCTCAGGGATGGAAAGAATGTTTCATCTTCCGATCACGCACGACAGTGTCAGCGGCTCTGCGCTGGCAGACTTTAGCGACAATGAAATACAGCGCGTCCGAGATCGGGTGGTCGCGGATGCCGCGGGTCGGAATGTGGTTCCCATATTCTTGACGCCCTTTAGCAAACATGACGAACCGGAAGAAAACGCTGCCTATTGGAAACTGAAGCATGCCTTCCTCTCAGAGAGAATACCGATTCAAGTTGTCGCTTCTAAGACAGTGGCAAATAAGGAGCAATTAAAGTGGTCCGCGGCAGGCATCGGTCTTCAGATCTTCGCTAAATTGGGAGGAACCCCTTGGAAGGTTCGCCCGCGTACAGAGCGCTGCTTGATCGTAGGTATCGGGCAGGCCCACCGCGAGGTGAACAAGCGCATCGAACGGTATTTCGCCTATTCTGTGCTGACTGATTCAAGTGGTGTTTTCGAGGAAGTCAGAGTTCTTGGGGAAGATCAAGAAGAAGACCGCTATATCGAGAGCTTTTCCGCCAACCTTCGAAAAATTTTTGCGGACTATTCGGACCGGTTTTCTAGTTTCGTGGTTCACTCCACATTCGCGATTCGTCGCAATGAGCTTAAACGCATTGCCTCGGCCCTCTTGGAGAAGGAAGAGCAGTCCGAAACAGGCAGCTTCGTATCGCTCAAGTTCAACGATCGAAAGGGGCTTTTTGGCTTTGCGGTGGACCACAATAGCCGCGTTCCATACGAAAGTACAATGCTCCCCCTTGCCCGCAATGAGTTCCTTGTTTGGTTTGAAGGACTGCAGTACGGCAAATCCACAGTTCGCGAGTTGGTTGGGAAGCCCTTGCATGTTGAGTTCACATATCCTCTTGAGGGATTAAACAGAGATCAGCAGCGAGCGCACTTACAGGACGCAATCAATCTATCAGGTGCCAATTGGCGTGGTTTTAACGCCAAATCTTTGCCTGTATCCGTTTATTACGCGCAAATTATTGCCAAGTACCTTAGGGAGTTTGAAAGATACAGACTCCCAGCGTTAGATGTAAACATACTCACGCCTTGGTTTCTCTAATGGCCACGACTGTTTTTGGACGTGATGAAATAATCTTGCTGCTCGGCGCTGGTGCAAGCGTCGAGGCAGGTATACCTGACTCCAATAGCATGGTTCAAGAAATCGAGAATCTTATTTCAGTGGATGAAAGGTGGACGCGCTTTAAGGACCTTTATCGTTACATCCGCAGTTCAATATTCTATGCAGACGGATTGAGAGGAATCTTCGGTGACACCGTTCCATTCAACATCGAGCGGCTTGTAATCGTTTTAGAAGAACTCCACAAGCGAGAACGCCATACGCTCTATCCGTTTGTAGGGGCATGGAATCCTAAACTTCAGGAAGTTGCTGGCAACGGATTCGAAAATATTCTGGCTTTTCGTAGTAGCATCATAGATATTCTCCGAAACCAATGGGTCGTGCTTCCACAAGAAGAGAGTGCTGAATACTACTCGGGGCTCTTGCGGTTTCAAAGGGAGTACCAGTATCCGCTTCGCGTCTTTTCTTTGAACTATGACCTATGTATTGAGAAAGCCTGCAGTCTTACATATGTGCAAAGGGGCTTCCACCAAAGAGAGTGGGAATGGCGACTATTCAACGAAACTTCAGATGATCCACTGCCAATAATGCTTTACAAACTACATGGTTCAGTGGATTGGTCTTTCAATGAAGATGGTAAAGTCAGATACTTCGACTCCCCATCGTCCATTAGGGACGAGGACGTCGCTATTATTTTTGGAACTTCCTACAAACTACAATATATCGATCCCTTTCTCTTCTGCGCGTATGAACTGAGGCGATGGACCCTAGACTCTGCACGTGTCATCGTGTGTATCGGTTACGGCTTTAACGACGATCACATCAACGGAATTTTGGAACAAGCTCTTCGACAGAACCCGGAGCGGCAGCTTCTCGCTGTTGTCGGGCCAGGTGATGAGCAGAAGGTCGCAGCAGAGAAAGAGCGCATTTGTCAATACCTGCGCCTAGATGATGGAACGGATAAAGTCGTTACGAAAGCATGTGGGGCCAAAGAATTCTTTGGAAATGGGTTGACCATTTCCGCACTTGCGGAACTCTTTCCACAAGAGGATGATCTGTTCCCCCCATTGGCCGATAACACTGGTGATGAGGCCGGTGCGGATTCTCTACATGCCTTTGCCCAATTCAGGGACCAAGAGCAATGAATCCACAGATATAAGTTTCCCAAACCGCACTAGCCGCCTTCTGCCAGGAGTTCGGCATCAGGCGGCTCGCTGTCTTTGGCTCGGCGCTAAGAGATGACTTCGGCCCAGACAGCGATATCGACCTGCTCGTCGAGTTCGAACCAGAACGCATTCCCGGGCTGCTGGGCATCGCCGGCATGGAAATCGAACTGTCTGAACTGTTCTCGGGGCGTAAAGTCGATCTGTGCACTGCCGAGGATCTGAGTCCCTACTTCCGGCAGGATGTTCTGGACAGGGCGGAAGTCCAGTATGCGCGCGCATGATGAAGTCCGCCTACGCCACATGATCGAGGCGGCGCGTGAGGCCGTGTTGTTTGCCCACGGTCGCGTCCGCGCCGACCTGGATTTCTGTTCGCCAGTTGCTTCTGTCTCTGGTCAAAGATGTCGAAATCGTAGGGGAAGCCGCGGCCCAGATAAGCGAATCGACCCGTAGCGAACTGGCAAGTATTCCCTGGCCCAGGATTGTCGCAATGCGAAACCGGCTTGTCCACGCCTATTTCAGCATCAACCTCGATATCGTCTGGAAGACGGTTCAGGAAGATTTGCCAGCTCTGATCGACACAATTGGAGCGGTTTGTACGCCCTGATTCCAGGCATGACTGAATTCAACGTAACCGAAAGCGAAATGATTCTGGGTAAGGGGAGTTGATGGCGGTCAACCACCTCGCAGCTATGATTGCCTCCGGCGAGTCCGAGACGCTGGAGCTCAAGGGCACCACAGGCGCGCGCCGGGAGGCGGCCATGACGGTGTGCGCCTTCCTGAACCAGGATGGCGGACAGGTGTTGTTCGGCGTAACACCGGCCGGGGCCGTGGTGGGGCAGCAGGTCGGCGAGCACACCATCGAGGAGTTGAGCGCCGAGCTGCAGCGCATCAAGCCTCCGGCGTTCCCGACAGTGGAAAGGGCCCCCGTGGACGGCGGCCGGTCGGTCATCATAGTGACCGCGGCCCAAGGCGCGTCGAGACCGTATACCTATCGAGGCAGTGCTTACCGGCGGGTCGGGAACACCACTCTGGCAATGTCCGCCGACGAGTACAACCGGATGCTCTTCGAGCGGATGCACAGCGAACAGCGCTGGGAGAACCAGCTCGCCGGGTGGTCAGTCGACGATCTCGACGTGGCCGAGATTCGGCGGACGGTCGCGGAGGCGGTCCGGCGCGGGCGACTCGAGGAGCCTGTAGGTGGAGACCCGCCCGACCTGCTGCGGGGACTCGGTCTGCTGCGTGACGGGGTGCTCCTTCGGGCGGCGGCGGTGCTGTTCGGCAGTTCGGAGCGGCTGGAGGTCGAGATGCCGCAGTGCCTGCTGCGCGTCGCCCGCTTCCGCGGGACCGACCGGATGGAGTTCCTGGACAATCGCCAATTCAACGGCAACGCGTTCACGCTCCTCGCGAGCGCAGAACGGTTCCTGCGCGACACACTGCCCATCGCCGGGCGGTTCGAGCAGGACCGCTTCGAGCGGATCGACGAGCCGCTGTACCCGCCCCTGGCCACGCGTGAGGCGCTGGCGAACGCCCTGTGCCACCGCGATTACTCCATCGGCGGCGGCTCGGTTGGCATAGCGAGCTACGACGACCGGCTGGAAATCAGTTCCTCCGGCTCCCTGCACTTCGGCCTGACGCCGGAGAAGCTGTTCGAGCCACATGAGTCGAGGCCGTGGAACCCGTTGATCGCCCGCACCTTCTATCGGCGCGGGATTATTGAGGAGTGGGGTAGCGGAACACTGAAGATGGCGGACTTGGCGAGCAGGGCTGGGCTCCCGGTCCCGGAGATCGACGATGACGGCGGCGCTGTCACTGTGCGGTTCCGGCGCGGTCAGTTCGTTCCGCTGCCAACCCTTGGCGGTATGAGTGAGCCCGAAGCGCGGCGGGATATGATACTCGCGCTGCTGGACAGAACGCGGGATGGTTTGACGCGCCGTGAGCTTCACGCGGGTCTGGGTCCTGGAGTGACCGAACGGCAGGTGCGGAGGGCGCTTAAGGAGTTAAAGGACAGAGGGTTGATCATCTCCACAAATCGCGGGCCGTTGACGCGCTGGAAACATCGGACGCGTTAGGGGCGCGATGGGAGTCAGATAGGAGTCAGATAGGGGCGCGATGGGAGGCCTATTGGAGCGCAAATGGGGGCGAAACAGGGTCCACAGCCATGACTGATCTGAAGGTCACTGAGGCTATCACCGTCCAGTTTCCGATGGTCCTCCACGCGGCCGAGATCGGCTGGACTCCTCTGACGCCCCAGGAGGCCGGAGAGAAGCGCGGCGGCGTGAATGGCTTGCTCTTCCGCGACGTGCTTGAAACAAAACTCTCCCAGTTCAACCCGTGGATGTCCGCCGACGCCATACGCCAGGTCATCGAGCGCCTGGAGGCGGTCCCGTCGACCATCGAGGGCAACCGTGAGATGCTCGCCTGGCTGCGCGGCGAACGCCAAATGTACGACGAGACCGAGAAGCGCTACCGGCGCGTCCAGATCGTCGATTTTGAGCGGCCAGCCGAGAACCTCTTCCACGTAACCTGGGAATGGCGGCTCAAGCCCCCCGCCCGCAAAGGCAACCGCGCCGATGTCATGTTCGTCGTCAACGGCGTCCCTGTCGCCATCGTCGAGCACAAGAACCCCAAGGACGGCAACGCCATCGAACACGGGGTCGCCCAACTCAGGCGCTACGAAGAAGAGACGCCCGAACTGCTCGTCGCCCCCCAACTCTTCAACCTAACCCATCTCCTCGATTACTGGTACGGCGTCACCTGGAACATCAACCGGCGCTACATGGCGCGCTGGAAGCAGCAACGCGATGAGACCTATAAGTTCGCCGTCCAGTCCTTCTTTGAGCCGACCGACTTTCTGCGCACGCTCCGGGAATGGATTCTGTTCTATGTTGAGGATGGCGAAACGCGCAAATCGGTCCTGCGTCAGCACCAGCGCACCGCCATCGACAAGATCGTGGCCCGCTGTCAGGACCGGTCCAAGCAACGCGGTCTGATCTGGCATACGCAAGGCTCCGGCAAGACCTTTACCCTGCTGACCGCCGCCCGTCTGATCCTTGAGAACAAGGAGCAGTTCGGAAACGCGACCGTGATCCTCGTTGTCGACCGCGTCGAGCTTGAAGGCCAACTGAAGGGCTGGGTTGTGAGGCTCTTGGGTGAAATGAAACAGCAGGATATCCCGCACTGGCGGGCGAACTCGAAACTCGAAATACAGGAGCTGCTCAAAACCGACAAACGCGGCCTGATCGTCTCGATGATCCACAAATTCGAAGGGATCGATAAGGACGCCAACACCCGCGATAACATCTTTGTCTTCATCGACGAAGCCCACCGCTCAGTCGCCAAAGACCTCGGCGCCTACTTGATGGCTGCCGTTCCGAACGCGACCATCATCGGCTTCACCGGCACCCCGATCGCCAGGACCGAACAGGGCGAAGGGACGTTCAAGATCTTCGGCGCCGACGATGAGCACGGCTATCTCGACAAATATTCAATCCGGGAATCGATAGAGGACGAAACAACGCTGCCGCTGCGCTACACCATGGCGCCGAGTGAAATGGCTGTGCCTGCCGCCCGGCTTGACCGGGAGTTTTTTGAGCTGGCCGCGCAGGAAGAGATCACCGACGTCGATGAGCTCAACAGGATCCTGGACCGGGCGGTGGGACTGCGCACGTTCCTGTCAGCCGATGATCGAATCGAGAAAGTGGCGGCCTCCGTAGCGGAGCACTTCAAAGAAAACGTCGAGCCGCTTGGCTACAAGGCGTTTCTCGTCGCCGTGAGCCGCGAGGCGTGCGCCAAGTACAAGCGCGCGCTCGACAAGCATCTACAGCCCGCATGGAGCGTGCCCGTCTACACTGAAAACATCAATGACAGGGCCGAGCGCCCGCTGGTCTCTGAGCTGCAGCTTTCGCCGGAACAAGAGGCGGATACCCGTCTCATGTTCAAGAAAGCGGGTGAGGACCCAAGGATTCTGATCGTCACCGATAAGCTCCTGACCGGCTTTGACGCGCCCCTTCTCTACTGCATGTACCTGGACAAGCCGATGCGCGATCATGTTCTGCTGCAGGCCATCGCGCGCGTGAACCGGCCTTACGTCGCCAACGGCGTCAGCAAGCGCATTGGCCTCGTCGTCGACTACGTGGGCGTGCTGGGCGCACTGGAAAAGGCGCTGCGGTTCGACTCGGCCGACGTCAGCGGGGTAATCGAGGATCTCGATCTCCTCTTGGCGGACCTTCTCGTCAAACTCGCCGAAACAGAAGCCGAATACCTCGCAGACGCGGGAAGCGGCGGCGCGGACGAGCGCCTGGAACAGATCGTATACGGACGTTTCCTGGACGAGAATCTGCGCCAGGAGTTCTTCGACGCCTACAAAGAAATCGAAGCGCTGTGGGAGATCCTTTCCCCGGCGCCAGAACTGCGCGATCACATCGACACCTACAAGAGGCTCGCCGAACTCTATGCCACCGTGCGGAACGCCTACGCCGACAACGTCAACTATCTGGTAGACCTGGCCGGCAAGACGAGTAAAATGGTAGAGCGAAGCGCTTCGCAGCGAGGTCTCGTTCTTGAGCCGCCATCCGTCACTTTCGACGTTCATACCATCAAATCGCTCCAGGATGAGCCGGGCTCGGAACAGGCCAAGGTCTTCAATCTTGTACGGGGCCTGAAGGACGAAATGGAAACCAACCCGGAGATGGCGCCCGTCCTTCAGACGCTCGCAGAACGCGCCGACCGAATCCTCGCCGAACTTCAGGCCCGCGCCATATCCAGCTTTGTTGCGATGCTTCAGATAGAGGCAATGGCCAGGGAAAAGGAAGAGGCTTTCAGTGCCGCGCAAGCAAGCGGACTGTCCAGTCGCGCCTTTGCCGTATACTGGACTCTCAAAGGGGATGAAACGCTCAGATCGTTCGATATTTCTGCAGAACAGCTGGCGCGCGAGGCGGAGACGTTACTGGCCCGTTTTCCGAACGCGGCCGGCAACCCCGACGAAAGGCGCAAGTTGCGCGCCTCTCTCTATAGTCCCCTTATCGCAGTTCACACCGATGAACGCCGCCGCATTGTCGATCACATAATCGGAATCCTGCTGGATGCGGACACAGATGATGGCTGATGACGAGCGTCGCCGGATTATTCGCAAACGCGTCGAATGCTGGTCTCAACGTCTTGGAATTCGCCCCCGTCTCATTCGTGTTCAACAGATGACCCGCAAGTGGGGCTCCTGCTCGACCTCCGGGATCATTACGCTTGCGATCGATCTGGCCGAGCAGGAACCAGGGTTCCAGGATTTCGTTATTGTGCACGAACTGTTGCATCTACGTATTCCCAACCACGGAAAACTGTTCAAAGCGTTGATGTCCGTTTATGTCCCTGCCTGGAAAGAGCACAACATGAAGGGGCGGTCGGTCTCTCGTAAAGGGATTTAGTGAGCGCTGTAACCTCCTCTCACCATTCCTCCCCAACGCTCCGGTAGGGGCAGGCCTCGTGCCTGCCCCCTCTCGCTCCTCGCTCCTCTTCACTCACTCCTCGCCCTCGTGCCTGCCCTCGCACACCGCCCGCAACCCGCC
>VXMH01000050.1 GCA_009841235.1 Caldilineaceae bacterium SB0661_bin_32 | reverse complement strand
CGCCCGTCGCCATTGAGACCGGCGGCCGTTTTGCCATCCGTGAAGGCGGCCGCACTGTCGCCGCCGGCGCCATTACCGAGATCATCCAATAACCTTCTGGATAAGTTGAAACTGTCCGTAAGAGATCAGTGCTTGCGGACATTTTAGGCGAGTAGCTCAATTGGCAGAGCGGCGGTCTCCAAAACCGCAGGTTGCGGGTTCAAGTCCTGCCTCGCCTGTCAGAGAATGACCACCGGCAGCCGCGCGGTGGTCATTTTCCGCCTAACAAGGCCCATAGCGCCGCGTGCCGGTCAATGAGAAAGTGAGAACTGGGGCGCAGTGAACATATTCCTGTGTTCACATACCAAACGGAGTCAATTGTGAGCCGGTCAACAACTGTTCAAAGGTCTGATAACGCAATTGTGCGGTACTTCAAGGAGACCCGCGCTGAGATTGGCAAGGTCACTTGGCCGACGCGCGAAGAAGGGACCCGCCTGACCGTCGTTGTGTTGATAGTCACCACAATCGCCGCGCTTGTGCTGTTTGCCGTAGACTCATTCTTCAGTTATCTGGTGACACTTTTTCTGCAGGTGTTTTAATGCAGCATCTGTGGCGCAACCGTCTTCTTTCATAGAGGAAGAGCCGGTTCTGAAATGTGACGCGCAAGGAGGAATCTGTGGGCGATATGACGAATGCAGGCGCTGAGGCCGAATTGCAGGAAGACGGAACGGTTTCCGATCTGGTGGACGATGAGGCGCCCGCAACCACTGAAGAGGAGCCGACCGGCCCGAGAGCGGAATGGTATGTGGTGCACAGCTATTCGGGCAAGGAAAACAAGGTAAAGAAGAATCTGGAACACCGGGCGGAATCGATGAACATGACCGACCGGATTCTGCAGATTGTGGTGCCTACCGAAACCGAAATCGAGATCAAGGAAGGCATTCGCCGTGAGGTAGAGCGCCAGGTTTTTCCCGGTTATATTCTCATCGAGATGATCATGGATGAGGACAGCTGGTATGTGGTGCGCAATACCCCGGGCGTAACCAGTTTTGTGGGCATGGGAAACAAGCCGAGCCCCTTGAGCCAGGCCGAAGTGAATCACATCATGAGCCGCATCGAGTCGGACGAACCGCGCGTCAAGGTCAGCTTCGATGTGGGCGAGCGCGTCCGAATTATCGAGGGCCCGTTTGCCGAGTTCACAGGTGTCGTGGATACGCTGGAGCCAGAGAAGGGCAAAGCCCGCGTCATGGTAAGTTTCTTCAACCGGGAAACGCCGGTGGAGGTGGACTTCCTCCAATTGGAACGGGATACGTAATAAGGAGAAGCAGGCGAGATGGCGAAGAAAGTCAAAGCAGTTGTCAAGTTGCAGATCCCTGCCGGCAAAGCCAACCCTGCCCCACCGGTAGGCACGGCGCTGGGCCCGCATGGCGTAAATATCATGGGCTTCTGCAAGGAGTATAACGCGCGTACACAGAGTCAAATGGGACAGGTCGTTCCGGTCGAGATCACGATTTTCCAGGATCAGTCGTTTACATTCATTACCAAGACACCGCCGGCGGCCGAACTGATCAAAAAGGCGGCCGGGATCGATAAAGGCAGCGGCATTCCCAATACGGAGCTGGTGGGGGAGATCACCAATCAACAGGTGCGGGAGATCGCTGAGGTAAAATTGAAAGACCTGGGCAATATCCCCATAGACAGCGCCATGCAGATGGTGCGAGGGACGGCCCGCAGTATGGGAGTAACGGTTGTCGATTAGGCGGGAGCTGCAGATTGGACTGCGGCCTTGCAAAAACTGTTAATTCATGGGTGGGAGGGGCGCACGCCCGTGCTCCGTTTGCACCACAAGGAGTGAACTATGCCAAAACATGGCAAGCGCTACAACGCAGCGCGCAGCAAGATCGACCGGAATACGCAGTATCAGCCGGCTGAAGCCGTTGACCTGATGCGAGACGGCGCGACGGCCAAGTTCGATGAGACAGTGGAGGTGCATCTGAGCACCGGTGTTGACCCCCGTCATGCCGACCAGCAGGTGCGGGGCGTGGTGACCCTTCCCCACGGCACGGGTCGAGTCGTGCGCATTCTGGTCTTTGCCGGCGCAGATGGCGTAACCGTAGCCGAGGAGGCCGGCGCCGACTATGTCGGCGGCGAGGATCTTGCCAAGCGGATTCAGGATGGTTGGCTTGATTTTGATGTCGTTCTCGCCACACCGGATATGATGCGGGTGGTTGGCCGGCTGGGTCGCGTGCTCGGCCCCAGAGGAATGATGCCCAGCCCCAAAGCCGGTACGATTGTGCAGGCCGACGAACTGCCGCGTGTCATTCAGGAGACCCGCCTGGGCCGCGTAGAGTTTCGCGTCGATAAGACAAGTAATGTACATGTGCCGATCGGCAAGGCGAGCTTCAGCGGCGAGCAGATACTCGACAACTTCACTTCCGTGATGGAAGCGGTCATGGCGGCGAGGCCTTCGGCTATCAAAGGTATCTATTTGAAGCGGGTGACGCTGACCAGCACGATGGGGCCAGGTGTTCGCGTTGATGTCAATGCGGCCTCGATGCTTAAGGCGGCGTAGGCCCGGTTTGGCATTGCCTGGGTCTGTAAGGTAGAATTGGCATGTTTTAACCGCATACGATACTCAGTTCCGTAGACAGCCGGTATTCGCGCCGCGAAAGTAAATGCGCCGAGATGCGCAGCCGGCCAAGGGCTGAACACAGCGACCTGACCGCCGTTGTACGGGAAGAACTGCTTGTTACGCCTTTGTCTGCATGGCAAGGGCGTTTTTGTTTACAGCGCCCGCCGGAGATTGGAGGGGGCTCAGGGCGGATTTGCATGCGTCCCCGCAGGATTCCTGACGAAAGGGGGAATGTCCATTGGCACTTAGTCGAGAGAAGAAGGAAGAGCTCGTCGCGCTGTACACCTCACACCTGGAGGACGCTTCCGCTGTGGTGTTCACGGATTATCGCGGCTCCACCGTTTCGCAGATCAACGGGCTGCGCGCCAGCCTCAAAGAGGCGGATACGTCTTATATGGTCGTGAAGAACCGGCTTATGCGGCTTGCATTGGAGAGCAGAGGGGTCACTGAGGAGTTGGACGAGTTGTTGGAAGGGCCGAATGCGGTCGCATTTGTCGGCGAAGATATCGGCAGAGGCGTTACGGCATTGAAGGACGGCCTTGGGGGTTTGGATGAAATTATTGAGATCAAAGGCGGAATCCTGGAGCAGAATGTTCTGGATGCCGCCGCCGCCGAGGCTCTGTCCGAACTGCCCACGCGGGAAGAGATGCTGGCGAAGCTGCTGGCGACAATTATTGCGGCGGCCACACAGCTTGCCCGCGTCGTCAACGAACCAGGGGTCAGCCTGGCACGGGTCGTCAAAGCGCACGCTGATGCGCAGGCAGAGGCCGCCTGAGCGTAAGCAGAGGGATTCAACTCCCTCCTACAGGCAACGTTGTATCGTCGAGACAGGAAACAGACAATAGGGAGAATTCCAAAAAATGGCAGACCTGAATGCAATCAAAGAACAATTGGACGAGCTAACGCTTCTGGAAGCCGCTGAACTGGTGAAGATGCTTGAGGAGTCGTGGGGCGTGAGCGCTGCGGCATCTGTGGCGGTGGCCGGAGTGGCCGGCGCCGCAGCTGAAGTTGAAGAAGAGGCGGAAGAGCAGACGGAGTTTGACGTGATCCTCGCCGATATGGGAGCCAGGAAGATCAACGTCATTAAGGCTGTGCGCGCGGTAACAAGTCTTGGCTTGCGAGAGGCCAAGGAGTTGGTCGAGAGCGCGCCGGCGCCCGTGGTGCAGGGTGTGGCAAAGGATGTCGCCGAAGACGCCAAAACACAGCTGGAGGCCGAAGGGGCAACTGTAGAGATCAAGTAACCTTTCTGGCGGACCGATCAAAGGGGTGCATCCGGTTGTGGATGCACCCCTTTTTTCGGGGTCCTGGTAGACAGCAATCGGGAACTGTGGGCGCGCCCGAAAATTGGAGACTGCTTGTCCGCCGATTGGCAGTGTGATAAAATGCCGCAATATGCCGCCATAGATTAAGAGAGGGAGATACAAGTGACTGAAGGCCCGGTCGTAGGCCATCAGTGGGCTGTCAAACTGTTGCAGAATGGTATCCGGCATGACACGCTGCGCCATGCCTATCTGTTTGAGGGCGCGGCCCAAGTGGGCAAGTCGACCTTGGCTCGCTGCTTTGCTCAATCGCTTCTATGCAAGGAATCAGTTGCCGGTCAGGCATGCGCGAACTGCCGCGCATGCCGTCTCATGCAGTCCGGCAGCCATCCCGATTTCATTTTGCTGCCGCCGACCGACCGCAACGGTCAGCCGGATAGGGAGAATGGCCTTCATCGTGCTGAACAGGCGGCCGACATCGTTCGTCAGGCGTTGCTGCACCCGATGGAGGGGCGCTACAAAATCTTTCTGATTCAGGACGCGCACAGGGCTCACGTCAGCTTCGCCAATAAACTGCTGAAGACTCTGGAAGAGCCGCCGCCGCACGTAGTCCTCTGTCTGACCGCCCAGGATCGGTCCGCTCTTTTGCCAACGATCGTCAGCCGCTGCCAAGTCCTGGCGTTGCGGCCCCTTGGGGAGCGGATGATGGAAGACGCGCTGCGGGCTCGCTGGAGCGCATCTCCGCAGCAGGCCGCGCTGTTGGCACGTTTGGCGAACGGCTCCCTGGGCTGGGCGGTTGAACAGATCGACCAGCCGGAGCCGCTGACGGAAAGGAGCGAGCGGCTGGCGGAGTTGCAGGAGTTGAGTCGCAGCAGTCGGGTGGCTCGCCTTGCTTTTGCACAGAAGCTGGCGGCTGCGCGCAACCAGACTCGACTGTTCACCCTGCTTGGCCTTTGGACGAGTTGGTGGCGCGATGTCATGTTGGCGCAGTCCGGCAGTCTGGAGCAGTGCGCCAACATCGATCTACTGGACACACTGGCGGAAGCGGCCTGTGACTTTCGCCCCGGCGATGTTCAGGCCTATCTGCGCACGTTAAGCCGCATCGAGGGTTACTTGCGGCATACAGTTAATACAGGGCTGGCGCTGGACGTGCTTCTTTTGCAGATGCCGCGCCCGTACGCCTGACAGGCGGCGCTGAAGTACGCTTGCAGCGGTCCATTGCAGTGCCTGTCGCGGCAGCGATCATGGAGAATCTACTATGCCCATCGTAGTCGGAGCCCAATTTAAACCCGTTACAAAAATATACTTCTTCGATCCGGTTCACTACACGGATCTGGCGCCGAAAGACTATGTAATCGTGGATACGGTCAAAGGCCGCGACCTAGTGCAGATCGTGCAAGGGCCGCACAATGTTTCCAGCAACGAAATCGTCGGCGATATCAAGCGTGTAGTTCGCCGGGCAACGCCCTGGGACCTTTTGCAGAAGGATCTTTGGAAAGAGAAGCAGGCCGAGGCGGTGTCCATCTGCCGCGAGAAGGCGAAGGCCCACAGATTGAACATCAAGGTGCATCGCTGTGAATACAACTACGAGGGCGGCAGGCTGACCGTCTATTTCGCCGCGGAGCAGCGGGTTGATTTCCGTGCGCTTGTACGCGATCTGGCCCGCACTTTTCACACGCGCATCGAAATGCGCCAGATTGGCGTGCGCGACGAGGCCAAGTTGCTGGACGGTGTGGGCAAGTGCGGCCGCCAGCTCTGTTGCACCAGTTGGTTGCGCGAGTTTGCCTCAGTGAGCATTCGGCAGGCAAAAAACCAGCAGTTGCCTCTGAATCAGGACGAGATCAGCGGCGTCTGCGGCCGGCTGCTCTGTTGCCTTTCTTATGAGGATCCGATCTACAAGAAGGCAAACAAGAAGATGCCGAAAGTCGGGGCAGAGGTGACGACACACCAGGGTAAAGGTCGGATTCGTCACCTGCACCCCCTTAAGGAAAGCGTCACGGTTCTGCTTGAGAATAACGTCCTGGCCGAGTTCGGACTTTCGGAACTGATTACGGGGAAGAAGGAAAAGGACGGGGGCTGCGGCACCTGCGGCGGCTGCACCGTCAAACGCCGCGCAGGCGAGGAATAGGGCGGTGTCCGCACGGCGCGTCAGGGAATGCAGACGAATTCAGCGCCCCGCCAGAGAGGGAGCGGATGTTGCAAAAGGCCGCTTTGGACGGCCAGCGCCGCCGGTCGACATGTCACTACCACTCTGACGGGGCCATGCATGCAGTCACGTCAGAGTGCGGCTAGGTAGCGTGGGAAACGGCGCGGGTCTCGCGAATAACGGTAACGCGAATTTGTCCCGGATATTCCAGGTTATCTTCGATCTTACTGGCTATGTTTTTCCCCAGTTCGATGACCTGTAGATCGTCGATTTCGTCCGGCTGCACGATCACCCGGATCTCGCGGCCGGCCTGAATGGCGAAAGTCTGATTCACCCCCTCAAAGCTGTTGGCAATATCCTCCAGGGCCGTTACCCGTTTGATATACGCTTCGAGACTTTCGCGGCGCGCCCCCGGCCGTGCGCCGCTGATGGCGTCCGCCGCCGCCACGATGATGGCTTCGATCGATTCCGGTTCGACTTCGCCGTGATGGCTGGCGATGCAGTTGACGACCTTGGCATTGAGCCCGTACCGCTTGGCGATTTCACCGCCGACGATGGCGTGCGGACCGTCGATCTCATGGCTGACGGCCTTGCCAAGGTCGTGCAGCAGACCCCCAAGACGGCTCGTCTTTACATCTGCGTGTAGCTCTTCGGCGATCACGGCTGCCAGATGGGCGGTTTCGATCGCGTGGTAATACTGATTTTGCCCGTAGCTGGTGCGGAACTTCAGACGACCGAGCAGTCTCTGGATTTCTCTGTGCAGCCCCTGGGTATTGGTCTCGATCAGGGCCTGCTCCCCAGCCTCCTGAATAACCTGATTCACTTCCTGTTGGGCCCTCTCTACCTCTTTCTCGATGCGGGCCGGATGAATGCGGCCATCGGAGACCAGTTTACTGAGGGAGATGCGCGCAACCTCGCGCCGCACAGGGTCGAAGCTGCTGATCAGGATCGCTTCCGGGGTGTCGTCCACTACCAGATCAACGCCTGTCGCCTGTTCGATGGCGCGAATGTTTCGCCCCTGCCGCCCAATTATTCGTCCCTTCATCTCATCGGATGGCAGGTTGACAGCGCTGACGGAATATTCGGTGACATGCTCGCTGGCGATCCGTTCCACAGACAGCGTGATGATCTCTCTGGCGCGGCGTTCAGCGATCTCCTGGGTCTCCGCCTCAACCTCACGAATTGTGCGGGCAAGTTCCTGCCGTGAGTTCCTTTCCGCCTCCTGGAGCAAAATCTCTTTGGCCTCTTCCTGGGTCATATGGGCCACGCGCTGCAACTCTTCATTGCGCTGTTGTTCGGCGGCTTCCAGATCTGTCGTACGTTTGTCCAGGCCGCTTTCTCTCTGGTTCAGCTTGCGTTCGCGGTTTTCGAGCTGATCGACCCGTTTATCGATCTGCTCCTGTCGATTGCGCAGGCGGCTTTCGCTACGATCCAGATCTCTGCGCTGGCGGGTGCGTGTGGCGTCCAGTTCGCTGCGTATTCGTACTTCTTCCTCCTTTAGAGCAAGCTGATGGCGTTGAACTTCTGCCTCGGCTTCCGTAAGAATCTGGGTCGCCTGTGCCTCGGCGCTCTGCACAGCAAGTTCCTGCCGCTCCATCTCCTGACTTACGCCAGATGTCAACCCGCGTCGATAAGCAAAATATATGAGATACCCGACGATGGCCGCGCCAATCAAGGCCGCGACGATAATGGCAACTACGACTAACAAGTCCATATCCGAACCCCTTGGTTTGGATGCGCACAACCTGAAATTCTTATGGCTGCGCCGGTTGGATGCAAGCGTATCTTATTCTTCCCTCCATTCATACGCCTGAACCCTTGTTCTATCATTGTGGTTTCAATGGCAATGCCATCCAGCTCACCCTTCATACCGCCTTTCCTGAACGGCGTGGGACAGGACGCGCCCCTCTTCCAACTCTTGCCAGATTCGGTCGATCACGCTTCGGGCCACTTCCCAGTCAAAACCTCGGCGCTGCAGAAAGCTGCCCATTTTCCTGCGAAACTGAACAGGGTTGGTTTCCTCTTGCCATCTGTACAGACGGCTGCGGGCAGCGGCTTCGCAGGCCGAAGTCGCGTCACTCAGTTCGTTAATAATTTCGTGGGCAACGCTGTCATCGACACCTTTTTGGCGCAACTCGTATCGCAGCGACCTCGGGGCAACTGGCCGGAACCGATTGCGCTGCTCTACCCAGAAGCGGGCGAATTCCCGGTCGTTGAGGTACTGCCACTCTTGCAGCTTCGCGATAATCCATTCGATCTGTGACTCGGCCAGGCGCCGCCCGTCCCTTGGCCGGTACGCCTGGAGATTGCGGCGCACTTCTACCTGGCTGCGGGGACGCACTGCCAGAAAACGCAGTGCCCTGTTATAGCCGCGGCTGCGCAGATCGACGGCTCTCAACTCCTCGATCTCCTGCTCACTGAGCTGCTGGCCAATCCTCAGCTGGGCGGCTTCCAGCGCCGGCAACGGGAACGCGTATTCGCTGTCCAAAAAGAGATTGACTCGTTCCTTGTCTCTCATCTGAAAACGCAACGCTGTAATCGTTCTGCTTGTCATAATCGACCCGAAAAAAAATGCCGTGGCCATAGACCACAGCGATTTGAAAGTCTCAAAACGGCATCGCCTGAGTCTTCGTCTCCAGATCAGGCTATACCAAAAAAGACGCATCAGTTCAGCGTTGCGCCTCGATGGTGGCGATTTTAATTGGACGCCTGCTGTTGCATTACACAACTCACCGATTCAAGATGGGCTTGGCCGCATCGCAAATGGGGGAGGGTTGCGTTGAGAAGATATCTGTGAGTCTAAATTTCCGTGTCAACAGCCGGCATTACATCAACACTCGTTATGACGTTCGAGCTGCCATTGGCGATCATACAGTTTAGCGAACGTCTGCCAAATTATCTGTTCAGTTGCGCCAGCGACCCAGGGCATCCCCTGATAAAATGGAATAAACAGGTTTTGGGCGCTGTTCTGGTTTTGGCGGTAGTGTGTCAGCACAAAATCGCGTCCAATTTGAGAGCGCTGTGGTGAGCGTTTTCAATTATGGCAACACGTGCGACGTTTGAGACCTTTCGGCGTATTGTGAACTCCTGTGCATGTTTGCACATAAAGGAACAAGATTGATGAATTCAGTGCATACTTCCTGCATTGGGAATGTCGTCCCGTAGCGGAACTTTGTCAGGCTTGAACCTCGTCTCCATTGGAGCGGGCTGGCAGTCCAGTTCTTTCCCTGATGACGCCGTCGATCTGTGAGGCTATTTCCGGGTTTTCGCGCAGATGCTTTTTGGCGGCTTCACGCCCCTGTCCGAGCAAATC
>VXMH01000098.1 GCA_009841235.1 Caldilineaceae bacterium SB0661_bin_32 | reverse complement strand
CCGTGTACCATAGTATTATGCCACAACCACTCAGACTTGTTCAGAGTATCCCTAGGTCTAGCCGCGTTATCGTGGCCCTCGCCCGCGCTCCGCCGCGTGAGAGTGCGAGGGGGCCGTAGAAAACCACGTCCTCTTCAACATTGTCTACATAGGGCTCAAGGAGTCGGCACTCGGGTATATCGTAGTCGCCTTTGTTCGTGTTGCATCTAGGGCAAGCAATTGTCAAGTTTTCCCAAGTATAGACAAGCTTGGGGTGCTTACGTTTGGGCAGCTTATGCTCAATGTGAGTATATGCGACATCTCTTATCCGCCCTTCGCAATACGCACACTTCGAATTCGTCTCCGACTCCAGCGCTAGGCGAATTTCTGGATGGGCGTAGCGTCTCGGCTCCGTCCCAGCCGGATTTTCGCGCCACTCCCCGTATTCTGCAGTCCAGTCCTCGCAGTTATCGACTAGGACCTGGGGCTGCGTTCCCTGGCACAACTGGATCATCTACTGTCGCCCTGATCTGTTTCGCCGGTCGGCAGTAGACGGTCAATGACCTCTGGAAACAAGTGACCCAGACCGATCAGATTTAGTCTTTCTTTAAGTGTGGCAAGTAGCTCTGCAGTGAGATCTTCATCTCGGACGGAGTTTACTATCTTCTCTACTTCATCCTCCACCCAGAGGGGGACCGGGAATGGAACTCCGAGAACTTCTGTTAGAATCTGATTTGCGTTGGCGGACCGGTTGACGTTCAGTAGATTTGCGGACTGCACACGCCCATCGACAAAGTCGAGCGCAATGACGTTCGAATCTCGAACAGATGTTACGACGAATGGGTTATGTGTTGATATGATGAATTGTGCTTGAGAAAACGCAGCAAGGAGACCGGGAAGCACCGATCGCTGTAGGCTTGGATGGAGGTGGTTTTCAGGCTCGTCAATCAGCACCGTGAAGTTCTCACCCGAACGAGATCTCATGTAGATCTGCCAAGCCACATCTACAAGTGCCGCGATCCCGCCCGATGCTGCATCCAACGAGAAGTCTCCGGTCTCTGTTTCCAGGATCACCTCTGGCATTCGAATCGCGATCCTGCTGAACCCGAGATTAGGTGGAAGCACGTCATTGAGGACTTTCGAGAAACCTTCGAATGTCTCGCTCGCCTCGTCGTTCGGCTCAACTACTTTGTTTCCATAGCCGAACGTCGCAAGCGAAATCAGCGCTGCCTTCAGTCGATGGCTGGGGGACTGAATCCGCGTGTTGGGTTGGTGGTACTGCCGAATAGTAGTCAAGTACTGATCGAACAATTGGTCGCCAGCCTGCACTTCGGTAGGGATCTCCTTCACCGGTTGATAGGTGTAGACTGGTCGGTGTGAGGTGATGTAGATGCCACGAATTCTTTGTGAGCCTCGGATTGACACTCTGAAGGAGGCTCCTTCTGCGGGTGACTGAAGGGTAGCAACGGCTCCGTCGTCGTAGGTGAGCTTCCCCACGTCGATGTTCCCTTCGGCAAAGACACTGTAAAATCCGGAAAAGTATTTTAGAGCCCCCCTTCGGTCAATTCTGGGTGTACCTATGAATGATGGCGCCCACCCAAAGTGCTGACTCAAAATGCTGAGGAGAGTTGTCTTTCCGGAGCCATTCGCTCCGGTAATGACTGTCGCCCGAGGGTGGAACTCGATCTGAACAGATCCAAATTGACGCCAACCCTCTATTTGAAGCTCCTTGAATCTAGTCATCCAGACAACCTTGATACTCCTTCACATTTACAGGCTCCGATTAGCTGCTTCAGCCTGTATCCGTCCGATCATCTCTTTTCAAATCGCGGCCGTCTCCAACGGGCAAATGGCACTTGTCAAGCGCGGGGGGCGGGTCAAGTTTCCCGGCGCCTCGGAACAATGAAGAATCTAAACGACAATGGCCTTGAACATCAGCTTCTTTTTCTGCCTTTCGTCCTCCTTGTGTCCTCCAAGAGACGAAACTGAGACTTCATAGCACTCTGAACTGAATCGCTTGTTCGATGAGAATTCATGTACATTTGAATTCGAATTGGAAGAGCCTTTGAAACAAGGGTATTTTTCCTGTGTTTACGCAAGACTTTCTTCGCCATATCGACATGCTGGGCGCTCAGGTTGTCGGCAATGTCTATGAGGTAAAAGCACTGAATCAGATCATAGGCCGGAGTATTCTTCTGTGCACAGATTTCTTTCACGACTTCCCTAATTTCCTTTCTGTCTATAGCAGAAACGGCTTTCTCAATGCAAGACATGATAAGTACAAAGACCAAGATTCCGATTTCATCCTTTATCTCTTCAAGGCTTGGAGCAGCGCCCTCCGCTTCTTCTTCCAACCTTTCTCTACAAATCATAGCCAATTCGTCTAATTCTGAACTGTCAAACAAGAATATACCTGCTAACCTTAGGGCTGTGTCAGTAACAGTTTCTATTGTCTCGAAGACCCTTTCTCTCTCAAGGCTACGACTCTTGTTCTTTAATATTTGACCGAGAATCTCCATATTCTTAAGGGCCTTGTACATGTCATTGGCCAGGTCATGGGGGGACTCTTCAAAGTCCTCCGAGTCCACAGTTTCAAACTCATCTAATCTGTTCCTTTCATCCTTTCTGACCTCTGCCACGCTTTTTTCTGTTGGAATGTCACTAGGAAGTTGCTGAAGAGAATTCTCAAAGGCTCTGATTTCATTGTTATCCAGGCAAACAGGTTGGCTTCCATCAATAGTACAAATCGTGTGGATCAGAATTCTTTCAAGAAGCTCTGTGTTGTTCGAATGATGGATCAAGAAAATTAGGGAAAGTGAATTGTCTTTCAAGTAGCTCTTTTCGACCATACCATCAATCAAGTCACTGTTTTCGTCATAGTGATGTGAAAGGTATAGTCCCAGGAAAAAGTAATAGCTGTAGGGCCAAGAGAATCGAACGTGCCCATTCTTGGAGGCCAGCACGGAAGTAGGTAGCCCTAACAGCCGGTTAAGTATTCCTCGCTCTAGACCGATATATTTTCTTCCATCAGCTTCTAGAAATTCCTCATATTCCTGCTCCGTGAATTCGATGCTACTGTCGGCAGATTGGAGTAATGCATACGCAAACTTGCTCAAATAAAGGATGCAGTCATCCATATCGCCCTCTTCAACACCTGACCGTCGCAAATGAGAGACTATCAATGATTGATAGCAATGACCGTAGGCTGTAATCGATAAATTGCCAGGGACAAATCCTTCGTATGTTTGAAGGACAGACAAGACGAAGAATGGATACTTGGGAGCTATTCTGTTATTGAAGATTGAATTGACTTCCCTCTCGATTTGGGAAATCTCACTGTCTTGCACTCCCAATTGCCCCGACTTTTCTCCAGTTCGGCGGTTTTTCCACTTTCTAATGAGATCTTCCTGCATAGTATTAGTCAGAGGTCGAATTCTAGCCTGCTTGAAGTCCGAAACCCTCCGGTCATCTGCAAAGTAGGCAAGATAATCCTCTTCGGATGTTGTCACATATATGTTATCGAAGTACTTCCTGGCAAAATCAATATACCTGATTGTATTGACACTTAGGTTGTCCAAAATTAGTGTCTTGTTCTTTTGCATGTCCCAAAAATTGTAGTCGCCCTTCATCTGACCTAAATGCACATTACGGAGTAAGGCGGCGCTTGGTTTCTTTCTCCCTACTTCCTCAAGATCGATAAGCAATACCGGCTCTTTCCTTGCGACTAAGTAGAGGAACAGCTTTCTGCATAGGGTAGTTTTTCCACTCAAGACTCCACCCCGAATCAGTGCAAGACCTAGATTTCTTAGTTCCTCAAGCGACCTAACGCTTTTCTCCACGTTTGCTCTGTCAGTCTTACCGTCAAGGAGCAAATTAGGGAAGACAAACAGATCGTCTATGTCGAAGCCCTGGGCACCCTCAGAGGCGAAATCAACACTTCTTATCTTCCTCTCAAACTCCGCGTTCACTTCCAAGGATTCCCTGATTTCCTCAAAAGCCGTTCTTAGTCTACGAGTTACATCGAGCCATGCCTCGTCGTCATTATCCCAGCTGCTGACTGGAATTCCATCATTTGGCAGGCCGAGGTACTCTTTCATGTTGTCAAATTCCATCCATTCGCATGGCCGTATGATTATTGGCACCAGCTTTTGTCCAAATTCTCTGGCATTCCTCTTTGCCATATACCATTCTGCCCTACAGGCATCTGAAGCTAGGAAGTCAGGGCTTACTAGAAACACGACGACTTCAGAGTTTTTCAGTTGTTCGGTTATCTGCGGCGTCAGCGGTATGCCCAGCTTAATTCTACGGTCACTCCATCCCCTAAGAACGCCATTATCGCTCAAAGGCTTTAGAGCGACTTCCAATCTTTCCCTATAGTGCTCGTCACTGTGGCAATAACTATAGAACAGGTCAATACGGAAACTGTTATCGCTCATTCTGACACCTCCAATAGGTTTTATCGTGGCTCTAACCTGTCCCGGGATTCTAACCACCAGTAAGGTCAGTACGTCAGATCAGGGCACAGTGTCGGCAAGTATGAGGGCCTAAGGCGTCGGCCACTGGAAGCCCAGCGAGTCGTGCGCACCGACCAAGTAGTACTTCTGTCTTTGCCGCACGATCAGCACATGCACCACTAGCAACGTTAGTGGCAACCCATTTGGTGAGTTCCCTCATGCCAATAGGTATGGGACCGAGCCTCAACTAGGAGCTTTGGAGGCTCCTCTTGGGGAATCATGGCATTTGCACGCAATGGACGGACAATAATAAAGTCCATGATCCAACTTGCGGACACGCAATCCGAAGGGGGGCGCATGCTCATCAAGGCGCAGATTCAATTCACCAGACAGCAAATCGAGTAACTCGACGAACTTCGGCGGCAGACAGGCGCAACGCGTACTGAACTGGTTCGCCGCGCTGTCGACTACATACGCGGAATCCGGGAGCATGGCGTCCAAAAGGCCTTACTTCCACTACCAACAAACGACGCAAGAGAGGCCAGCCAGAAATAAGTAGTTGGTCCGTCTGTAGCTTCCCCGTACGTTAATAAGCAGGAATCACGTCGGCTGAGTCCCTCAACCTCGACCAAGACGTCAGAGACTCAGCCGACACCAAGGGCGCCTAGCGGGGCTCGAACCCGCAACCTTCTGATCCACAATCAGACGCTCTGCCTTTGAGCTATAGGCGCCATATTTGGTTGACCAACAGCAGTGCCGCTTCCCAACGGCATTCACTCCGAGACGGGGATGGCCCGCCCCGAACAAGGCTGGGGGACAGGGATTCGAACCCCGATTGACGGTTCCAAAGACCGTAGTCCTGCCATTAGACGATCCCCCATCTACAGCCGAATCGGGACCTTCGAAGCTCTTTCCCGGCCGAAAGCTGGTCGTTTTCAGACAGATCGCAGCGTTGCGAAGGACAGGCCAGGATATCAGAATTCTCCAAGGTGCCGAGGCCCAGACTTGAACTGGGGACACATGGATTTTCAGTCCATTGCTCTACCAACTGAGCTACCTCGGCAAAAGGACCGACGCGTAAGGCGACTGAGCCGCAGCACCTGTACGCCAGCCGACAACGGCTCCACCCCCTTAAGGGCCGGTCCTTTCAGAGCGGGCGATGAGATTCGAACTCACGACCTTCTCCTTGGCAAGGAGACGTTCTACCACTGAACTACGCCCGCAGATGGAATGTTAAGGCAACCGCTGTATCTGTGAATCCGGCAGGACGTCGAGTGGACCCGGTCGGATTCGAACCGACGATCTCCTGCTTGCAAAGCAGGCGCCTTCCCGCTTGGCCACGGGCCCGGACGCTGATTTCCAGTGCCGACGAGAGGACTCGAACCTCCACACCCTTGCGGGCAATAGATCCTAAGTCTATCGCGTCTGCCAATTCCGCCACGTCGGCTTTACATGCCGGCATGCTGTCCGGCGCCGATTGAGCAGAGCAGCCTCGCAAGCCATCTGACATTTCCGGACGGCGCTGCCGTTTTGAAGCCGTCCTCAGGAAGGCGGGTGTACCCCCGATTCTGTCATCAGAGCGCCCCTGGGGGCAAACTCTGACCGTCATCATCTGTCTCGGGCAGTTTCTGCCCGGCGGTTCGTGACTTGCCGGGTGTTATCCGGCTTCATCCGTACCGCTGCGACGAGATCTTACACCATCTTCGCAGACAGTGCAAAACCCACTCGCCTTGCTCTCCGTTGCACGCTCGCCCAGCCGGTTTCGTCGCCGAAACCGCTGGTGGGCTCTTACCCCACCGTTTCACCCCTTACCGTGCGGTCGCCCGCACGGCGGGTCTGCTTTCTGTTGCGGTTGTAGTCACCTGACCGTTTCCGGTCATGCGCCCCCACTTACGGTTTCGTGGGGCAACGCCCCGACGACGCTGCGCTGCAGACGTCGCGGGTGAGAGTCGGGAAGTTCCTCTGCCGGCATGCAGCCGGCAGCGATGACTGCACCTGCCTCCGCATTGTTAAGCTGCAAATTTCAGTATGCCTGGCCGTTGCTGCGCGATCCTGGCCGGATTCACAGCGATCTATGATAGCACGGTGCGAGGCAGACGGCAAATTTCGCGCGGGGGAAATCTGGTGCAGAATCTTGTGAGAAACAAGACCGATCGATCCCCGAAGTCACGCGAAGAACATCTTCTTTTGATCCACGAAGGGCCACTAAGGGCCGCGAAGAACACCTTTGCTTTATCCGCGAAGGCACGCGAAGGGGGCGAAGAAGGCCGGGGGACACGGAGTTTTGTGAAGCGGCTACGAGAATGGGGCGACAACGAGGGCACCCACAAGGGGTTCCCCTACGGGTAAGAGGCAGGCAGTCGCATTCAAGGGTTGCGGGCCTGGGCACCCACAAGGGGTGCCCCTACGGGGGATAGGAGGATGTGTCGACGGGACTCAGGTGGGCGCCTGGTTTGGTGTACTGACGTCCAGGTCCGGTTGGCGGGGGCCTTCGACCCAGACTTCGCCGTCGCGCCAGTTTTCCTGCTTCCAGATTGGTACAATTTCCTTGAGGCGTTCGATGGCGTAGCGGCAGGCTTCGAAGCAGCCGTCATCGCGGTGCGGGGTGGCGACGGCGATCAGTACTGTCGGCTCTTCGATGTCGCAGCGCCCGATTCGATGCAGGATACTGACGCCCTTGACGAGAGGCCAGCGTTCCCGGATCTCGTCGCCAATGCGGGCCATCATCTTTTCGGCCATGGGCACATAGGCCTCGTAGACGAGAAAGTCTGTCTCGCGGTCGCCGTCGCCGGTGGCCGTGGAGCCGCGCACTGTGCCTGCGAAGGTGACGACGCCGCCGCAGTCAAAACGGCTGACGCGGCGCAGAATGTCGTCCTGAGAAAGGGGGTTTTCCGTTAGTTCGAAGAGCTTGGCGGACATGGCAGTGACTCAAGGTGTTTGCGTGGGCTACGATGGGAAACCGCGGCGGGACGGGTGGGCCTGGCCCCCGGATACGGGCGGCAGGAGGGCGACCTCATCGCCGTCGTGCAGGACGGTATCCCGCTGCGCGAACTCCTCATTTACTGCGACGTAAAATGTCCGGCCCAGCAGATTGGGGACGCGGCATTCGAGGAGATCGCCTACGGTGGCGTCTTCGGGTAGGGAGACGGTCTCCCGCTTGAAGCCGGCTGCCTGACGCAGGCCGGCGAACAGGACGAGACGAACTTTCACGCTGCGTCCTTTCCTATGATCGGCGTCGGGTCGGTCCGCGCCCAGTCGCCCGATTTGCCCCCTCGCTTCTGCAGAAGCTGGACATCGCCGATCGACATCGTTTTTTCCAGGGCCTTGGCCATGTCGTAGATCGTCAGCGCGGCGACGCTGACGGCGGTGAGAGCCTCCATTTCGACGCCGGTCTGGCCCTTGCAGCGAACAGTGGCGGTGATAGTGACGCGGCTCTCTTCTTCGTCGATCTGGAAATCGATTGCGATTTTGGTGAGCGGCAGGGGATGGCAGAGCGGAATCAGGTCGGGCGTGCGCTTGGCGGCCATGATGCCGGCGATGCGGGCTGAGGAGAGCACGTCTCCTTTGGGCACCGCGCCGTCTCGAATGGCGGTCAACGTTGCGGGGGCCATGTAGACGCTGCCCTCGGCCACGGCCTCGCGCGATGTGGTGTCCTTGTGGCCGACGTCGACCATGGATGCGCGGCCGTCTTTGTCGAGGTGGGTCAGTTCGGACATGGTATCGACCGAATGTCCTTTACAGGTCCCCGATCAGGAGCGCTGCAACCGGTTCACCTGCGGCCATCGTGCCCTCCCTTTGGGGCAGGGCCAGCAGTGCGTTGGCCGTTCTCATGCTGAGGAGGCGGCTGCTGGCCTGGATGCCGGTGCTGGCGGCTATGAAGCAGGCCTGCTCTGCGTCCCAGCTGAGCGTGGCGCGGTGGTATTCGGGCCGGTAGGCGTCCAGGGGCAGAGGCTGTGCCAGGCGGGCCTGGACCTGGCGGAGCCGGGGATCCGGCCAGCCCGCCATTTTGCGCAGGGCCGGCACGACAAACAGGTAGAATGTGACCAGGCTGCTGACGGGATTTCCGGGCAGCCCGAAGACCAGACGGCGGCCCTGTTCGACGTCAGCGGTGGCAAAGGTGACCGGTTTGCCGGGTTTCATGCGGACGCGGCCGTAGTGCACGGTGCCTGCGTGTTCCAGCAGCGGCTTGACCAGGTCCAGATCGCCCATTGAGACACCGCCGGATGTCAGCAGGATGTCGGCCTGCTCAAGGCCCTGGCGGACGCGGGCCTCCAGCGCTTCCTGCGTGTCGCCGGAGATTCCCAGGTCGACTGGCTCGCCTCCGGCGGCGCGAATGGCCGCCAGGAGCATCGCCCGGTTGCTGTCGCGGATCTGGCCGGGGCCAAGAGGTTCTCCGGGCTCGACCAGCTCGTCGCCGGTGGAGAGGACGGCCACCTTGGGACGGGGAAAGATGGGCACGTCGACGATGCCGGCCGTGGCCAGCAGCCCGATCTCAGCGGGATCGAGGCGCTCGCCGGCCGCCAATACGGTCTGGCCGGCCTCCACGTCTACGCCCACCGGTCGCACGTTGACGCCGGGATTCACCTGCTGTCCGATGCGAATCCGGGGCGCGTCTCCGCCGCCGTCCAGACGTTCCGTCTCTTCGATCATGACGACCGCGTCGGCCCCGTCGGGCAAGGGGGCGCCGGTTGTAATGTAGGCGACAGCGCCCGGTTGGACGGTGAAGCCGGCCAGGGCGCCGGCGCTGACCTCTCCGATCAGCGGATAGTCGCCGGGACCGTCGGCAGCGACGACTGCGTATCCGTCCATCGTAGAGGCGGGAAAGGGCGGCAGCGGTTCCTGCGCGGCAATATCGGCCGCGAGGATCGCGCCCCTTACTTCAGAGAGCGGCCGGTGTACCGGCGCCGGCGGCCGCGCCTGCGTCAGTGTTACATTGAAGGCATCCTCGACCGACAGCATCGAGTAGGGTGATCCGGTCGTCATCTGGCTTGGCTTTCCCCTTTGGCGTGCGATCTTTTAGAGCTGGCAGATCAACTCGACCTCGTTTCCGTCGGGGTCGTCAATGTAAATGGTGCGGCTGGAGAGCACGGGATGCGTGCCGCCGCGCGGCGCATAGCCGGCGGAACGCAGCGCCTGTTCCTGGGCGTCAAAGCGGTCGGCTGGCAGCTCAAAGGCGAGATGGTGAAGCTGGTGACCGCGGGGCTGGTCTGCAATCTCAGGCGGCATGGGCACGATCACGATCATCTGGGGGATCCCGGCGGCGCCTTCGCCCGCTTTGAGGAAGACATTGGGCAGCTCAGGGGGCGAGATCACCTCGAGGCCGAGGAGGTCCTTATAGAAGGCGACTGACTTCTGTTTATCACGGGTCCAGAGGACGATTTCGGCGATTCCGGTAATCATTGACATAGCTGGTTATTTCTCCGATCGCCCAGGTCATTCCCCAAAATTCCTTATGCGGCCAGTTGCCGAGGTTGTTCCAGGCGAGAAAACTCCCTTCGCGCTCATTTCAGGTCTGCTAAACATCTGCTAAGCAATTGTTACGCTGCGTTGTGGGCAGTATACCGAAGTCAGCGCCATTTTACCAGTTTTGCCGAAACTGCTCAGGGGGACAGCCCGAGGGCGAGAAGAGAGTGGAGAGGAGTGAGAGCTGCTGGTTCCTCTGCCGGAGATTGGAACGGGAACTGATCGCGGCCAGTTTGCTTCATCAGGTATATGAAGGTTCCCCCCAATATTGGGATGCACCGTGCCTCAGGGGAACATATGGAGATCGGGGGCGCTACTGTTACAATAGGGCCGAACCGAGGTTGTTGACCGCATTTGAAAATTTCGCGCTGTGCGAGGGATGCACGGGGCCAGACTGGGGAGAGAACTGTGCAAGAGTGGATCCGAAGAGAAGCCGACGAACTGCTTCCCAAGCTGGTGGAATGGCGGCGCGACTTTCACCGTCATCCGGAGCTGGGATTTCAGGAGGTGCGTACGGCCGGGATCGTGGCGGCGCATCTTCAGGAACTGGGTCTTGAGGTGAGCACGGGCGTGGGCAAGACAGGCGTCATCGCGATGGTGGAGCCCGACGAGCTGCCCGACGACAGCGAGACTGTCCTGCTGCGCTTCGATATGGACGCTCTACCGATCCACGAGGAGACCGGGTTGCCCTTTGCTTCGGAAAAGGCGGGGGTTATGCACGCCTGCGGGCACGACGGGCACACCGCGATCGGAATGGGCGTCGCGCAGCTGCTGACCAGGCATCGGAACGAGCTGCCGGGCCGCGTCAAGCTGGTCTTTCAGCCGGCCGAAGAGGGCCTGGGCGGCGCGATGGCCATGATCAGCGACGGCGCGCTCGAGGAGCCGCAACCGGCCGCGGCCTACGGACTGCATCTGTGGAGCCGGCTTCCCTACAATCAGGTCGTCGTCCAACCGGGACCGCTGTGGGCTGCGGCCGACATGTTTACGCTGACGGTCCACGGCAAGGGCGGCCACGGCGCCACGCCCCATGACACAGTTGACGCGACGCTGATTGCCAGCCAGCTGGTCGTCGCGCTGCAGACGATCGTGTCCCGCAACGCCAATCCGTCGGATACCGCGGTTGTCACTGTAGCCTCCTTTCATAGCGGGAACGCGGGCAATGTGATCTCTGAGCGCGCGGTCCTTGAGGGAACGATCCGCAGTTTTGAGCCGGAGGTGCGCAACCTGCTTCTCCAGCGCATCGACGAAATCTGCACAGGTATCTGCCAGGCGTTTGGCGCCCGCTACGAGTTCGAGATGTATAGCTGCGTGCCGGCGACGATCAATTCCGAGGCCGGCGCGGAGGTGATGGCAGGCATCGCCAACGAAGTTGTGGGCGAGGAGAATGTGGCGCAGATCGCTCCGATGATGGTGGGCGAGGACATGGCTGAGTTTCTGAACCGGGCTCCCGGCTGTTTTGTCCTGGTCGGCGCGGCCAGCCCCGAGGAGGGATTCTACAGCCCCCACCACAGCCCTACATTTGACTTTGAGGAAAGCGTTATGTCGACCGGCGTATCGCTGCTTGCCGAGGCCGCTTTTTCCCAGCTGGCAGTTCGCAGTCGAGGCGGAAACGAAGAGGGATAGCTGGCTCACGGCACAATCGGCGCCCGCCCCGTCAATGCGCAGTACAACAGTCTTGGCCCGCAATTCACTTTTGACCCAATTCTCGAATTGACAGTTCGGACGCGATCTATTACGATTAGTCTGTTTGATAGTATTGATTCTATTAATCGGATGATTAAGTCGATTTCGGCGGCTTTTGCAGGTTGACCAGGGCGAACAATGATCAAGCAACTTCACAGCGACTCGGAACTCCTGGACTATATCGTGAACAACGGATTCGTTCCCGGCGCCAGGCTGCCTTCGCTGAACGACCTCAGCGCTGAATTGGGCGTCAGTATCGGCAAGCTGCGGGAGCAGCTGGAGGCCGCGCGCGTGCTCGGGCTGGTGGCGGCGCGTCCCCGGCGGGGCATCGAATGCAACAGCTACAGTTTCACGCCCGCGGCGCGCGCCAGCCTCATGTTCGGGCTTGCCACGAACGAGCGGCTCTTCCGCGAGTTCAGTGAGCTGCGCAATGGCATCGAGAGCGCATTCTGGCGGCCAGCGGTACTCGCCCTCACCGATGAGGACAAGCAGGATCTGAAGCGGTACGTCTCGCTCGCCTGGCACAAGCTGCAGCAGAGCCGCATCCAGATTCCTCATCAGGAACACCGGGCCTTCCACATGACGGTTTTCCGTAGGCTTGACAACCTGTTCGCCACCGGGCTGCTGGAGACGTACTGGGATGCCTACGAGGCTGTCGAACTGAATCTGTACGCGGACTACGGCTACTTGACAGAGGTTTGGGGTTATCACGAGGGGATCGCAGAGGCGATTGAAAGAAACGAGGTTGATGAAGCCAGGGCTTTGCACGAGGAGCACCTGTTGTTGCTGAGAACGAGAGACGTTCCTCGCAGCAGTGCCCGCCAGGCGTCATTCGCAGAAGAAAATAGCATGGTAAGGAGTCAAGCATGAGTGTTGCAGTTCGGGAAGCGCCAGTTGTAGTGCCGGACGCGCCGGCAGCCGTCAATGACTTTGCCATCAACGTGGCGACGGCGAACGGCTCCGGCAGCCAGACGAGCAACGGTGTCTTGCTGCGCGCACTTTTCAAGATGGGGATTCCGATAAACGGCAAGAACCTGTTTCCCAGCAACATTCAGGGTCTGCCCACCTGGTACATCATCCGCCTGAGCAAGGACGGCTTTCTGGCGCGCAGGGAGATGACGGACATTCAGGTCTGTATGAATGGCCGGACCGTCGCAGAGGACATGGAGAGGGCGGTACCCGGCGGCATCGTAATCTATGATGATTCGTTGCCGGTTGCCAACAGCCGCAAGGACGTTACCTATTACGGGATGCCGGTGAAGGACCTCGTGAAAGAAGCGGGCTTGCCCCATGCTCTGCGGGACTATGTGGCCAACATGGTCTATGTTGGCGTGCTGGCAGAGCTGCTGGGCATCGAGCCGGAAGAGATTGAGGCGGCGTTGCTGCACCATTTCGAG
The DNA here is from genome assembly GCA_009841235.1 of Caldilineaceae bacterium SB0661_bin_32. Taxonomy (GTDB): domain Bacteria; phylum Chloroflexota; class Anaerolineae; order Caldilineales; family Caldilineaceae; genus Bin5. The sequence goes on along the minus strand of VXMH01000098.1, from coordinate 59,902 downwards.
GGCAAAGAGAAGGCTGCCGGGCTCAACATGCAGATGGTCGAACGTGCAATGGACTGGGCCAGCGGTCACGTTGTGCAGCACGAGGGCTATCGAGTTGAGCGCATGACGGGTTTCAACGAGGGGAAGATCCTGGTGGACGGCAACACGGCAGGCGCTTTGGGCGCCCTGGCAGGCGGCCTGTCGCTTGCCTCCTGGTACCCGATCACGCCATCCTCCAGCCTGGCAGAGTCGATTGAAAAGTACGCGCCTGCCTTGCGAACGGACCCGGACACGGACAAGGCGACCGTTGCCGTTATTCAGGCGGAGGATGAGCTGGCGGCGATCGGAATGGTTGTGGGTGCAGGCTGGACGGGCGCGAGGGCGATGACCTGTACGAGCGGACCCGGGATCAGCTTGATGTCTGAATTTGCCGGGCTGGCCTATTTTGCCGAGGTGCCGGCGGTGATTTGGGACATTCAGAGGATGGGGCCGAGCACAGGGCTGCCGACCCGTACCTCGCAGGGCGATATTCTTGCCTCCTACTATCTTGGTCACGGGGACACGAGACACGTGGTGCTTTTCCCCGCCAATCCGGCCGAGTGCTTCGAATTCGGCCGCATCGCCTTTGATCTGGCGGAGGAACTGCAGACGCTCGTGTTCGTGCTGAGCGACCTCGACCTGGGGATGAACATGCACATTTCGGAGCCGTTCGAGTATTCGGACGCCCCCTTCAAGCGGGGCAAGGTCCTGAGCGCGGAGGACCTGGAGGAGCGGCAGGGCTCCTGGGCGCGCTACATGGACGTCGATGGCGACGGTGTTGCTTACCGTACGCTGCCGGGCACAAGACACAACATGGCCGCGTACTTCACGCGCGGCACGGGTCACAATGAGTATGGCTATTACAGCGAGCGGCCCGACGACTGGGAGCAGAATCTGGAGCGGCTGAAGAGGAAGTTCGAGACGGCGCGGCGGATGGCGCCGGGCCCTGTCCTGGATGAGGTTGACGGGGCGGACGTAGGGATCATCAGTTTGGGCAGCAATCACGACGGCGTCGAAGAGGCGCGTGCGCGCCTTGCGGCTACCGGCTTGCCGACCAACTACCTGCGCCTGCGGGCTCTGCCCATTGACGACAGCGTTCGCTCGTTTATTGACAGGAATGCGACCGTCTTTGTGATTGAGGCGAACAGTGACGGCCAGCTCCACTCGATTCTGACTACCGAAGAGCCGGCGCAGGCTCTGAAACTTGTATCGATGGCAAAATGTGACGGACTTCCCCTGAGCGCTCGCTATATTGTCGAGCAGATTCAGCAGGCATTGGAGGAGGAACTGATATGAGTACCAGGACCAGGGCAGACGCGGCGGCCAGACGCGCCGCACGTCCCGCAAAGACCAATCGCATCGGCCTGGAAAAGACCTCCTATCGCGGACGACCGTCGACCTTGTGCAAGGGCTGCGGGCACGACAGTGTCAGCCAGCGCATTGTCAATGCGGCCTGGGAGATGGGTCTGGACCAGACGCAGGTCGTGAAACTCAGCGGGATCGGATGCAGCAGCAAGACGCCGGCCTACTATCTGGGCTGGAGCCACGGCTTCAACAGTCTGCATGGGCGCATGCCTTCGGTGGCGACCGGGGCGATTATCGCCAACGCCTCATTGGAGGTGATCGGCGTCAGCGGAGACGGTGACACTGCCTCAATAGGCATCGGCCAGTTCAAGCACGCGGTAAGGCGCAACCTGCCGCTCATCTATATCGTCGAGAACAACGGTGTTTACGGTCTTACCAAAGGCCAGTTCAGCGCGACCGCCGATGAGGGCCAGTTTCTCAAGTACCAGGGGGTAAACGACCTGCCGCCGCTGGACATCTGCATGGAAGCGCTGACCGCAAATGCGACGTTCGTCGCCCGCAGTTTTGCCGGTGATCCGAAGCAGCTGGAGGCGCTGCTTAAAGCTGCGATAAATCACCGGGGTATCGCGGTACTCGATATCATCAGCCCCTGCGTGACCTTTAACAACCACGATACGTCCACGAAGAGCTATGGATTCGGACGGGCCAATGAGATCCGGCTGCACGATCTTAACTTTGTGCCCGAGTTTGAAGAGATTGAGATCGAAGACTACGAGGACGAGCTCGAAGTTGAACTGCATGATGGGGGCAGCATTGTCCTGAAGAAGATCGATCCGGACCACGATCCGAAGGATCGCGCTGCTGCCTACAATGTCATCCAACGCTCGTTGGACGAGCAGAAGCTGATCACCGGTTTACTGTATATCAACGAAGCAGAACCGACCCTGACAGAGCTTCTGAACCTTACCGACACACCTTTGACGCAGTTGCCGGACGAAAAGCTGCGGCCCAGCCGTGAAGCCCTGGAAGGCGTGATGGCGACTCTGGCTTAGGATGAGGCGGATTCCTGCGCGGTTCGTATAAACGGGGTGGAGAGCGGCTTCTTCAGTCAGCGGGTCGCGATATCGCGGGCCGCCGGGCCGGTTGGCTCTGCTACTGGGGTACGGGGCGGAGTTCGATCTCGGGACGAGGCCAGCGCTTCTCCATAGTGGCCGCGCAGTTCCGGCGGCATCATGCGCGCAACTTCCAGCATGATTTCGGTTGTATACTCCTGCACGTCTTCCATCGTACCTGCGGGGAAGAGCATGGGCTGTCCGAATTGAACGGAGAGCTGCGTGCGTTTGAAAGGGTTGAGCCAGTTTTTGTGCAGGTGGGGAATCTCCAGCACTGCCACGGGCACCACAGGCACTCCGGCATCGATGGCGATTCGCACTGCTCCGCTTTTCCCCCGCCGCATCGGTTTGCCGCGGTTACGCGTCCCCTCAGGAAACATTCCCAGTACACGCCCCTGTTTCAGGAGCTCCACGCTGTACTCGATCGCCTCGGTGTCGCGTGCGCCCCGGTTGATGGGAAATGCGCCTATGCGGTACAGAAGAAAAGTCATCACGGGATGGACGTTAAAGAGCTCCCTTTTTGCCATATAGTAGACCTGACGCGGGGAAGCGAAGCCCAGAACAAAACTGTCCATGCCGCCGGGATGATTGCAGGCCAGAACGACGCCGCCTTTCCGGGGCACGTTCTCCACGCCCTCCACTCTCAGGGCGCAGAACAGGGGGCGCAGGAGGGTAAGCGCCACATGACAGAATTTCCAGAGACGGGAGGCGTCAGACGGGATCCTCATTCTCGCTTCAGTTCAACCTTCTGATTTCATCTCGAATCCGCTTCAGCACGAATAGCACGCGCTGGTCCTCCTGGGTAGGCTCTTGCTCCGCCTCGGGCATCCAGCCTCCGAAGGCAACGCCGCTGAACACCATTTCGGCTTCGCCTGTGAACAGATGCAGGCGGTTACGCAGCAGGAAATAGCGCCACAGGTCGCTCTCAGCCAACAGCATGTTTTCCAGCCCATAGTGGAGCATGCCGCGATCGCGCCAGAGGTTTGCCTCCTCCGGGTCCACGATCACCATGTAGTTCAGCACTTTCAGGGCATCGGCCAGACGGTGTTGGGAGATGTGCACGGAGCGGAGGTTATTCAGAATGCGTAGTATCCATGCGTCAGTGGTTGTGCGGTACTGCTCCAGGGAGACGGAGATGCGAATCGGCTGCTGGAAGATCTGCGTGAGATAGTAGGAGAGCTCCTCGCTGCCAACGACCTTGCCATGAAAGGGATCGAGAATCCACACACCGTTCATGTCGCTGTATTCCAACATGAAGTGCCCGGGCAGACCCAGACCCCGCAGGTTCATACCCAGGCGGCGCCCTACGGCGGTGTAAAGGAGGCTAAGCGTGATGGGGAGCCCGAGACGCGCGTCGAGCACGCGGTGAAGGAAGCTGTTGGACGGGTCGTAGTAGTTTTCGACATTGCCGAGAAAGTCGTATTCGCCGTGCAGTACGGCGATCAAAGCCTCGGCTCTGGCGCGGCCGAGCGCCCCGACGGGCATACTTTGTTCGACCTGGTCGGCCAACTCATCCAGGCGTCTGACGTAGCTGTTTACGTCCAGCCCGGGATCGATGAGTTTGCCGAGTAAAAGAGCCAGTTTCTCCGGACGTTCGCTGTCCGTCCTCAAGGCGGTTGAGAATTCTGTCAGAAGGTCCACCGGAGCTCCTTTCCGGTCCGCCGGCTTCGCCCACTTGTGGGCTGGCGCCACTCCGTCACTTTCGCAGTTTCTCATTGGCAAGGCACCAGAGCACGTTACCAAAAACCGGCGAATCTGGCAAGTAATCGCGCCTCCTCCTGGCGCCGGCGGGGCCGCGCTGGCAGGGTGGGCTATTCATTTGTAAGACGATCTGGAGGTTGTGAAGCGGGGACCCGCAGCCGCACAAGTATGCCGAATTTCCAGTGGCGAGAATCGATCAGGGGAGGATCGCCATGATGAAAGAGTTCAGCGCTGCCAGTGCGATCGGACCGACCAGGGCGCTGAAGCAGCCGCGGCGCAGTTCAAAACCGCTTACCAGGTTCGCCGTAAGCCAGAACACGGCGGCGTTGATAAAGACGCTGAAGAGTCCGAAAGTCAATATGAGCAGGGGGAAGGAAAGGAATCGGAGGATGGGACCGAGGACGGCGTTCAACAGGCCCAGTACGACGGCCACCACAAGCGCCGTTCCGAAGTCTTCAATGTCGACGCCGAACAACCCAATACGGGATATGACCAGCAGACTCAGCGTCGTAACTATCCAGATTGTCAACAGCTCCATCGTCCGGCTCCTGCCTGGGTTTGAATCGGCCTTCTGTTAGACTCTACGTCCTGGAGAGCTTGAAGTTGCTTCTTCGGCGCAAGAGTTCCGCATGACAGCTGTAAGGTCTATTGGAAACAGAGGTTAAGTCGGCGAAGGGAGCGTCGAGAGCGCCAGAGGGGACCGCTTCGCGATCAGTTCTCCGCCATCGACGCGCACTACTTCACCGGTCGTATAGTTGGACTCGACCAGGAATCTGACGGCGTGGGCGACGTCCCCGGCCTTTCCCCAACGGTTCAGCAGCGTACGGCTGCTGCTGCGCCGCAGCCTTTCTTCGGTGTAGTGCGGTGGAGGCAGCACTGGGCCCGGAGCCACTGCGTTAACCCGCACGGTGGGGGCAAGTTCCAGCGCCATCTGTCGAGTCAGAGCGAGAAGGGCGGACTTTGCCACTGCGTGGCCGGTGAAATTCGGCCAGGGATGCCAGACTGAGAGGTCTACGATATTGACGATGGCCGCTTCCGGTTGCTCCAGAAGGAGGGGGGCCAATTCGTTGCTGACGTAGAAGCTGCCATGAACGGAAACGTCGAGAATCCGGCGCCAGGTCCCGTAGCTTTCGGTGGGAAAGGGATCCTGGGCGAACCAGTCGGCTGAATTGACGAGTACGCTGAGCCGGCCGAAACGATCGCGAACGCCCTGTGCCACTCTCTGCACTGCATGCAGGTCGGAAACATCACATTGCACAGGTGCTGCGCAGACACCGAGAGCCTCTGCCTCATGTGCGGTCTCCGCCGCGGCACTAGCTGAACTGTTGTAGAGAATGACGACGTCGGCGCCAGCGCGGGCAAGGTCCAGGACAATTTCCTTGCCCACACGATGCGCGCCTCCCGTCACCAATGCCACACAGCCGCGGATATTCATTGTGCCTCCGGCGCCACCATCTGAGAATGGTGGACGATATAACCATGTCGAACGGCGACCTCGTGCGACCGTCAGCCGCCGCGATCGCTTGCCAGATCCAATAGACGAAGGCGCCAATCAAAAGAGCGACGGAAGTCTGATTCTTCCGCCGCCCCATTCAGGTGAATACTGCCAGGTGAATACTGCGCCAGCGTTCTACTCGCGCATCGTATCCAGAGTACGCTGAATGATCTTCGCCTGTTCTGAGCGGGCACGGTGTTGACGACGCTTGCGGCGCCGCGAGGACTTGGGCAGGGCAACCTCCTCACCCCCGGCCTCCATGGCGCGTTTGAAAGCCAGCTCCATTGGCGAGAGAACCTCGATATTCTCAAACTTGTCAACGACCTGCGAATCTGATTCTTCTTCTGAAGCGGATGCCCCATCGGTCGCTTCAGCTTCATCCCCTTCAGGCTCTTCCCGCAACCCCTTTATGCTGACGTCAATGTGGCGGCGGCGGCGATTGACGGTCATGATGCGAACTTCCAGCTTCTCATCGATTTCAACTACATCTTCCGGCTTTTCGACGTAGTTATTCCCCATCTCACGCACGTGGAGAAGGGCGTCGGTGCCCACCCCAATGTTGATGAAGGCGCCATAGGGGACCATTCTGGTAACAACACCTTCGACGACTTCGCCCTCTTGCAGGTCTCGAATCGTCCTGGTGTCGGGCGAGATCATGGTCAGGCTGATGCGGTTTCGCTCCCGGTTCAGCCGCTTGATCCAGACTGTGACGCTCTGGCCTTCCTCCACAATCTCTTTCACGTTGGTCACACGGCCAACCGACAGTTCGGAGATATGGACCAATCCATCACGGCCGGCGCCGATGTCGACAAAGGCGCCAAAGTCGGTAACTTGCTTGACTTTGCCGGTTAATTCCTGGCCGACGCTCAGGCGAACGACCGTTTTGGCGGCGTCGGCCTCGTTTGGGGTCTCGTCGGCTTCCTGGATCTCGACATTACGGGGTTCTTCGGTCATCTTCCGCTCCTCGTTGACATCGGTGCTGTCCCTGCGCAACACCGTTACGCAGTATACCTTATCTTTAATTCTCAGGACAAAAGTCAGGAGGTACGAAAACACTTACAGGTTTTCGTCAGACATTGAAACGAAAGTTCAGAATGTCACCGTCTTGAACAACGTACTCCTTGCCTTCGAGCCTCAAGAGACCCTGGTTGCGAGCTGCGGCCATATTTCCGGCGTCCTTAAGGCTGTCGAAATGTACGGTTTCTGCTCGAATGAAACCCCTTTGCATATCGGTGTGGACGATGCCGGCAGCTTCGGGCGCGGTTGATCCGGCGCCGACAGCCCAAGAGCGGACCTCGTTGTCGCCGATTGTGAAGAAACTGAGCAGACCCAAGAGCTGGTAACAACGACGAATCGCCCGGTTCAAGCCCTGCTCCGCGATACCGAACCCAACCAGGAATTCGGCAGCTTCCTCCGGCGTCATCAGGGCGATTTCGGCTTCCAGCCGTCCCCGCAGGAAGAAAGTCCCTTCATTCAGACAGTGCGAGAACATATCTTCGTCATCTTCATCACCTGCGTTGACTACGCGCAGAACCGGCTTCAGACTCAGGAAGCCAAAGCCGCCCAGCAGCTTCTTCTCACCGGCGGACAGCGTCGCCTCTTTCAAGGGGGCCCCTTCCTCCAGCAGGGGGTAGAGCCGCGTGAGCAGCGCTTCTTCGTGCGCCAGGCGCTGACGCTCTTCAACGGGACCGCGAGACCGCTGGGCAGCGATCCGTTCCAGGCGCCCTTCGATCGTAACCATATCGTTGAGCAGGAATTCCGTTTCCATCGCTGCAAAGTCCGCGCCCGGGTCGACGCTGTCATTGGGGTGGGGAACATTGGGATCGCGGAAGGCCCGAGCGACAAGCAGAAGCGCATCGTTGGCGGCGATTGCGTTCAGAAGAGGGCCGCGAATTTGGCCCTCTTTGCCGATGCCGCCGGTCAGCCCGGCGATGTCGTTATAGGTCACTTGTGCGTAGACGGCCTTGCGGGGGGCAAACATCTGCGCGAGGAAGCTGAGACGCGGGTCCGGCACGTCCACTACCGCGGTATGGACCTCCAGCTGGCCGCTGGAGTAGGCTGTCGCGGCGGTAGCGCTGCGGGTCAACGCGTTGAAGATCGTTGTCTTACCGCTATTTGGCCCGCCTACGATCCCGATTCTCACTGGCTTGTGTCCGTTCGCACGGCCCTTCCAATGCAATTAATTAATGGTAGTGACCCTGTGGGTCCCAAATTCATCTGCAATTGGCTGTCAAAAGATGGCGTCGGATGCGATCCCTGTTTGCGGCCTGCACACGAATCTGCGGATAGAATCCGGGTTCAGAATTCCTGGAAACCCGCCAACCTGGAGGATGGACGTCGACCAGTTCTGACTGTCGCGGCAGTGGCGCCATCATACCGCACTTTTGCCTTTGACGCACGGAATCCCCCGCACAGAACGGCGCTTGTGGGCTATTGGTGTAAGGTGTACAATGAGAATTCGACCGTCTCCAGCAGGCGCTGCGGGAACAACCCCAGAGACGCGCAAGGAGTCCAATTGGCCGGTCCCGGCGGCATTTCTCTGCCCCCGGCCTTCGCCGCAAAACCGAGCAACTATGGCAAGCACAGCTTCTCCAGTACAATCACGCGTCCATTCCGCCCAGTTGATGGACCACCGCAATCCGCGGGCCGCGCACCTGGAAGCTTTTGAACCGGGATGGGGGGACGAGCGCGCAGCCAGGGGAAATCTGTATATTCTCATCGAGCTGATTGGCAGCAGTCCGGTCGGCAGCCACGCCGTTCGTGAGATGCAGGCGACTGCTGAACTCACATACTACTCGGCAGGCGGGCCGGTCAGCCAGGTACTGAAGCAGGCGATCACCGACGCCCACGAAGTACTGCGCAACATGAATCGGAACAGCCCGGACATTGATTTGCGGGCCGGGATCATCTGCGCTGCCGTCGTCCAAGGCCATCTGGTCATTGCCTCGGCGGGGCCGACCGTGGCGTTCATCGCTACGGATCAGCGATTGGACCAATTCCCCCTTGATGAAGAGCGCTTTTCGAGCAACGTCGGCGGCGAGACTGAACCGAACATACACACATACAGGCATGTGCTCAACAGTGGTGATGCGCTCTTCCTTGGTGAAAGTGAGTGGATCCTGCAGTCTGACGTCAGGACTATCGGAGGCGCCGTCGTCAGTACTACTGTGAGCAATATGCAGGAGATGGTATTGCATCTCCAGGAGCAGGGCGAAAACGTGCCTCTTCTTGGCCTGCTTCTGGTATACGCGGACGAGGAGCAGGGTGAGGAAGAGGCGGTTGGCACACCCCTGCCGACGGCCGTTGGGGCCGCGCCTCCCGTTCACAGTGTGCCTGGGGAAGAGAGAACGACGCACATTGGCACGTCCGGCAATCGAGTGGGCGATCCAAGCCCTGACTTGCCCAGCGCCGCGACGATGCAGCACCAACTGACAGTTCCGATTCGCCCGCCGGAGAATGTGCGAAACCACTGGCGCAAACGCGCCTTTCGCCTACTGGACAGACCGTCCAGATGGTTTTCCAGCCTCCTTCAAGGACTCTTGCCCGAACGCAGGGAGCGGCAGAACGAGCAGACGCAACAGACGGGGACGGAGGGACCCGTACCTCCATCCCAGCCTACGCCTTCGGACCCGGTTGAGCCGATTCAGCAGGCGCCGCGGCAACAGATTTCGGAGGGCCCGGCAGTATCTCGGAGCGAGGAGCGCGTCCAGCTGCCGGCGCTGCCCGGCTATGCGCCGCCGGCGCCTTCGAAGGGCAACCGGCGCAGACTGATTATTGCGATAGCAATTCTCATCCCACTGCTCACTTCGGCTGTCGTCGGGGCCGCTTTCTTGCGCGAAGGCAGCATCAATCAGGAAGAAGGTCTGCAGCTCGTGGAGCTGGCCGACGGTAAGTTGCTGGAGGTCCAGCAGGCTTTGGCGGTGGAAGACAAGGCGACGGCGCGTGCCTCACTGAGTGAGGCGCAGCGTTATCTGGACGAAGCCATCGTGCTGATCGGCGTAACCGATCGAATACAGGAGTTGTCGGAAGTCATTGCGACCGAACTTCAGGACTTGCTCCAGGTCCGGGCGCTGTATTCTCTGGATGTACCTCTGCTGGAGTACGCTGCTGATGCGGAGCCTCAGCGAATCGTCGTATCCAACCAGGACATATATGTGTTGGACAGCGGCCACCAGGCCATCTTCCACTATCGCGCCAATCCGGAACGCACGCTGCTGGAAGAAGACAACGGGGCGATCTTGAAGGAAGGAGACACTGTTCCCGGCGGGGTAACAGTGGGCAGGTTGGTGGACATCGCCTGGCAACCGCGCATATCCGGTTTTGAGGACAAGGCAAGCCTTCTGATATTGGACCGGAACAACAATGTCTTTCGTTACAATCGCCTGGATGGCGCGACGCATCTGGTCTTGAGAGAACAGAGCTCGCTTGGAAGCGTGGGCCAGCTGGGCATTTACAACGGCCGCCTTTATCTGGCCGATGAACGGTCGGACCAGATCTTCCGCTACTCGCCGGCCGGCCTGGCCTATGATGACCCGCCGGCTGAATGGTTTGACGAGCAGGTCCGGGGCGATCTGGCCGGGCTGATAGCGATGGGAATCGACGGGGATATCTGGCTGCTGAGTGAAGACGGAACCTTGATCCGGTTCCGCGAGGGCCAGCAACTGCCTTTCAGCCTGGAGAGGATTCCCGGGCTTGGTGGGCTGCTCGTCGACTTTGCGATGGCCGAACATGCTGACGGTATGCTCTTTCTGGCTGACGCAACGGATGAGCGCATCCTGGTATATGACAAGGAAGGACGCTATATTCAGCAGTTTGTTGACGCCGAGGACATGGCGCTGGCAGGCCTGAGAGGTCTCTTCCTGGATGAGGTTACAGACATTCTTTACATTTTGACGAAGTCAGGACTGTATGCCCATCCGCTTCCCCGCTGATAGCGTTGACGAGAAAGATTGACTGGCTATTGAGGAGATGATTGCCGTTTTCTCCCCTTGATCAGTTTTCGTTCCGGGGGGCGTTTCACTCACCCGCAATTCTACTTCGCAAATTCTTCGGCGCGCCCAAAATCGTGATATAATTCCTGCATCATGTCGAAGTTCGGTTTTGCCCCTGCCAGACTTAAGGGGGCTGACGTAGTGAAGCGGGTCGGCGCCTTTCTTTGGCGCAGATCTACAGTTGTTACGCTGGCGTGGCTCTTCGCAGCCTTCATCCTGCTCGTTTCTTTCCTCCTTGGCAGTATCCTCGGCGATCGCGCCCGAGACTATGCTCAACGCAAAAGCGCACCCGTAGTGACGTCCGATCTTCCCGACTTGTCAAACGCAAGCGTGGACGCCGGCAGTTCGGACGCGCAGGAAGCTGTCGCTGCCCAAAACGTCGAGTTGCAGCCCGTACCCGCAGAGGCCGATGCATCGGACAGCCAGATCAACATCCTGCTGTTGGGATCGGACGAGCGAATCGACGGCGAAGAACCTCCTCGCACAGACACGTTGCTGCTGCTCACTCTTGACCTGAGAAGGCACACAGCCGGCATGATCTCTCTTCCAAGAGACCTGTGGCTGCCAATTCCCGGTTACAATCTGACATCGAAGATCAATACTGCGTACGCCATTGGGGAGCAGCGCGGATATCCTCTGGGAGGCGCACAGCTGGCAAAGGATACTGTAAGCAGCTTTATCGGTCGGCCGATACAGTACTATGTACAGGCCGACTTCAACGGGTTTGTACGCTTGGTCGACGAGATCGGCGGCATCACAGTCCATGTGCCTGAGACCATTCACGACCCGGAGTATCCGACTGCCGACTACGGATACCAGACATTCCATTTGGAGGCTGGAACTCGGGTGCTGGACGGCCAGACGGCACTGAAGTACGCGCGCACCCGAAACATGGACAGCGATTACGGACGCGCCGCGCGGCAGCAGCAACTGATTCGTGCGATTGCGGACAAGGTAATTGCCGCTGAAATGATACCGACGCTGATCGCGAAGGCGCCGCGGCTGCTGAGTACGATGTGGGGAAGCGTTCGAACCGACATGCCTCTGCAAACCGCGGCGGAAATCGCTGATTATGTGAGCTCCAACTCGTTTGAGCTGAGGACCTTGGTGCTGGACGACCGCTACGGTGAGGAAAGTTATAGCGAAAATGGCGCCTGGATACTTCTCCCCGATCGCGACCTGATCCGTCCTGAACTCAGGAAGTTCTTTGATCCGTCGGCAGTTCCCGGAACGGTGGCCGATTCATCTTCCGTACCTCTTCCTCAGATTCAATCGCGTACGCGGGCAGAGGCTGATGACGGCCCTACAGAGCTTCCGGCGGCCGGCGCAGATCGCAATGTTCGCGTCATGGCTGCGAGGGAAGTACGGCTCGAGATCCTGAACGGCACGGGGGAAGCAGGTATCGCTGCCCTTGTGCGCCGGCAACTTGAGGCCAGCGGCTGGCGCGTCGTAGCGATTGGCGATGCCGACCGCAGCGACTATCAGCATACCCTTCTGGTCAACTACAATACGGACGAAACGCTGGTTCGACAGCTGGGCCGTGAATTTGATCTGTCGGGCTCCCTGTATTCGCTTCCCGGCCTGCTGATTCCCGAATCAACCGATCTGCGAATTGTCATCGGCGAGGACTTTCTGAGCACCATTGGCGGCTACGCCCAGTAGTCTTCGTTTCTCTTTTCGCCTGCGTTCCCTCTCCGCTAATCCGGCACCCCTTCATGGGCCTTGTCCACTTTGGCGAACACCGCTTTGACGCCAAGCTCGTCGCCTTTGACAAGGACGGCACACTTTTCGATTTCAACGCCAGCTGGCGCCGGACCTTTCTGCAAGCGGTGGAAAGTCTGCTCGCCCCCCTTTCGAATCGGACCCAGATACGGGCTGCCCTCTACCGCGCTCTCGGTTTCGACGCCGTCGCAGGCACTTTCAACGAAGATGGCCCTTTTGCCGCGGACACCAGCGAAGCCACGGTTCGTGCGGCGGCAACGGCTCTTCTACAGCTCTCAGATCCCCCGCTGCCCTGGGATGAATGTGAAGAGTTGGTAAGGCGGCGATTTGCGCCGATTCTTGCCGACCCGGTTGACCTCTCACCTGTGACTGCACTGGCGCCGCTCTTTTCGTCATTACACGAAAACTGCGTTCGCGTCGCCGTGATTACCAGCGACGACAGCGGCCCCACTGAAGCTGCTCTGGCCAGGTTCCGCCTGTCGCGCTTTGTAGACTTTATCGCTTGCGGTGACGGTGCCTTCCGGCACAAACCGGCGCCCGACCCACTGCTGGCGGCGGCGAAAGCAGTTGATGTTTCCATGGCGGAGACAGTGGTGGTGGGGGACGCGCAGGCCGACCTTCGTATGGCCCGTTCAGCAGGCGCCGGCCTGGCAGTGGGCGTCCTGACGGGGGTCGGCAGCAGGAGTACGCTCGGGCCGCTGGCCGACCTGATCCTGGATTCAGTTTCTGAGATTCGGGTCGTTGTCAGTCCGCCCGGTGAACAACCACCTGTGCCTGACCATTCGTCAGATCGGCCAGACGAACCTTGAAGGTGTCCACGTGCTTTGACGGCATTTGCAGCCGGTAAGAGACTGCGACGGCGAAGTTGGAATCCACGACATGGGCGGAAAACTCAGGCAACATGCGCTGAAAAAGGGTCACCTCACTGTAGCCGATGACAGCCTCCACTTCCGCCATTGGCACCTTCTCTCTTCGAGGCAGGGAGTCCAGGGCAGTTTTGACGCCCCCACTGTAGGCTCTCACCAGTCCCCCTTTGCCAAGCTTTACGCCCCCGAAGAAACGGGTAACCACCGCGACAATGTCGCCAATTCCGCAATGAAGGAGGACAGTGAGCATCGGCCGGCCGGCGGTACCGTGGGGTTCTCCGTCATCGCTCATGCCGGCATGGCCCGTCGATCCCGGTGGGCCGACGACATAGGCCCAACAGTTGTGGTTGGCCGTGTCAAACTCGGCCCGCACTTCTTTGATGAATGCCCGTGCGTCCTCGACGGTTGCCGCCGGCCCCACCGTTGTGATGAAGTGGCTGCGCCGGATCTTCTCGTCGACTCTGTGATGTGCAGCGGGTATCGGATACTCCCGGTTCATTTGCTCAGGCCTGTCTGCCCCAATTGAGGGGATCTGCCTTCCGCCTGGTCCGACCACTCCCCGACGGCCCGTTTGAAGCGTTTCCAGAGAACAATCGCCATGACAGGAGAAGTGATGAGAAAGACACCCCACACGTGGGCGATGCCGCCATCGAGATAGTTTACCGCCAGCCAGGCGATTATCATGGTAGACCAGATGCCCCCGGTATTTGCTCGCAGGGGAAAGCCTGTATTGCCCATTCCGCGCAGCGCGCCCGACTGAACAAACAGTACTGCCCAGAAGGGTTGGGCCAAGGCCACCACCCTTATCGCGGCAACGCCATCGCTTACGACAGCAGCTTCCTGGCTGAACAGTCGCATAATCGGCTCTGCCAGCAAGTAGGAGACGACGCCCATGGCGGCCATCCAAACAACTGCCCAGCGCGTAGCGATGGCCGCAGCTTCCGCCCCCTCTTCCGGCTCACGCGCGCCGACAGATTGCCCAACCAGGGCCGTGGCGGCAATTGCGAAGCCAAAGCCGGGGAGAAAGGACAGGGAAAGAACATTGAACGCAATGCGGTGGGAGGCCAGGGCCGCAGTTCCCAGTGTGGCGACAATTGCCGTCATCGATGTAAAGGCAGCAGAGGTGAGAAGCTGCTCCAGGGCGGCCGGTACGCCGATACGCAGCACAGAGGAGGCCACACTGATTTCGGGCAGCCAGTTGCTGCGCCCGGAAATGGAGACGCCCTGCCGTCCCCGCCACATTACCATCAAGAGGAGGACTGCAGCGAGCAAGCGGGAGAGAAAGGTTCCCCAGGCGCTGCCTACCGCTCCAAGCGCCGGCAGCCCGGCCACACCGAAAATCAGTCCGTAGGTCAGGAAAACATTTACGAAATTGGCCAGGGCCGTCACCCGCATTGGGGTCTGCGAATCCCCCAGACCCCGCAGCGCGCCTCCGCCAATCATGAGTACGATCAGCACGACGACAGTCGCCATCGTGACTTGCAGGTATTCCTTGCCGATGCGGGCCACGTCCGCCTCAACGCCGAACAGCGCGATTACCGGACCGGCCAGGAAAAACCCGGTGAGGGCCAAGGGGAGAGAAAGAATAATACTCCAGACAATTGACTGACGCGCCAGCCGCGCCGCCTCCACAAGCTTGCCGGCGCCGTAGGCCTGCGCGACCAGGACACTGCTGCCGACGCTCAGTGCGCCCAGCGCGGCGATAATAAAGAAGAGAACCTGCACGGATGCGCCGACACCGGCAATCGCCGCCGTGCTCAGCTGGGCGACCATCCAGGTATCCACGACCATCAACATCGTCTCGAGGAAGCTCTCGCCGATGACAGGCCAGGCCAGATTGAAGACACGTTTTTGCGCGGACGGGCGCGGGGGCGCCGTCGGGGCTGCGGCCACGGCGCCGGAAGCCGATTCATTCATCCCAGTGCTCCCATTTAAGCCCTCAGGCGTGGGGCGATAAGTACAGTGGGCTTCAGTGTATCAGACTGTCGGCCCGTCCGCATTTTTCGGCGGCCGTGTTCGTTGCTACTTTTCCGGATAGTCTGCCGCCCAGAAGAACTCTTCTTCCTGAAAGCCGGTTTTGAAACCCAGACTCTGGTAAAACTGCTCTGCGTCCCCTGTCTGCAGGCCTGCGTGGGAGTACCCGCACTGTCTGGCTTGTTCCAACAGGTGGTTGACAAGCGCACCTGCGAAGCCTTGCCCTCGGTAGTCCGGAAGCGTCGAAAGATCATAGATTCCCGCTATGCCGCGAGCCAGGATCAAGGTAGCGGTTGTCACCACCTTCTGATCAAGATGTCCGATGTAATTGGTGACATGAACTTTCGGGCCGAATCCACGGCGTCGAAAGGCATCGTACCAAGGCTGAGCGGCGCGCTGGGTCGTGCCGAAACCGAGGGCCGAAGCAGTCCACCAGGCCCTCAGTCCAGGGTTGTCCCGAACAGGACTGATGCGAAGTTGAGAGTGATGCCTGTTATCCGCAACTTGCTGCAGCGGCCTGAACATCCACAGATCACCCCGTCCTGATGACAGTCCTCTTTGCGACAGCCTTGCGCGCAGATCCTGGGGCCGGTCTTGAGGGAAGAGCAGCCAACGAATTCCTCCCGTCAATGCGCCGATCCTTGATATGAGCGCGTCGATCTTTTCTTCTGCTTCCACGGCAGGCAGATTGGAGCGCAGAATGTGGTTTCCCGGCGGCCCGTTGGCTACGATCCAGGCTGTCTCCCGGTCGACATGCGTGCGGATCCCATGCTGGCCGTGAAAGAGGCTGAAGTACTCTATATAGTTGAGACGCAGAGCCTCGATCAGTTCGGCGTTTTTCATCAGTCAGGCTGGCCGTGTTGCGATCTCGAAACCGTAGTCGAAAGTCTTGACGACGGGCTTGAGGCGCTTGTTCCGCTCGGCGGGCCACTTTGTGCTATGCTGGATGCGTGATATAGTCAGCGCGGCCATGAGTTTCATATGCGAAACGACGCTTGGCCGATAGTTCTTTGCGCGCATGATCCCAGGCTGGCGTGCGCTTTGATTGGATGCACGCATAAGGCGTGCACTTGTCATTCAAAGAGGGGGAGCGGGGACGGTCCTCCTTTTTGAGAATATACCTGGCATTCTCTTGGCTGTTTGAAGGAGTATACCATGCCACTTCCCCCCCTGCGGCGCGTATTCTCTTTTGTACTGTTGCTGACGCTTCTGGTCAGCGGCTGTGCGCAGCCTGTCATGTGGCCGGTTTCGGCAACGCCTACGGTCGCGGCGCGGTCGGCAGAGGCAGCCGGGCTGGCTGAGCTGGCGAACCAACTTGCCGCCGAGAGCGGCCTGGTCCAGGATTTGGGGCCGCTCGTTACCGTGCAACCGGTCGCGACCGCCGGCGGCGAAGAGAAGACTCTGTTCGTTTCCCACACGCACGGCTTTCCTCCAGACAATCCGTCGTTCAGACAAAGGGTTTGGATCCACGCCGCAGGGCCCGAAGGCTGGGAGGCTTTGGGCCGCGTGGAACTTGAGTGCGCCGAATACCTGAATGAATTCTCAGTCAAACAGGTAAACATGGACCCTGTCGACGTATGGCTGACCGTTATCGGCGGCGTTGGCGCTCACAGCGGCTGCCTTGAACTGCTGCGTTGGGACGGCGAGAATCTGTCGGTCATTATCAGCGGATTCAGCAGCAGCCCGGATGCCGGCTCGCTCACCGATCTGAATGGGGACGGCCAGCTGGACTTGCTTCTGAACAACAGCGACCCCTACATCTTCTGCTACGCTTGCGGGGTTCGACAGTACTGGGCGCAGCTCTTCTATTGGGACGGGCAGACGCTAAAGGAAGTAACGCCAACTCCCCTGGCCGACGATCTGCCCGCAGAATTGCGCGCTTTCAACGATCGGGCGGCGGAGCTGGCGGCCGCCAGCCTGTTCGCCGACGCGCTGGAGCAGATCGAACAGGCGGAGGCCATCGCGCCCGGAAACGCCGCAGTCTCCTGGAACGCTATCTGGATCCGCCACCACCTTGAAGCCAGCCGGGAAGAGGCTTCCACCAGTTCCTACCCCCTGCTGAACCACGTTTTCGCGGGCGACTGGGAAACGGCATTTGATGCCTTGTGGGATGTGGGCTTGACAACCCTTGTCAGCGACGCGCCGATACCTGCCGACTCTGCGGCATCGGGGTTCGAACATGTCGTAGGCGTGCTACTGGCCCAATTTGCCGATACTGCTTTGGCGCTGCAACCGGAACGGGCGGCCATTCACGCGCTGGGGGCCTGGGGACGCTTCCTAATCGAGCCGGACGATCCAGCAGTTCAGTCGGGCATGCAGCTGGCAGCGGAATTGGCGACAGAAGACAGCCGATACAAAGAACTGGCGAAGGCGCTGGAGAGCCGGCCCGGTACAGTTGCGGCCGCGCCTGCGTCCTCCACACTTCCCAGTAAACAGACGCTGCAGGACCGGCTGGCCGGCGAATATGGATCGAAGCAGGATCCGGCGCGCGGTGTGGCTGTGCAGCAACTTGAAACGTCAGGTGAGCCGACCCTGTTTGCCGCCAATACTTTCGGGCTCCCGCCGCAGAGTGTGTCCGCCTCGCACATTGTCTCGATCCATGAGGCTCAGGAGAGCGGCTGGCTGGAGTTGGGCCGCGAGGCGCTCGATTGTGTCGACTACCTCGACGAATACTCCCTGAAACAGGTATCCATAGAACCTACCGGCCTCTGGCTGGCCGTCCAGGGCGGTGCAGGCGCGCATGGCGGCTGTCTTGAACTATTGCGCTGGGACGGACAGGCCCTATCACTCGTCATCAGCAGCTTCAACAGCATCCCGGATGCGGGGTCGGTCGTGGATTTGAATGGCGACGGCCAATTGGATCTATTGTTGAACAACAGCGATCCTTATATTTTCTGTTACGCCTGCGGTCTGCAGCTCTACCTGGCGCGGTTCTTCCATTGGGATGGTGAAAAACTGGCAGAAGCCGCCCCCAGGTTGTTGCCGGATGACCGACCGCTCCATCTACGAGCCATAAACAGCCATGCCCTGGCGCTAGCCGAGGCGAGCTTGTACGCAGACGCGCTCGACGAAATCGAGCGGGCCAGGGTCGCGGCTCCTTCCGACCCGACGGTCCATTGGAACGCACTCTGGATACGCCACCATCTGGAAGTGAGCCGCCAGCTGGCCGTTGCCAGCCCATTCCCGCTTTTGAGCCATGTATTCGCCGGCGACTGGGACTTTTCCTTCGAGGTTCTATGGTCGATGGGCCCATCAACCTTGTTCAGCAATACGCCGATTCCTGCCGACTCGGCGGCCTATGGATTCGATCAGACGATCGGTCTCCTCCTGACCCAGTACGGGAACAACGCGCTGCTCGTTCAGCCGGAGAGAGCCGATATCCATGCCCTGGTGGCCTGGGGCCGTTTTCTGCTTAACCGAGACGATCCGGCCGTACTTTCCGGACTGGAGAAGGCGGCAGATCTGGCGCCCGGGAATCTCCGCATTGCCGCGCTGGCCGCTGCGTATAGGGAAAGAGCGGGAAGCAGGAACTGAGGGATCAGGCGCCTGAAAGGGAAGGAGTTCTCGTGCTCGCTGCAACTGTTTCTCACGCATTTTCTCGAACTGGAAGGGAGTGAGATCTTGAGAACTATCGATGTCCGCGATGTAAGACAGGCCGTCGGCGAACTCCTGCGCCATTCCGCGCACAGCTTGCCTGAAGACTATCTGGAGGCCATGCGCACGGCGGGTCGTCAGGAGCGATCGCCGACTGGGCAGGAGGTCATCGAACTCTTGCTGGAGAATGCGGCCTACGCCGAAGCCGAAACGATACCCACTTGCCAGGATACGGGAATGGCGATTCTGTTTGTCGAAGTCGGCCAGGACGTGCACTTCAGCGGGGGAGAGATTTATGCGGCGCTGCAGGATGCGACCCGCGATGCCTACGCCGACCTGCGCAAATCGGTGGTGAGCGACCCGCTGCTGCGAGTCAATTCCGGCGACAACACGCCGGCGCTGATCCATTGGGAGATTGTTGGAGGAGACGGGCTGCGCATCAGCACACTGCAAAAGGGGTTCGGAGCCGAACTCATGAGTCGGGTCCAGATGTTTCCTCCGGCAATTGGTGAAGAAGGCGTTCAGCAGTTCGTGATTGACACGGTCGAGAAGGCCGGACCCAATGCCTGTCCCCCTCTGATCGTGGGCGTCGGCATCGGCGGCTCCCTTGACACTGTGGGCATGGCGGCAAAGAAAGCGCTGCTGCGACCGATCGGCAGCGTCAGTTCGGAAGCGCATGTGGCCAGACTCGAGGGCGACCTGCTCGACGCACTCAACGGACTGGGAATCGGACCGCAAGGGCTGGGGGGCGTTGTAACTGCGCTGGCAGTCCACGTCGAAGTCCTGGCGACGCACATAGCCGCTCTGCCCATTGCGGTAAACCTTAACTGCTCTGCGCCGCGGCGGGCAACATTGGAGCTGTGATGGCGAGAACAGTCCGGGCGCCTCTTGACGAGGCCGCGGTGAGGTCCTTGCGGGCCGGTGAACGGGTCGTCATGACAGGCACGATTTACGCGGCAAGGGACGCGGCCCACAAGAGACTCGTTGCCGCGATGAAACGGGGCGAAGAGTTGCCGCTGCCTTTATCAGGCCAGGTAATCTATTACGTTGGGCCGGCCCCAGCCAAACAGGGCGCGGTAATTGGGCCTGCGGGGCCCACAACGAGCGGGCGTATGGACCCATACACACTGCCACTGCTGGAACGCGGCGTCGCCGGCCTGATCGGCAAAGGGAGTCGTTCGGAGGAGGTGAAGCAGGCACTCGTACGACACGGAGCGGTCTATTTTGGCGCTGTGGGCGGGGCCTCCGCCCTGCTGGCCCGGCAGATTCGCCGCAGCCGCCTTCTTGCATATCCTGATCTATTGAGCGAGGCGATTCGAGAACTGGAGGTGGAAGATTTTCCACTGTTCGTAATAAATGACTGTCACGGGGGAGATGCCTATCTTGCCGCCAGAGAGGCTTATCGCAGCGGCGCCGAAGGTTCTCAGCGGTCCAGATAGTGGGTTACGCTCTGGGCTCTCAGGCGTTGCGCAGCCTGCTCGGCGGTGAGGTCGCGCTGCGGGGTTGCCAGCATTTCGTAACCGACCATGAACTTCCTGACGGTAGCCGAGCGCAGAAGGGGCGGGTAAAAGTGGGCGTGAAGTTGCCAGTGGGCGTGGTCACCAGCGGTCGCCGGCTTTCCGTGCCAGCCCATCGAATAGGGGAAGCTGGTCTCGAAGAGATTGTCATAGAGGATCAGCAGGCGTTTCAGGATGCCGGCCAGGGAGTCCCGCTCCGCCGGAGCAAGTTCCGCCAGGTGCTGGCGTGGGCGCCGGGGCAGAAGTAGCGTTTCGAACGGCCAGACGGCCCAATAGGGCACGACCGCCGCCCAGTCGCTGTTTTGCAGCACAACCCTTTCCTCTGCCGCCAGCTCGGCGGAAAGATAGTCCACCAGCAGGGGAGCCCCTTCGCACTCGAAATAGGCCCGTTGTTCTCGATCTTCTTTGGCTGGCTCGGTCGGCATACGGCGCGTCGCCCAAACCTGCCCGTGTGGATGTGGATTTGAGCTTCCCATCATGGCGCCGCGATTCTCGAAGAGCTGAACGTAGCCTAACTCCTCGTCCTGGCTCAGCTCTTCGACCTGTTCCGACCACAGATCCACTACACGGCGAATATCGGGCAGAGCCATGCGCGCCAGCGTCAGGTCATGCCGTGGGCTGAAGCAGATTACCCGGCAGACGCCCGTCTCCGACTGCGACTGAAAGAACCGGTTGTTCTGGGCCGTCCCGGCCGGTGTATCGGCGCGCAGGGCGGCAAAATCGTTTTCGAAGACAAAGGTGTGCGTATAGGCCGGATTGACCAGGCCTCCGGCCCTTTCGTTGCCGGGGCAGAGATAGCAGGAAGGGTCGTATTGAGGTAAGGAAAGAGAAGGCGGCGACTCCGTTTGGCCCTGCCACGGCCGCTTCATTCGGTGAGGAGAGACAAGAACCCACTCTCCAGTAAGCAGATTGCGGCGCCTGTGCGGATGCTCAGTGGGATCGAAAGTGACGGACATTCAGGGCAAGGAAATGGGCGTGATCGACTAAGAGATTTCGGCGTTGGTCAAGTGTCCCGGAGGGCGCGCTTGGCCAGGGCTATCGCGCCCAACACGCCGGAGCGCCCTCCCAGCGCGGGCGGCACGATATAACTGTCCACGCCATCCAATACCGTCGGGCTCTGAATGTAACCATTCAGCTGGGACTTCACTTCCTGGCGGATAAGAGGGAAGATGTGCTCCTGCTCCATGACCCCGCCACCCATCACGACCAGCTGTGGAGACATGATCATCATGATGGTCGTCACGCCCAGAGCGAGATAGTGGGCCTCCAGCGGCCAGGCTTCATGACCGGGAGGCAGCAGTTCGCCCGGCTGACCCCAGCGCGCTTCGAGTGCGGGGCCGTTGGCCAGTCCTTCCCAGCAGTCACCGTGAAACGGGCAGGTGCCGGCATAGGGATCGCGTTCCCAGTTGTGCGGAATTGCGATGTGGCCCATTTCAGGGTGAATGAGGCCGTGCATCAGTTTGCCATCCACCATGCCTCCTCCTCCGATGCCTGTCCCAATGGTCAGATACACAAAGGTATCCGCCTCTCTTGCCGCGCCCCAGGTGTGCTCGCCCAAGGCGGCGACATTTACATCGGTGTCGAAGCCGACCGGAACGTCGAACGCATCCTTCAGCGCCGGCGCAACAGGTGTGTTGGCCCAGCCAGGTTTTGGCGTATTGGTGATGTATCCGAAGGTTGGTGAGCTGGGGTCGGGGTCAACCGGTCCAAAAGAGGCCACGCCAAGGGCGGCAATCTCGTGCCGCTCCTGCTGGTCGCGAAAGAAGTCGATGACCTTTCTCAAGGTAGTTTCAGGCGACTCGGTGGGCAGGCGGATTTCGGCCCGGATGTCGTCGGGACCGGTTCCGACTGCACAGACGAACTTCGTTCCCCCTGCCTCGATTCCTCCGTAAACAGTGTTCATACCGCTAACCTTACTCTTCTGGGATTGCCGTCAACAGGAAACGCACGTAACCTTGCGAGCCTGGCGCGTGAAGCCCTCTTGCGACCAGCCCGCCCTCCCCCAATGCGGTGATGCAACCATTCATACAGGGAGGAGGCCGCCTCCTGTGAGCGCCATTCCTCCCATCCTGACTTGAATTTTGCTCAAGTATACCACTTCTACAGACCCGGTGCTATACTTGTAAGAATGAACCGGAGATTTCGATTTTGCCCATATTGCGCCAGTCCGGTGGTGGAAGAAGTGCGATTCAACGCCTTGCGGCCCGTCTGTTCGGCATGTGGATTCGTCCAGTTTCCCGATCCGAAGGTGGCCGTCATCGCGCTCGTTCTGCATCAGAGCAGAGTCCTGTTGATTCAGCGGGCAGTGGATCCGGCAAAGGGAAAATGGTCCTTGCCGGGCGGCTACATGGACGCGGGGGAGATGCCCCGGGAAGCGCTGAAGCGGGAGCTGCGGGAAGAGGTCGGCTTGAGCGCCAATATCGGCGAGTTGATCGAGATTTTCCCTATGGTCAGTGACGAAGGCGAACGCATTGGGATTGTGTTAGCTTTTCTAGGGGAACCGTCCGCTTCGCCGGAGATTCCCTTTGTCGCAGACGATGCGCAGGACGCAGGGTGGTTCGAAGCGGATCAGATCCCTGCAGAGCTGGCGTTTGAATCGACTGAATCGCTGCTGAAAAACTGGACAGCTTCTTCCATTCCGTCTCCCGGCGAGAAGCATAAAGAGGCTTCTACCCGCACCTTCAATCGGCCTTCCCGAGACCGCTGATGAATCGAACCCCGCGCCAAGCAGGAACCAGTTCGACGCCTGCACCTCCTCTTCGACATGATGGCATTCCTGAAGGGGAAGACTCTGACGGTCAAAGAGACGTAAGCAGCTGCCTGATAACAGGCGGCGCGGGCTTTCTTGGCATCAATCTCGTCCGCTACCTGCTTGAGCGGGGGATCCAAGTCGTTTCGCTCGACATTGCGCCATTCGATTATCCGGAGAGGGATTCGGTCAAAGTTTTTGACGGGGACATCCGCGACGTCGATTCTGTCCGCGCGGCGATGGATGGCGTGGACCTGGTGGTTCACGCTGCGGCGGCACTTCCACTTTACAGTGCAGAGGAGATCTATTCCACCGATGTTGACGGTATCCGCAACGTCCTGGATGCGGCTTACCGTTCGGGGATTAAGCGGGTGATCCACATATCGTCCACGGCCGTCTACGGCATCCCGGACCACCATCCTCTGAAGGAAGACGACCGGCTGCACGGGGTAGGCCCCTACGGCAAGGCCAAGATCGAGGCCGAAGAGATTTGCCAGGAGTTCAGGGAGAAGGGCATTTGTGTTCCCATCATTCGCCCCAAATCGTTTGTCGGGCCGGAGCGGCTGGGTGTCTTTGCTCTGTTCTACGATTGGGCGAAAGACGGAAAAAACTTCCCCATGCTGGGCAGTGGGAGGAATCGCTATCAACTGCTGGATGTGGAGGATCTGTGTTCTGCGATATTCCTGGCCGCCAGCCTGCCAAGCTCAAAAGTCAACGACACCTTTAACATCGGCGCGACCGAGTTTGCCACGATGAAGGAGGATTATCAGGCTGTCCTCGACTTCGCGGGACATGGAAAACGCATCATTCCGCTGCCGGCCGCGCCTGCCATCTGGACATTGCGCATACTGGAAAGGCTGGGGATTTCGCCTCTTTACAAGTGGGTCTATGAAACGGCAGCGACCGACTCATTCGTGGACGTCGCCAAGGCCCAGCGGCTTCTCGGCTGGAACCCAGCCTTCAGCAACCAGGACGCGCTCGTCCGGAACTACATCTGGTACATTGAGAACCTGGCCAGTTTCGACGGGAGCAGCGGCGTATCTCACCGGGTGCCCTGGAGTCAAGGCATCTTGAAGCTGGCCAAGGTCCTCTTCACATTCCCCTGAAAGCGGTCTCTGCCTCCGTGTTGCGCCGCCCATCGGTCTTGCTCAGGTACTCTTTTCGCAACTCTCTTCGTTGTCCGATTCCACGGGGATGTCCTGAGCGGCGCCAGACTGCTCCTGTTGCTCTTCAAAGCTGTCGGCGAATTTCCGGACTTCGTCGGCGGCGGACCTCAGGCCGACGGTCAGCCCCTCCTTCAGTTCCGCGGCGAGTTCGCTCTCGCGAACCCGGTCGGCCACTCTGGTCGCCTGTTCCTGGATTTCCTGTCCCTGTTCGCTCCGGCTGAATCGCTCGAGTGCCTCTTCCAGGCTCCCGACAAGCGACCCGAGGCCGCGGCGCAGGTCTTCCTCCAGTTGGAGACGCTGTTCGCTGCTCCAGACGTTGCGTGCGGCGCGGGCCATCGCTTCAACCAGCTTGTGAATCTCGTCGGTCAGGTCATCGCTACTGCTGAAGCTTTCAGCTTCTTCTCCGCCTTTATGCTCTCTGCTTTCTGCCTTGCGTTCTTCTTCCATCCTTGCCTCCCTGATGTGGTTACCTGTTCTTACTTTACGCCTGAGGGGGGATGCGGTTTCATGCCACTGCCCAGATCGTCTCGCCAGCCCTGAAACGCCTCCTCCAGGGCCGTTGCCAGCGCCAATACGATGTCCTCACGCCAGGGATGTGAGACGATCTGCACGGCGAGGGGGAGGCCTTCATCATCTACGGCAACAGGAACGACGGCGGCAGGATAGCCGGTCAGACTGAAAGGGACAGTGTAGTCGAAGCGCTGGTTGTCGCGGGCGCCGATGGCAGGGGCGGTGTGGTGAACGGCGGGACAGAGGATGGCATCGTAGTAACGGATGAATTGGAGCAGATTGGTGCGAAACTGGTCCCAGGCGTGGAGCAGCTCAACAACGTCCTGACCGCGGGTCCCCGCCATTCGCCGCCAGCCCTGGTCGAGATCCCGGGCGCCTCCGACCAGGTCGAGGGGACGGTTATCCACGACCTGGACGCCGGCGCGGGCCAGAGCCTGCCCCGACGCGCCCACCGCATTTGCCACCGAGGAAGTAACAAGTGAGGCCGGATCGTAGGCAAAGGAAGCGACTGTCAGATCTCGCAGAGGCAGCTGGCCAGGGTCGTACAGTGGTTTGGCAACGACGCCGGCGTCGAGATAGTCGGGACCGGAAATCGTCCTCAGGGCAAGCAGAAGGTCCTCGGCGCTGCGTGCTACCGGACCGATCTGCGTGCGCTGATCGGTAAGTCCTCCCGGTTGGTTGTAGACACCTGAGTTGGGGACGCGGCCCTGTGTTGGCTTCAGAGCGGTAACTCCGCAAAAGGCAGCTGGAACGCGCAGGCCGCCCCCGGTATCGCTGCCAAGACCTAAGGGTGAACCGCCGGCTGCGATGAGAGCTGCTTCGCCGCCGCTGCTGCCGCCTGGTGAGCGGCTGGCGTTGTGCGGGTTGCATGTCTGACCGATGATCGCGTTTTCCGTGTCGGCGCCACTGCCTGACGGCGGGCAGTTGGTTTTGGCCAGAAGTATTGCTCCGGCCTGCTTCATCCTGTCAACGACCGCGGCGTCTTTGCGCGCAACCAGTCTCTTGCGTATTCGGTTTTCAAGCCGGCTCTGCAGACCGGAGGTTTCAAAAGTGTCCTTGACGGTGAATGGCAGACCGTGGAGCAGACCCAGATCCTTCCCTTGAGCCTGTCTCTCGTCAGCCAGTCCGGCCTGATCCAAGGCGTCCTCGGCCGCGATGGTCACGGCGTTCAGCCGGGGGTTTACTGCTTCAAGCTGCGCCTGGAATGCCGCTACAACCTCGCGCGCAGAAAGCTCACCTGCGTGAATAGCCCGAATCAGTTGGGTAGCCGAAGAGAAGCAGATCGTCTCCATCTCCACTATCCTACCGCAGTCGCCTCGCAGCTTCAACCGAACAAGGGACACACAGGCCGTTTTTTTCCGCGTTGCGCTCAGATGGCGCCTGCGGCGGTTGTGAACGGGAAAAGCTCACTTGCGCACATCGGCCCGTAGTCTTATTCTAGGGGAGGCCGCTGCCGCGCGTTTACGAAAGGGATTTCACTCATGTCGCGACCGAATATTCTCTTTCTCTTTTCCGACGAGCACAGCTACCGCTGCCTCAGCCTGCTTGAGGGGCAAACGGGCGAACCGGTTCAAACACCTGTTTTGGACGGTTTGGCGAAACACGGGTCCTTTTTCAGCAGTGCCTACTGCCAGTCGCCACTCTGTACACCCTCCCGCATCTGTCTGTTGACCGGGCGTTCGCCGATGACCGGCGGCGGCTGGGGCAATGGATCCTACCTGAAACCTGAGATTCCGACAGTTGCCTCCGCATTTGCCGATGCCGGATACGCTACCTGCCTGGTAGGCAAGATGCACTTGGGAGGCGCCAACCAGATGGCCGGTTTCGCGAACAGACCCTATGGCGATTTGACAGGGGGGGCCGGACATCAGAGGGATCCCTTGTCAGTGCGTGAAGGCGGCTTCGAGATGCGCAGCCGCACCGCCGACGCCGGACTTACGGAGATTCCGGAGAGTGTCTTGCAGGAGCAAGTCATCGTACGGGAGACGGTGGCGTATTTGCGGGAACAGACGGCGGCTGAGCCGGACAGGCCCTGGTTTCTGTGCGCGTCGTTCAGCCGCCCTCATTTTCCGCTGACTGCGCCGAGGAGGTTCCTGGACAAGTACTGGCCCGAAGGAATAACTCCGCCCAAGGTAGGACGTACAGGAGACACCGCCTCTCACCCCATGACAGTCGGCATGGCAAAAGGATTCCGCACGGAGGAGGTCTCAGAGCAGGAGATGATGAAGGCGAGGGCAGCCTACTTCGCATGCGTCGACTACCTGGACGAAATCCTTGGCGATCTTCTCCATTTGATGGAGCGGAGCGGTCTGCTGGAGAACACGGTTGTCGTGTACACCACGGACCATGGGGAAATGGCGGGTGAGCACGGCATGTGGTGGAAGAATTCGTGGCACGAGGCCGCGGCGCGGGTGCCGCTGATTGTCCAGACGCCTTCTCAGCGAAGTGGAGAGAGCTCGGGGGCGCGACTGGACACGCCTGTCAGTTTGGCGGACCTGTTCCCTACGCTGTGCGGGCTGGCGAACATCGCGGCGCCTGACGGCCTGGAGGGGCGCGATCTTTCCAAGGCGGTGACGACAGGGACCGAGCCGCCGGCAGAGCCTGTCTTCGTGGACAATCCGCTCCCGCGCTGGGGAAAAGGGAGCGAGCACCGGCTTGTGCGCCTTGGGAAGTACAAGTTTGTCCGCTTTCGGGGAATGACGCCGCACCTGCTTTTTGACCTGGAAGCCGATCCCCTGGAGCAGCGCAATCTACTGGTAAACGGTACAGAGGAAGAGATGGCAACCGGCCGGCAGCTGAAGGCTCTGGTGGATAGTTCATGGGATTTCGACGCCGCTGAAGGGCAACGCCGCAAAGATGAAGCCGAGTTGCGGCGAAACGCTTTGGCTGAGGGCGCTCGAAGGCACGGCAACTGCTACCGAATGCCGGATGGCCGCATTGTCGTTGCAGACACACCGCTCTATGACCCGAGAGTGGTCGAGCTATAGTCATTCGCCCGCATGTCGAGACAGTGAATGCTTCGCGGCAGGCAGGTTTCCTGTACTGAGGAGGCAAGTATGACCGTCGTTACCATTTCGCGCGAACTGGGCTCGCGAGGTACTCGCATCGCTGAGGCTGTCGGCCATGAGCTGGACGCGACCTGTATCGACAAGGAGGTGCTTGCGGAGATGGCCCGGCAGGCAGGGGTACAGGTGGAGGTAATCGTCGAGGCCGAGGAGAAGCTGATGTCGCGCGCCGGTGTTGTCAGCCAGGAGATGCGTTCGCTATTTTCGGCTGATCCAAACCGGCGCAACAGGCCGATGGATCAAGCAACGTATGTAGACGGGATGACAAAAGCCATTCGCGCCCTGGCCGAGCGGGGGAGCGTGGTCTTCATTGGGCGCGGCTCGCAGCTGATTCTCGAAAACCACCCGACCGCACTTCATGTACACCTCTACGCGGCGCCGGCGATTCGGGCCGGTCGAATTCAGCGCCGCCGCGGTATGGCCGAAATCGGTACGGCTGAACGTATAATAGGGCTGGCAGACGAGCAGCGCCGCAACTGGTACCAGAGATTTTTCACCAGTGCGGACTGGAAAAACTGCCGGCACTATCACTTGATGTTGGACACGGGCCGCATCCCTGAGGCTACGGCAGTGGCCTTAATTGTACATGCGGCGCGAACGGCTCCGCCCGACCGAGAGGAGCATACATGAGCCATCAGCGACCAAGCAGCCAGCCGGCCACTGCAGCTCATGTAGCTACATGGATGAAGAGGGTGGTCAAGGGATCCTTCATGCAAGGATCGATTTTGTGTGCGCTGATTCTTGGCGCCGCTACTCTTGGCGCCTGCGGGCAGCGAGAAGGTGAGGCGCCGGCGCCAGAGCCAGGGCCGACAAGTACCGCCACGGCACTCCCTGCGGTTGTTACGTCCACGCCGCAGCCGCCGACGGCAACCAATACACCTCCTCCCACACCCACAGAACCTGCACCGGCCGCGCCAACTCCCACGGTTACGGTTACAGACACGGCGCCAGCCGCTATGGAGCCGCCAGCCACCGATGCATCAGTTACGGTTTTGGGGGAAATGAACGTACGCAGCGGTCCGGGAACCGGTTACAACGTCGTCGGCGAAGCGAGTGCCGGCGAGGAATTTTCCATCACAGGCAAGAATTCGGAGGGGGATTGGTGGCGGATCGACTTTCAGGGCCAACCAGGATGGATTCATGCGCCCTTTGTGGTCGCGGCCGATGCGGAAGACGTGCCCATCGTAGGATCCGGCATGACGGAGGCTGCCGATCCGGATGAAGGAACCACCGAGGGGGCGCCTGCTCCGCTGGACGCGGTCGTGACTGTCGGCGGCGATATGAACGTTCGAAGTGGACCGGGCGAGGAATACGACAGGATTGGCGGGGCCACTGCCGGTGAGGCGTTCCGCATCACCGGCAGGAACGAGGACGGCGATTGGTGGCAGATTAACTTCCGTGGTGAGACCGGGTGGATTTATGCACCGTTTGTGACCGCTACGAATGCAGAGAACGTGCCCGTCGCTGGCGGTTCTGTTGCCGAGACAGCTGCGCCGGAGACGGAGAGCGCTGCCGTAACTGTCCTCGGCGACATGAACATTCGCTCAGGACCGGGCACTGAATACGACAGGATCGGCGGGGCCACTGCAGGAGAGAAGTTCGAAATTACCGGCAAGAGTCCTGACGGCGAGTGGTGGCAAATTGACTTCGACGGACAGTCCGGATGGATCTATGCCTCCTATGTGACCGCTGCCAATGTGGAGGATGTGCCTGTCGTCGGCGACTCACAGGCTGAAGGTACGATGCCCGAGGATTCAGCCACGGAAACGCCAACGACGCCCGATGAACCGTTGGCAACGGCCGCCGGCGACCTGAACGTGCGCGGGGGGCCGGGCACCGAGTACGATCGTATCGGCGGGGCTAACGAAGGGGAAGAGTTTGCCATCACCGGGAAGAGTTCGGACGGAGAGTGGTGGCAGATAGACTTTGAAGGCCAGTCCGGATGGCTCTATGCGCCGTTTGTAACTGCGACAAATGCGGAAAATGTGCCTGTCGTTACACCGGAAGCACAGGGCTCTGCGCCAGCAGATTCCGGACGGCGCGCTGTAGTTGCCACGAGTTCAGACGGTGATGTTCTGGGCGTACATTTTGAAGAAGAGTGATTACTGATTGAAGCGCAGAGCCCGACCCGGCAGTGGCTGCTGCAGCGTCTCCACGGGTGAACCGTCGCGGATTACAGGAACACCGTTGACGAGCACTTCGCTGACGCCGCCAGACAATTGATGCGGTTCGACGAAGGTGGCGTGGTCCTGGATTGCCTCCTGATCGAAGACCACCAGATCGGCGTAGCCGCCTTCCTCTATTGTGCCCCGATCTTTGAGCCCAAAGCGTGCCGCAGCGGCACCGCTCAGTTTCCACACGGCGTCTTCCAGAGAGAACAGTCCCTTGCGCACGCATGGTCCCAATAGACGTGCGGCTGACCCGTACTGGCGGGGGTGGATGACGCTGTCTTCATGGTAGACGCCGTCAGTGCCCATCATGTAACACTTGTGGGCGAGGAATGGTTCTACGAAGCGGTCGTCGCCCTGGAAGAAGACGAGCAACACGGCCAGGTTTTCCTCGATCAGGAGATCACAAAGCGCGTCTACCGGAGACTTGCCCACTTCGTCAACATACTCGGCCAATGTCTTGCCCAGGTAGCTGCTGTTCTCCTTGCCTGGCAGCCAGACTATTCTGATTGCATCGAGATCGGACGCATAGATTTCAAGGCCGCGGCCGACTTGCGCGCGCGTCGCAGGGTCGCGCAGTTTGGGAAGCGCGGCCAGGGGACCGTCGTGCCAGATCTCGTAGGGCAAGAGGTAGTTGAGCAGAGTCGACCCGGGCAGATAAGGATAGACGTCGAAGGAAAAGTCGACTTCGTGGACGGCGACCTGGTCGACGTAGGAAAGTATGGCTTGGGTATCGACTTCGCTGGCGGCCTTGAGATGGGAGATGTGGACGGGGACACCGGCGCGCCGCCCTATCTCGACGGCTTCCTTCAGCGCGGCCAGGGTCCCTATTTTGTAGCGCATATGGGTGACGTACGGGGCCTGTGCACCGGCCATGGGCTGGCAGGCGGCCGCCAGCTCGGCAGTTGAGGCGAAGCACTGGGCTGCGTAGTCAAGACCGGTTGAAAGACCGCAGGCGCCCTCCTCCATTCCCTGTTCAACCTGCAGCTGAATCAGTTTCAACTGTAAGTCATCTGCCGGTGCGGGACCCCAGCCGCAGATGAGAGTGCGCACATTGGCGTAGGGGATTTGCGTGATCACATTCTGGACGTTGCGGCGGTCCAGGAGGGCCATGTAATCGGCCAGTGTCTCCCAGCCGGTGTAGTCTTCCATGCGCAGGGCGTTGAGGCCGCGCATGTAGTAGAGCCACTCATGGGCTGTCTGGCGGCTGACGGGCGCGTAGGAGATGCCGTCGGCCATGATGAGTTCGGTGGTAAAGCCCTGGCTGGTCTTGCTCACCTGGTGCTGCTTTCTCAGGAACCAGCCGTCGGAGTGAGTGTGAACATCGACGAAGCCGGGCGCGACGATCCTGCCGGCGGCGTCGATTACCTGGGCGGCATCCGCGCCGGCGAGGTCGCCGATGGCAGCGATCCGATCGCCCCTGATGCCCACGTCTCCGCGGCGGCGCGGCGCCCGGTTGCCATCTATGACGGTTCCACCTGCAATGACGATGTCGTACAAGAAAAAGTCCTCCGGTGACCCTGGCAGCCCAAGTTCAAGCCAGGGGAGCTAGGCGCTGGTCAGGCGTTCAACTCTATCCAGCGTTCTCTGGTAGCGTTTCTCCATCTCCGGCGTTTGCGCGGCGAGATAGTCCTGTTCCGCTTGACGGGCGGTTTTCTCGCAGGGGGCGGCGGGGATATCGACAACGCCGTGCGTGATCTGATCGTTGCCCCACTGGTAGGCGCAGATTTCCCCTTTGCTGATTATCAGGTTCATGCCGACGTTGGCCTCGACGATGGGGACGCCGTTCTCTCTTGCCCTGGCGAGAACGGCTTGATTCTGATCTTTGGTCTTGCTGCCGTAGGAGGGGATGAGGATGATGCGGGCGCCGTCCAGAACAAGGGCGCGCACGATATCCGGGTTCCAGCGGTCGTTGCAGATAACAAAGCCAGCGCGGCCTATCGGCGTATCGAAGGCGCGAAGGCGGCTGCCGACGCGGTTGAAGCGCCAGGAGGGATGGGTGCCTTCGGCCAGCTGGACCTTGTGATAGCGGCCGCGGATTTCGCCTTCGTGATCGAGAAAGATCGCGCAGTTGAATGCTTCGTCGCCGATACGCTCGGCGAAACCGAACGCGAGGCAGGTCTTGAGGGCGCGGGCCAGCTTCTGGAAACGGCGGATATAGGGACCGTCGATCGGTTCGGCCACTTCGAGCATGGAATCAGCCGGGGCACGGCCCTCGACGATTTCCATCACAATGTAGCCTTCGAGCGCGCCTTCGGTCGTCAATATCATGCGCGGGTTTTCCTGCGCGGCCTGGACGAACAGCTCCTCCATGCGGTCGGCGTTGGCGGCTTTGTCCCATTTGACCGGTCGATATGAGATGGCGGCTACTTCCACGCTTTCATACATGGCTCTTTCCTTCTGAACGGTAACTTGGACTCATCGCATTGCCGATCGGCAGGCAGGGTAAGGGTCAGCAGGCCTTTGACACAGCTGGGCATTCAGACCATCTCCGGTTGCAGCGCGCTTTCGCCAAAGATGACAGTGAAAGTTTCCCCGTTTTCCGCCCTGGTCACCGCGTCCATGTAACAGGCGCTGAAGGCCCGCCTGGGAATATCGGTGTTGTTGATTTCGGAGCTGTGGGGCAGATGGTTATGCAGGAGGACGCTCTCGCCCGCCTCCAGCTCCAGGAAAACAGTTTCGGCGTCGCGCGTCAGTTCCTCTGCCTGCTCCGGGGTCAGAAAGCCCGATCCGCTGGACGGGTTAATCAGAGTGTGGTGGGCGCCGGGTACGATCTGGACGCAGCCGTTTGCGACGGTAGCGGGGTCGAGGGCGGTCCAGATTGTGATCAAGGGGTCGCGATCCAGATATCTCCAGCGATCCTGATGCCAGATCAGGGGCGTCCCCTCGCGGGCCGGTTTGTTCATAAACATGGCCCGGTAACAGGCGACGGTGGTCTCCTCCCCGTATACACGGGCGCAGATGTGGCGGAACAGGGGCTTCTGCATATAGGCAAGGAACAGTGGGTCGTATTCGAGGTCCTGTATCTTGCGGTAGCTGAGCGTTGCGCCTTTGTGGCCTTTGGTTTGCGGTCCGGGTTTGCCTGTGCCCGGTTCGCGGTCCAACTGCATTGCCATGCGGTCATAGTCGAGCGGCGCCGTCCCCAGCATGATTTCGTCCATGCGCTGCTGGAGACCTTGCAACTCTTCGTTGGTCAACACCTGGCCCAATCGCAAATATCCCTGGGTCTGGTACTGGCGCCACTGTTCGTTTGTGAGTGAATCGGACATGCTGTTCTCCTGACTGGGTCGGTCATCCGTTTACGGGATGCTCAAGCTCTTCTTCTTGGGAGCGCTGTCCTGGGCCGATCCAGGAAGCCGCCCTGCCGCAGTCGGTCGTATCGGCTGGTCCAAAACGGCTGGCCCTAGTCTATTCGGGTTCTGAGTCTGACAAGCCACTCTGTCACTTCTGGCGGGTCGATGGTGAGCGAGTACAGTTTGGTCCCCGGCGACACGTAGAAGCGCAGTTTGACGTAGAATTCCGAATGGTTCAGCTGCGGATAGCGTGCGGTCCGGTCATCGCCGACGCCGGGCCAGCCCGGCTTGCCGCGCCAGGAAAGCGCGCTGTCGAGCGTGTCTTCGCGAATCGGATCACAGTCTGCGGCCGTGTATCCCGGAATCGGGCGGCCTGTATCTTCGAGGAGCTCGTAGCGCAGTTCGCCGGCGCCGGCGTCGACATTGACTCTGATCTGGCCGCCCTGCTCCTGGCGGAAGCGATGGGTGGTGAGGACGCCGGGTGCGTAAGACTCCGCTTCGACGCTGACGTAGCCGTCGGGGCGCAGGGCGGCTACGCCCTTGCCGCGGCGGTTGGGCGTCGAGTAGGGGCCTTGCCAGGGCTGCGCGCTGTAGCCGTTATGGGTCAGGTTGCCCGCCATGTAGAAGAACCAGAGCCGGTCGTCGTGGAGGATGGGGCCGTCGGCGTAGACCATGCCGTAGTCCCACGCTCCGGCCTCGCCGCGGGCGATGAAGGGTTCGCGCCAGCGCGTCCAGGCGACGGTGTCGCGGCTGACCGCCAGTTGACTCTCCACGAAGCCGTCTACTCGGGCGGGCATGGCGTTCCCACCCTTTTCGGCGCCCCAATAGCTGGCGGCATCGGCTATGTCGTAGGGTTCGGCCAGGTCGGTCTGAAAGGCCTGGAGCATGATAATGTGCAGGCCGCCGTTGGTGCAGGCGACGGGGTCGAAGCCGGCGGAATAGAATTCGGTTCCCGGCGGGTCCTGCAGGTCCTGTTCGATCACGGTGCGCAGGCCGGACCAGTTGAGAAAGTCCTGGCTGTCGCGGCGGCCGAGGACGCGGGTGCGGCGGTTCGAGCCGCGCTGGGAGTAATAGACATAGGGCGCGTCCGGGTTGATCACGCCGCCGAAGGTCTCATGGGGGGAGCCGAAATTGAACCTCATCTTCTGGTCGCTGTGGGGCCCCTCCGGATATAGATGCCAGTCGTAGCCGTCGGCGGAGTAGCGGGCCAGCCAGCGCGGGTCTCCCGTTGGGGAGACGCCGCTTGGTTTGTTGTCGATCTGTTTCCAGCGGCGGGTCTCGTCCGGTTCGCGGCTATCCAGAATGGTTATGAGGTGGTCGGCGCTGGCGGTGGTGATGTTGTTGCGTTTCGAGCCGTCGAACTCGACCAGCTCCAGGACGGGCCGCTCCCAGCTCAGCCCGTCGTCAGATTCGAGCGCGCAGAAAAAGGTTTGGTCTCCGGTCCAGGCGCGGTAGTACATGCGGAAGCGGCCCGTGCTTTGATCGTAGATGACGCGGCCGGGTTGGGCGTCGTTTGCGTCCCAGGGTTGGTCGAAGGGGATGGACAGGGGCGCGTCGGGGGTGAGTTTGCGGGGCCGGTTGAGGACGCGGCGGGCACCGGTCAGGGATTCGATGAAGTAGTCGTCGATGAAGAGTTGTTTACCGGGAGAATGTTCCATTTCTCATTTCCAATTTGGGAATAAATCTAAGGGTGTAGTGGACTTCGTCTGCGAGCTCTGGAAAAGTGCGTTTTTTCTCGATATAAAATGCGGCCAAAAGAACAAAGAAATGACTGCATCCGAAACAGACAGAATGGCAGTCAGCCCTTGAGTAGATCTTCAAACAAAATCGCCCGTGCCACACTTTTGCGAATCTTGATTGACTTATACTCTTCAATCACAAATACTTTCTTGGGATCGAATCTGACTGCTTGTTTATCCACGTGTTTGTTCCATTCATCCCCTATCAGCAGGTAACCTACATCGACCTTGGATTCTGCCAATCGCAAGCCGGTGTCAATTCTGAAGACAGAGAGGAAGTAGTGCAACAAAGGGGGCGACCTTCTAAGCTGTTCTCGAGGAGAGATATCTTCGTTAAGTGTCTTCATTAGTTCCACGAAGAACGCGTGATACTTTCCACGCACTTGGGTCACAAGAAGATAATCGCATACTCTCGTGAGCCCTAGTCCAGAGCGAATTGACGAAAGATGTTGGATCTTATCTAGTCGAATTGAAGTGACCGTTTCGTTCACATCCACGATTTTTACCGTCATATTCACATTCCTGTCTTTCTCCTTGAGTAAGATCGGCTGAGAAGCATTTGCAGGATAGTACTGCACCTTCTCAGAGGTTATCTTGTCACTCAGCCACGTTGTCAGGGTCAACTCTTCAGTCCTATCCTTCAACAATTACCCTCGACGCCAACTCATTGGAAACACGATTGATGTCGTCAATTGCTTTGTCAAAAACCGGAAAATCGATACCAAACTGGTCGATTTTGCACGGGGTCAAAGAATTCCTCTCAGCGACATATGCCCGTACGATACCTGGATCAATGAAGTCGTCTTTGTCGTACTTCAATTTCTTGACCAACTTGCTCTTGTTGTCAAAGGAGCGGCTCAACATGATAAGATTGTTGACTTCCTTCACAATGTAGTCGCTGTGAGTGGTAACTAGAACTTTCGCACCAGACTGGACCAGACGAGCAAGCAGACGGGCAAACTGTACCTGATTAGCGGTATCGAGATGGCTCTCCGGCTCATCAATAAAGAGCAAGTGATTCCTCGTCGCCACATGTCTCAGGAAAAAGTACAGGTCAGATAGTCCACGCGCTGACGAGGAAGCAATATGCAACGGAATGTTAAAGCTCCGTTGCTTACGTGCTTTGGAAATAAATCTCACTTCGTCATCTGAACTCTTGTAATAGCCCTCCATTATGTTCTTAACATAGTCGAATAATTTGTCCTTGTAGAAGTCACTTCTCTCCTTTTGGATGTTAGGAAGGTCCCTAGTGAAATTGATGTTGTCCTTTATGGGGAGGGCATAGCGCCCGGTACTACTCTCTATCAGATCGAAGGGAGAAAGAGATTCTCTAGTCTTATCGTCCCCCATTTTCTGCAACAAATCCACCAATCTGTTCTTGCTAATGTCGAGCTCTTTGTAAAAAAGCGAGATTCCGAAACGTTCTGCAGGAAAAATGAAGGGTATGTAACCAAGCTCGGGGATTGAGCGCACCAAAAAAAAGAGATAAAACGACGGAATCAAGCCTGCAAGTCTCAACTGCTCGACAGCTAGATCTGCATCTGACAGGTTGTACCTATATGAGAGTACTATTTCACTACCATCGAACTCCATTGAAATGGAAGTGCCGGATCCGACTTCAAGACTAAATGTGTGTTTCCCGGGGAATTTGCTAGGTTCAGCCTCTATGGAAGCACTCTCAAACGTGTCCTGAGATGAATTAAACACGTCGGCCAGCGCTTCTCTCGAATATCTTCGATTCAGTTCCCGGATTACCTGAGCTCGTTCTTTGCTGAGCATTTCGCGATCGACTTTCCAACTTGCCCGACCTTCCGCCAGCACTATTCTTGCGAGTTCCTCCACCGTCAATGATACCGGTCCTAAGGCGTTATCAATGAGCGTATCGGCCAATTTGTACGGACGTAGCTCCCTCCATGTCTTCAGGTAACCGTAGAGCGAATATACCATGTAAGTTTTGCCAGTGTTATTGCGACCGGCAATGATGGTGAGACCGCCTAGCTCCAGCTCGGCTTCCTCTATTGGTCCGAGATTCTTGAATCGAAATTTCGCCGGTTCAGTTTTTGAGTTGTTTGCTGGCTGCACTGTACTTTTCCTTGAGCACGGCCTCTGCTGTTTAGAGGGCGACCTAGCGCTTCCACGATTGAGTATCTCTCTGACCAAAAACGACCTGGCTGCGCTTCGCAGGACTCTTGCTGATATATAGCCGGCCTAAGCTTTAATCCCCGTCAACGCGATCCCTTGAATGAAGTGTTTCTGCGCCAGGAAGAAGACTATCAGGATCGGCACGATCATCATGGTTGAGGCGGCCATGAGGGGGCCCCACATGGTGCGGCGTTCAAACATGAAGGCCTGGAGGCCCAGAGAAAGTGTGAACTTTTCGCGGGTGTTGAGGAAGATCAACGGGCCGGTGAAGTCGTTCCAGGCGAACATGAAGCTGAAGATGGCTACGGTTGCCAGGGCCGGCTTGGCGAGGGGCAGGACGATGGTCCACCAGATGCGCAGGCGGGTGGCGCCGTCGATGATGGCGGCCTCTTCAAGCTCCATGGGGATGGTGAGGAAGAACTGTCGGAGCATGAAGATGTAGAAGGGCGTGCCGAGCATGGCGGGGATGGTCAGCGGGTAGAAGGTGTCGATCCACTCAAGCTCGGCGAAGAGGAGATAGAGGGGCACGAGCATGACGATGTAGGGAATCATCATCTGGCTGACCATGACCATGAAGATTATATCGCGGCCGGGCGCGCGCAGGCGGGCGAAGCCGTATGCCGCGAGTGAGCAGGTGAAGACGGCGCCGAATACGTGGGCGAGCGCGATGAGCAAAGTATTGAAGAAGTAGAGGTGCATCGGGGCATAGATAAAGACGGCGGGAAAATTGCCCCAGATGAAGGGATCGGGCACCCATATTGGCGGAAAGGCGAAGATCTGACGGTCAGCCTTGAGAGAGGTGCTAACCATCCAGACAAACGGGAGGGCGAAAACAACAGCGCCCAAAACCAGGAGGAGCTGTGTACCGCCGCGTTCGAGAAGTCTGCGGAGAGGCTGACCGCGGGCGCTGGGATGGATTTCGCGGCTCTGTTGGGAGCCGACGGCCTGGTCGCGTATCATGGCGTCAGCTCTGCTCCGCTTCGTAGTAGACCCAACGGCTGGCCAGCTTGAACTGAATCAAGGTGAGCGCAAGAACGGCTACAAAGAGGATCCAGGCCATGCTGGCGGCGTAGCCCATGTCCAACAGGACAAAGGCGCGGCGGTAAAGATAGAGCATGTAAAAGAGAGTCGACTCTGCGGGACCGCCGCCGGTCATGACGTAGGCGGTGGTGAAGACCTGGAAGGAGGCGATGACGCTAAGAACCAGAATGAAGAAGAGGGTGGGGCTCAGCATGGGTATGGTGACGTGTTGAAAGCGCTGCCAGCGGTTGGCGCCGTCGATTTCGGCGGCCTCGTAAAGATGCTGGGGGACGCCCTGGAGGCCGGCAAGGACGATGATCATGGCGGCGCCTGATCCCCAGAGCGCCATAAGAATCAGTGCAGGTTTGGACCAGGTGAGCGACGCGAGCCAGAGCGGGCCTTCAATGCCAACCATCCTCAATGTCGAGTTGATGAGGCCCCACTCCGGCTGCAGAATCCAGACCCAGAGAATGGCGCCGGCGACAATGGGAACGATTGACGGCACATAGAAAAGCGTGCGGTAGACGGCGATGCCGCGCGCCTTCTGATTGAGCAGGAGGGCCAGGAGCGTGGCGATAATGACGTGGAATGGCACGAAGACGAGGACATAGTAGAGTGTGTTGCCCATCGACATGCCGAAGCGGGCGTCGTCGGTAAAGAGCTCGATGTAGTTGGCGAGGCCGACCCAGCGGGCCGGTGTTACGATCTCATAGTCCATGAAGCCCAACACGAAGGAGGCGACGACCGGGCCGATCACGAACGCGAGAAAACCGAGCCCCCAGGGGAGGAGAAAGAGATAGCAGGTCAGGGCCTCTCTAGCGGCGTTGGTGAACCGGGGTTTAGGTTGGGCAGCGGCCATGGCGACTGTCCTATTTGATCGCGCGGGCAGGGGAACCGGCAGAACCGGAGCGACGGGAGGCCGCCCGGTTCCGCCGAATTTCGATAGTGTTTAAGCGGACTCGAGATTCTCCCAAGCTGCGTCGAGCGCTTTCTGCACGTCAGCATGGGAAGCATCGAGCGCCTCTTGCGGCGTCTGCTTCTTGGTTAGGGCAGACTCCCAAGCGTTCTTGAAGCCGATCCAGAGCTCTGCGGCGGCGAGGCCGGCGATTTGGCCACAGCCCACGGAGAAGGTCTCAGAATCGAGGTATCTCTCCATCATGAGCTTCTGGCGTTCGGGCAGGACGGAGTAGTACTCGTCCAGCATGAACTGCATGGCCGGCTGGTAGACGGGTGGCGTGGGGGCGAAGATTGGTTCACCGGGCAGCTGCTGACGGGCCCATTCTTCCTTTTCCAGTTCAAGACCGACGGTTCCAGCGGCGCGCACATAGTCTTCGCTGATCACCCACTTCATGAATTCCCAACCCTGTTCGACGAGCTCGGTGTTGGGGTCAATGACGAATGTCCAGCCGCAGGACCAGTTGACCTGGGCGCCTTCATTGGCGGCCGAAACCGGCATGAGGCCGGTGCCGTCGTAGTCGAGGTCGGGGAACTTGGCGTAGCGGCCGATCATCCAGTTGCCGTAGGAGCACATGGAGACCTGTCCCTGGGCAAAGGGATCTACCGGCTGACCGGCGAAGCCTTCCATGAAGGAGGAGGCCGCGGCATGACCGCCGCCGAACTCATCGATCATGTTTACGCACCACTCAAGGGCTTCGACCCAGGGAGCGGTGTTGATGAGGTTGGTGCGGCCGTCTTCGGACTGGCTGAAGCCGCCGTTTTCCATGGCGTAGATAAGCAACTGATCGGAAAGGCCGGGCGGGAAGTGGGGCAGGAAGCCGTAGCGGACGATCCTGTCGCCTTCCATCTTGTTTAGCTGGGGCGCCATCTCCATGATGTCGTCCCAGGTTTCGGGGCCGACGTCCGGGTCGAGGCCGGCCTCTTCGAAATGGGTACGGTTCCAGAAGAAGTAGCGGGTGCCGGCGGTATGGGGCAGCCCGTAGAGCGTGCCCTGCCAGGTGAGGTCGGCGATGGGGCCGGCCATGAAGTTGCCCTTGTCGAGGTTGTCCCGTTCCAAGAGGTCTTCGATGGGCCGGTAGAGGTTGCGGGAGGCGAACTGGCGGAAGGTGTGCCGGTTCTGGTAGGAGACGTCGGGTCCTTTACCGGCGGCGACGGCGGTCACGTATTTGGGCGTGCCGTAGACTGCTTCACCGAGGTCGCCCAGCGAAACGGTAATGTGGGGGTGGGTCTCCTCAAAGACCTGGATTGCGCCTTCAATGGTAGGCCTGAGCCGCCACCAGATCTGGATGTTTACGGGCTCCTCTGAGGGCGCTGCCATG
The DNA here is from genome assembly GCA_009841235.1 of Caldilineaceae bacterium SB0661_bin_32. GTDB lineage: Bacteria > Chloroflexota > Anaerolineae > Caldilineales > Caldilineaceae > Bin5. Next base: position 19,479 of record VXMH01000098.1, on the reverse strand, counting down.
TCGCCGGCGCCTTCGGGGCCGGCAGGCACGCAGGCGCTGGCGGCGAGGGCGAGCCCGGCGACTGCGGCTGTGCTCCTCAAGAAACTGCGGCGGCTGACGCCGGCCCGGACGACGGTCTTTTCCTCAGAAGTGACTCTAGTCATTTTACCTATCATCTCCTTTGCGATGTAGATGGAATGAAACTGCAGATCGTTTGAGAATGGTCTCATCTCCTTTCAAGCCATAGATTCTCCTGCGGCTGGTGGGGACGCCTGGTCGGGATTTCGGAAAGTCTTTCCCGGATTCTTCGCACCTGGGATGGTGGCAGTCGGCATTCGCGAACAGGCCGGAATGGTCCAGTATGTGGAGACAGAAACGGCGGGTCGTCTTCCAGATCAGTAGGAAGAAGACTTGCCATTTAGTCGGGCACGGTTGAGGAAAAGTTCAAAGCCATCATTTTCGGGCTTGTCGGAACTCTTTAGGAACTGGCTTCCAGCGTCGCAGACCCGTAGCGCGTGTCATTCTATCGGATGCCGCAGAGAAAGGCAACCTACTTGGTGTGTGTATAATAGGCTGGGGCGCTGCCTGAATCAGGATTCGCTGGATTGTCTGAACTGCAGTTCCACCCTTCGTCGCCCCTCTGGTTAACTTCGGCAATGCCGGCAAACCAGATTAGATGCCAATGCTCAGATGCCAATGCCCTGCGAAATTGGGTGCATCCCGGATTCTCTCCAGCGGTGGTATAATTGTCGTCGCTGGTAGCGGCCTGGCAGGATGACTTCCCACCTGGGTTTCCGCGGCCAAACGCCGTTTTACGAGCGACCCTTACCGACAAAAAAGAGGATAGAACGATGCCGCTGGATAAGACTCTTGAAGAGCAACTCCTGCGTCTGAAACTGGACGGCTGGTGCGTTGTCGATAACGTTATCCCCGCTGATGAAGTTGCGGAGGTGCGTGAGAGTGTGGCGGCGGCGACGCTGCGGCACCAGCGGCCGGACGCGCCGGCCAACATCGGCCATCGTACGGGGCTGATCAATTATGATCAGTCTTTTGCGCCCTATCTGGCAGCACCCGGTTTCATTAGGCTGGTCAGGGCGGCGCTGGGTCCGAACGTGCGGGTTTCCTTTACCTCGGCGATGATCAACTATCCGGGCAACGTTCGCGGGGGCTTGCACGCGGACTGGCCGTTCAACCAGCGCAATGCGGGGCACATTCCGGCCCCGTATCCCGATATTGTGGCCCATTTCACGACGCTGTGGATGCTGTCGCCGTTCAGCGCGGCGAACGGCGCGACGATCATCGTGCCCGGCAGCCACCGGATGGAAACGAACCCCAGCGCGGCGAGCTGCAGCCACGATGAGGACACGCCCTATCCGACGGAGATTCAGGCGACCGGCGAGGCGGGCAGCGTGCTGGTGATGGATAGCCGCATGTGGCACGCGGCGGGGGCAAACCGCACCGACAGCGCGCGGGTGGCGATGGCGATCCGCTTCGCGCCGTGGTGGCTGAATCTGAACGGGCTGAGGCCGGGGTCCAGCGAACGGGCGAGGCAGATGGAGGCAACGGGCCTGAAGGAGAACGAGGTCGAGGCTGTCAAACCTGAAGTATTGGCGGGGCTGCCCGCCGCCGTACAGCCGCTGTTCGAACACTGGGTGGAGGGCTGAGTGGACACTGACCGTCTGGCGGCCTCCCTGGCCGAAAAGGTTGATCCGCAGCGGATAATGCAGTTCACCTTGGATATGGTGCGCATTCCCAGCCCACCGGGCCAGGAGCGGGCCGTATCCGAGTTCTATGCTGATGAGTTGCGGGGAGCGGGGCTGAATGTTGTGTTGGACAGTGAGTTTCCCGACAGCCCCAGCGTCGTGGCATGGCTGCGGGGCAGGAGAGGCGGGCCTACACTGCAACTGGATGGGCATACGGATACGGTTGATCTGCCCGGGCCGGAGCCCCGGTTTGAGGGAGGGTACATCCACGGGCGCGGCTCCGAAGACATGAAGGCGTCTCTGGCGGCGATGGCGGAAGCTGCACGCGTCCTGTGCGAGGCGGGCATTCAGCTGGAAGGCGACCTGCTGTTGACGGCGCATGGCCGCCACGAGAGCGCCACGAATGAGACGCTGATTTCGCTGATCGAAAAGGGTGTTCACGGCGACGCGGTGATCGTTACTGAGCTGGGCGGCAAGGATTTGCCGATTACAGGCATGGGCCTTGTCTTCTGGGAACTCAGGATAGCGGGGGACGAAGAGGGCATCCACGAGACTGTGGCTGAGGCGGGGGCGCCTCACGCGGTGATGGCCGGGTACCGGGCAGTGCAGCTGTTGCGGGAGAAAGCTGAGGAACTCGCCGAGATTCAGCATCCCTATCTGGGCGCGGAATCGATTTTCATTGGGCGGTTTCAAGGCGGGGATTACTTCAACCGCATGCCGGCCGGGTGCGTCTTAGGTGGGACGCGGCGGTTTGGCCCGGGGTGCAGTCTGGACGAGATACGCGAGGAGTTTGCGAGGCTGGCGGCCCGGGTACAGGCGGAGAGCGGCGCAGAAGTCGAGGTCTGGCTGGATGGGATAGAGGGTTACAGCGTCGACGAAAGCGAGCGGCTGGCCAAGGCGCTGCTGCGCTCCCATGAGCAGGTGACCGGTGAGCCGCTGCCGCTGGCGGGCACCAGAGCTGCGGCGAACGTGCCGCACTTCGTGCATCTGGCGCATGTCCCCGCGCTGTACTACGGCGCGAGCTATCTGACGGCACATTCGGAACTCGAACGGGTTGAACTGGCCCAGGTCGTGCGGGCCACCAAGGTTTACATTCATGCCATCCTCGCCTACCTGGGCGTTGCGGAGTCAAGCAAATGAGCGAATCGCGAACGGTCGTCGTTACATCCAACATTTTCCCCGGTTTGGAGACTGAGCGGGAGGTGCTGGCTCCGCTCAACGTTGAGCTTGTCAAGCGTCCGTGCCGGAACGGGGAGGAGCTTGCCGAAGCGGGAAGAGATGCGGATGCGCTGCTGGTGGGCAATGTGCGGATCGATGCCGAGGTGCTGTCGCATCTGCCGCGTTGCCTGGCGATCGTCAAACCCTCGGTCGGCGTAGACAACATCGATTTGGAGGCCGCGACTGCGGCCGGCGTCTGTGTTGCCAACGTTCCCGACTACGGGACTGACGAGGTCGCTACGCACGCGATGGCACTGCTGTTGAACGCGATCCGCTATATTGACGTCGAGGCGACCGCCGTGCGCGGCGGCGGCTGGCAGCCCAAGCCCCCTTACCCGATCCAGCGGAGCGCGGGGCGCACGCTGGGCATCATCGGATTCGGCCGCATCGGCCAGTCGGTAGCGCGAAAGGCGGCCGGTTTTGACTGGCGCCTGCTGGCATGGGACCCCTACGTCAGTGATGACGAAATACGAAGCATGAAGGCAGAACCGGCTGACTTCGAGACTGTTCTGGCACAGTCGGATATGGTCACCTTGCATTTGCCATTGACGGAGGAGACGCAGGGGATGATCGATGCGAGCGCGCTGGCGAAGATGAAGCCGACGGCGTTTCTGGTGAACACGGCGCGCGGGGGCATTGTCGACTCGGCGGCCCTGCTTCAGGCGGTCGAGTCGGGCCGGATCGCGGGCGCGGCGCTGGATGTGGTCGACGAGGAGCCGCCGGCGCCGGACCACCCGTTGTACTGTACGGACCGGATTCTGGTGACGGCGCACGTGGCCTGGTATTCGGAGCAGGCTTTCCGTGACGTGCGCGTGAAGGCGGTGCAGGAGGTGGCGCGCGTGCTGCAAGGCCGGTTGCCGCTCAACCTGCTCAATCCAGATGTGAAACCGCGTTTTGGCGTGAGGGGCGGTTAGCGACGGGCTGCATTGGAGTTGGTTCAATTGGTGACAGTTCGGGGTCGGGAGGGAGCCGCGTCAAGGCAGGGCGGAAGCCTGACAATGACTACGCGAGGGGTGCTTGAGGTTGTACTTTTTCTCACTTTGTGTTCCTACAGGAAAGTACCTCTATAATTCCGGGTCTTTTTCGTTCTGGAAAACTGTGTTAAGTTACCCCAGATGCCGGTCTGGACAAGGACCAGCCTACAAGGACAGCGGTAAGAAGAAGTGCAGCACTCCCCCAACCGAGGTCGTATCGTTTCGGTCGCCCGCTGTCGCCGCGGGAACAAAGCCAGGAGCCGCATTGCATGGCACGCCAAATCGAGATTCTGTTCACCAAGCGAAACGTGCGAGGGGTTGCGACCCTACTTGACGAGGAGGCGCCCCGCACCTGCGACGCGGTGTGGAATGCGCTGCCGTTGGAGGGGGACGCGTATCACGCCCGCTGGGCGGGCCGGGAGGTCTACACGCTGGTGCCGCCCCTCGAATCGGACCCGGGCAAGGAAAACGCCACAATCATGCCGATTGGCGGCGACCTCCTCTACTTCGAGGTTGACGCTGCCTCGATCGATATTCCGCCTGAAAGGCGCACCGGCCAGCCGTTTATTGACATCGCGTTGTTCTATGGCCGCAACAACTTTCTGCTCGGCCCGGCCGGTTACATGCCGGGCAACCTGTTCGCCACCGTTACAGAAAACCTGGAAGGTCTGGCGGCAGCCTGTGAGAGCATCTGGCGCGAGGGCTTTGCAGGCGAACGCATGGTGATCAGACGAATTGACGACCCCGAAGACCGAGAGCGGTGAGGCCGCCGCAGGCCTCGTACTCTGGACGATAAGAGCCGCCGCCCCCGGCTGACCAGCCACCGTCGCACAGGAGATCCGGAATGCAAACCTACTCTTCGAACTCAGACCTGCATGCTTTGGAGGACGGAACGGCGCTGCCCGCGATGGTGACGCCGCCGCCGGGACCGCAGTCGCGCAAGTTGACTGAGCGGCTCGGCAAGGTCGAGCCCCCGACCAGCTCGGTGATTCCACGAGGGCAGACACCCGTGTTCTGGGAGCGCACGCGCGGGGCCAACATCGTGGATGCCGACGGCAACGTCTATGTGGACCTGACGGCCGGCTTCTGCGTGGCGACGGCGGGGCACAGCAACCCGCGCATCGTGCAGGCGATTGCGAAGCAGTCGGAAACGATGATGCACAGCCAGGGCGGGGTGAATCCCAACCGCAACCGGGTCGAGCTGGCGGAAAAGCTGTCCGACCGTGCGCCGGGCGAGCTGGCGGTCTCCCATATCGCCAACACGGGCGCGGAGGCGGTGGAAACTGCGCTCAAGACGGCGCGCATCTTTACCGGCAAGCACAAGATCATCGCTTTTCAGGGCGGTTTTCACGGCAAGACGACGGGCGCGCTTTCGGTCTCCTCGCAGAACTATTACCGGGCCCCGTTTCAGAATATGCTGGCGGATACGACGCACGTGCCCTACGCCTACCCTTATCGCTGCCCGACGCACTCGGACGGGGACGACTGTTTCTTCTGCGACGGCGGTTATCTGGAGCATGTGTTGACGATGCCGGACTCGGGCGTGGCGGACGTGGCCGCGATCATCATGGAGCCGGTCCAGGGGCACGGGGGCTGGATTGTACCGCCGAAGAAGTTCGTGCAGAAGGTGCGGCGCCTGTGTGACGAGCACGGGATAGTCCTGATCGCCGACGAGATCATCACGGGATTCGGGCGGACGGGCAACTGGTTCGGCATGGATGAATACGACGTGGTTCCGGACATCATGGTGGTGGGCAAGGGCCTGGCAAGCGGTTTCCCGATTTCGGCTACGATCATGACGGAGGAGGTCGCGGACGCGTGGGGCCCGATGATGCACACGAGCACTTTCCTGGGCAACCCGGTGGGCTGCGCGGCGGCGCTGGCTTCACTGGCGGAGATTGAGGAGAAGAACCTGGTGCAGCGCGGCGCGGAGTTGGGCGACTACTTCATTTCGCGGCTGCAGGAGCTGCAGCAGGAACACCATCTCATCGGCGAAGTGCGCGGCGTGGGCATGATGGTCGGCGTGGAGTTCGTCAAGGACCGGGAGACGCGCGAACCGGCGACGGAAGAGGGCGCGCGGGTGGTTGACGGTCTGTTGCAGCGGGGCGTCATCGCCACGAATTATGGGGGCTCCTACCACAACGTGCTCAAGATGTCGCCTCCGCTGGTGATTACCCAGGAGCAGCTCGACTGCGCGATTGAGGCGCTCAACGAGAGCCTCTCGACGGTGGAAGCCGCGCTGTAGGAGAGCCGCCGGCGGCTGGTCGGAGTCAGTCGCGGCCGCCATTCGCCACCGGAGTTGGACATGCTTCGCATTGGCATCCTCTATCCCCTGCATTCGGCCGAGGACGATTACCCCAACATGGCGGCGAGGCTGGAGCCGCCGGTGGAGGTTGCCGTCGTCCACACGGATGCGGTCGACCTGCACACGGTAGAGGACTGCCGGCGCACGGGCGACTGGGACCATCTGGAGCCCGGCGCGGCGGAGCTGCGGACGCTGGACGTGGATGTGTGCATGTGGGCGTGTACCAGCGGCAGCTTTGTCTACGGGCTGGCCGGGGCTGAAGACCAGGCGCGTCAGATCGGCAACTATCTGGAAGTCCCCGCCTCCAGCACATCACTTTCCTTTGTAAGAGCCATACAGACGTTGGGAATAACGCGGGTTGCGGTTGCCGCAACCTATCCGGAGGCGTTGGCGGCCGAATTCGTTGGTTTTCTTGGTGAAGGCGGTATCCAGGTGGTGCATCTGGGCAGCCTGGGCATCTGGACCGCGGTCGAGGTCGGCGAGGTCGGTGGAGAAGAGGTTATCGACTTTGTACAGGCGAATGACCACGCCGATGCCGAAGCCATCCTGATTCCCGATACGGCGCTGCATACTGTTGCGTTCCTGTCCGAGTTGGACGGTGCGATTGGCAAGCCGGTACTGACTGCCAACCAGGTCACGATGTGGGAAGCGCTGCGGCTGGGCGGACAGGTTCGGCGACAAAGAGGTTTCGGCCAGCTGTTTGCCGTTGCCGAGGAGCCGGCAGGAGTACGAGAGTGACGGGCCGCTTTCGAGAGTACCGCCACCGCGACCTGCCGGCCCTGGGCGGCCTGTTCGCCCGGGCCGACGCCCACGACGGCGCGGCTCGCGCGCTGGCCCCCGACGCGGCAGACGAACTGCCGCTGTTTGCGTTCGCGCCGCGCTACCCTCTCGGACTTGAGCGCGGCTTGACCCGCGAAGAGGTGCGCAGCCGCCTCGGCAGCCGCCTGTCAGAGGTTGAGCGGCTGGTGCTTGTCGCAGCGGAGCGCGCCGCCGTCGATGCCTGCGTGACGGTCTTCCCGGCCGGCTCCGAAACGTCGTGGATGCTCGACTGGGTGGTGGATCCTGGGAAGCGGGAGGCGGTAGCACTCGACGGGATCGTACAATCGGGTTTGAACCGCATCCAACATCTGGCGTCGAAAGGGACGCGCCGGGTAGGCGATGACGCCGCACCGTCGGGGATGCGCGGTGCGCCAGCGACGTGCCGTGTCGAGGCGCGGGGTTTGCGTGAGGACGGGGAAGTCATGGCCGGGCTTGGCAGAGCCGGTTTCCAGGCGGTCCGAACATTCGTGATCATGGCCTGCGAGCTGGGACGAGCGCCTACTGCTTTCGGGTCAAGAGGGGCCGTTCCCGAGGGAATATCGCTGCGGACCTACCGTTCTGGGGATGCGCCGGCCTGGATTGCGGCTGTCAACGCTTCGTTTTCCGACCATTGGGGCGGGTTTTCGTATTCGGACGAGAGCTGGGCCCGGCATGCCAACTCGCCCCGTTTCCGAGAGGAGATCAGCGTTGTGGCCGAGGCCGGCGGTGTTTTCGCCGGCATCTGCCATTGCGCGCCCAGCCTCAATCCCAAGGAAAAGGGCCTCGCTCATCTCCACATTCTTGGCGTCCATCCTGATTTCAGACGTCGCGGCCTGGGAACCTGCCTTATGCTGGAGGCGATGGACCGGCTGCGGGAAAACGGGTTCAAACGCGTCGAACTGGATATGGATAGTCTGAACGCCAAAGCGCTGCCGATATACGAGCAGCTGGGCTTCCGCGAGCAGGAGGCGATCACAATGTATCGGAGGGAGATAGCGGTGTAGCGTGCGGCTGGCTGCCGCGCGTACGCTTCTGGAGACACGATCAGCGCGAATACAACGGACAGTTCACCACAGGATGCCGGAGGCTTGAATCGATGAGAATCGCCCTGTTTGCACATGATGACCACAACCACATTGGCATTGTAACGGACTTCGGGATGCTGGATTTTTCGCGCGCGTACCAGGCGCAACAGTTGATCCAGCACGGTGACGAAAGCCCGCAACTGATCACCGACATGGTTGCCTTGATGAAGGCGGGCCTGTTTAACGCGGAGACATTTCAGTCCACGACGATGTTTGTCTATGAACATCATCTGAACGGCGCCTTCACTGTCACGGACCCTAAACTGCGTACGCCGGTCCCGCAGCCCGGCAAGCTGATCGCGCTGGGGGGAAACTATTCCCATCCCGGTGAAGAAGACCCGGACGAGCCGCCGCTCTTCTTCAAGCCGACCTCTTCAATCATCGGGCCGGGCGAGCCGATCGTCTTCCGGCGGGGCCTGAACGTGGTGGAGCCGGAGATCGAGTTGACCGTCATCATTGGCAAGGAGGGCAGCCACATTTCGCGGGCGGATGCGAACGAGTACGTGGCCGGCTACACGCTGCTCAATGACGTGACGGCACGCGACCTGCAAAATGTTGCCTTCGAGGTGCAGCGTCCATGGTCATACACGAAGGGGGTCGACACCTTTACCCCGATCGGGCCGCACGTCGTGCTGCCGGGCGCGGTCAGCGACCCACACAATCTGGCGATGACGATGCGCGTCAATGGAGAGGAGATCGAGCACGCCAATACCAACACGATGCTGTTTCAGATTCCGGTACTGATCGAATACATCAGCCAGTACATGCGGTTGGAGCCGGGCGACATGATCGCCACGGGCACGCCGGTGCATCCGCCGGGCTTGAAGCCGGGAGACACGGTCGAGCTGGAAATCGAGGAGATCGGGGTCCTAAGCAATCCGGTCGTGGCGGACAACTGAGGTGGGAGAACGACGAGGGCTGCGCTTTGACGAGGCCGGCGCTCCAGCCAGCGTGGAGACGACAGAAAAAACGCTGCTGAGCGCGGTGAAGGGGGAAAGGTAGATGGCGCAAAAGCATCAGACGCTGGGGGCGATCTATCCGGACGATATGTGGCTGGACTACGACATCAACCGGATGCTCGATGAGATCCGCAAGTATCTGCCGGAGCAGGTACCGATGGTGTCGGCGAGGACGCATGTGCCCATGTTTGCGGAGGATTCTGAACCGGCTGACGGCAGCAGCGTGGAGCTGGGCATCTGGCTGGCTGAGAACGGGGACATAGAGGCTGCCGCCAGCAGATTGATGCGGTTGAAGCCGAGCGTTTTCGCCTACTACTGCACGACGGCCAGCTTTGTACAGGGCGTTGCCGGAGACGAGGCGCTGAAGAAAAGGGTGGAGGATGCCACCGGTCTGCCCTGCACAACCGCCAGCAGCGCTATCGTCAAGGCGCTGCACTACCTGGGCGTGCGGCGCGTCGCGACTGCCTCGCCGTACATGGAGGACGTGAACCAGGCGCTCATCGGTTTTCTGGCCGAGTGCGACATCGAGGTGGTGAACAGCAATCCCCTGCACTATTTGCAGGACCACAGCATTGTGCCGCCGGACACGATTCGCGAGGCCGCGCGCCGATCAGACGTGCCGGAGGCTGACGCGGTGCTGATCAGCTGCACGGGACAGAAGACGGCCGACTTCATCAGCGACCTGGAGGAGGAGCTTGGGAAGCCGGTCGTTACGTCGAATCAGGCGACCGGCTGGCAGGCGTTGAAGATGATGGGGGTCGAGCCGCGTCTGCCCGGACGCGGCATACTGTTTGAGAACTGAATCTCATTATCAAAAAGCGAGGACTTGTCTATATGGCTCGCAGGATCAGAATTTCATTTGAGAAACATAACGTATCCGCGGTGGCCGAACTGCTTGATGACGCGGCGCCGTTGACGGCCGAGGCGGTCTGGAATGCGCTGCCGCTGGAGGGCGAAGCTTACCATGCGAAGTGGGCAAACAACGAGGTTTATATATTGACGCCGCCATTTGCGGAGAATGACCCCGGGAAGGAGAACGCCACTGTGTTCCCGATTCCGGGCGACTTTCTCTATTTGCCGGTGCCTCCGGGCAGCAACGTACCGCCCTTCTTGCGGGAGCAGTGCCGGGAGACGGGGCTGATCGATCTGGCGATCTTCTACGGGCGGGAAAACTATCTGCTGGGGCCGGAAGGGCATATGCCGGGCAATCTGTTTGCCACGATTACGGAGGGGCTTGAGGAACTGGCCGCGGCCTGCCAGGATCTGTGGCGGAATGGCGCCGGCGATGAGCGCATGACCATCAGCCGGATTGAGGAGTGACCTCTTCCCCGCAAATGCGGCGGGGTAGCCTGCCTTGGCGGCTGGTTGACTGCCATTGCGGGCCGGCCGCCGGCCGTTTCAATCCTCGTACTTTTCCTTTGACATGCGATGGCGGGAGGTGAATGTCTCGCCGTCGGACAGCGGCATCAGGCCCCCTATCATTTCACTGCGGCGGCCCATGTGGGCGGACTGCGGCTCGGTGATCCGTTCGAGCTCGGCGTCGGTTATGGGGAGCGTGTAGCGGACCTGGGGCTGGAAGCGCTGGAACTCTTCGGCGTAGGCCACGAGGGCGCTGTTTCCGGAGCTTCCGTCGGAGGTTTCGGCGCGCTTGCGGGCGTAGGGGCCGCCGTAGTACTGGCTGGCGATCTGGTCGAGGGCGCGGACTTTTCTATCGATTACGTCGGTGATGTCGATGTAGAGGTCGACGCGGGCGGTGCCGGCGTATTCGAGGCTGTTGTTGCCGATGTAGGCGGTGGGGTTCATGAAGTAGATGCAGGGAACGGGATGGCGCTCCTGACGGCCGCGGCCCGATCCTTGCGCCAGCTGCCAGGCGTAGAGGGTGCACTGACCGGTTGTGCCGTGCATTTTGAATCCGCCGCTCTCGAAGGGGTGGTGGGTGATGAGCATGTCGGGCTTAACGGCGCGGATCACGTCGGCGATGGCCTCGATCTTGTCCTGGGTAACAAGGATGTCGTCGTCTTCGAAGCCGAGATCGCGCACGTCGTCGAAGCCGAGGATGCGGCAGGCTCGGCGGACCTCTTCCAGCTTTTCCTCGACGGCCTGGGCCACATATTGCTCTACATCCAGCTCGGCGCCGGCGCGGCGTCGCTGCTCGCCGAGTTCCCAGTGGTGGGAGCGCACGCCGGTGGTGAGGATTGCTGCAGTTACCTTGTCGCCCTGGTCAACGTGGTGGGCGAGCGTGCCGCCGGCCATGTCGAAGCTGTCGGCGGGGTGGGCGGCGACGAGAAGGATGTGGATGGGTCTACTTGCCATGATCGGTTCCCTTCGTTCTTGAATCGTGTTGCCGTATCAGGATATTCGTCCTACAGAATAGTACCACTGCCATCACGCCTCGAGCGCCGGGAAGAAGGTGAGCTCGGCGCCGAAGTTGGACATGGCGGCAACCGAATCGCCGCGGAGCCGCACTTTGATCTCGCGTGTGCGGTGGCTGAGAACGATGTCCCGCTCGGTCAGATCGAACCGGATGGTAATCCAGCGGTTGATCGGGGGCTGGCTGAGGACGAGGTAGCCGTTGTGGAGGCGGGGCGGGTCATCGAGCCCGTCTACGCTGATTACTTCCGTTTCGACCCAGCTGGGAAGGCGAACGAAGAGAGGTCCGGGCCGCTTGGCGCGCACACGCATGTGGCGATGCGTATAGGGCGACTCTACGGCAACGGCCTCGGTTTCGCGGTCGAAGTGCAGATGCACGTAGTGGCCCGCCGGGGTTGTATCCACGGCTTGCCGGTAGACTTCACATAGTGACCCAACCGATCCGCCGACAATATCCATGTTGAAGCTGATGCGCTGCGCGTCCAAAGTCTTGTGCCCGTAAGGCGCGGGGAAGCCGAAGGCGCCGAGGTGTCTGTCGGCGACATCGCGCCTGCCGTCCTCGTTGTGCGGGTTGGCCGGCTCGCGAATGAAGGAGGTATCGCGCAGCTGCGAGGGAAGCAGATGGCAGCGCAGGATGCGCTCGGCGTCTTCAAAGTAGTGCGGATACCCCCACTTTCCAAGCAGGAGCGCAGTTTCGACGACGTCGCCGGTGTTGTTGACCTCGCCGCGATCCGGATCTCTGCCGTCGTCACTGCTTTCGATGACCCAGCCGAGCTGATCGCGTATGTCGTTGAGCCCGTTGTCGTAGAAGGCGCGGACTCGCTCCATCAGGCTCGCGTTGCGTGTCAGGTCGGCCAGCTGGGCGAGTGAAGACATGACGCAGGTGGTGGAGTGGGTATGGGGGCCGAAGGTCTCGCGATCGTATGCGCCGGACGGAAGGTAGAACTCGGAAGTGGCTTTGTCTGCGAGCTCCAGCGCCAGTTCGAGCGCGCCGGGGCAGCCGGTATGCCGGTGCAGCTTCGCCAGCGGACCGATCGCCCGCGCCAGTCCGATAATGAATGTTGTGGAATGGAGTTCGAACTTGCTCTCAATCCGCTCTTTGTCCCAGCCGTTGTGGGGATGCCAGAGCTTTTGAATCGCACGAATGCTGCGTTCTGCCAACTCGACTGCCGGCGCGCTGTCGCGGAAGCGGGCCAGCGCGTAGAGGGCGTGAAATCCCTCGCGGACGTTGTGGGGATAGAAGTGGACCAGGGGGCCGCCTATGCGATCGCGGTTGAGGGGAAGAGGAAGCGCGCCGGAGTAGGCGAGGAAGGCGGCGCGGGCGTGGCGGTCGATACAACCTTCATTCACTTTGAGGCCCAACACGTCTTCGGCGTTGAGAAGGGCGTTGAGGTGGCGGCCGGGCACATGCGCTTCGGAGGCCGAGGTACTGAAGCTGAGAAAGGCATCCGGCCAGACCTGGGAACCGAAAAAGGGTACGTCGTCGTCATCGGCGTTGAAGACCGAACACATCGTGCGGCATCCCAGTCTGATTGCGGAGGCTATATTGGTCGTGTTGACATCTGCAAGCATGGACTTAGCGTCCCCCGTTCTCGGTGTCAGGTTGGTCTCGATCAGCGGGGGTTCGGCCTTTTGCGGTTTTCGCCTGGAACCTCGCTCACTCATTTGCCGTTAAGCGGGCAGGTCTGATTGGTCAGCCCCTATCCGATGGGTGTTTTCGTGAGACTCTGAGATGAAACCATCATTGAACTTCAGACGCAGCTTTCCCGCCCTCCGATTGAGGGGCTCGCGGATCAAGCAGGTGGGCGTTGTCTCCGTCGTTTTCCTGCTCGCACTGTTGGCGACTGGTGTTTTCCTTCTCTTGCGGGCTCTTTCTGAAGGCAAAGAGATCCGCGAATATGTTGGGGGTCCATTCAGCTCACAGCTGCTCTACCTTCAAGGATGTGCGACCGGCACGGCGGGAGATGGGAGACTGGCAAACAGTGCGGCAACTCTGGACGAGCAGTTCGACGAATGCCGTCAGGCGGCAGGTGGACGCCCCGGCTACTACGTTTATGATTTCAACATCAGAAGGTCGGTCGCTCTTTCCAGAGTAGACATGGAACAGTTGAGAAACTATGAAATCTTTGCATTTCCTGATTCAGTCACGGGAAGGGTTGAGAACAGCCCGACCAACCCGTTCAATCGCATCATAGCCTTTGAGGCGTTCATGGGCTTTGAGTACGACTGCAGTTTTTCCCAGAGTCAGCAGGAAACAAGCTGCAATTTTGCGCCGGCAAAGTGTGACGTGAGCCGCGAAGCGATCTCCTGCTCTGTATTTGACCCGCGTACGGGCAGCTTTGAATCTCACGTCATCAAGCGGGACAGGGCGCTCGAACTGCTCCTGCCGCAGGGGTACATCAACGGACCTGACCTCTACAAGATGTTGAAGCCTCGCTTTTTCCCAGTTCTTGAACGGTAGCAGACCGGGCCCGGTCTGATTCTCAGCCGGCTTGCCGGCGCCGGCGCCTACAACTGCTGCGATGGACTTCCGATTTGGAGCGGTTCATGTTTGACCCGTCGATGGGCGTAGAGCTCCTGAACGGGCTCGGGCAGCTCGTCGAAAATGTGGGCAGGAATAAAGGCGCAGTTGCGTTTGCCGTAATCGACGCTCAGCCACCAGGGCGAGTAGCGGGCGACGACTGAGGTCCTGATGTCGTCGGTCGAGTTGGCGCCGGCGGAGTGCCAGATGCGGCTGTCGATGAGGATGACGTCGCCGGCGTCGCCGCAGATTTGCTCCTCGTGGGGAATGGAACTCATGCCGTCGATGCCGTCGTTTTGGCCGCGGGGATTGCGGGGGTCGCGGTGGGTGCGGGGGACGACCCAGGTGGCGCCATTCTCGGGCGTGAAGGGGTAGAGCATCCAGATTGACGTGATACTCATGATGGTGTCGGGAAAGGGTTGATTGATAAGGCCGCAGAAGGAGGCGTCGGTCAGGTCGTGGGGCCAGTCGGTGTGGAAGTTGCGCCATTCGGGCGGGTTTCTGTAGGGAGGCACGCTCTTGAACTCGGTCTGGGAGATTTTCACCTTGGCATGGTTGAAGGCAGTGCGCGCGATTTTGAGGAGACGCGGGTCGGCGAAATAGGGGGCCAGGGACAGCATGTGGGTGACGGCAGACCAGTCGTGCTTATTATATGCTTCCAGGCCGGCCTGCATGGAGTGGTCGATGTCCAGGCGGACCCGGCCAACCATGTCTTGTGGAATGACGCCTTTCAGGAGGCAGTAGCCCTCCAGTCGAAGTTGCGTGATCTCTTCCATGTTGCCTCTTCCTTTCGGGGCAGCTTCGCGGCGACCGGTTTTTCGCCCTGCTTAGGGATCTGGCAGGGCGTTCAGAGTCGGGACAGTTTAGAGACCATAGGGCAGGACAGGTGGAAAGAGGGACTATTCCACTTGTCCTGCCATTACTTTTTTGGTTGACCTTGCAATGCGCCGGGTGATGCCTCTTTTTGGTAAGGAAAGAATTGGGCATCAGTAATCCGGCGCGTGTATTCACCTGGCGCGTGTATTCACCTAGCGCCAGTCATCGACTGAAGCTGTGCCGGCGTAGTTGCAGCCCATGATGCGCCAGTAGCCATTGGTCTCACCACCGACGACTACGACGTGAATTTCGTCTTCCTTGTAGATCGGAATCTGTTCGTCGCTGCCGGCCTTAAGCTTGGCGGCGTAGGGCTCGACGCCGTTGAGCGCGTGCGGGTAGACGTAGTTTTCGATCAGCTGGTAGTCCCAGTAGACGCCGGCGGGCATGGTGGCGTTTTCATATACCCACTGGATCAGTTTCTCCTTGGTGTCGAAGCCGCCGCGGTCGATGAACTGCTGCGCGGTGATGGGATCGAGCACGAAGGTGGGCGGGTTATGCGGGTTGAGGCCGCGCAGCATGTTGCGGACGTGGTCCTGCCAGTGCTTGGCGCGCAGGCCGAGGTTGAAGGCCGTCGAGCGGCAGCCGCCGAAAACACTGACCGCGCTCTGGTCGGCGTCGAATCCGTGCTGGACGTGGAAGGGGACCCAGGGGCTGCGCTCTTCGTTTTCGGCGAAGGTTACGCTGTTGTAGGCGTAGTTGTTGCCCTGGGAGCCCAAGTAGGTTTCTGATGGGACGGAACCGCCCTGGAGGTTTTGCGAAAGCAGACCGAAGGCGCGGCCGATTGTGGCATTGGCGTGATTGTAGGGCCCCATCGCGCCTGTACCCCAGTTCATGTCGATCTCATGGCGGACGGGGCCGTTGACGACGGCCATGGCCGCGGCAGAGCTGGTGGTACTGGCCCGCGCGGAGGCGCCTGTTGAAGCCAGCGCCAGGATGACGGGGAAATACTCCGGCCTGGCCCCGGCCATGACTGCGTTTACGGCGACCTTTTCGACGGTGTACTCCCAGGCTTCGCGGGTGGCCGTGGGGCGCATATGGCCGACCACGGTGTCCGGGCTGCGGCTGGTGCCCTCCAACATGGCGGCGACTCGCTCCTCTGTAGGGAGAATGAACGGCAGCATGTCGGTCCAAAGGTTATCGACGAAGAGCTGGTGCAGGTTTTCTTCCGTGTCCGGCTCGACGAAGCGGGGGGTGGAGCGGTCGAAATTGTGTTTACGGCTCTCCTCCTCCGACTTTGGCCGGGTGAGCGCGGCGATGACTTCGCTCATGAAGGGACGGCCGGTTATGTCGTCAGGTCCATCGACGTAAGCTCTCAACTGGGCCGGCGAGCGGCCCATGACCGGCTGCGGCACAAAGGCGTGGCGCAGATAGGGAATCCCCTGCTGAAGCGTGGAGGCCTTCACCAGGTCCAGGAATATCCCGGTCTGGATGGAGGCTGTGGGAACGTTGTACTCGGTTTCCAGAATAATGCATTGGTCGGCGACCGCCGGCGCGCAGGTACTTCAATGGCCGACGGCCATGACGGCCCCCGCTCCTTTCTGCTGAATCTCCTCGTACAGGTTCTCGTCCCGTTCCGTATAGACGCCCGATTTGCGGCGGACCTCAATGTTGATGTCGGGCCGGTTGTCGCGGAACCAGTTGGCCATCTGCTCGACGAGGATGTCACCGTCGTCGAAGCGGCAGTCGACGAGATAGACGGTCTTGCCGGCCAGGTCGCTGACGCGCGGGGCCAGATGCTTCTGATCGATCTGGGGCGGGTAGCCCATCGGGTTGTGGACCTTCAGATGTGATCCCATGTTTGGCTCCTTTCGGTTTATTTTGGGCATGAGTGCCTGTCTGCCGTCATTCTGACATGGATTGGAAAAACTGGAAAGCGTAGATACTGGCTTCACGGAGGGTAAAGCGGATGCGTACGGGCTTGTTCCAAAGGGCGCGCAGGTCGCTACTGCCTTGCCAGCTGACGGTGTGCCAGATCTTTTCGGGCGGGCCGGTGAGCGGGTCGCAGAGCTCGGTTGAGAAACCCGCGTAGGGCGTGAATGTGGGGTCGAGGAGTTCGACCTGCACGTAACCGTAGCTGCAGTCGGCGTTGACGCGCAGGGCGTCGCCTTCGAAGACGAACTGTTTGGTGTAGACCTGGCCGGTCTCATATTCGGGGAGCAGTTTTGCCCAGCCGTCCTCGCGCAGGATGAGGCCGGCCACGGCGCGCTTGAGACGGGAGTCGCCCTGCAGCGCCTGGCGGGCGTGCCAGGCGTCGTGTTGAAGCCTGTATTTCTCTTGTGGATAAAGGGGACTGGGAGGTTCCTGAGTGTGCCAGCTCTGCTTCTGGGGATTGCCGCTGTAGGGGATCACCATCTTGCCGTTGTGGACCAACTCGCCGGCGGGGGTGAAGCAGATGAAGCCGTAGTCCTGGTCGCCGGGCGAGCCGGTGTCGACCCAGGGGCCGGGTCCGCCGACGCGCTGCCAGCGCTTGCCGTCGCGGCTGGTGTAGAGGCCGAGGCGGGAGAAGGCCTGGTCGCGCCAGTTGTGGCCGTCGCGCTCCTGCCAGAAGGGTTCGGCCATGAATTCGCTGGTGATGCCAATGTAGAGTTCCCCGATTTTGCGCACCGACATGTCGTGCATCTCCAGGTCGGGGGGCAGGTTGGCGTCCCAGTCCGCGGAGAGGACTACATCTTTAGGTGACCAGTTGATGAAGTCTGGGCTTTCCTGGCGGCCGATCTGGCGTTTGCGGTAGAGGAAGTTCTGGTGGTGGGAGTACTGGCTGTAGCCTATGTAGCGCTGGATGCTTTCGTCCCAGATGATCTTCTGCTCATGGTGGTGGGGAAGGGGGGACTCTTCGCTGATGTTGTGCCAGTGGATGCCGTCGGGGGAGGCGTCGACGCTGGAGAGGCGGGGGCTGCCGGGCGGCCGCCGGGCTGCTGTTTCGGGGGGCCAGTTTACGAGAAGGTATTTGCGCTCGCTGTCGCTGCGGTCGTGGTTCAGGGCGAGGCCGGACTGGGAGATGTCGGGGTGGACGATGTTGGTGGCGGTATGCTCCTGGAAGGGGAGGCAGTCATCGCGGAGCGGTTTCTCCCAGTGGAGGGCGTCCTTTGACTCAGCGTAGCACATTACCTGCCCGGTGTTGAAGGGCTCGTTGGCCAGGCCCTGCCAGTACCACATTTTGAACAGGCCGTCGTCGGGATCGTGAACGACGCCGGCGGTGCCGGGGTTGAACTGCACTTGCTCCCATGGAAGGTCGGTAAAGGAGAGGAGAGGCTCGGGGGCCTTCTGCGGGGCGCACAACTCTCTCTTGACGCCGTCGAGATGATCGAGAATGAAGTTGTCCAGAAACAGCTGTCTGTCGGTGCCGACGTGGGGGAAGTGGACCTTGTAGTCGGGTGGAATGTAGGGGTAGTCCTTGTCTACGGGCCGGCTGCCGCTTAGGATGGCATCGGTCTTCTGCTGAATGTCGAGTTGCTCGGTGGGGCTCTTGGGCTCGGGAACTGTCATGGCAGTATGGAATCCTTATGAGAGGCGTAGGTATAGCCTATGACTTCGGGTTCAAATACCCCATTTTTCGCGCATTTCGGCCATGGTCTTGCGGTTTTCTGCCTTGGGGATCTGGTCGGGGTGGGGGCCCATGTGGCGTTCGTCGACGGGTTCGGAGGCGAGCTGGTAGCGGTTGTCGGTGCTGAGGCGATAGCGGTTGGAGACGTTGTCGAGGGAGCCGTGCAGGAAGTACATGCCGAAGATCATGACGTCGCCGGCGCGAAAGGGAGTGGACGACCACTTGACGCCGAGTATATCGATCAGCTCCAGGGGGTTGCGGCTGAGGTGGCCGTCGGTCACGTCGTTGTGGGCGTCGGCCTCGCCGTAGGTGCGGCGCAGGAGGTCGAGCTTGTTGGAGCCCAGACAGAAGGCGAGGGGGCCCATCTCGAGCGACAGGTCGTCCAGGGGCGTCCAGACGGTGTAGAGTTTCTTGGTGCCGGCGCCCATGAAGACGACGTCGTAGTGGGCGCCGGTGCTGTGGCCGCGTCTGACGGCGCGCGGCCATTTGTGATCCAGGGTTAGCGTTGGGCCGCCAAGAAAGTTCTCGAAGAAGGCCATAATGCGCTCGGAGTTGACGATGCGCAGGTAGGCGTGCATGTTGACGACAACCTCGTTGCGCAATACCGCACCTTCGTTTTCCGGACCAATTACACCTTCTTGCGGTGGGGCGTCGGGATCCAGTAAACCTTGTGCAGACAGGTAGGAAAGTATGTCCGAGCGGGCGGCCATGATTGCGTCTCGATCATAGAAGTCGCGAATCAGGAGGTAGCCGTCCTCCTCGATTCTGGCGTGTAGTGCAGCCATGTCGTCTGCGATGTCGTTCGCGTCACGCGGTGTAAAGATGTTCCGGCCGAAGACAAGCTCGTGGCCGGACATCGTGACTTTCGTCCCGTCTGCGACGGTTGTGGTTTGCATGGGTGTCTGACTCCTCTTTGTTCTCCGATGATGGACGTCTGACGAAGTCAATCCGTGCGGGTCTGTCCGGCGAAGACAGTATTGGTAGGCTGAGTTTCTACGGAAGTGTATACAATCCGGGATGGAGGGTCAAGCATGTTCTACGCGCGAACTGCGAGGAGAGAGTGGAGAGAAGAGAGGAGTGAGTAACACCTTTTTTGTCCACGAAGGGTCACGAAGGGTCACGAAGAACACCTTTTTTGGGTCCGCGG
>VXMH01000093.1 GCA_009841235.1 Caldilineaceae bacterium SB0661_bin_32 | reverse complement strand
CTCCTCGCCTTTGTGCCTGCCCTCACTCCCCCCTCACGCGCCGCACACTCCACCCACCTCCGCAAACTCCGGTAGGGGCAGGCCTTGTGCCTGCCCTCGCACCCCTCTCAAACTCACTCCTCTCCGCTCTCTCCTCGCCTTTGTGCCGGACCGACCCAGTTGACAGGGCCGTGCCGATCGACATATACTTGCCTCGACAATCTAATCGGTTTCCGAATGGGTGCGCCTTCCGCCCGGATGCGCGGCGCACAATGGGGGAAGTCCGGTGAAGTTCAAATGAACAAGTCCGGCGCTGTCCCGCAACGGTAGGGTGAAGCAGCATTCACCAAGCCCGATAACCCGCCTCTTCGGATGCTCAGTCGAGTCGACCTGCACTGTGCTGGCAGGTCAATTCGAAGACCACCTTCGTGGATTGAGGGGGATGAGCGGCAAAGTCAGCTTGTACGCCGTCCGCCATTTGGCGGATTTTCTTTTCCGGGCGATCCACCTTCAGAGGGGATCGCCTTCTGTTTTTGCCAGAGGGTGCAAAGTGAACGGTCGGGGACTGTTCTGTCCTGAATACCGCAGACGGCGCAGGGCACTGGCCGTGCTGTCGGCCGTGCTGGCCGACGCAATGCTGGGCGATCCGCCGTCGCGTTTCCATCCGGTGGCGTGGATGGGGAGTTGGATTGGGTTGTTGAGGAAAATGGCGCCGCAGCGGGGGCCGCTGGCGGACCTGTTGTACGGGGCGGCGGCAATCGGCGTCAGCGCGTTAGCGCTCTGGCTGGCGGGGCGGCGGCTGACGCGTCATCTGGCGCGCTGGCGGTGGGGTTGGCTGGCTGAGGGCGCGCTGCTGTCGCAGCTGATCGCCTGGCGGAGTCTGATGCGGGCCGGCGATGCCGTGGCGCGCCCTCTGGAACGCGGCGATCTGGGCGAGGCCAGGCGGCAGCTGGGCTGGCATCTGGTGAGCCGGGACGTTTCGCGGCTGGACCGGAGCTTGGTGGCCGCGGCGACGATCGAATCGCTGGCGGAGAACAGTTCGGACAGCGTAATTGCCCCGCTGTTCTGGTATGGAATTGGGGGTCTGCCGGCCGCGCTGGTTTACCGCTTTCTGAATACGGCCGATGCGTTGCTGGGCTATCGCGATGAGGAACATGAGTGGCTGGGGAAGAGCGCGGCGCGGGCGGACGACGCCGTCAACCTGGCGCCTGCGCGGCTGACTGCCCTGCTCATCGTTGCGGGGGCGGCGCTTGGCGGGGGAAACGGAGGAACCGCATGGCGGATCTGGCGCCGGGACGGGGGGAAGACGGCCAGCCCCAATGCGGGCCAGCCGATGAGCGCGGCGGCGGGAGGGCTGGAGGTGGTGTTGGAGAAGGTCGGGCACTACCGGCTTGGGGAAGGGCTCGCGAAGCCGCAGGCGGCTGACATTGGGCGCGCGAGCCGGCTTCTTTCGGTCAGTATCTTTCTGGGAATAGCGGTCGGCGTCGCGGCGGCACTATTCTTCCCAAAAGTGGAGTTTTCAAGAAGGGCCGCGTTGCGGCAACAGGCAGGCCGAGGAGGCAGAGAGTGATTGAGAAAAGCGTTCCCAACATGAGACCTTACGGGCGGCAGCTGTTTATCTGCAATCACGGAGACTGCGCGCCGGCCGAGCAGGCCGAGCGGCTTCACCGCCTGGTATTGGAGAGGAACCGGCAGCAGGGGCTGAACAAGCTGCGCAACCCGCATCGAATCAAGTGCACGCTGGCCGACTGCCTCGGCGTGTGCCAGGGCGGCCCGATTGTGGTCGTCTACCCGGATGGGACCTGGTACCACGGCGTTGACAAGGCGGGTCTGGAGCGCATCTATCGGGAGCATCTGATCGGGGGAAAGCCGGTTGAGGAGTTGATCTTTCACCGCCATTTTCCGGAGGACATGGAGCCTGCCTACGCGCCCGATGTGCGGGGGGATGAAGCGCTGGCGCCGGCGCCGTGGGTGCCTCTGGAGAAGGCTGCTGAACCTCAGATTGAATCTGAGGACGATGCAGGGGCGGAGGCGCAGTCGCGGCGGTTGGCGGCGCGGCGCAGACGTAAGAAGAAGGGGCTTGTCATCGTCAACACGGGTGAGGGAAAAGGCAAGACGACGGCGGCGCTGGGCATTCTGACGCGGGCGTGGGGAAGGCGGATGAAGGTCGGAGTAGTCCAGTTTCTGAAGCACGAGAATGCGCGGTTTGGCGAGATCCGGGCGGCGGAGCGGATGGGCGAGATCGACTGGATCAGCAGCGGAGACGGCTGGACTTGGACGAGCGGCGACCTGGACGAAACCGAAACGAGGGCGCGACACACCTGGACCGTTTGCCAGGAACGGATCTTGAACGGCGGCTACGACGTTCTGATCCTGGATGAGTTTACCTATCTGCTGCACTACGGCTGGCTGGATGGAAACGAGGTGCTGGCCTGGCTTGAAGCGAACAAGCCGCCAATGATGCATCTGGTGATCACAGGACGCTACGCGCCCCGCAATCTGATCGATTTTGCAGACCTGGTGACGGAGATGCGGCCGGTCAAGCATCCTTTTGAAGACCAGGGGATACGGGCGCAGCCGGGAATCGAGTTCTAGAACGGCAGTGGTTGCAGAGGCAGTGGTCGCTGGATGCGGAATGAAAGCGTAGGGGGAGATCGGAAAGGGTCCGGGAATGGCTGAAATTCGCAGGCGGAATATGGTTGAGCGGCTGGACGGGCGGATGGTCAACTCCGGCCTGCTGCGCGGCATGCTGTTTGTGTGCGCGACCGGCTGCTGTTGCGGGCGGACGGAGCGGGGCTTCGCAGAGGTAAACGAGGACCTCTATCACGCCGAGTGGGTCCGGCGGAGGCTGCGCAATCGTGTGCACCTGAATCAGGGCGGGTGCCTCGGCCCTTGTGTGCTGGCGAACGTTGTGATGCTGGTGTTGGACGGGTGCCCGTTCTGGTTTCACTCGGTAAACGACACAGCCATAGTAGTGGCGGTCTTTGACTATATCGAGCGCTTGCTGGAGAACATCGAAACACCGCCGCCACCGGTCCTGCAGCCCCATCTGTTCAACGGTTTCGGCTGGGACGGGGCGCCGGGTCCGGGGGCGGAGATTGCCTGTCCAGCGGCGGAGACAAGCGGCGAAGGTGTCCTCTTCCTCAGCCAGTCCGATACCGATCTGCTTGCGCTGGAGCGGGCGCGTGAGCTGCTTCCGGGGGGCTTTGCCAGCCTGGAGGCGGCACACGTGGGGCGGCTGGCCGATGACGCGGCCGTGGACGCTTTGCTTCAGCGCCTGCTGCCGGGCGCGCAGGTCGTGCTGGCGCGGCTGCACTCGGGCAGGGCCTTTGAACACGGCCTTGGGATTCTCCGGGAATGGGCGGAGCGCACGGACGGTTTTCTGATCTGTCTGCCGGCGGTCGAAGCCTTTGATTACGACCTGATGGCCCGTTCCAACGTGGGTGTGCCGCTGGCGCAGGCCATCAGCGCCTACTTCCAGTGCGGGGGACCGCAGAATCTGGCCAACGGGCTGAAGTGCCTCAGCGATCATCTGCTGATCAGCGGCTGGGGATTTGACCAGCCGGAGGAGCTGCCGCTGAACGGCATCTATCAGCCAAGCACGGAGGGCTGGGAATCGACGGCAGAAGGGGGCTGCCGCGCCTGTGGGCAGGCAGTGCGGGCGCTGCCCGAACTGGCGCTCGCAGCGGAATCGGCAGGAAGATCGACCGTAGGAATTCTCTTCTATCGGGCCCACCTGCTGAGCGGCAATACCGAGTTTGTAGACGCGCTGGCCGCCGAGTTCCAGGGCCGGGGCATGGACGTGCGGGCCGTCTACACGCAGTCGCTGAAGGAGTGCGACGAAGCGGGCCGGCCGCTGGCGTTGGGCGTGATGACGGAGGAGGGCCCGGTTGACGCGATCGTGAGCACGCTGAGCTTCGCGCTGGGAGACGGCGGCGAGGTCTTCCGCGATCTCGATCTGCCGGTCTATCAGGCGATCTACTGCAGCAACGACCGGGCGGCCTGGGAACGGAACGGACGCGGCCTGGGTTCGCTGGACACGGCCATGAACGTGGCGATCCCGGAGTTCGACGGGCGCATCGTGGGCACGCCGGTCTCCTTCAAGGAGGCGCTGGGGGAGGGCGGCACGCGCTACGTTCCCGACGGCGAGCGTATCGGACGCCTGGCGGGAATCGTCGAGAAGCATATCACACTGCGCCACAAGCCGAATTCAGAGAAACGAATTGCAGTTGTCCTGACAAACAGTTCGGCGAAGGCGGCGCGGGTGGGCAATGCGGTGGGGTTGGACGCGCCGGCATCGTTGATGAAGCTGTTCGACCGCATGAAGCAGGCCGGGTACAGGGTCGGACCGCTGCCTGAATCGGGCGATGATCTGCTCTTTGAGCTGATTGGCCGCTGCTCCTACGACCTTACCTGGTTGAAGGAGGAGCAGCTGGCCAATGCGTATAAGCTGCCGGCGGAGCAGTACGCGGGCTGGCTGGAACAGGCCCCCGAAGCCAGCCGGGCGGAGATGGAGAAGCAGTGGGGCGAAGCGCCGGGGAGCGCTTATGTTCATGACGGCGGATTTGCGCTTGCCGGGCTGGAATTGGGCAATCTGTTTGTGGCGCTGCAACCGCCGCGGGGCTACGACATGGACCCGGACGAGATCTATCACCGCCCGGATCTGCCGCCTCCGCACAACTACCTGGCGCTCTACCGCTGGCTGCGCCATGTGTGGCGGGCCGACGCAGTCGTCCATATGGGCAAACACGGGACCCTGGAATGGCTGCCGGGCAAGAGCGTGGGACTGAGCGAAGCCTGCTTTCCGGACCTGGTCCTGGAGGACCTGCCGCTGGTCTACCCTTTCATCATCAATGACCCGGGAGAAGGGAGCCAGGCCAAGCGGCGGGCGCACGCGACCATCGTGGACCATATGACTCCGCCGATGACGAGCGCCGGCGCCTACGGGGCGCTGGCCGAGCTTGCCCAGCTTGCCGACGAGTACTACGCGGCCGAGCAGCTTGATCCGGCGAAACTGCCGATTCTCCAGAGGCAGATCTGGGAGATTATTGAGCGTGACCGCCTGGATGATGACCTGAAGTACATATTGAGAGCCGACCACGGCGACCACTCTCACGACTGGGACGGGTCCTATCTTGATGACGGAACCCCCACGGCCCTGGGCGAAATGCAGGGGGCGCAGGTGGCCCATCTGCTGGAGGACGTCGAGGGCTATCTGTGCGAGTTGACGGGCGCCCAGATCCGGGACGGGCTCCACATTCTGGGGACGGCGCCGGCAGGTGAGCAGCTGGTCGAAACAATGTATCACCTCGTCAAGCTGCCCAACGCGGACGTTCCTTCCCTGCCAGACGCGGCGGCCCGCATTGCAGGGGAGGACTGGCTGCTGCTGCAGGAGAGATTGGGCGACCGGAGGCGCGACTTCGACTCCGAATTCAAGACGAATGCTGACCTGGTCGAGCGGATCGAGGAGGAATGCAAGAGAGCGCTGGCCGGTCTGGCGGGATCGGGATGGCGGGTGGAACGGGTCTCGGACATTGCGGCGGAGTCGGCAGGACGCCTTGCCGCGCTGGGCGCCGCGGATGCGGGGACGGCGCCGCCGGACGGGGAGGCGGAGCTCGCAAAGTTGAAGGAGGTCCTCCGCTATGCAGCCGGCTCCATCGTGCCCAGACTGCTGGAAGGTGGAGAGGCGGAGATCGCCAATATCATTCACGCCCTTGACGGCGGCTACATCCCCCCGGGGCCAAGCGGGTCGCCGACGCGGGGCATGGCGCACGTGCTGCCGACCGGGCGCAACTTCTTTGCGGTCGACCCGCGGGCGCTGCCGACAATGGCGTCGTGGCAGGTAGGGCAGGGGCTGGCCGAAACGCTGATCAGCCGGTACCAGCAGGAAAAAGGA
This sequence comes from Caldilineaceae bacterium SB0661_bin_32, assembly GCA_009841235.1. Taxonomy (GTDB): domain Bacteria; phylum Chloroflexota; class Anaerolineae; order Caldilineales; family Caldilineaceae; genus Bin5. The sequence goes on along the minus strand of VXMH01000093.1, from coordinate 3,512 downwards.
AGGTTCCCGGAGAGTGTGGGGATCAGCATGTGGGGAACCAGCGCGATGCGCACGGCGGGGGACGACATCGCACAGGTGCTGGCGCTGTTGGGGGCGAGACCGGTGTGGCAGAAGGAGAACCGCCGCGTCACAGGCGTGGAGCTGATCCCGCTGGAGGAGCTGGGCCGGCCGCGTGTGGACGTAGTTTGCCGGATCAGCGGCTTCTTCCGGGACGCATTCCCGCACTTGATCACGCTGATCGACGGCGCAGTGCAGTTGGCGATCAGTGCGGAAGAGGACCCGGAGATGAACTTCCCCCGCAAACATGCGCTGGCCAGTGAATCTGCCATGAGGTTGGCGGGTGAGGGCGAGGCGGCCGAGGAAAAGGCCAGGTACCGCATCTTTGGCTGCAAGCCTGGCAGCTACGGGGCGGGGATTCTGCCGCTGATTGACGCCAAAAACTGGCAAAGCGACCAGGACTTTGCGCGCGCCTACCTGCTTTGGGGCGGCTATGCATACGGGCGCCGGCAGGCGGGCGTGCCCGCGGAGGCCGAGTTCGCGCGGGCGCTGGGCACGGTCCAGATTGCGACCAAGAACCAGGACAACCGCGAACACGACATCTTCGACAGCGATGACTATCTGCAGTTTCACGGCGGCATGATTGCGACGGTGCGTGCGCTGACAGGCCGGAATCCGAGCCGCTACTTTGGGGACAGCAGCAACCCGGATCGTGTGCAGACGCGCGATTTGCGGGAGGAGGCGCGGCGCGTTTTTCGCAGCCGCGTCGTGAATCCCAAGTGGCTGGAGAGCATGAAGCGGCACGGCTACAAGGGGGCGCTGGAGGTTGCGGCGACGGTCGATTATCTCTTCGGCTACGACGCCACTTCGCAGGTGCTGGACGACTGGATGTACGCGCGTGTGACGGATGCGTTCTTGCGAGACGAGTCGATGCAGCAGTTTTTTTCGGAGAGCAATCCGTGGGCGTGGCAGGCGATCGCGGAACGGTTGCTTGAGGCGATCGAGCGGGGTCTTTGGCAGGACCCGGACATGGTGGATGCGGCGCTGCTTGAGGCGGCGAGGGAACTGGGTTTGGAGGAGTTGAGAAGGGTGCGCCCCGCCCAAGAGAGGCATGAAGTGCGGAGAGAGCAATATCATAGGACGTAAATCAGAAAAGGCTATTGGCCTGAAAGGAAGTGTGATGAAGAGGATTGGCTTGTTGGTCCTGGGACTGGCTGTTGCGTTGCTGGCGAGCTGTGCGGCGGCGATTCCGGTGGAGGAGGGAGCGTCTGGAGTGGCGGACGGAGGCGTTGATTTGAGCTCGGTTGAACCTGATTCCAATTTGACGGAGGGTTGCATGGAGGTCTACGACCCGGATGTGGACTATTTCCCGCACAAGGTGAGCCCAAACTATGCGAGCGGCTGGAGTGTGGAGTATCACAATTACTACAAAGTCCTGACGCTGCACAACCCGTGGCGGGGGGCGGAGGAGACTTTCCAGTATCTTCTGGTGCAGTGCGGCGCGCCGGTACCGGAAGGCTTTGGGGAGATCCCGGCGATAGAGGTTCCGGTGCGCACTGTTGCAGCTCTGACAACCACCGTCCTGCCCCATCTGAATGAGCTGGGAGTATTGGAGCGATTGGTGGCGGTGGACCGGTTTGACAATGTCAATACCCCGGAAGTGCGACAGCTGATCGACGGGGGCAGCCTGCAAGAAGCCGGCACGGGAGCAGGCGTCAACACCGAGGTCTTGATCGACGTAGACCCGCAGCTGATCGTCACCTTTGCCTACGGCAACGTCGAGTATGATACGCATCCCAAGCTGATTGAGGCAGGGCTGCCGGTGGCGTTGACGGCCGGCTACATGGAGACTTCGCCGCTGGGGCGCACCGAATGGCTGAAGGTTTCGGCGCTCTTTTTCAATCAGGAGGAACGCGCCAACAGCGTCTTTGACGGCATTTCGGGACGCTACGCTGAAATGGCGGAGTTGGCAGCTGGCGTCGAAGAGAGGCCGACCGTCCTCGTGGGGTACGCGCGCAGAGAGTCCTGGAGGGTGCCCGGAGGCGGCAGTTACTTTGCCCGGTATATCGCTGACGCGGGCGGCAACTATCTGTGGCGCGACGACGAGTCGACCGGGTCGATACCGTTGTCGATGGAGAATGTGTTCGAGGTTGCCAGCGAGGCTGATGTCTGGCTGCCCAATACGAGCTACTGGCACAGCGCCAATGACGTTCTGGGCGCGGATGAGCGCTACGCCAGTCTGACGGCGGTTGAGCGGAGTTCCGTCTACAGCAACAACGCCAAGTTGAACGAGTGGGGCGGGAACGACTACTGGGAGACGGGGGTCGCCAACCCGGACCTGGTGCTGGCGGACCTGATCAAGATCTTTCATCCGGATCTGCTGCCGGAGCACGAGTTGATCTGGTTCCAGCAGCTGGATTAGGCGGGAGCGAAGATGGCGCGGGCGCTGATGATGCTCGGCACACATTCAAATGCGGGGAAGAGCCTGCTGGCGACGGCGTTCTGCCGTATTTTCGCGCGCAAAGGTTTTCGGGTGGCGCCGTTCAAGGCGCAGAACATGAGCAACAATGCGGGCGTGACGCCTGAGGGCGGCGAGATGGGCCGCGCGCAGATCGTGCAGGCGGAGGCGGCCGGGATCTACGCGCATACGGACATGAATCCAGTGCTGTTGAAGCCGGAGGGGAACCGGAGAAGCCAGGTTGTTCTGAACGGCAAGATCGACGGGCGGATCGAAGCTGGCAACTGGCTGGAGACGAAGGAACGTCTGTGGGGGGAAGTGACCGCGGCCTATGACCGTCTTTCGTCCCGCTACGACGTCGTTGTACTGGAAGGCGCGGGCAGCCCGGCGGAGATCAACCTGAAGGCGGGCGATATCGTCAATCTGCGCATGGCGAGACACGCGGGGGCCTCCTGTCTGCTGGTTGGCGACATCGACCGCGGCGGCGTGTTTGCTGCGCTGGCGGGGACAATGCTGCTGCTGGAGCCGGCAGAGAGGCTTCAGATCGGCGGATTCCTGGTCAACAGATTCCGGGGCGATCCCGCGCTGCTGGGCGACGGGCTGGAAATGCTGCGGGAGAGGGCATTCGGTGTCCCCACGTTGGGCGTGATCCCCTATCTGCCCGATCTGCGCATTGCCGACGAGGACGCTGTGCCTCTGGAGCGGGGCCAGTCTGCGCCGGCGCCGCTGGCGGAGGGACACCTTGACGTCGCGGTCATCCATCTGCCCCGCATCGCCAATTTCGACGAATTTGACGCGCTTGATCTGGAGCCGGGCGTAAGGCTGCGCTATGTGGAGCGGGCGCAGGATCTTGGGAATCCGGCGGCGGTTATTCTTCCCGGGACCAAGGCGACCCTCACCGACCTGGCCTGGCTGCGCGAGCGGGGACTGGACAGGGCCATCCTCGCGGCGTACGGACGGGGCGCGCAGGTGGTCGGCATCTGCGGCGGCTATCAGATGGCGGGTGAATGGTTGGCGGATCCGCTGGGGATGGAGGGGGCGCCGGGAGGGCAGGCAG
>VXMH01000074.1 GCA_009841235.1 Caldilineaceae bacterium SB0661_bin_32 | reverse complement strand
TTCCCTTGCCAATCAATTCAATCCAACATCTGTAGGGTTGATCAGAGGTTCCCTAGTACGTCTTGGTTTGTCGTGTTTCGGCTCTGTGGTCCATCGTTTGAGCATCTGGGCCATCTGCTGTGCCCCAATCATACGCCCGTCCCTCGTGCCGAAATCATTGTCGAATAGTTCTTCAGCAACTTGCCTAGCGTTGTTTCCAGCGTCGTAAAGTCTCAGCGCGAGTTCCTTGAGTTGCTCTGGGTGAGTCGCTGTGTTCTTGCTGGCACCATAAGGTCGATTATGAGCATGAGTTCGTGAACTTCCTTTGCCTGATCGTTTACCTCGTGAGCTCTTTTGAGAAGCCATTTGAGTTGCTTCATCATCTGTATCGGGTAAAAGGTTGATATCCTTCGCTGCTTGTCGCAACAGATTCCTTATTCTATCGCTTGCCCCATTGAAAATCAGCTGCCTGTCGATGGGCTTGCTTTCCAATCGAGCAAGCTCGTCCTTCCAACCGTCCAGTTCCAACCTGAGATTGTCTTCCCACTGAGGAAACATGCGGTATTTCTGTGGGTTGCTTTCGGGGCGCTGGTTGACCGGAAGGTGGGCGATGTGATCTTCAAACAGATCCTCCAATAAAGACTCATCGGCCAGCTGCGTCTCGCGATCTTCAATGGCATTGCGCAGTTCATGCCGGCGCTCTTCGTCGGCGCCCACAACTTTCAGCCGCTCCTGCCCCAGCATTTCTTTGAGTAGCCCAAGAATCCTGTTGTCCAGATCATCGTCTGGCTTGATATGCCCAGGAATTGGCACTTCTGCCTCCTCATCTTCCAATTCTGCCAATGCTGTTTCCAGTTGTTCATCAATGGGCAGGTGAGCTTCGATGTGCGTATCCCGGTGACACAGATCGCAGACCAACTCGTGCGCGTCGCCGCACTGCTTTTCCAGGCTCCAACGTGTCCATGCACGCCATTTGCCGCAGCGGTTACAGTTTTTGCCGAAGGGCGCGCCACAGTTCCGGCAGGTGTGGCTGGCGGCGGGTGAAACGGTTCCGCATTGATCACAGCGGACAACCAGGGAGTCGCCGTCGGCCTCCTGCGCCTCACGGGGTTCCAGGGACCATTCGCGTTCGTCTGCAGGCAGCCCGTGGAGTTCAGCGTTGGCCGCCAGATCAAGAATCAGGCAGTTCCCGTTGTCTTCTTTCGGGCGCAAGCCTCTGCCAACCATCTGCAAGTAGAGCGTCAGACTCTTAGTAGGCCGGGTGATGACAACACAGGAAGCGTCGGGCAGATCAAAACCCTCGGTGGCAACGGCAACGTTGACCAGAACTTGGAGAATCCCTCTTTTGAATCCGGCGATCAGCGCGGCCCGCTCTTTTTCTTTGGTATCGCCGAGCATAGCGGCGGCAGGCACGCCGGCGTTCCTGAACACCTTCACCAAGTTGTTGGCGTGATTGACCGAGACCGCGTACACGATTGTCTGACGGTCCTGGGCGTGTTCTTGCCAAAACCTGAGCGCGCCTGCCGTCATCACGTCGGGCCGGTCCTGATTGGCGGCCTCTATGCCGGCGTCCGAGTACTCCCCGGTCATGTCAACCGCGCCGCCGCGAACGATCCACTGAGGCGTCGGTATTCGCACCTGGACATCGCACAGATGATTGCCGGACTGCAAGTCCACAATTTGGGAGCCGCAAAGCAGCGCGCTGAACAGGTGGTCGAATCCCTCTTTATGGGAGAGACGCCAGGGTGTGGCAGTCATCCCCAATATGCGTCCGGGCCACTGTCGCATAGCCCGCGTCCAGCCGTCCGCGGCTGCATGGTGCGCCTCGTCAACGATCATGAGATCATCGCTTCCGTACTTGCTCCACACATCCATTCTTGCGGTGCGGCGGCTTACGGTCTGGGCCATCAGGATGGCGACGCCGTTTCGTCTGGCCGGCGCGTCGTGACCGGGCGTCCAGCGCGCATCGACCTTCGACGCGACGTCTGCGTCGACCAGTTGCTCCCGAGTCTGCGTGACCAGCTCTTTGCGATGGGTCAGCCAGACGGCTTTGCGTCCGCCCTTGAGCCACTCTTTCAGCAGCGCGCCTGCGATGATAGTCTTGCCGCCGCCGGTCGGGAGTTGCATCATCACCCGCGCCTGCTCTTCTGCGAGTGCGACCTGGACACCGTATAGCAGGTCTTCCTGATAATCGCGTAGTTGCGTCATTGCGCTTGTCGAAAGTTCATAGTCGTTGAGCGGGGTGACTGCAAGTCGAAATTCAGACGCTTATCAACACCGGCCTTGTGCTGAGATGGAGGCTACATTATATCCTATTCGTCCTGCCCACTGTGAGAATCCTGATCCGGTTTCTGCCAACAGGGTCGCCATGTCTTTCCTTCGTGGTATACTGTTTGCGGAAATTGGTCTGTTTTTCCCCTTCGGTAACTGCGCTTCATACAGTTCATCAGATGGGAATGGCAAGCCAGCTGATTCACACATCTCAAAGTTCCGAACATGCTTTCAATCAAACCCGACCACTGGATCCGCCGGCAGGCCAAAGAGTACGGCATGATCGAGCCGTTCGAGGACCGCCAGAGACGCGACGGCATGATCTCCTACGGCCTCAGCAGCTTCGGCTACGACATTCGCGTGGCCAGAGACTTCCGCATCTTCACGCCTGCCACCGGCGAGCTTACCGTCATCGATCCCAAAGCGGTCGACGAACGGGCCCTGCAGTCCTACCACGGCGACGTCTGCATCATCCCGCCCAACAGCTTCGCCCTCGCCCGCACCATCGAGTACTTCCGCATCCCGCGCAACGTGCTGGCCGTCTGCGTCGGCAAATCAACCTACGCCCGCTGCGGCATCATCGTCAACGTCACCCCCTTCGAGCCGGAGTGGGAAGGCTACGTCACCATCGAGATCAGCAACACCACCCCCCTGCCGGCCCGCATCTACGCCGGTGAAGGCATCGCCCAGGTCCTCTTTTTCGAAGGCGAAGCGCCGGAAGTCTCCTACGCCGACCGCGACGGCAAATACCAGAGACAGTCCGGCATCACTCTGCCCCGTCTGTAGAGAAGAGAGTAAATGAGGAGTGAGGAGAGAGAAAACAACCCTATTCTCTCTCCGATTCCACTGCCTTACAGATCGTAGATGGCGCGCATGTTCTCGCCCAGAACCAGCGCCTCATCCCGCGGTGAGAAACCGGCCATCCGGATGCCGTTGACCCCATGCGTAGCGATCCCGCCCGGCGCATTCGAGCCGAAGACGATCCGGTCTGCCCCCAACGCCCCGCTCAGCACAATCTCTGAAATCGTGTACGGTTCGGCCGCGGCAATCAGCGTCGTGCCCAGATAGATGTTGGCGTTCTCCTGCGCCGCCTGCACCGCCGACCTCACCCACTCGCGATAGCCCATGTGGTCCATGATGATCGTCACCTCGGGATGGTTCCTGGCGATGTGGGCGATGTACTCCGGCGCGCAGCCGCTCAGATGGGAGCCGGAGTGGATCGTGGCCGTGATCCCGAGCGAGCGCGCCAGGTCCATCACCGGATCGACCGCGGCACTGTCCAGGCGGTAACGGTGGCCGGCCGCCATCAGCTTCACCGTGCGCGCCCCCCGCCGCACACAGCTTTCCAGGTCCGCCAGCCCGTCCGGCCCCATCGTCGGGTTGACCAGACAGCCGGGCAGAATGCGCGGCTCGCCCGCGACCGCTTCCATCATCTCCGCGTTGCCGGGACGCGGGTCGTCCGGCACACCGCCCTGGAATACGACGCTCACGTCGATGTCGGCCTCGTCCGCATTGGCAAGCAGGCCGGCCGTACCGTACGGCTTGCCGTCGAATTCATCCGTCCAGTAGGATTCGAAATCGGCGACGAACTGGCTCATTTTGGGCCTCCGGTTTGATTGGTTGAGGAATGCCTTCGCTGACGCGCCCCAATTCGGGTATGTCTAAGGCAACTATACCCTATCTGCGAACGCGCCAGGCGTCAAGCGACCCCATTGCGGACGGACATCCCTCCGCGTTGCACGATCGCGCGCTCCCGTGCTATACAGTGCCTGACCGTCACGCCACAATTCGCACACCATGCACCCGCAACGGAGCAGCCCTATGACGCCCCAACCTTTCCCTGCGCCGGAAGACCTGACCATCTGCTTTGCCCACGTAGCCTATCAGCTGGAAACGATCTTTGCCCGTCGTCAGTCGGGTCTGGCCGGCAGCGCCCCAGCCGGGCAGCAGCGCATCCAATTTTTCCAGGCCTGGACCCCGGAGGACCTGGCCGCCCGCCTGCCCGAAGCCGATGTCCTGCTCGTCTCCGGTTTCTGGCAGAACGAACTCCTTGACGCCGCGCCCCGCCTGCGCTTCATCCAGTCGATCGGCGCCGGCGTCGACCAGTTCGATCTCGACGCGCTGCGGCAACGCGGCATCCGCCTGGCCACCGCCAGCGGCGTCAACAGCAATGCCGTCAGCGAACATGCCATGGCCCTGATCCTGGCCTTCACCCGCCATATCCACACCGGCCGCGACCGCCAGCAGAGCCGCGCCTGGCGCGGCATGATCGGCGACCTCTCGCTGCGCGAAGATGAGCTGGGCGGCAAGACCCTGCTAATCATCGGCCTGGGCAAGATCGGCTCGCGCCTGGCGAAACTGGCCAGGGCCTTTGACATGCGCGTCCTCGCCACAAAGCGCAACCCGGCCACCGCCGCTGGTCCCGCCGATGCCGTCCACCTGCCGGAAGAGCTGCCCGCGCTCCTGCCCCAGGCCGATTTCGTCGCCCTCGCCTGCCCGCTGACACCGGCGACCGAAAAGGTGATCGACGCTGAAGCCTTCGCCCGGATGAAAGAAAGCGCCTACCTGATCAATGTCGCCCGCGGCGGCTGCGTCGACGAACCGGCCATGCTGACGGCCCTCCGGTCCGGCGCTATCGCCGGCGCCGGCATCGATCACTTCTGGGAAGAGCCTCTCCCGCAGGACGCCCCCTTCTGGGACCTCGAAAACGTCCTTATCACCCCGCACACCGGCGGCGAAACCTGCATGTACGAAGAAAACCTGATCGACATCCTGCTCGAAAACCTGGACCGGCTCTGGCGCGGCGAGACGGAGCTCCAAAACCAGGTCGTGTAACCGGCCCGGTTGAATTGTCAGCCAAAGAGTTGGTAGAATGTCAGGCATGTCAGGCGCCGTTGTGCGACACTGAGGGCATACACTGAATCACGTGCCCCGGAGAGGCTGCCAGCAGCCCCACAGTTGCGCCAGAAAGGGCCAATGATGCCGCTCTTGAAGATTCCGCCCCGATTCATACGGAGGCGTCCACACGCTTCCCGAAGACCGCGCGGCCTGTCTGCACGGCTGCTGACCGCCGCCGCACTGCTTCTCGGCGTCTTGTTGGTCCTGCAAGCCTACCCCGCCTTCGCGCAGGGAAAGTCGCTGCTCTGGGAACGCTTCGACGTCGATATCATCATCCGCAAGGATAGCTCCTTCGATGTAACCGAGCATCAGACCATCCGCTTTACGCGCGGTACCTTCACCTACGGTTATCGCGATATCCCCAAAAGGCATTTCAACTCCCTTGACGGCTGGACCCTGACGGACGCCAGCGGCAACAGCTATCGCTATGCGAGCTACGGCAAAGAGCCATATACATTTACCGTCACCGAAAGGGCATCACGTTACATCATCCACTGGTATTTCCCCCCCACTGCCAACCAGAGCGAGACGTTTAGCCTTGGCTATACTGTGCGCGGCGGCCTGCGCTACTACGAGGGCGGCGACCAGCTCTGGTGGCAGGCGATCTACGGCGACCGCAGCTTCCCCGTGCAGGCGGGCCGGGTGAATGTCGTGGCGCCGACCGCAATTCATGAGTGGGCCGCGTACACGTACAGGGGAGGAGCCTGGCAAGACGCCCGCGAGATCGCCTCGGCTTCACTCTTGGAAAGCGGGCGCGAGATTGCCTACGTGATCGACAGCAGCCTGGCGCCCGGTCAGGCGTTCGAAGTACGGGTCGAGTTTACGCCCGGCGTCGTCGCCGGCGAACCCCAGCCGTGGCAGACAAGGGCCGATGCCGAAGCAGCCGCGCGCGAAGCGGAAATGCGATTTCGCGCCCGCTGGGGCCCGATCCTTACACTCCTGCTCGGCGCTCTAGGCCTGCTCTTCCTCCTCGGCGGACCGGCCGCACTCTACCTGCTCTGGTACCGTCTCGGCCGCGACAAACCGGCCGATATGGTCGCCGACTACCTGCCCGAACCGCCCGGCGACCTGGCCCCGGGCGTCGTCGGCACGCTTCTTGACGAGCAGGCCGACATGCAGGATATCATCGCCACGCTTGTCGACCTGGCGCAGCGCAAGGTCGTCAGCATCACCGAAGACAATACAGGCAAATCCCGGTCTGCGCGCGACTTCATCTACCGCTATGAAAACCGGAAGCTGCCCGTCTCCTCCTTTGAGCAACATCTGCTGGACAGCCTCTTTAATGGCAGGAGTGATGTCCGGCTTTCCGACTTGAAACACAGGTTTCACAGGGAGGTGCCGGCCCTCAAACGCGCGCTCTACAGCGAAGTGGTTGCACAGGGCTTCTTTGCCCGCAGCCCGGAAAAAGTGCGCAAGCAGTACGCTGTCCTTGGTATAATTCTGTTCGTGCTCGCAGGGTTGGCTGGCAGGGGACTTTATACTATGTTCGGCGGTCTGACCGGCGCCGCCGCGCTTCCCGGCATCGGCCTTGCAGCGACCGCATTCGGCTTCCTGCTGCTCTCACGTTTCATGCCCCGCAAAACCGGCCGCGGCTCCCAGCTGGCCGCACACTGGCAGGCGTTCAAACGCTATCTGCGCGATATCGACCGCTACAGCGACCTCGAAGAGCAGAAAGAGCTGTGGGATCGCTGGCTGCCCTATGCCATCGCCTTTGGTCTGGATAAACAGTACATCCGCAAATTTGAAAAGGTTAAAGCACCCGCGCCCGGCTGGTATATCCCCGCCCCGACACTCTACAAAACATACCGGAGCGCATACTATGGGACCGGCTCCCCCGTCCGGTCGTCTGGGTCGGTTGTCGTCGGCGGGCTCGTTGGCGGCGGAATGCCCGGTTTGGCCTCCGGGTCCCCGGGGCGCGGCGGGCTCGACGGTGGCATGGGCAGAAGCCTGAGCGCGGTCAGCGGTGGGCTGGGCAGCAGCCTGTCGGGCTTGAGCGTCGGCCTCGGCACCATGCTGACCAGTACCAGCGCTAACATGACCAGTCGGCCCAGCAGCACCTACACAGGCGGTGACGGCTGGAGCAGAGGGGAATATTCTGGCGGGGGATACTCTGGCGGCAGCTTTGGTGGAGGTTTCTCCGGCGGTGGCGGCTTCGGTTAGAATCGGAATGCGCCTTCTCTCTGCAAGTTGAACGTCATAGATGTTGCAACCTGAATGCTCTCGTACCGGTTGAGTCAGCGAATCCTCGCAAGCAATAGGGAGCCAACCATGCGCGCTGGCGGCCGCAGCGTCGGCCTGGCGATCACGACAATTTCAGCCCGCCTCTCTGCACGGCTGCTGACCCGCGCCGCCGTTCTTCTCGGCGTCCTCTTGATCCTGCAAGCTTACCCCGCCTTCGCGCAGGAAAAGTCGCTGCTCTGGGATCGCTTCGACGTCGACATCATCATCCGCAGGGACGGCGCGTTTGAAGTGACCGAGCATCAGACCATCCGCTTTACGCGCGGTACGTTCACCTTCGGCTTTCGCGAGATCCCCACACGGTATATCAGTTCTATCGACAGTTGGACCCTGACGGACGCCAGCGGCAACCGCTATCGTCTGGCGGACAGCGGCAAAGAGCCATATACCTTCACCGTTGCCGATAAGGGCCCCCGTTACGTCGTTTACTGGTATTTCCCGCCCACCTTCAACCGCAGCGAAACCTATACCCTTGCCTACACCGTACGCGGCGGTCTGCGCTACTATGAGGGCGGCGACCAGCTCTGGTGGCAGGCGATCTACGGCGACCGCAGCTTCCCCGTGCAGGCCGGGCGGGTGAATGTCGTGGCGCCGGCCGCGATTCAGGAATGGGCCGCGTATACGAATAATGGCGCAGCCTGGGAAGACGCCCGGAGCGTCGCCTCGGCTTCACGCCTGGAAAGCGGGCGCGAGATCGCGTACGTGATCGACGGCAGCCTGGCCCCCGGTCAAGCATTTGAAGTACGGGTCGAGTTCACGCCCGGCGTGGTGGCCGGGGAACCGCAGCCGTGGCAGATAAGGGCCGATGCCGAAGCAGCCGCGCGCGAGGCGGAACTGAGCTTCCGCGCCCGCTGGGGCCCGGTTCTTACCCTCCTGTTCGGCGCCCTCGGGCTCTTCTTCCTCCTGGGCGGACCGGCCGCGCTCTACCTGCTCTGGTACCGTCTCGGCCGCGACAAACCGGTCGATATGGTCGCCGACTACCTGCCCGAGCCGCCCGACGATCTGGCGCCCGGCGTCGTCGGCACGCTTCTTGACGAGCAGGCCGACATGCAGGACATCATCGCCACGCTTGTCGACTTGGCGCAGCGCAAGGTCATCAGCATCACTGAAGAAAAGTCGGGCAAATTCATGGTTGCGCGCGACTTCACCTACCGCTACGAAAACCGGGAGCTTCCTGTCTCCACCTTTGAGCGGCTCCTACTTGACAGCCTCTTTGATGTCAACGGCGTGGCCAGGCTTTCGGAATTGAAAAACAGATTCTACAAAGAGCTGCCGGCCCTCAAGAAAGCGCTCTATCACGAAGTGACCGAACAGGGCTTCTTTGACCGCAGCCCGGAAAAGGTGCGCAACCAGTACGGTTGCCTCGGTGTGTGTCTTCTTGTCCTGGCAGGGTTGGCCGGCCTGGGACTGTGGACTCTCTTCAGCGGTCTCACCGGCGCGGCCGTTTTGCCGGGCATCGGGCTTGCGGCAACCGCTCTCGGCTTCCTGCTGCTCTCCCGTTTCATGCCCCGCAAAACCGACGCCGGCGCCGAGCTGGCCGCGCGCTGGCAGGCATTCAAAAGCTATCTGCGCGACATCGACCGCTACAGCGATCTCGAAGAGCAGAAGGAGTTGTGGGACCGCTGGCTGCCCTATGCCATCGCCTTTGGCGTGGACTCCCAGTACATCCGCAAATTTGAGGCCGTCGACGCGCCCGCGCCCGGCTGGTACATCCCCGACCCGACCATGTACGGACCATACCGGCGCTGGTACTACGGGCCCGGTCCCGTCGGCCAGCCGCTGCGACCGGCTGGCGGCGGGGCCCGCGCCGGCGGCGAAACACCGGGAATGCCTTCCGGGTCCCCGGCAGGCGGCGGCCTGGGCGATGTCAGCCGCGGGCTGGGCAGCAGCTTGGCCGGCATGAGCGCCGGCCTCGGCGCGCTGCTCACCAGCACCGGCGCCACCATGGCCAGCCGCCCCGGCAGCTCCTCCACAGCCGGAGGCGGCTGGAGCGGCGGCGGCGGTTTCTCCGGCGGAGGCGGCTTAGGCGGTGGTGGGGGCGGCGGCGGAGGCGGTGGTTTCGGTATGGATTTGAATGCGCCGGTTTTCCGCCCCCTGAGCGGAAGACCGGCAGCAAT
>VXMH01000057.1:5370-9648 GCA_009841235.1 Caldilineaceae bacterium SB0661_bin_32 | reverse complement strand
GTTCCTCCGCCTGACGCCGGGCGGCAGCTTCCCCGGCAGCCCGTTCCTCCGCCTGACGCCGGGCGGCAGTCGCCGCGGCAGCCCGTTCCTCCGCCTCTTCGGCCCTGTCCACAGCGTCACGATAACCGGTTATGACATAGCCCGCGTAGAGCTCATCCAGCGCCAGCGCCTCCAGGTCCGGCAAGTTGAGCAGATCGCTGCGCCGAAACTGCAAGCCGGGCAGTACCTGCGAACGAATTACGCCCCCCGCGTCGGGCCGGATCTCCGCATAGCGCCGGGCGGTCGTCAGCCGGTAGAAGCGCATGTAACGGTCTGCAGGGTCCAGAATGAAGTACTCCTTCACGCCCGCCAACGCGTAGCCTCTCCTCTTCTCCTCCGTGTCCCGCCGCACCTCCGCCAACGTCGAATCCGACACCTCCTCCACTATCATGTCGCATACGCCCTCAAAGGCCCGCAGCTCTACCGCGCCCCATGGCGCCGGATTGTCGTTCAGCACCACCCCGATGTCCGGCTTGTACACGACGTCCCACTTCCCCGACGGCTCCCTGACATCCACAACCGTCATGCTGACGCCCGTCTCCAGATTGATCAACTCGGCAATGGGGTGGCTCTGAATATAGCAGGTCAAGAGAGTGTAGAACCAGCCATACTGTCTGAGCTGGGGTGCGTTCGGCAAGGGTTTGGCCTCCAGTCTGCCGTTGTTCCATTCGTAGCTGACGTCCATGTCCGGGTAAGGGTTTTCGTACCACCTGGCCCAGTACTCCTCTTTACTGACCCGGCGGCCATGATCGGGCGCATAGCGATCAGGCGCATAGCGATTCCCCTCGGCTGTGGTTGTCCGGTTCAGCGGCGCGTCACGCGGCGCCTTTATCGTCACCATGCTCCCTCCTCTGACATAACCAACAACGGCCGACCGGCATTGCAATCCTGTGAAGGATTATATCACACCGCCGCCGCCTTCCCCCTCAAAGTTCCGGTAGGGGCAGGCCTTGTGCCTGCCCTCTCTCTCCTCGCCCTTCCGGCTAACTTCGGCAGTATTGGCAAAAGGTGTTCTCCCCGACCCTAACAAAACGCGCTCCAGCCAAAACTGGAGCGCGTTCTGTTTCAGAGATACTGACCGGTTTCGGTCGGTTTGGCGTGCGGCGGGGCGGGGGCCGGGCCGCAGGGGATCACCACTGCTCGTGGGTGACGGTATGGTTCGGGTCTACGGTGAAGACATACGGTTTGTTGAAGTCGTGCGGCGGCCGGTCCGCGTAGAAGGTGCTGACGCGGAGCTTGTTTTCGGCCGGCAGGTAGTCGATGGTGACCGGCTTGCCCGTGCCGGGATTGAAACCTTCGTAGAGGGTGACCGGGTCGCCGGCGTAGGTGCTGGCGAGAATGCTGAAGTTGTCGAAGAAGGGCCCGATGTCGCTGGTGCCGTCGCGGTTGATGAAGTAGACGCGCAGGCCGCTGCCCGCCTGGCTGAGCTGGACCGGCGTGGCGGGATGGAGCACGATGGCGTTGGGAGGCGGCCAGGGGTAGATCACCGGCCTGATGAGGCCGTTCTCCGTCGCGGGCGGGGCAACGCCCCCACCTGTATTCGTACTTCCGCCTCCCCCACCCGTACTCGTACTTCCGCCTCCACCTCCAGTATTCGTGTTTCCCCCGCTTCCTGGCCGCGGTGTCGCTCCTCCCCCATCATCATCGTCGTCTGTCGGTATCGGCGGCAGCTCTCGCTGCGGACGGTCGCCTGAAAACACCGGAGACGCGTGTGCGGCGGCTACCGAGACGGAGGCAATCGTCAGCAGCAGGACGGTCATTGTGACGGCTGCCAACCTGAAGCAGTTCCGTTGGGACATTAAACTCTCCTCTTTGAAACAGGCGAAACGCATATGTTTCACAAAACACGTTGAAGGGCGATAACAACTGTACACTATGGAGGGAGAAGGTGTCAATTTCGATTTGGGGGGATGCAGGGCAATCGCATCTTATCGCGTCAATCTCCTGGGAAGCCGCCCGAAACACATGGCCGGGCCGTGCCCCTGACCTGGCGCCCCCATGCTCACCGCACCTTCCCCCTCAAACTACGGTAGGGGCAGGCCTTGTGCCTGCCCGTCATGGACTCTCTGGCTACCTTCGGCAATGTTGGCAAACCAGATCGGATGCGATTGCCCTGGGCCTGGAAGAGAGAGGGGCGTCGATGTGCCAAGTTGAATTCCGGCTAAACAGCTTCAGCTAGGTAGTTCCCCAATCTTCGCAAAGAGGCGTTACGACCAAGCGATTGCCTGTCAATTACAACAGATTCCAGGGTCCAGATTCTCACGCTGGGCATGCAGGCTCCTCCACATATTCCTGGAGAAGCCCACTTTCGAAGATTCCGCTGCCAATACCGAAATCGGCAATCCAGCCGTCCAGGGCCTGCCGGTCGCGACGCACATCCTCAAGGTTGATTACTTCGGTACCTTGTCCCGGACAGTTGCGCAAGAGCAGTATGCAGAGCGAATCGGACGGGTTGTCGGTACTGAATGCGTCCAATAGCTGGGAGCTGTGGGTTGTGATAATCACCTGGGACTGTCCGGCGATTCGCTCTAGCAGTTCGGCAATGTCGTGCAAGGCGCCGGGATGCAAGTTCCTTTCCGGTTCTTCGATGGCGATCAGCGGCGGGCGTTCCGGTTGGTTCAACAAAGTATAGTAGGCTACCAGACGCAGCGTGCCGTCTGATGCGCCTTGCAGCGGGATTGGGTTCTTGTATCCTTCCGAAAGGCATAGCTGCGGCTCTTCGTCGATTATACGGTGGTCGATACTGATGTTGGTACTTTTTTCAAGAGATCGACTGACAGTCTCAAATCGCTCTTTGTCAGTTTCAAACCAGTACAAGAGCAGTTCCGTCAGGGTTGAACCATCATCGTCAAGCTGAGGCGAACCGCGCGTTTCCATCGATTCACCAAGGATGAGCTGATCTATGCTCGTGACCCTTCCTCGCATGACTCTTGGCTGAAAGTCATAGAACGCCCAATCTCTGACAAACTCTGTCAGGAGACTCGTAATCGGTTTGTCGCCATAATCGCCGGCGGACTTCAGAGCGAGCTTCTTGGACTTATAAGATGTTTTGTTCCGGCCGTCTTCATCCTTTACATAACCCTGCCCATCCAGAACAGATATAACGTCAATATCTTGGATGAGAAGTCTTTCGCAGGCAAGGCGGTTCTCCGAATCTGCCCTGAGGTCAAGCTCATATTCGGCGGGAATCTCCCCCACTTCGGCCTGCAATTGAAAAGTGATGTCGTTAGCTTCACCGGCCCACAGCAACCTTTGGATCAGGTCCGCCGGAGGCAGCGCCTCGGCCCGTATCATCCTGTTGAGTAGCCTCAAGGCGCTTAAGACATTGGACTTTCCACTTGCATTGGGCCCTACCAGGACCGTCAAAGGCTTAAGCGGCAGCTCAACATCGCGCAAGCTGAGATAGTTGCTTATGTGAACTTCCTTCAGAAATGCGTTTACTTCAGACATTCTTGTTCACCCTGGCGATCTCTATTCGTGGCTTTCAATCTTAACAAGCCATTGGCTCAGGCGGGGGAATAGCCTTGCCCGCTTCGCCCAACTGTTGATGCAATTTTAGACCCGCGTCGTAGTTAAGGCAAACCGGGTGGGATTCCCATGTTGGGGGCGCGGGGAGCGCGCCCCTACGCTGTGTCTGCCGTCAGGGCGCCGCATCAGGGGGCCAACAACACCCCGGAAAAACAAAGCGCCCCGGCCTTCCGCCGGGGCGCCTCTTGTTTCCCTACTCTACACGGGGGACTAGCCAACCAGAACCGGCCTGCCCCCTACCACTGGTCGTGCACCACGTTGTGCCCGGAATCTACCGTGAACACGTACGGCTTGTTGACGTCGTACTGCGT
Source organism: Caldilineaceae bacterium SB0661_bin_32 (assembly GCA_009841235.1). Taxonomy (GTDB): domain Bacteria; phylum Chloroflexota; class Anaerolineae; order Caldilineales; family Caldilineaceae; genus Bin5. The sequence goes on along the minus strand of VXMH01000057.1, from coordinate 5,770 downwards.
GTCGGGGTAGTAGGTGCTGACGCGGACCTTCTTCTCGGAGGCCAGGTAGTAGATCGTGATCGGTTTCCCCGTTCCCGGGTTGGTCCCGGTGAACAGCGTCACCGCGCCGCCGGTGGGATACGTGGTGGCCAGGCTGGCGAAGGAGGGGATATAGGGCCCCGGATGTCCGACGCCGCCCGGGCCGATGAAGTAGGCCTGCAGGCCGTCGCCGACCGGCGCGAGCTGGACCTGCGTTGCGGCGTGCCGGACGATCATGTTGGACGGGGGCCAGCTGGGCGCCATCATGCCGCCGCCGCCGCCACTACCGCCGTTGCCGTTGCCGCCGCCACTACCGCCGTTGCCGTTGCCGCCACCGCCGGGCCGGGGCGTCCCTCCGCCGTTGCCGTTGCCACTGCCGCCG
>VXMH01000057.1:0-5270 GCA_009841235.1 Caldilineaceae bacterium SB0661_bin_32 | reverse complement strand
CCGCCGGGCCGGGGCGTCCCTCCGCCGTTGCCGTTGCCACTGCCGCCGCCAGGCCGCGGCGTCTCTCCGCCTGTGCCGCCGCCGCCGGGCCGGGGCGTATCGTCCTGGTCGTCGTCGGCGTCAGCCGGCAGGTCCGCGGGCGGCGGATGCTCATCTCCGTGCGCGGCATAGGCGGCCGGCGCCAGGGCAACTGCAAGCAGCAGCATCAGAATGGCGACGGTTGCCAGCCTGAATCGTTTATGGCGGAACATGAAATCCTCCTCTTCAAGATATATTGCGTTCAAGCTTGTCAGTTCCCGCCATTGCTGCGGGGAGGACCTTCGCTAGAGAGAGGAGATGCGCCCCGGCACGGGGCCGGGACGCATCTCTTGCTGCTCATTGCAATCTGAATCCTGGGAGAACCAGGGTTCAGGTCAGTCTGTCAGCTACTGCGGCGTCCTCTGGTTCGTCTGGGCCCAGTAGCTCCTGTACACGGTAGTGTCCCGGGTAACGGTTGCTCGGACACGGTAGAAGTAATGCGTGTTCGCGTCAAGCTCGCTGCCGGAGCCGACCGCGCCACCATCGGAAAGCGTACACGTACCCGCCGTCGTGGTGCAGTCCACTGTACCGGATGCAGGTGTCCAGTCGCCGCTGCCGGACTCGCGCCGCTCAACCTGGTAGTTGGCAGCGTCCGTCAGGGTGCCGGCGGTACCGTCCGCGGCGACGAAGGCGACGGGGGTCCAGGTCAGGACCATCGTGGTCGATATGGTGGCCCTTGCACTCAGGCTCGCAGGCCGGGCCGGCTTGGTGTACTGCTTTACCACCGTTGACCAGGCTGACTCGACACCCTGGGGCAGCAGTGCGCGCAGGCGGTAGCTGTACTTCGTGCCAGCCTTGAGATTCATGTGGACGTAATGGCTGTCGTTCCCGGATATCGTCATCTCACTCCGGGTGATGAGGTCGTTGTTGAAGGTCCCTGCCTCATGCATGCCTTCCAGGAACTCCAGCTCGTAGCTGACCGCATCGGCCACCGCACTCCAGGAGAGGCGTATCATCGACATGCCCGTTGACGCCGCTGACAGCGACGGCGCGGCCGTCGTTCCGTGCTTGGTGGTTCCTTCGACGGGCGTCGTCGTCCAGTTGCTCTTGACGTTGTCTCCCGTCACTGTGCGCACGCGGTAGAAGTAGGTCGTATTGGCCGTCAGGGCCGTACCGGAGCCGTTATCAGTGACCATCGTACCCGATGATACCACGGTAAACGGTGCGGGAGTGCCGTCGGTGGGCGGGGCGGCGCCTGCCAGATCGGACCACATGTTGTTTTGGGGGCCGGCGCCAAAGCGCTGGATCTCGTAGCTGGTTGCGCCTGTCACCGCATTCCAGGACACCTTGATCGCCGGACCGTCGGCGGTCGTTGCGTCTACTGCTGTCAGGCCTGACGGCGGACCCAGCACGCTTGGCAAGGTTGTCGTGTTCGCCTCACCCGTAAAGCCGCTCATGCCGCCGGAGTTGTGCGCCTGCACGCGGTAGTGATACTGCGTATTGGGCGTACGACCGGTGTGGTTGTAGGTCGTGCCGTTTACGGTCATCGGGTTCCAGGCCGCGTTCGCGCCTGTGAGCCGCCACTGGAGCGTCCATGAGGTGGCGGTCCCGGTGGCCGGATCCGCATCGGGTGCGGCGTCCGGCTGCGTCCACGAAACCCAGATCGACCTCTCGCCCGTCGCCGTTGCCGTCAGGTTGATGGGCAAGGCCGGCGGGTTGTCCTTGAGCGTGATCTCCACGGTTGCGGAAAATTCGCCCAGGATGTCATTCCCGGCATCGGTGTCCTCAACTACGGGGTCGGCTGTTCTGTCAGTTCTGTTATCCACTGCGCTGACGGCGTAGAAGTAGGTCGCCCCGGCTGCAAGGGTTGCATCGGCGTCCGTCCAGCTCGGGGGCGAGCCGACATCTTCGCTGGATATCCGACCGGTTGTCAGGTCGTTCCCGTCGGCGGGCGCCGCCCACGCGGTAGAGGTGGCCTTGTTAAACCGGATGATGTCATAGTGGGTTGCCTCTGACACCGCGTTCCAGGTCAGCTTGATCTTGCGGCCGTCCGAGTCGGTCTCATCGGTCAGCCGCAGGCCGGTCACCTTGGGCATCTGCCCGCTGGCGCTGGGCGTTGCGCGGGTCGTGGCGCTCACCTCAGCCGAGTCGTCGCTGAACCCGTTGATGTTCCAGGCGCGCACCTTGTAGGTGTAAGCGGTCGACGGGTTAAGGCCGGTGTGATTGTACGTGACCCTTGAGGTCGCGTCGGCGAGCGGCTCCACCCTGATCGGAGAGGAATAGGCTCCGCCGGCGGTCTTCCACAGGACGTGGTAGTAGGTGGCGCCGGCAACGCCAAGCCATGAGAAGTTGATGTTCGCATGGTCCTGCGCAGCTGCTTGAGGAACGGTGGGCGCAGAGAGCCGGTCGTCATCTGCCGGGATCACCACGCTCACAACATTGGACCAGGTGCCCCTGACGCCGTTGCTGTTGATCGCCTGCACGCGGTATCTGTACGTGACTACGTCGTCATCGGCTGGACTGTCTATGCCGAAGGTCGCGGTGGAGTCGGTGTAGGTGCGCCCCGTCAGCAGGCCGGAAGGCAGGCGCGTAAAGGCCACGGTTGCAGCGTTGGTGCCGGTGACCACCCTTTCTTGCTCCAGCTCGTAGTTGACGGCGTCTGTCGTCGCAGTCCATTCAAGGCTGACCGTATTGCGGCTCACGTGCTCGAAATCAAGCACCGGCACGGCGGTCGTGGCCTCAAGCGTGTGCGAGTCGTAGTTGCCCGGCGAGCCTGAGAAGGGGCCTGCGCCGGCGTCGTTCCGGCCGGCCACAATGTAGAAGTACTCCCGGCCCGGCGTGAGGTTGCGGTGGGTATATGTGCGGCCCGTCGCCGCGGTGTCAAGGTCCTGCCAGCCGCCCGTGACGCCGGAGGTCCAGTAGCGCACCCAGTAGGCGTCCGCGCCGGCAACCTCTGTCCAGGTGACTGTGATGGCGGTCGTCCCGTCCGGCGTCAGGGTCAGCGACGGCTTCGCGGTCGGTTTTTCTACCTGTGTAGTGCCGGGCGTGACTTTCTCGACGTCGGACCAGCCCAACCGGTTGTCGTCGCCGTCATAGATTTCGAGAATGTAGTTGTAGGTCTCGCCGGTCGTGATGTCGTTATCGACGTAACTTGTCGTCGGCGCGGCGATCGTCATATGTGGGTCGTCACCCCAGTCATCCGCGTTTGTGACCGCGCCTACGGCCCGCCACAAGCGGTAGGAGCTGGCGCCAATGACTTCTTCCCATTCGAGTGATACTGTTCCATCATTCTCCAGGGTCGCGTCCAGGTCGGACACTTCAGCGTCCTGTGCGTAGGCCACGCCGTCAAATGGCGGCAAGGCTGGGGACCCAGCCACCAAGATGAGCGCCAGGGCGACGATCGCTGCCCTGAGCGTCAATCCAACAGACTTTTGTTTCATTTCAACTCTCCTGTTTTAAGGTGGCCTACCATCGTTCGTGGTTGACTGAATGGTCGGCGTCTACGGTGAATATATAAGCTTTGTTGTAATCATGCGGCGGTTTGTCCGCGTAGAAGGTATTGACGTGAAGCATCATCGCGGCCGGCAGGTACTGAATCGTGACCGGTTTGCCCGTCCCCGGATTGGTTCCGCTGAAGAGCTCTACGGGATCGCCGTCGGGATGCATTTCGGCCAGCTTGCTCAAATGCGCGAGCATCGGGCCGTGGGTCGCGCCGTCCGCGCCGATGAAGTAGACCTGCAGCCCACCTTCGAGCGAACTGATCTGGATGGGCGTGGCGGCATGGCGGACGATCGCGTTGGGCGGCGGCCAGTTCACGGGCGCCCCCATCATCATGTCCCCGTTCATCTCCCCGTTCATGTCGCCGTCGCCGTTCCCGTTGCCCGGCAGGGGCGTCCCGCCGTTGCCGTTGCCATTGCCGCCCCCGTTGCCGGTATTCGGCCGCGGCGTATTGTCGTCCCCGTTGCCGGTATTCGGCCGCGGCGTATTGTCGTCCCCGTTGCCGGTGTCGACTTCGTCGCCGGTCTCGGCTGGCGGCGGACCAATCCCCACGTCCTGCGCCGCGGCCGCCGGAGCCAGGGCAACTGTCAACAACAGGGCCAGGATGACCGCGCTTGCCAACTTGAATCGTTTCCTATGGAACATTAAGCTCTCCTTTTCTAACCAGAATAAGACAAAGTGTTGAGAACGACCGCACGGGACGCCCATCCCTCAACAGTTTTATTGCTCTTGATACTCTACACCATGAACCGAATGGACGTCAACTCCCTGATTCAGATACTGTACATCATTAAGGCAATTGGCGCCAACTGCGTACACCGATACTGTACACTACGAATCGCATCGTCGTCAACTCCATCGCCGCCCTACTTTACACCATGAGCGGAGAGAACGTCAATCATGGCGCGCAGGCTGAATGTGTGACGATATCCGCCGGACGAAGGCCTTTCTTTGGGCGTACGCGGGGGCAGATCTGCGGCCTGAAGGCGGTCGGGCGGATGCCGGACCGGTTGACCCGGTGTCGAGCCATGGAAACTGCATTATACATCGGGATCGAAGGCGGTGTCAAAATGGGAAAAACGGCTCCACTCTCTCCTCACGCCTCACGCCTCTCCCCTTTCTCCTCGCCCTTTTGCGCGGGCGGACGCGAATGCGACGGTTTTGCTACGATATGTATACGGCGGCGGAACGTCAGGGGAAAGGCGGGAAAACTGCGGTGGGAAGGGAACTGCGCCAGGGGAACATTCCCCTGGCGCAGCTGGTTGAACGCGTGCCTGGCACGGCCGCGGGCCCTCCCTTTACCAGGCGATATGGGAGACCGAGTGGCTGCCGTCGACCGTGAAGGTGTACGGCTTGTCGGTGTCGTACTGGGTATCGGGATAGTAGGTGCTGACCCGGATCGTGTAGCTGGAAGTCAGGTAATGGATCTGGACCGACTTGCTGGTAAGAGGATTGATGCCGGCGTAGAGCAGGACGTCGCCGGCCGTGTAGAGAGAGGCCAGGTCGGTGAAGGGGCTGATGAAGGGCCCGATGCTGGTGCTGCCGTCGGCGCCGATGAAGTAGTACTGGAGGCCGTCGGCAACGGGGCAGAGCTGCGCCGGCGTGGCGGCGTGCGCCACGACGCAGTCTGAAGAAGGTGTGCTGGGCGCGTCGGGATGCGAGACAGGCGTCTGCTGCTGGCTCCCGCCCCCTCCGTTCGGCAGCGGCGTCTGCTGCTGGCTCCCGCCTCCGCCGTTTGGCAGCGGCGTCTGCTG
>VXMH01000031.1 GCA_009841235.1 Caldilineaceae bacterium SB0661_bin_32 | reverse complement strand
CGTCCCTCCGCGGAAAAAAGAGCCGTTCTTCGTGATCCTTCGTGACCCTTCGTGGCAAAAAAGATGTTACGAAGTCCTCTCCCCTCTCTCCTCGCATCACACGCAGCCTGAATGCTGGCTTTCATCGACAAAACAAAGTACAATCTTGCAGTGTCTGCGCATCATCCTGCTGCCGGTTCCGGCGGCCGGTGCCGCAGTCAGATTGCCTTGTCGAGCCGACCTCAATCGGGGCCGCGGCAAGGTCGCGATCCAGCTGGGCGATTTGCGCTCAGTCTCACACAACTCAACTGTCTGCGGAGCAACTCTATGCGGATCACCGACCTCAAGTGCGCAATCCTCGGCGGCAGTCCCGTCGTTCGCATTACCACCGATGCCGGCATCGAGGGCTATGGCCAGGCCGAGCACTTCAAACCCTATCTCAAGCCCCACGTGCTCTTCTACCGCGACTACATTGTCGGGCAGGACCCGACCGACGTGGAGCGCGTGATGCTGCGCATTCGCCGCCTGGGCAGCTTCAAGCCCTGGGGCAGCGCGGTCAGCGCAATCGAGATGGCGCTGTGGGATATCGCGGGAAAGGCCGCCAATCTGCCGGTCTACAAGCTGCTTGGCGGAAAGGTGCGCGACAAGGTGCTCGTTTACAACGGCGCGCTGCGCTTCCCTTTGGCCGGCCAGGAACCTGGGCACTACGCGGAAAATATGGCCCGGATGGCCGAGGCCCGCGAAGGCTTCGCCATCATCAAACAGGGCATCGGCTACCACAGCGGCATGCCGGACGAACTGGACGACTTTTCCTACGGCGAGCGCCTCGGTGTGAGTCACCAGACCGAACGCGGGCTGCTGACGGAGAGGGGCCTGAACCATGTCGTGGCCTGTATCGAAGCCATGAAGGATGTCCTCGGCGACAGGGTCGGCCTGGCCCTCGACTGCGGGCCCGGCTGGACCGTACCGGACGCCATCCGGTTGGCCAGGGCTGTGGAGGGCCTTCACGTCATGTGGCTGGAAGACACGATCACGGGCGACTACACGCCCTATGTGCTGGCCGAGCTGTACCGCGAACTGACGCGCAGCACCTCCACGCCAATCCATACGGGCGAACAGATCTACCTGCGCCAGCACTTCAAACCGCTCTTCGAAATGCAGGCCGTCAACATCGTTGGGCCGGACCCGGCTGACATTGGCGGCATCGCCGAGTTGAAGTGGGTGGCTGAATACGCCGACCTGCACGGCATCCTCATGGCCCCCCACGGCACAGGGGACGGACTGATCGGACTGGCCGCCCTGGTGCAGGTGGCCGCGACGTTGCCTCGAAACTACATCGCCTTCGAGTATCCGGTCGCGCGGCCGGATTGGTGGTATGATATTGTCGACGGCCTGCCTGACCCAATCGTCGAGAACAGCTACATCACCGTCTGGGATCGGCCTGGTCTCGGTGTCACGTTTAACAAGACGGCTGCCAGTAAGCATCTGGCCCCTGAAGACAAAAATTTCTTCAATTGAACCAAGGAGCGCTGAACCATGTCCAGTTCTGACATCTATGAGACCCTCGGTATCCGGCCGATTATCAACGCCGGCGGCCACATGACGATCCTCGGCGGTTCGGTCCTCTCGCCGGAGGTGCGCGAGGCCATGGACTCTGCCAATACCGCCTACACCCTGATGGACGACGTGTTTGACGGCGCCGGCAAGGCCATCGCAGATATGCTGGGGACTGGCGGCGGGCTGGTTACATCCGGGTGCTACGCTGCGCTTGTGCAGGGCGCGGCCGCTATCCTGGCCGGCGACGATGCGGAGCGCATCAAGCAGCTGCCCGATACGACCGGCATGAAAGACGAGTTCCTGATCCAGAAGGCGACCCGTTACCGCTACGACCGCAGCGTCACCGTGCCGGGAGGAAAGCTGGTGGAGGTGGGCGGCGACGACGGCTGCACGCCGCAGCAGCTGCGCGACGCAATCGGGCCTCAGACGGCAGGCATACTCTATTTCGCCGCCGGCGAGCGCTTCCCCGATACGGTTTCGCTGCCTGATGCGATCGATATTGCGCATGCGGCCGGCCTTCCCATCCTGGTCGACGCCGCGGCGGAGATCTACCCATTGGAGCGCATGAGACGCGTCGCCACCAGCGGGGCCGACCTGGTCTGCTTCGGCGGCAAGTATCTCGGTTCCGGCAACTCGACCGGCATCCTCTGCGGCAGCGGCGAATATGTCGGCATGGCCCGGCTCAACGGCTTTACCGGCTTTGAGACCGGCAACAACAGCATCGGCCGCGGCTATAAGGTGGACCGCCAGGAGGTCATAGGAACCACGATTGCGCTCCGCCACTGGTTGGACGCCGATCACGAGCAGCGGCTGCAACTCCAGTCCGATCGCATAGCGCAGATCGCCGCCGGACTGGCCGGCGTCCCCGGTGTGAACGCGGACAATATGTGGGAGGAGGACGGAGAGGGCCCGTGGATGCGCCTGAGTGTCAACTGGAACGAAGGGGAAAAAGGCCGGACCGCCGCCGAGGTCTCCGAGGCGCTCCAAAACGGCACACCTGCGATCTTCTGCCGCTCCGATCCGGGCAGCCTGCACATTGCCGTCCATACATTGCAAGAAGGTGAGACCGAAACTGTTCTGCGGCGGCTTCAGGAAGAACTGTCCTGACGCCACTGCTCACAAGGAAAACTGACATGGCACAATCCCGCGCCGGGCGCCACTTTCTGCAGATTCCCGGCCCAACAAACCTCCCTGGGCGCGTCCAGCGCGCACTCTCCCGCCCCACCATCGACCACCGGGGACCCGAATGGGCGCGGTTGACGTTCAGCATTCTGGAACGACTGCAACAGGTCTTCCGCACAAGCGGACCGGTGGTCGTATATCCTTCATCCGGTAACGGAGCGTGGGAGGCGGCCCTGGTGAATACGCTTTCTCCCGGTGACCGCGTTCTGTTTGGCTCGAACGGCCAGTTCGCGTCTGGATGGCAGAAGGTGGCCGGAGGGGTCGGGCTGACGGTCGAGGAGTTGCAGGGCGACTGGAGCTGCCCTATCGATCTTGCCGCGCTTGAGAACCGCCTCGCCGAGGACCGCGGGCGGGAGATTCGTGCGCTTGCCCTCGTCCACAATGAGACGTCCACAGGCGTCGTTAACGACATAGCCGGCGCCCGGGATGCGCTTGATCGCACCGGCCACGACGCACTGTTGCTTGTGGACGTGGTCTCCTCGCTGGGCGCGATGGACTACAGGCACGAAGAGTGGGGCGTGGATGTGACGGTCGCCGGTTCGCAGAAGGGGCTGATGGTACCGCCCGGTCTGGGCTTCAACGCGCCCAGCCCAAAAGCCCTGGCGGCAGAAAAATCGGCGCAGCTGCCCAGGTCCTATTGGAACTGGGAAAACATCCTGGAGTTCAACCGCGACGGTTTCTATCCCTACACGCCCGCTACAAATCTGTTCTACGCCCTGGATGAAGCGCTGTCGATGCTGCTTGAGGAAGGACTGCCGCACGTCTTCGCCCGTCACGCCCGCCTGGCGGAAGCCACCCGGCAAGCTGTGCGCGGTTGGGGCCTGGATGTCTACTGCCGGGACCCCAAAGCCTGTTCGCAGGCCCTCACCGCGGTGGCGATGCCGGCAGGCTACAACGCCGATGTACTGCGCCAGGTCATCCTGGAACGGTTCGACATGTCTCTGGGCACCGGTCTTGGCCAGCTGAAAGGTAAGGTCTTTCGCATCGGCCATCTCGGCGACCTGAACGAGCTCACGCTGGCCGGTACACTTTGCGGTGTCGAAATGGGACTGGCGGCCTGCGACGTGCCCCACGTGAGCGGGGGAGTCGGCTACGCGCTGGCTTTCCTGGCAAAGGCCCCGTAAGGCCCCCCTCCTGCGATGCCGCTACAGAATGTCCCTACCGCGAGCCGGGTGGATGCTCAAGAACTTGCTCGCGAACTGCGCGCTGCGATTGCCGGCGAAGTCCACTTCGATGGCGCCAGCCGGGCGATGCACGCGACCGACGCCAGCGTCTACCAGATCATCCCCTTGGGCGTTGTGACGCCCCGGAGCCGCGACGACGTCGTGCAGGTGGTTCGGATCTGCCGGCGGCACGGCGTCTCCATCACCGCGCGCGGGGGCGGGACCTCCCAGGCCGGGCAGGCCGTCGGCGCCGGTCTGTCGCTCGACTTCTCACGCTACATGAACCGTGTGCTCGACCTGGACACCGAAGCCGCGACCGTCACGGTGGAACCCGGGATCGTGCTCGATGAGCTGAATGCTCTGCTGAAACCCCGCGGGCTGCAGCTGCCTCTCGATCTGTCCACCTCCAACCGGGCCACCATAGGCGGAATGATCGCCAACAACTCCGCCGGCACGCGCTCGATCATCTATGGCAAGACGATCGATTACGTGGATTCGCTTGACGTAATCTTTTCCGACGGCAGCAGCGCCAGCCTTGGGCCTCTGTCGGCGGAGGCGCTCGCGGCCAGGCTGGAGCGGCAGGATCTGGAGGGCGCGGCCTGCCGCACTGTGCAGCGGCTCGGCAGCGAGCTGGCAGACGAGATTCGGCGGCGGTATCCCCGAATTCAGCGCAGAGTCGGCGGTTACAATCTGGATGAGTTTGTTCCCCAAGTCGAGACGGCCCGCTCGAAGAGACCGTTCAATCTCGCCCGCATCCTGGTGGGCTCCGAAGGTACGCTTGGACTGACGGTGGCGGCCAAAATGCGGCTGGCGCCGTTGCCGCCCCCACGCGCCCTCTGCAGCGTGCAGTTCGACGACCTGCTGGAGGCGATGAGCGCCGCGCCGGTGATCCTGGAACACGGTCCCTCCGCCGTCGAACTGCTCGACCGCTTCATGCTGGACAAGACTGCCGGCCGTATCGAATTCGCGCCTCTGCGCGGCTTCATTAAGGGCGACCCGGGCGCAGTGCTTCTGGTGGAGTTCTTCGGTCAGTCTGACGAGGAGCTGGGCAAGAAAATCGGGAACCTGCAGACAGATCTGGAGACGCGGGGGCTGGGCAACTATCTTTACCATGCGCTCGAGCCGGAGGAGCAGGCGCGTATCTGGGAGCTGCGCCGCGCCGCGCTGGGGCTGACAATGTCACAGACCGGCGACGCCAAGGCGATTTCATTCGTCGAAGATACCGCGGTGCCGCCCGAACGTCTTCACGACTACATCGAGAACTTTCAAAGAATTCTGGCGAAATATGACACGCAGGCCGGCTTCTATGCGCACGCCTCTGTCGGACTCTTGCATATACGGCCCGTCATCAACCTCAAGAGCGCGCAGGGCGTGCAGCGTTTTGAGGCCATCGCCACCGAAGTGGCTGACCTCGTGCTGGAGTACGGAGGCGCGCTTTCCGGCGAACACGGCGACGGGCTGGTTCGGGCGCCCTTCCAGGAGAAGATGTTCGGCCCGGCCCTGTACAACGCTTTCTGCGAGGTGAAAACTGCCTTTGACCCGACCAATATGCTCAACCCGGGCAAAATCGTTCACGCGCCCGCTCTTACCTCCAACCTCCGCTACGGCTTGCCGGTTGGGCGCCTCGATGAAGCGGGGCAACACTCGCTGGGGACGGGTCCGCCCGACGCAGACCGCGAACGCGTGGAAGAAACCGGCGACGCGCCGGACTACGCAACCGCGTTCGATTTCTCCGATTTCGGCGGCCTGTTGCGGGCAACCGAACAGTGCACCGGTGTGGGAGCATGCCGCAAAACGCTCACCGGCACCATGTGCCCGTCCTACATGGCAACGCGCAACGAAATCGACAGCACCCGCGGCCGTGCAAACGCGCTGCGCTTGGCGCTTTCAGGCGGCTTGGAGGCGACCGGCTTCGGGGACGAGGAGCTGCTGCCGGTCCTGGACCTGTGCCTGGAATGCAAGGCCTGCAAACGGGAGTGCCCCACCGGCGTGGATATGGCCCGCCTCAAGAGTGAGTTCCTGCACCGGTACCACGCCCGCCGCGGGGCGCCGTTTAAGGATCGGGTGCTGTCGCAGGCCGATCGGATTGCGCGTTGGGGGAGCCGGCTGGCCCCGCTTTCCAACTGGCTGGCTGCGGCCGGACCCGTTCGACGGCTGAACGAGATGCTGTTTGGACTGGACCGGCGGCGCCCTTTGCCCGCCTTCAGCAGGCAGCCGTTTACCCGGAGTTGGCGTGACGCAGAGCCTGCCGGCGGCCCGGCGCGTACGAAAGTAGCCCTCTTTGCCGACACGTTCAACAACTTCTACGAGCCCGACCAGCTCGCCGACGCCGTTACCATCCTCGAGAGCTGCGGCGCCCAAGTGACAGTCGCGCCCCATGTCTGCTGCGGCCGGCCGCTGATTTCAAAGGGCTTTCTGGACCGCGCCGCACGACAGGCATCCGCAACGACCTCCGCGCTCCTGCCGCTGGCAGAGGCCGGGCTGCCGGTACTTTTCTGCGAGCCAAGCTGCTACTCGGCAGTACAGGACGATCATCCCCGGTTGCTGCAAGGGACGGCACAGACGGACGCGCGCAAGGTGGCCGCAGCCTGCCAGCTTGTTGAAGAGTGGGCCGGACCCCGCATGAAGCCGACGAAGCCCGGCCCTTCCAGGGTCTTGATTCACGGGCACTGCCACCAGAAGGCCCTCGTGGGGATGCAGCCCCTGCAGCAGCTTCTTGCCGCGATACCGGATTGTGAACTATCGGTGCTGGACAGCGGCTGCTGCGGGCTGGCGGGGCTGTTCGGTTACGAGCGCTACGACGTCTCCAAACTGATCGGCGAACGCCGCCTGCTGCCGGCCGCCCGTAACCTGGAGGAGAACGAGATACTCGTCAGCCCGGGATTCTCCTGCCGCCAGCAGATCAAGCACTTTACGGGCGTGGAGTCCCATTCGCCCGCATCTCTGCTCGCGTCACTGCTCTGACGGGCGCTGTAACGCGGCTGACTGATAATCGTAGATCGGTGTGCGTGTAGTATACTGTCCGCAACTGGTTCAATCGCCTTTCGGAATTCCATTATCCTTCCCATACCCACTATCTTGAACAGAAGGAAGCCCTTGAAACTCAGGTCATTTTTCCCTCTGGAAATTCGCCGCGGTCCTCATCTTTGCGAGATTGCGGCAGCAGGGAGGCGCGATGCTTTCCATTGCCTCGCCTTCTTGCCGGCAAGAGTTCGCCCCCGCGTCGGCGCGCTCATCCTGCTGCTCGTGGTGGCGCTTACCGGTTGCGCGGGGCCAGGGGCGTCGACCCCGACGCCTACCAAGACCCCGGAAGCAGCCGGAGCTCAGCCGGAGGCTGAAACGGCGACCCCGCCTCCATCCAGTGCCCAAGGAAACACCAATACAGCCGCGGAAACTGAACAGGCAACCGCAACGCCCGTGCCGGGAAGCGTCGCGCGCTATACCGGGCTGCCACTGGCCGACCCTTCGTTGCTACAGGAAACACCGGTACTGGTTTGTATTAACAATGACATTACCAGCCGCTCGAGCCATTACGGCCTGAACGAGGCAGATGTCACATACGAATTTATCGTCGATGGCTTCCACCTCACCCGCCTCACCAGCTTGTACCAGAGCATCCCGGCCAGGGAAATCGGACCCGTGCGCAGCGCCCGCTGGCCCAATATCCATACCACCTATATGTTCGACGGCATTCTGGCCTGCTCCGGCGGCAGCGACGGCATCCGTTATCTGCTCAAAAATGAGGTCGGATTCCCTTATCTGGACGCCGATTCGGAAGACCCGGAAAGCGTGACCTACTTCTTCAGTGTAGGCGGCAACTATCGCACGCGTCTGCGCACGAGCGTCGACAGAGTGCGCCGCTGGATGATCGACATGGCGAAGACTTGCGACGTGTCGCCGCTGCTGCCCTACTGCCTGGAGATCTTCAGTCCCTGGCTGGAGAGTCAGAAAAACAGCCCCCGGCCGTTGGAGCGGGCGAGCTTCCCGTTCAGCGAGACGCCAAAGGAATTTTGGGCCTCTGAGGCCAACACGATTCGTATTCCCTACCCGGAGAATAACGGTGTCGAATGGCGCTACGACCCGGCAAGCGGTCGCTACCTGCGATTCCAGAGCGGCGCCGTGCACGTGGACCAGGCCACGGGCCGGCAGATCAGCAGCGACAACGTGATCGTCGTCTTTGCCGAACACGAGTTGACGAACATCGTTGAAGACAGCCTGGGAACGCGCAGCGTGAAGATTCATCTGTACGGCTTCGGAGATCTGCGCGTCTTTCGAAATGGGAAGGTATATGAGGGCACCTGGCGGGCGAATGATCAGAGCCCGCCCCGCTGGCTTGGTCCCGGCGAGCAGCCGATTACACTCAAGCCTGGCCGTACATGGATACAGGTCGTGCGCACGAGCGACAGGATCAGCTATCAGTAACTGGAGTTCGCGAATGTTGCGGGTCAAAATTGTCTGTACAATTGGGCCGTCCAGTACCGATCCCGATATTCTTGCACAACTGATCGACGCCGGCATGAACGTGGCCCGCATCAACATGAGTCACGGGGACCACGATTTTCACGCCCGCAATATCCACGCGATTCGTGAGATTGCCCAGAAACGCAACCGGCCCGTTGCAATTCTCGTCGACCTGCAAGGGCCGAAACTGCGGGTGGGGGAAATGCAGCCGGGGGGCGTCCCGCTGACAGCCGGTGAAGAGCTGATTCTTACAACCGAAGACATCATCGGCGAGCCTGGACGCGTGCCGATCCAGAACAAGGAAGTCCCGTCCAGCATCGAGCGGGGCCGGCGCGACGCCCGGGCGCAGGCCGCCGGAGAAGCGCACGAGCGAATTCTACTCGATGACGGCCTGCTCGAACTGGAGGTCCTCGACGCAACTGAAACGACCGTGCGAACGCGGGTGATCGTTGGCGGCATCCTGGAAGATCGCAAGGGAATGAACCTCCCCCAGACCAGGCTGACCGTTCCCTCCATGACTGAAAAAGATCGCGTCGACGTCGACTTTGCGCTGGAACATCAGGCGGATTGGATAGCCCTGAGTTTTGTGCGCACCGCCGCGGATATTCATGCGCTCAGAAAGGTGGTGCAGAGCCGCGCGCCCTTGGGCCGGGCAACACCGATCATCTCAAAAATAGAAAAGCCCGAAGCGGTTGAGAACATCGAGGAGATCATTCAGGCATCCGACGGCCTGATGGTCGCGCGCGGCGATCTGGGCATCGAGACCAGCCCGGAAGCTGTGCCCATGATCCAGAAAATGATCATCGCCCGTTGTATCGGCACCGACAAACCTGTGATCACGGCGACGCAGATGCTCGAATCGATGATTCGCAACCCCCGACCGACCCGCGCCGAGGCCAGTGACGTGGCGAACGCTGTGCTGGATGGCAGCGACGCCATTATGCTCTCAGGCGAGACCGCGGCCGGCATCTATCCCGTTGAGTCGGTCCGGACGATGGCGAATATCGCCCAGGAGGCCGAACGTGTGCGAACCGTTACGCAACCCCACTACCGTCCCTCTCAACAGGCTGTAGATGGCTTCTTCGGCACGTCGGCGGCCGGCTCCGGGCAGGGGACGGATTCACGCCCTGACGACGCGCCTTCAGTAGCCGAAGCGGTCAGCCAGGCCACGGTGGATACGGCACAGAACGTGGGGGCCGCGGCTATCATTGCGCCCACGGCCAGGGGGGCGACGGCCAAGAAACTGGCCCGCTTCCGGCCGTCCGTTCCCATCATCGCGGTGACGCCCAGCCATCTCGTTTACCGGCAGCTGGCCCTCTATTGGGGTGTATTTCCTTTGATGGGCCAGCGCATGAACACGATTGACGAAATGCTGGAAGACGCGGTGCGCATCGCCCTGCGCGCCGGCTTCGTCCAGCAGGGAGACGTCACGGTCGTGACCGGCGGCGTTGTTGGCGGTGTGCCGGGAGAAACCAATCTGATGACCGTTCGCCGCATCGCCAGAGTGCTGATGCATGGGCAGGGTGTGGGCAATCGACGCATGAGCGGCCGCGTCGTGCGATTGCGGCCGGGCCAGGATCACCGGGCACAGGAAATACAGCGCCGGATGATGACGACGCAAGACATTCTGGTGGCGGAAGAGTTGGACCAGGTCAGTATGGAGCTGGTCTACCATGCCGGGGGGTTGATCACCGCGGAATCGGCGCCCGACAGCATCGCGGCGCTCGCCGCGGTGGAGTTGGGGATCCCCGCAATTCTACAGGCAACCGGAGAATGGGATGAACTGGTCGACGGCCAGACCATTGTCATCGATGCCAGGACCGGCAATGTCTATGAGTGGGACCTGTAGAACGGGCAGCTGACGGCGCCGCTCAGACAACGGCCGGCGGCTTGTTGCCGGATTCGGTAATGGCCCGTCGCACGTCCACTCTCAGCAGCAGAACAAGCCCGACGACAAAAAAGAGAATGATCGAAACCATGGCCGGACGCAGGCTGCCGGTCATCTGGTTGACCAGGCCGAATGCCAGCGGTCCGAGCCAGGACGTTCCGCGTTCGCTGACCTCGTAGATCGAGAAGAATTCAGCCTCCTTGCCCTGCGGGATCATGTTGGCAAAGAGGCCGCGGCTGACCGCCTGCGTGCCCCCCATAACCAGGGCAATAAACGCGCCCAGAATCCAGAACTCCAGGATGCGGCTCTCCCCCTTCAGACCCAGGTAGGCGTAGATCACGACCACCGTCCAGACGATCAATCCGATAATCAGGGCCTTTTTGGCGCCGATGCGAACCGCCGCCCTGCCGAAGAGGAGCGCGCCCCCAAAGGCAACGAACTGGATCATCAGAATAACCATCGTGAGCATGCTCTGCTCGATCTCAAGTCCTCCCTGAACGAGAGGGGCGGCGGCGAAGACCGCAGATACGGCGAACACGGTCTGGATGCCGTCGTTATAGAGCAGGTAGGCGATCAGGAAACGGATCGTATGAGGATACTTTGAGGCCTCTTTGAAGGTCTCCCACAGCTGTCTGAGACCGGTCGACAGATAGGTCTCGCCGGGAAGAAGCTCTTTGGCGGTGTCTCGAGAACGCAGCAGCCTCCAGGTGACGAACGACCAGCCGAACCACCACAGACCTCCGGAAAACAGATTAATGCGCACTGCCAGACCTGTGTCGATGCCGAGAGTGTCGTGCATCAGGTAGAAGGCAAGATTGAGCGTCAGAAGAATGCCGCCCCCCAGATAACCCAGCGCCCAGCCCACCGACGAGACGCGGTCGCGGTCCTCCGGCTCGGCAATGTCCGGCAGAAAGGCATTGTAGAAGACAATGGCCGCGCCAAAGCAAAGATTGGCGCCGATAAAAAGAAGACCCCCAAGCCACCAGGTCTCGTCCGTAATGAAGAACATGAACATCGCGGCGACCGAGCCGGCAACGGCGAAAACCTGCATCAGCCTTTTGCGCAGGCTGGAGTAGTCGGCGATCGCGCCAAGAATCGGCAGAAACAACACCTGCAGGACTACCGAAATCGTAATGCAGTAGGAGAAGAATGAATACGGGTCCATGGGAATGCCGAACAGGCGGATCAGCCCATCGGGCCCCGCTGCCTGCTCGGCCAGGTTTGACACATAGGGGCCAAGAAAGACGGCGCCAACCGTTGTCGCGAATGCGGAATTCGCCCAGTCATAGAAATACCAGCCGATCTGCTCGCGGCGGTCTCCCGGCCCCGGTGTGCGCGCCGAGTCCTGACTGGATCCTGCTGCCGGTTCAGTTGCCATCGGTTGCTCCTGTGAGACTGTCGCGGCAAGGAGGACTGCCGCCGCCGGCTGCTGTCTGTGCCTGGTACAAAAGCCTATTGCAGCAGTGGTTCGCCGTATAGGGTTTCGCCGTGGAGTTCCTCCAGGCGGACGGGGGTGATACGGTTGCTGAGGTCAGTGCCCGCGGGCGCTTGGGCCGTCACGCGCAGGTAGTTGTCCGTCAGGCCGCTCCAGAGCAAGATGCCGGCCTGATCGGTCAGCTGTTGACCGGCGCCCTCCCACAGAACGGGTCGAGTTGCGCCGACGTATCGCGTTCGTTCCAGCCGGCCCGTGCCTGCTACCACCTGGTGCATACGCCGGGAACGCTCCCGCTTGACCGCTTTCTTTACCTGCCCGTCGAATTCGGCTGCGGCTGTGCCGGCGCGGGCGCTGAAGGGGAAGATGTGCGCGTGGGCGAAGCGCATCTCTTCGACGAAGCGTAGGCCCTCTTCATGGTCGGCATCCGACTCGCCGGGAAAACCGACGATCAGATCTGTGGTGATGATCAGATTCGGGATGGCGGCGCGGGCGTCAGCCGCCAGCTTGCGGAAGCTGGCAACGGTGCAACGGCGGGCCATGCGGCGCAGTTGGGCGTCGGTACCGGCCTGCAGAGGCAGGTGCAGATGGGGGCACAGCCTCCCCGGCCACCGCTGCCACAGGTCAAAGAAGCCGTCCGCCAGTTCCCAGGGCTCCAGGCTGCTGAGCCGCAGGCGGGCGATGTCGGTATCGGTGAGAATGGCTGCCGTCAGTTCCTTGAGATCGGTCCGCTGACGGCCCGGCAGGTCCCTGCCGAATGCCCCCAGGTGGACGCCTGTGAGCACCGCTTCGCGGTAGCCGCTGGCTGCCAGCGCCTGCACCTCCCTCACGACGTCGGCCGTCGTGCGGCTGCGGCTGTCGCCGCGCAGGGCGGTGACGATGCAGAACGTGCAGCGGTTCTGGCAGCCGTCCTGGACCTTGACGAAGGCGCGCGTGCGGCCTCCCTCCTCCTCAGGGCACGCCGGCGCGAAGGGCGAACCGTGCGGCTGGATGCGGGACAGATCGTCAGGATCGGAGAACGCCGCGCTCCAGGGCTCGAGCAGCGTGTGCAGCATCTCCTTCGCATGGTTGTCTGCCACCAGTTCGACACCGGGAAGATCGGCGCTTTCCTGGGGAGCCAGCGTGGCGTAACAGCCCGTCACGGCGATACGGGCGGCGGGGTTGCGCTTGTTCAGGTGACGGGCCGCCTGGCGGCTCTTGCGCGCCGCCTGACTCGTGACCGCACAGGTGTTGAGCACGATCACCTGGGCCTCTTCCGGGCGGCCTACGATGCGATGCCCGGCTGCATTGAGGCGTCCCGCCAAAGTACTGTTTTCGCTGAAGTTGAGCCTGCAGCCCAGCTGGTCGAGGAATACGCGCATTGGTTGCAACTTGTGGATGGTAGCCGGATGCCGGTCTTCATAGCCGAAATCGGCGCCTGACCGTAACAGGATAACACGGAACCTTTTTTACCAAAATAATCCCGATTCAGGTATACTCGACAGTATGATACTTTCTCTTTCAGTGCGGGTTGCGGAAAGCTTCAGCAACAAGCGGGAAAGCGCCATACCTCTGGAGGAACTGGCGCGCATCGCGGCCGGCGCAGGATACGACGCCCTCTGTATGCGCGCATCGGTTGTCGGTGTCCACAGCCCCGCTGGGACGGCTGCACGCGCAAAGGGTACGGTAAGCGAGCACGGTCTGACCATCTCGATGGTAACCGCCGATTTTCCTGTACCGGAAAACAGCGCCGAAGGTCCCAACAGTCTGCGGCGCATTACCCCCTCCCTCGATCTGGCCGAGGCGCTGGGAGCCGACCTGATCCGAATCTGCATGAAGAAGGAGGAGGACATTGTTCATGCCAGGCGGGCGGCCGATGAGGCCCGCGAGCGGGGTATCCGCCTGGCCCATCAGAGCCACACGCGCAGCCTCTTCGAGACGGTGGAGGGTTCGGTGGCCGTGCTGAAAAAGGTCGGCAGGCCCAACTTCGGTATCATCTATGAGCCGGCCAATCTGGCCCTGTGCGGCCAGCCCTATGGCGAGGCCGCTCTGCGTGCGTTTCAGCCCTGGCTGTTCAATGTCTATCTGCAAAACCACACGCCCGATCCGGACGGACGCCAACCGATGGAAACGTGGACGCGAGGAAAAGTCATGTCCACTCTGCGCCCGTTGGATGCGCCGGGGGGAATCGACTTCGCAGCCATATTCGACGGCTTGCGAACAATAGGATACGACGGCTGTGTGACAATGCATCAGGCCTTTGGCGGCGACATGACCCCGGCAGAGGCCACAAGGCGCACGGCAACCTTTCTGGGAGGGCTCATGGAGTAGACCCGGCTCGCGCCTTCCTGGTGAACGGGCCCTGCCCGAGAAACCAGGAACTCTTGGGCGCTTCGCGAATTCAGACGGTTGTGTCTGAACCTGAAACAGAAGAGGTGTTTTTCAATGACGAAAAAACAGCACGGCTCGAACTCTGCGGCGCGGGAAGTGAGCAATTCAAATGAACAGTCCGGTTCCCGCTCCCGCACAGACGGGCCAGACGCATTGTCCCCTTCACTTGCAACTGTCGACTCACCCCCGCCGGCCGAAACCGGCGCTTCCAGGCAGCATCCTCCTTCCAGCACCCAACCAACAGATATGGAATCTGCGCCGGGCCGCCCGCATGCGTTTCAACGCGCCAGCGCATTCTCCGTGGCCCA
The DNA here is from genome assembly GCA_009841235.1 of Caldilineaceae bacterium SB0661_bin_32. Lineage (GTDB taxonomy): Bacteria > Chloroflexota > Anaerolineae > Caldilineales > Caldilineaceae > Bin5. The sequence continues at coordinate 60,261 of VXMH01000031.1, read as the reverse complement.
GGAGCAACTGACCCGCGTCGCCAATGCCATGGATCTTGACGACAATATGCGGGAATATCTGAAGATGCCGCGCCGGGAGCTGGTCGTCCACTTTCCGGTGGTGATGGATGATGACTCGATTCGAATCTTCACCGGGTTTCGGGTGCATCACAACACCGCGCTGGGGCCCACAAAGGGGGGCATTCGTTACCACCCGGATGTGACGCTGGACGAATCTCGAGCGCTGGCCATGTGGATGACCTGGAAATGCGCGCTGATGAATCTGCCCTATGGCGGCGCCAAGGGCGGCGTCATCGTAAACCCCAAGGAGCTCTCGGAGAGGGAGTTGCAGGCGTTGACCCGGCGCTATACCACGGAAATCAGTCTCTTCATCGGGCCGGAGATGGACATTCCCGCGCCGGACGTGGGTACAAATGCGCAGGTTATGGCCTGGATTATGGACACCTATTCCATGCACAGAGGCTATTCCGTACCGGCTGTCACGACCGGCAAGCCTCTCGCTGTGAACGGCTCTGCCGGCAGGGAATACGCCACGGGCCTGGGCATCACATACATAACCAGGGCCATGCTGCGCCGCCGCATGGGACTCGATATAGAAGATGCAACGGTTGCGATACAGGGGTTCGGCAATGTCGGCAGCTGGACGGCGCGCTCGATGCACGAACGGGGCGCGCAGATCGTGGCCGTCAGCGACGTGGGCGGCGCGGTCTATGATGAGAGGGGACTGGATCCACGCCATCTGAAGCATTACGCTGAAGAGACTGGGACGGTCGCCGGATACCCGCGCGCGGACACGTTGACGAATGAAGAGCTGCTGGCGTTGAAGGTGGATGTGCTGGTTCCGGCCGCACTGGAAGGACAGATCACCGGCGAGAACGCGCACAAGATCAACGCCCGGGTCATCGCCGAGGGCGCCAACGGGCCGACGACGCCCGAAGCTGACCGCATACTGGAAGACAAGGGGGCCCTGATCATCCCCGATATTCTATGTAATGCCGGTGGTGTGGTGGTCAGTTACTTCGAATGGGTGCAGGACCTGCAGGCCTTTTCCTGGGACGAGAGCGATATCCGGCATCAGATGAAGCGAAAGCTGCTGGATAATCTGGACGAAGTGCTGGCAATCACAGTTCAGACCAACCAGGACCTGAGGACGGCAGCTTACACGATCGCTATCCAGCGCATTGTGGATGCGGTAAAGTACCGGGGTATCTATCCGTAACCTGCGCTTCTTGAGTTCTTGAGGGAAAGCGCAGGCAAGATAACCCTGCGGCATTTGATTGCGCCCAGAGAGCACCTGAGATCGATCTATCGACAGCTCCTCTGTTCATCCAGATAGCTGCGCAAGATCACCGCCGCGGCGACCGCGTCCTGGCCGGCCGCTGGTGAACCTCCTTCGGCGATCCACTCGTCGGCGGCAAAGCTGCTGAGGCGTTCATCCCAGAAGACCAGGGGCACTTCTCTGCCGCGGATGTTGCGTAGCGCCCGCGTGAAGCGCGCTGCCCAGTTGCGGATCTTGCGCGCTTGCGGGCCTTCGCTGCCATCCATGTTGTAGGGCAGCCCGCACACGATCAGCACAGCCTCCTCTTCTACAATGACTTGGGCGAGGGCATCGAAGTCGGTGCGGCGGTTGCGCCGGCGCAGAGTACGCAGCGGACGCACGGTCAGGCGCAGTGGATCGCAGGCGGCAACGCCGATGCGGGCGTCGCCCACGTCCAGGGCAATGATCTTGCCGGGCGGCTCTGAACTTTTGGGGTGAAAGTGGAGGGTCATTGGCTCCAACAGGCTACTGCCTGCTGCGCGCAGCTTCGCTCAACTCGACCCGGACCTGGATGCGTCTGGCGATCTGGGGAAGGGTGCCGAACCAGGCGGGGTCCTGGTAGAACTCCGGCTCTCTGGCCAGCAGCCACTCTTCCTGCAGCCTGCGGGCCGCTTCTTCAGTGTTCAGGCCGGTTACGGCGCGGCTGACGGCTCTCACGTCGATAGGGATGACGTAGTTCCCGCTCGCGGTCATGGAGTATCGCAGCGTGCGCCCGGTTACGACCGTATTGGGCTCGACCGTAAACCTGATCGATTCGGCCACCAGCTGGCCGCGCTCCGGCACTTCGCTGCGCAGCGCCACCATGGCTGCCTCTTCGGATTCTGTCCGGTTGATCACGCTTCCCTGGATCAGCACTCGGAGAGTGAGATTGAGCTCGTCGGCGGGTTCATCATTGAACTGGTCGAAAAACTGGGCGGTAATCCAGGTCAGGATGGTATCTTCGGGCATCCACTCGTCTGGGCCCAGTTCCGTCGACAGCCTTTCATGGGCCACCTCCCGAATGCCGGTGTAGACCCGGTCAACCAACCTGTCCCTATCCTCCTGCGTGACCAGGCGTACGCGGGCATTGGCGCCCCCCGCAGTGGCCTCCGGGTTCGTCACGCGCACGCGGGTGCGCAAACCTCCGGCGACTGTGGTGATCCTGTTGCTGGGTACATTGCCCAGGATTCCCGGCTCAGTTGCTTCAATTTCAACCTCGGCCTGTGTACCCAGGGGGCCGGCGATTTCAAGGTCCTCAAGGATCCGGAAATCAACATCATCACCGGTACTGGTGGAGACGATCGTGCCGGCAGGGATACGTACCGTGCCGTTGGTCTGGTTCGTAAAGACTACCTTTCCTTTGGCGAAGTCTGTTTCAGACCACCCGCTGCCAGTCGTAGATACGGTGCCTGTTGCTTCCACGGTCGTCTCAATCAGGCGCGCCGACAGCAGCCCTTGCTCCAGATCCGTAACCTCAACCTGTGGGTCTGCCGTCAGAACTAAGGTCGTTTCAAGGGCGCGCTGACCCGGCACAAGCGTAACTGTGGCCGCGGGCAGCACGAAGTAGACGAAACCACCCAGAAATGCGGCCAGGAAGATGCCTACAAGAAGGTAGCCAGCGAGCTGCAGCCATAGCGGGGCCGTGCTCTGATAGCGCCGGGTGGCGCGGACGCGGCGGCTGCGGACGCGGTCCAGGCGGGGACGCGCAGCCAGCTTCGGATCGATCGACCCATTGTGCTTGCGCCAGTGAGGCGGTTCAGGCAGCCATGCGTCGGGCCGGTCGGATTCGATGGCAGGAGCGGAGCCGCCCCTGCCCCAGCCGCGCAATCGCACGGCCGCTTCGCTGCCAAATACAACGATGCCCAACCGTTTGGCGTTCTTGCGAATCGTCGGATCCCTTGTTACCAGCGCCAAATCCTGGCCCAGGAACTGGGACTGGCGTTGGAGCAACCGTAGCCGCGGCAGGCTTTCCAGCTGCGCGCAGCCGCGGGGCAGGACCAGGGCCACTGCCCCGCGCCCCATGCGCGCCAGCTGTTGGCGCAGGGCTTCGATTCGTATGTCGGGGTTAACGTTCAGGAACTCTGCCACTGGATTGAACCGGTCTAAGCATCAGGTTGCCCGCAATCGGTGTGCGGGGCCTGAGCGCCCGCTAGCCAAGTTTCGCTTCAACCCATCCTGCCACCTGACCAAGAGCCTCATGCAGTTTATCGGCATGACGCCCGCCGGCCTGGGCCATGTTTGGGCGGCCGCCGCCGCCGCCGCCAACGATTTTGGCCGCGTCGCGTACCAGGTTGCCAGCGTGGATGCCCTTCTTAATCGCGTCGTCGGTGGCCGCGGCCACCAGCATCGGCTTTTCGTTGATTACAGAGCCGAGAACAACGACGCTGCTGCCGAGCCTGTCGCGGAACCAGTCGGTCATCTGGCGCAGCGCATCCACGTCATTTGCCTCGACCTGCTCCGCCAGCACTGAGAGGCCGTTCAGCCGCACCGCATGGCTTAGCAGCGTCTCGCTCTGCTGGCGGCTGAGTTTTGCGCGCGTCTGCTCAAGTTGACGTTCAAGCTGCCGGTTCTGCGCCTGCAGCCGTTGCACCGCCTCCACCGTCTGCTCCGGTTGTACCCGCAGGCCAGCCGCGACCGTGTCGAGCGCGGCCAGGCGAGACGCCAATACGGCCTGAGCGGCGCGTCCGGTCAACGCCTCGATGCGGCGCACGCCGGCCGCGCTGCTTCCTTCGCTTGTAATGAGAAACGGGCCGATCTCGCCGGTGGTTCCCACGTGCGTGCCGCCGCACAGTTCCTGTGAGACGGCATCGCCGCCGTCGCCGACCGAAACTACGCGCACCGTGTCTTCGTATTTCTCCTCGAAGAAGGCCAGCGCGCCTTCGGCCACGGCGCGGTCGAAGGCGGTCCAGCGATCTTTGACAGGATGGTTGGCAAGCACCGCTCTATTGGCCGCCTGCTCAATGGCGCGCAACTGGTCCGTGCTGACCGGTTGCGGGTGGGAAAAGTCGAAGCGCAGACGGTCCGGCGCCACCAGAGAGCCTCTCTGCCTCACATGCTCTCCCAACTGGCCGCGAAGCTCTGCGTGCAGCAGATGGGTGGCCGTGTGATTGCGCATGATGTCCCACCGGCGCACGGTGTCGATAAAGGCGCAGGCCGGATCTTCCACTTTGATCGTGCCGCTGGTTACTTTGCCGGCGTGGACGAGCAATCCGGGAATCGGACGTCGCATCGACTCCACCTGCACCGACCAGACCGGCCTTTGCATATCTTCCGGAAAGTATTCTATCTCACCGGTGTCGCTGACTTGGCCGCCGCTCTCGACGTAGAAGGGTGTTTCAGGCAGAATGACCTCAACCTCCTCGCCGGCGTGGGCCTGTTCGACCGCCTGGCCATCCTTCACCAGTCCGATCACGGCAGTCTCGGCATCCTCCGCATCTTCATAGATCAAACTGCGCACGCCGTCGGCGCCAAGAAGACCGCGGTCTCGCAATCCCTCCAACATTGTGACGTAGACCGATACATCCGCGGCCGCGCCCTGCTGGTCGCTGCCGGACTGCCGGCGTTGCTGCTCCAGCGCGGCCTGGTAGCCGGCCTCGTCAACGCTGAAGCCGTTCTCCTGGGCCACGTCCCTTGTAATGTCCAGCGGGAAGCCGTAGGTGTCCCACAGGCGGAAGGCGTCTTCACCGGGGATCACGCTCGTTTCACCGGCGCGCAGACGGTCCATCAGCCCATCCAGGAGAGAAAGCCCGGTGGTCAGGGCGCGCTGGAAGCGCTCCTCCTCAGCAGTGACGGTCTGCACGATGAACGCCTCGTTCGCCTGCAACACTGAATAGTGGGCGCCGAACTCAGCAATGACGACGCGACAGATCTCAGCCAGGAAAGGCTTCTCGAATCCGATCAGCTTGCCGAAGCGGGCCGCGCGGCGCAGGATCATACGTACAACGTAGTCGCGGCCCTCGTTGCCCGGCATTACGCCATCGCTGATCAGGAAGGTAATGGCCCGTCCATGGTCGGCGATGACCCGGTAGCCGACCAGATGTTCCTCACGCTGGGCAGCGCTGTGGCCCAGCATTTCCTGGATGCGGTCCATGATCGGCGTAAAGGCATCGGTATCGTAGTTGTTGTCCTTGCCCTGCAGTATCGAGGCCAGGCGCTCCAGGCCGGCGCCGGTGTCCACGCTGGGCTTGGGCAATGGGATCAGTTCGCCGCCCGGCTCGCGCTGTTCGTACTGCATGAAGACCAGGTTCCAGATCTCCAGGTACTCGTCGTCAACGTTGACGCCTTCCGCGACCTGGTCTTCAAGATCGCCCCAGTAGTAGTGGATCTCCGAACAGGGGCCGCAGGGGCCGACGTCGCCCATCTCCCACCAGTTGTCCTTCTTGCCGAAGCGCAGGATGCGGTCAGGCGGCGCGCCCACACTTCTCCACAGCTCTTCGGCCTCGTCGTCGTCGGTATAGACCGAGAACCAGAGCCGGTCCAGGGAGAGACCCAACTCATTTACGAGTAGATGCCAGGCAAACTGAATTGCGTCGCGCTTGAAGTAGTCGCCGAAGGAGAAGTTGCCCAGCATCTCAAAGAATGTATGGTGGCGCGGGCTGGGGCCGACGTTTTCCAGATCGTTGTGCTTCCCGCTTACGCGCAGGCACTTCTGGGAGGTCGTGGCGCGGTTGTAGCCCCGCTTTTCCAGGCCCAGAAAAACATCCTTGAACTGCACCATGCCGGCATTGACGAATAGCAGCGTCGGATCGTCTGCGGGCACGAGACTGCTGCTGTCGACGATCTGGTGATTCAATTCCTCATAATACTCGAGGAACAGATTGCGGATCTCGAATGTTGAAAGTTGTTTCATCGGACGCCTCGCCTGTTTTCTGCCTGCCGTTTGCGTGATCCCGTGGGCGCCGGTCACCCCCTGTGCCGCAGACCGGACAAACTGCTGTCGATTGTAGCAAATCAGAGGCCGTTTCGCGAAACCACAGCGCTCACAGTTCTCATCTCCAATTTCTTGGCGTTGTGTCCGGTCCGCGTTGATAATGGCCTGACGACGGGCAGCCGTCTGGGGCACGGCGCCTTACAGTTCGGCTCGATCAGTTCGCAGTGTGCGAACTTTTATCGCAATGGATGCTTGGCAATGAATGCGATATCGGTGCGCAATTTGCGCAAGACCTTTCAGACGAAACGCAAGGCCGCCGGCCTGAGCGGGAGTTTGCGCGCCCTCTGGAGGCCGGCATTTCAAGACATCGAGGCGGTGCGAGGCATATCCTTTGAAATGGAGGAAGGGGAGCTGTTGGGCTTCATCGGCCCCAATGGCGCCGGCAAGTCGACCACAATCAAGATTCTGACCGGCATATTGCACCCCAGCAGCGGCGAAGCCGCGGTACTTGGCTATGTGCCGTGGCGGCAGCGCCAGGCCCTTGCCTTTCAGATCGGCTCCGTCTTCGGGCAGCGCCCTCAGCTCTGGTATCACCTGCCGGCAGTGGATACCTTCTACCTCTTCGGCAAGATCTACGAACTTGATGACGGTTCGCTGAAGCGCCGTATCTCCTTCCTGGCCGAAGCCTTCGAGATCGAAGAGCTGTTGGAAACGCCGGTGCGAAAGCTCTCGCTCGGCCAGCGCATGCGGTGCGAGGTTGCCGCATCTCTTCTGCATAAGCCGCGCGTCCTCCTGCTGGACGAGCCGTCCATCGGTCTCGACGTGGTCGCCAAGCAGCGCCTGCGCATGACGATTCAACGCATGAACGAGCTGGAAGGCGTTGGTGTGCTGTTGACGAGTCACGATGCCGGCGACATTGAAACGCTGTGCCGGCGCGTGATCATCGTCAACCACGGCGAGATCGTCTATCGTGACAAGGTATCGACCCTCAAGCGGCGATATCTGACCGTCAAGACTGTCGATGTGCGCTACAACGAGCAGCTTGCCCCGGACTTCAGCCTGCCCGGTGTGGAGATGCTGAAGGTGGGCCGCTATGGAGCTAAAATGCGCTTTGACACCCGCAAAACGCCGGTTGAGCCGGTGATCAGCGGCCTGGCCGCGGCGGGCAGCCTGGCCGACGTAACCGTTTCGGAGCCCTCACTCGAGGATGTAATCAGCGCTATCTATGCGCGCACGGAGGCTTAAGGATGAGTAACAGGGAGGCAAGCGTCCTCTCTCCGGAGGGTTGCGTCAGGAATCCTTCGGCAGCGGCAGTCGCGGGCAAGTACTGGGCCATCTTTCGTACGCAACTGGTGAACAGCCTCGCCTACCCGATCGACCTGCTGGGACGCAGCCTGCTCATCGTTCTCTTCATGTGGATCTTCATGAACCTGTGGCAGGTTACATACGGCGCGACGGGCGCACGCTCGATTGCCGGGCTGACGCTGGCAGACACGATGTGGTACCTGATGATGGCCGAGGCGGTGATGCTGAGCAAGCGGGACCTTTCTGAGACGATCACGGAGCAGGTGAAGGACGGCAGTGTCGCCTACCTGCTCAACAAGCCGTTCAACTTCATCCTCTATCACTTCGCCGCCGGCCTTGGTGACAGCGTCCTTGCATTTGGCGGCAACCTCATTATCGGCGCCGCGGTCGTCTGGCTGATGGTGGGCCCACCGCCGGGACTGACGGGTTGGATATTCGCCGGGGCTGCGGTGGGTCTTTCCTGGCTGCTGGACTTCTGCTTTTCCGCGCTGATCGGCCTGAGCGCCTTCGTTGTCGAGGAAACCAATGCCTTTCGCTGGATCTACCAGAAGTTCCTGCTGCTGCTGGGAGGCGTTCTGATCCCGCTCGATTTCTTCCCGGCCTGGCTGCAGACGGTCTCGCTCAACCTGCCGTTCGCCTGGATCATATACGGTCCCGCCCGTCTGTTCGTGGACCCCAGCCTGGCGCGCCTGGGCCAGGTCTTTCTGCAACAGGGCATCTGGCTGACCGTAGTCGGCGGTATCGTGTGGGTGATGTACCGCCGGGCCGCGGCGCGGCTGGTGATAAACGGGGGCTGAGCCATGGGCCGCCATCTTGCCTTTGTAGCGGCGTTGTGGAGGACGAACCTTCTCAGCGCGATGGAGTACCGGGTCTCCTTCCTGACGCAGGTGGTGGGAATGATGCTCAACAACGCCATCTACTTCGTCTTCTGGATCATATTCTTCGCCCGTTTCGAAGAGATAAACGGCTGGGATCTTGTGGACATGCTCTTTCTGTTCGGCGTCGTCGCGACCGGTTTCGGAGCCGGCACCTATCTCTTCGGCAACGCCATTCGTCTGTCGTCGCTGATCGCCAGCGGGCAGATGGACTACTATCTGTCGCTGCCCCGTCCGGTACTGCTGCACGCGCTGGCCAGCCGCAGCAACGCGTCTTCTGCCGGAGATTTCACGTATGGTCTGTTCAGCTTTGGCGCCGCAGTCATCTTTTCCGGTACGTTCAACGGCTTAATGCTGTTGCGTTTTACACTGGGATGTCTGGCCTCAATAGCTGTACTCATCTCCTTTCTGGTCCTGGTACAGAGCCTTACCTTCTGGATTGGCAATACAAGCCTGCTGACGAGGCACGCGTTCAATGCGATTGTCACCTTTTCTCTCTATCCGATCACGCTCTTCGACGGAACGGCCAAGCTGCTCCTGTTTACGTTGATTCCGGCGGCGTTCATCGGGGCGCTGCCCGCCGAATTTGTGCGCAGATTTGATCTGTTGCAGCTAGCCCAGATCTGCGCCGGCGGCGGGGTCTTTCTCTTTCTATCCGTCTACGTCTTCTACCGCGGCCTGCGCCGCTACGAGAGCGGCAGCGCGATTCAGGTACGCATGTAGACTGGCTTAGACCTGTTCCTATGTAGGCAAACTTTCGCATTCACGCCTTATTTTCATTGCCAAAGGTCATCTTGGTCGACCCAATTCCGACGGCAGTTGGAAGAGATCTCGGATCGCCTGCATTTTTGGCGACCGTTTGCTCACGCCTTCCAACTGTGTTAGCATGAACCAGGCCATTCTCGACCATATTGACACGGGGAAGCCGTATGTCCGACTGCACCGAATGCGGTACCTGGAATCCCGACGATAAGGAAGTCTGCTGGCGCTGCCAGACCGTTTTGCCGCGACCGGTAGAAAAAAAGCCCAAGCGCCGGCTGATGATACTCGGCATGCCGGTCTGGGTTTGGATTGTGGTCGGGTTGATCTTCGTCCTTCCTCTCTTTGGCCAGTGCGCCCAGCTTGGAGTCCCCGCCGGATAGTGAACAGCGACAAAAAGCCCCAGGGTTCAGACTGCTTCTCTCTGTTAAAGGAGTTAAGCGAGACCCCCGGCGTCAGCGGCCAGGAAGACCGGATTCGCGCCCGTGTCAGCGAGCATCTGGCTCCCCTCGTTGATGAACTGCATACCGACACCCTCGGCAATCTGACAGGCCATAGACGCGGCAGCGACTCGCCCGCCAAGCGGGTGATGCTCGCCGCGCACATGGACGAAATCGGCCTGATTGTCACCCGGTTGGAGAAGGGCTTTCTGCGCTTTGCGGTGGTCGGCGGCGTCGACGTGGGAGCCTTGCCGGCCCAGGAAGTAACGGTTCACGGCCGCGCTGATTTGCCGGGACTGATCGCGAGCCGGCCGCCCCACGTCCTTTCACAGGAGGAGCGGGAAAAGCCCTTTGCCCAGGCCGATCTGTTTATCGACGTCGGGCTGCCCGCCGGCGAGCTGGCGGAATACGTATCGGTAGGGGATTTTATATCGATTCGCCGGTGCGCCGGCCGGTTGGGTAACGGTTATGCGTCGGGCAAAGCCTTCGACAATCGCGTGTCGGTCGTCGTCCTTTTGCAAGCGTTGCACATTCTGCAGCAACGCAGCCACGCCTGGGACATTTTCGCCGTGGTCACGGTTCAGGAGGAGATTGGCTTGCGCGGCGCCAAGACCGCCGCGTTTCAGGTGCAGCCGGATGTGGGTATCGCTCTCGATGTAACCTATGCCGAGCAGCAGGGCGCCACCGCCGAGGAGGCCCTGCCCATGGGCAGCGGACCGGCCATCGGCTTGGGGCCCAACCTGCATCCCGTTTTGAGAAAACTGCTGGTCGACACGGCCGGGCGCAACGAGATCCCTTTTACCAACGAAGTCCTGCCGGGGAACTCCGGTACAGACGCATGGACGATGCAGGTGTCCCGGTCAGGCATCCCGACCGCGTTGATTTCAGTTCCGGTCCGTAACATGCACACGCCTGCCGAAACGGTCGCCCTGAAGGACATCGAACGAAGCGCGCGGCTGCTGGCTGAAACGATTTGCGAGCTGCCGGACGACCTGTCCGCTCTGGCGCTCGACGACCAGGCCTAACTGTCGCCATGAACGAACTGCTCAAGAAACTGTCCAAAGCCCGCGGGGTCGCGGGGCATGAGGGCGCAGTGAGGGCCATACTGCGAGAGGAGCTCGCTCCCTTCGTGGAGGAGCTCTCGGTCGACTCCATAGGCAATCTGATCGCCCACAAGGGGGGATCGGACGCTGCGGGGCAACATCGTGTGATGCTCGCCGCGCATATGGACGAAGTGGGCGGGATGGTCATGCGCGCGAATTCGGACGGCACAGTGAAGTTTCGCAGCGTCGGCGGCCTGGACCCACGCATTCTCCCAGGTAAACGAGTAACGATCGGCCCGCAGTCAGTGCCCGGTGTAATCCTGCGTGCGCCGCATGCCGCCCGGTCGGGACGGCGCGCAGTGCCGATCTCCGATCTTCTCATTGACACCGGCGGCGCTGGCGGCATCGAGCCGGGCGACATGATTACCTTTGAGAGCGGATATGAGCAGTACGGGAAACTTCTGAAGGGAAAGGCATTTGACGACCGTGTAGGGTGCTACATCCTGGCCGAACTGTTGAAGAGCGAGTTCCCATGCGAACTGGTCGGGGTTTTCACCGTACAGGAAGAGATCGGCTTGCGCGGCGCCGGTGTGGCCGCATACACGGTGCAGCCGGATGTCGCGGTGGCGCTCGAAGGTACAGTCGCTGACGACCTGCCTAAACAGAATGACGTAAGTCCGACGACGGAGCTGGGAAAGGGACCGGCCATTTCGGTGATGGACCGCAGCGCCCATGCCGACCGGCGGCTCGTTCGCATCCTGACGGAGACCGCGTCCGACCACGGCATTCCCTGGCAAATCAAGCAGCCCGGAGTCGGCGGTACCGACGTGGGCACGATTCACCTGGCCCGCGCCGGCGTGCCGGCCGTGGCCGTGGCTGTGCCCTGCCGCTATATCCATACGCCCGCGGCGCTGATGGACCCGGAAGATGTGAAGAACACCATTCAGTTGATGAGCAAGGCCTTGTCAGGGCCCTTGGGGCGGCCGTTGCGGGCCGGGTGGAGTGAAGCATGAGAGCATTGATTGAGGAACTGTGCGGGGTATTCGGCCCCAGCGGCCAGGAGGAGCGGATCCGCGAGGCGATCATCAACCACTTGGACGGACTGGTCGATGAGATCCAGACCGACAGGCTGGGCAACCTGATCGCGGTGAAACGTCCTGCCGCCGGCGTTGAGAAGGGCAAGCGGATCATGCTCGCCGCTCACATGGACGAGATCGGCATAATGGTAACGCACGTGGACGCACAGGGCTTCTGCCGCTTTACCACCATCGGAGGCGTGGTGACCAATGCGCTTATCGGCAGCCGCGTCCATTTTGCCAACGGCGTCGAAGGCGCGTTTGGGCTGGAAGGCTCGCCGATCGCACGCGAACGGCCGGCGCCGCAGAAGTTATTTCTGGACGTGGGGGCCGACTCCAGGGAAAATGCGCGCGTTCAGGTTGGCGATTCGGCGGTCTTTCGCAGCAGCTTCGGCGCGGTAGGGGACAGGCTGTTTGCTCCCAATCTTGATGATCGGATCGGCTGCGCCGTGCTGATCCAGACGCTGCGCGAGCTCAAGAGTTCTCCGCACGAACTCCTGGCCGTGTTCACCGCACAGGAGGAAGTTGGGGCGCGCGGGGCCACAACCGCCGGCTATGGACTGGAGCCCGAGATCATCCTGGCCATCGATGTGACAGCCACCGGCGACTTTCCGCAGGCGACTCCGATGGAGGTGGCGCTGGGGAAAGGACCGGCGATCAAGGTCATGGACCGGCGTATGATTTCCCATCCCAAGGTACGCGGCTGGCTGGAAAGCACGGCACGCGAACAGGACATTCCCTACCAATTGGAGGTCCTGGAGTTTGGCTCGACAGATGCCTCCGCTGTGCAGGTCAGCCGCGCGGGTGTCCCCGCCGGCACCGTCTCCATTCCCTGCCGCTATGTCCACACGCCCTCGCAAGTGGCCGACTACAACGACGCCTGCGGCGCGGTACGCCTGCTGGTGAACGCGCTTGGCGGAGAGTACCCTCAGTAGTCGGCTCGGTTGAACGTTTCAGGTTGGCAAACGCAATACGAAGCTCGAATCCTGGCAGGTATGCACCAACAGATCGCTGATCGTCTGACTGCATGGCATGCTGAAAACCTGCGAGATCTGCCTTGGCGCAGGAATCCGGCCGGCGCGCGTGACGCCTACGCCGTCTGGATAAGCGAAGTCATGGCTCAGCAGACACGGCTGTCGGTTGTCGTCGACTATTTCAATCGCTGGATGGCGCGATTTCCGACCGTAGAACGACTGGCCAATTCGGACCAGCAGGAGGTCCTGAAACTGTGGGAGGGGCTGGGTTATTACAGTCGCGCCAGGAATCTACACAGGGCCGCGCAGATAATCATGGCCGAGTTTGGCGGCCGGTTGCCTCGCACGCGTCGCGAGCTGCTCATGCTGCCTGGCATCGGCGAATATACGGCCGGCGCGATACTCAGCTTGTCATTTGGGCTGCCCGAGCCGGTTCTCGACGGCAACGCAAAACGGGTCATCAGCCGCCTGTGGGACATCGACGAGAAGATCGACCTTCCCGCCACCGAAAGACGGCTCTGGAATCTGTCCCGCCGGATGGTGGAAGCCGCGGCCCTGCCCGGCGCAATGAACGAAGGGTTGATGGAGCTGGGCGCGCTTTTGTGCCGGCGCCGCAACCCTCTCTGTGGAGCGTGTCCACTGCGTCCCTGTTGTCTGGCTCGCGAGCGAGGCGTTCAGAACGAGCGGCCCGTTCGCTCCCCCGGCAAGAAGACCCCTCATGTTGAGGTGGCTGCTGCAGTCATCTGGGAAGGCGTTCGGGGAGGCTCCCGTTTGCTGATCAGCAAACGTCCTGAAAAGGGTCTCCTCGGAGGAATGTGGTCCTTCCCCAACGGCGCAAGAGATGCGGCCGACAAGGATCTGCCAGCCTCGTTAGAGCGTGCAGTCCGCCAGGGACTGGGCGTGGCCATAACAGTGGGGGAACAGGTGACGACGGTAGACCACGCGTTTACCCATTTTCGTATGACACTTGCCGCCTTCCATGCGCGCATTCACACCGGAATACCCCGGGCCCTTGGCGTGGCCGATTGGTGCTGGACCACGCTGGATGAGATCGACCGGTTCCCCTGTCCAGTTCCCGATCGCAAGATTATCGGCGCCCTACGCGACCAGGAAGAGAATGCCTAGTTGTACGGATGTATGAACAGAGGACAATCGCGGCGGTGGGACAGTTTTGCTGACGAGGCGACATTCTGGCCGCGATCAAGTGTCTCGCTATCAGGAGACACTCGGTGTGGCGATTCTGGTTGAAGGCACCGCAATTGGGCGATGAAGTGGAAGTTATTCTCCAGCGAGGGATACGGGGTGGGGAGCGCAGGCAAAGCTGGCTGAAGATGCCTGGCAGTGCTCAGGCGGCTGCATCCAGTTCCTGATCGTCCGCAAGGTGGACCTGCTGGCCTTGATCGCCATAAAGCTGGGGCAATGCGCCTTCTTCAAATACTTCCCGGTCCACCACACAACGGGCGACCTCCTCGCGGCCGGGAATTTCGTACATCACGTCTAGCAGCGCTTCCTCAACAATCGAACGCAACCCCCTGGCCCCGGTTCGTCGCATGTAGGCTTGCGTTGCGGCCGCCAGCAGCGATTCCGGCGCAAACTCCAGCATCACATCATCCATAGCGAAGAGTTGCTGGAACTGCCGCACGATGCTGTTCTTCGGGCGCGTCAGAATCTCGACCAGGACTTCACGATCGAGCGCATCCAGACTGACTACAACCGGAACACGACCGACAAATTCCGGAATCAGGCCGTATTGGAGCAGGTCGTCGGGCATTGCCTGCTGGAGCAGGCGGCTCTCCTCCCGACCTTCTTTTTCGAGGCGGCGGATCTTCAACTCGCGCTGGCGCTCGGTCAGCCCTTCGGGTAGAGGCGGCTCGTCGATACTGCTCTCTTCCGGCGCCGGACCAATAGGGTCAAGCTCCGATTCGTCGTCCACGAACCCAAGGCCGGCGCGACGCCGCAACCTCCTGCGCACCATTTCCGCCAGCCCAACAAACGCGCCACCCAAGATAAACAGGACGTTGCGCGTGTCGAGGGGGATGAACTCCTGCTGTGGGTGTTTGCGTCCTGTGCTGGGCGGCACATTGACTGTCGTGCCTTCGACAATCTTCAACAAGGCCTGCTGAACGCCTTCGCCGCTCACATCACGAGTGATACTGGGATTGTCTCCTGCCTTGCGCGCGATCTTGTCGATTTCGTCAATGTAGACGATGCCGCATGCAGCCCGGTCCGCATCCCAGTCGGCCGCCTGCAACAACCCGACGAGCAGGCTTTCGACGTCCTCGCCTACGTATCCGGCCTCTGTCAGGCTGGTGGCATCTGCAATGGTGAATGGAACATCGAGGAGCCTGGCCAGTATCTGCGCCATCAGCGTCTTGCCGCTTCCGGTAGGGCCGATCAGCAGCACGTTGCTTTTGGCAAGCTCTACCCGCTCCTCCGCGCTGTCCTGAACGTCGGGTTCAGGGCGGGATTCAATTTCATCGCCGGGGACGGAGTCACTTTCTCTCTGTTCCTGGGAAAGCTGACTCTCTCGCCAGCGTTCCCCGGCCGCCCCGCTGCCGCCAAAGATTCGCTTATAGTGATTGTAAACCGCGACTGACAGAACCTTCTTCGCCCGATTCTGACCGATTACATATTGATTGAGGCTCTGGACAATCTCGCGCGGGCTGGGAACACGTTTGGCAGCGAGTGGAGTGGAGCTGCTCAGGACGCTGCTCTTCCCTAAGCCTTCCTCGTCGAGGATTTCGGCACTGAGGCGGATACATTCGTCACAGATATGGACATCGTCATCCCCGGCGATCAGGCGCTGGGCTTCCGATTCTTCTTTGCCGCAAAAAGAGCATGCGTTCATCGCGC
Organism: Caldilineaceae bacterium SB0661_bin_32; assembly: GCA_009841235.1. Taxonomy (GTDB): domain Bacteria; phylum Chloroflexota; class Anaerolineae; order Caldilineales; family Caldilineaceae; genus Bin5. The sequence goes on along the minus strand of VXMH01000031.1, from coordinate 44,769 downwards.
TACCAGGTACTATTCCTGTCCATTTTCAGAGCACAGCCGCGGCCGCGTATGTCGAAACTGGCAACCAGGCGCGACTGACTGTCCGGCAGCCAGCCGCGCCTGGATCCGTCCACGCTAACTTACAGTTCCTGCTATTCGCTGCCTTCGTCGGGCGCCTCTTCGGCAACAGGCTCTGAACCGTTCTGGGTAGGCACGCTGACAAGACCGTCCACAACGGAGACAATGTCGCTGCTGTCGCCGAGGACCTCGTCCACAATGCCGAAATCGCGGGCTTCGATCGCGTTCATCCAACGGTCGCGCTGGAAGATCTCTTCGATCTCCTGCCAGGCATGGCCGGTCTGTTGACCTACGATATGAAAAAGCTGGGTCTGAAGGCGTTCCTGCTCTCTCAAGGCGATGCGTACATCCTCGGTATAACCCTGCGCGCCGCCGCCGGCCGGATGCATGTGGATCGTCGCGTGCGGCAGAGCATAGCGCTTGCCCTTGGTGCCGGAGCAGAGCAAGACGGTTCCCATGCTGGCCGTAACGCCGACAGCAAACGTATGTATCGGCGTCTGGATCATTTTCATCGTGTCATAGATGGCCAAGCCGGCGTAAATGAGGCCGCCGGGGCAGTTGATGAACATCTGGATCGGCTGGTTCGGGTCCTCGGAATTCAAGTAGAGGAGTTGGGCAACCATCAGGTTGGCAACCTGGTCCGAAAGCGGCATACCAAGAAAGATGATGCGCTCCTTCAGCAGGAGGCTGTAGATGTCGTAGGCCCGCTCGCCGCGGCCCGTGCTCTCGATAACCATCGGAACGATGTTCGACGGCGTCAGGTTTCCCGCCTGAAATTGACTGCCGGAGAGCCCCGTCAGATCAGTCGAACCAGTCTCTTCAAGTTTCTGCGATCGTTGGGCCGGGTATTTTTCGTCAAAAGGATATAACATCTGGGACTCCCCTTTATGGCTGGTGAATTCGAGGTGGACCGGCTCCGAAACCGGCAGGAATGGACATCGACCGACCGTTCGGAACGATCACAATGTATGCGATGCACGCACCGAGAAATGTAGGGCGCGCTCTATTCTCCATTAGACGTTCGTTAGCGTCGTCCTCAAGAGTCTGCGGGCTCCTCCGCCGCCTCAGACGCGGTTTCTTCTTCAACATGTTCGGACCCGGCTGAGATTTCCCCCTGATCGGCGTCTTCCTCAGTGGATTGCTCATCCTCCTCAGACTCACCCTCGTCCGTATCCGGCTCCGGCACATCTTCGCCGCGGGCAATCGCCAGCAGCAGCTTGATCGATTTGTCTTTGAGAATTTCGCTCTCGATAAGTGGACGGCTATGGTCGGCGCGCATCATTTCGAGCGTGTCGGCATGCTCCTTCGCCGCTTCCTCATCAGCGTCCTCCGACAGAGAGCCGGCCACATTGCCGATGTGTTCTTCGAACTCTTCATTGCTGACTTTCAGGTTCTCGCGCTGCGAGAACTCTATCAGCGCAAGATCAATTCGGAGTGACTTTTCGGCTTCCTCGCGCGACGATTCACGATAATCCTCGATCGTCTGGTCGGAAAACTCCAGGAATTGCTGCAATCCTTGCATCCCCATCTGACGGACCCGCATATCGACATTGCGCACCAGACGGTCGATCTCAAGCTCCACCGCCACAGGTGGATAGGCGAGGTCGCTCATATCGATCAGTTCCTGCAGGACTTTCTGGACATGTTCAGCTTCCGCCCGTTGCTGCGCTTCCTGCAGCGCGTTTTCACGAAGGTCTTCAAGCAGGTCCGCGGCGGTTTCAAAATCCGGGCCGAAGTTTTGCGCGATCTCATCTGTCATTTCAGGCGGCGTTTGGAAAGCCTGCGTTTTGTGAACTTTGATGGAAAAGCGGACAGTGGCGCCGGCGTACATGCTGGGGCTGTCTTCGGGCCATGCGATCTCAAAACTCTTTTCCTCGCCGGGTGAAAGGCCCACCAGTTCTTCATCCAGACCGGCTGGTTCCATGGGGTTTTCCTGGTCCGGCGTTACGTCCCAATCTTCCTCATCGAAAACGATGGTTTCGGACTCGTTGCCTTCGTCGTCCAAGGCCACCCCTCTCAAATCGATGGTCATCAGGTCCCCATACTGGCTGGGGCGGTCGGCCTCGACGTAGTCGGCATTTTGTTCAAGAATGGCCTGGACGCGCTCCTGGATCTGTTCTTCGTCCGCCTCGACTTCCTCTTCTTCAACGCGCAGATCGCGGTATTCGCCCAGAGTTACTTCCGGCGGCAGAGGGATGGTCAGGTGGAAGCGGACCGCTTGCTCCGTGTCAACGTTGTCAAGACTTCCCATGTAGAAGGGCTCCAGACCTTCCTGCTCGAGCGCCTCCTTGTAGACGTCTTGTCCCAGTTCGTCGACAAACTCGCCGATAATCGCCTCTCGACCTACGAATTGAAGCAAGATTTGAAAGGGCACACGACCCTTGCGGAAACCAGGAATGCGTACCTGTTGGGCGACTTTACGTGCAGCCTTACGCATCTCCTGATCGATGCGCTCCTCAGCAACTTCGATTGTCATTGCGAGCTGGCGACTTTCCAGTGGCTCAGTCGTCACGGTCAAAGTCATCGTACATTGCCTCTCATTGTTTCATGGTAGCAGAAGCCTAAAGGGCGTCGCCCCCAAGCGTCAGGATGGTCAACAGGGGGCCAGCGGCGAAATGTTCTTTCTTCGCCAATAGGCCGTAAAGATATAGGGCTGTGAGTGTGGCGGCGTATGCGAGTATGCCGGCAGGACCGTGTTCAGGGAAGATGGAGACGGATATGATTACGCACAAGAAGAGATTGGAAAACAGCAAGACAGTGGAAACGGTTCTGGTACTGCGCCCCCACTTCGGTACGTCTACCAGTGCAAAGCCGCGCCACTTCTGGGGAAAGAGATCGAAGGCCAGATGAAGCGCCACTCCAGCCGCAAAGCCGGGAATGAACCATTCCGGCCATTCAGCCGTCGTAAAGCTCAGCCCAGTCCAAAGCAGGAGGGGCATGAGGAAGCTGTGCGTGACGATCGACCTGTGGCGAAGGCGAAAAATCTTGAACCTGTCTATGTCCGGGAACAGGGTTCCCAGCCACGCTCCGATAGCGAAGCAGGCAGTGCCAATGGCAACTCTCAGTACGTCCGGGCTGGCAAAATCGAGCACGTGGTGCATCCCGTGTCATCAGTTGGCGTCCGACTTTCACCTGCGCGGGGCGCAGCAGAAAACCCGCACAGAAATCTTCTGAGTTTTGGAGCGCCACCTTTCAGTATAGCACACGAAAGAATCCAATTCCCAAAACGAGTAAGTTTTTTGTGTGTTTATATCAACATGGGTCGCGTCAAATTTGGGGCAGGTCAGCGGTTTGCGCTGTGCTATGTCCGCTTGAAGGCCCGCTCCAATTCACCGGAGCTCAGCTGCAGCATTGTGGGGCGTCCGTGAGGGCAGGTGCGCGGGGACTGGCAGGTTTCCAATTGCCGCACCAACTCCTTCATCTCGATGTCGCTCAGGATCTGGCCTGCCTTGATTGACGCCCGCTTACACACCATTTTCACCAGCCGCGCCTCCAACGCCTCCCCTACCAGGTCCCGGTTTTCGGCCAGACCCTGCACTATCTCGTTGAGCGCTCGCTCTGCATCCTGATTCGACAGCACACTGGGAACGGCGCGCACGCGAAAGGTATCTCCGCCAAAATGTTCGACGTCAAATCCAATGGCGTTCAACGTGTCCAGGTGCTGGGCTACCGGGCCGGCGAGGGCATTGCCTACATGTAAGGAGATCGGAGTCAGCAGCCCTTGGCGGGCCGTCCCACCATCTGTGCCGCCGCTTGCGCGCCGGGCCATGTACTTCTCGTACAGAATCCGCTCATGGGCGGCGTGTTGATCAATCAGATACAGCCCTTCCGGTCCTTCGGCGACAACATACATCGCGCCGGCCTGCCCGACGACCCGAAGAGGCGGCAATGTTTGCTCATCATGTCGAGAGGTCTCTTCCGATTCACCAGCAGCCTGCGGCGGCAAATCGTCAGATTGAGCATTGGGCGTGTCCAGGAGTGGATCTGCTCCAGGCTGTTCAGCGCGCGGCATGTCAAACGGCTTTGCGGGCTGCCTTCCGACGCCGGCGTTGAGAATCGCATGGCGCCGGGCAGACCAGCCGGACTGACGCACATGATCCGGCTCTTGCGGACCAAAGCCTTCGGTAGGCAAAAACACCTGTGACGCTGCCGCTCTTTCCCCTTCTTCGCCCAGGTCCACGGTCGGCACGCCGGCGCTCTCAATGACTGCCCGGCGTACGCTGCCCTGGACGGCTCTGAAAACTTTGTTGGAATCGACGAAACGCACCTCTGTCTTGCGCGGATGCACGTTTACATCGACCTCCGAAGGATCCAGCTCGACAAAGAGAACGGCAAGCGGAAAGCGCCCAACCGGCAACAAGGTATGATATGCCTGCACAACCGCGTGCGTGAGGCTCCGATCTTCGACGTAGCGCCTGTTGATGAAAATGTTGATCTGGGCGCGGGTGGGGCGGGTAAGGGAGATGGAACTGACGTACCCACTTACTTGTACGCCTCCCGGACCGGCAGAAGACGCAAGACCCGCGGGACGATGCGCTGCGTTTCCGGCGGCCTGTGGGGAAGGTGCGCGTCGACTGTCGGCCGAGCCGGACATGAAGTCGACTTCCTCCTTCTCCGGCTGCCTTTCCCGCTGCGAGAACCTGTCAGATTGCTCCGAGGCTGTAGTTCCCGCTTGGCGAGATGCGGCTTTTTCCCGTAAACGACCCACGCCGATCATCTGCCGGGCGTTCTCCCGCCCGTATATCTTCGCCAGAACTTCGTCAACGCCTCCTGAGCCATCGGTGAAGAAAGAGAGTTTGCCATCGGTAACGAATTTGAAGCGGCAGGACGGGTAAGCCAGGGCATAGCGCTGGACGATTGCCGCGATGTTGCCGGCTTCTGTGGTTGGGCGCCGCAGGAACTTTCGCCGCGCAGGCGTGTTGAAAAAGATATTCTCAACAGTGACGATTGTGCCTACGGGCAGTCCTGCGGGCTGATTGCGCGTGACCCTTCCGCCGTCGATGCGCAGTTCTGCGCCGGTCTCGGCGTCTGAGTGGCGGCTTTTGAGAGTCAACTGGCTGACAGCTGCGATACTATAGAGGGCTTCGCCGCGAAAGCCGAATGAGGTGATGCGGTCCAGGTCGGCGGCGCTGCCCAGCTTGCTGGTTGCGTGCCGTTGCGCTGCCAGCGGCAGTTCGGCCGCAGGGATGCCATGGCCGTCATCGGTTACCTGCAGGAGGCGCTGTCCGCCTTCCCTGATCTCGACTTGCACTTCGTTCGCGCCGGCATCCAGGCTGTTCTCGATCAGCTCTTTGGCGACATTGGCAGGCCGTTCCACCACTTCACCGGCAGCGATCTTGGCGGCTACGTCCTGGGACAGTAACTGAATGGCCATAGTTCGGTAAGTATACCATTCCTGGGCGTGAACGTTCTCGCGCAAGGATTCGAGATAGTGCAATTCGGATTTGGGGTTGGAACAGCCTGGTAAAAATTCAGGCCAGCAGTCTGGAAATGTTTTCCGGCACTTGTTGAGGAGGCAGGGCAGGCGCCAGGCCCGGTCTTACGGGGAGGTCAGTTGATGGTGGGGTTACGAGGGCAGGCACAAGGCCTGCCCCTACCGGAACTTTGTGAGGGACCGTGAGAGGAGTGCGCGGGGGCGCAGCGGCAGTGATCGCTCCCGCCGGTTGGATAGCGTGTGCGGGTAAGCGGTCAAGCTAAACTGAGAACCGTGCCGAACGGAAAATCCTTATTTTCGGGATTCTACGGAGATTCACATTCAGGGGCTGAGTCCACAAAGATATGCTCCTCACCCGCTACGTCGACAATGACGGTTGCGACGGTCCTGTCCTTCGCGCGTTTATTATCCTGTCCTTCGGACTGTACGGGCTGAGCACAAGAGTATACGCCAGCAACAAGTGCGCTCTTGCCTGCGGGTGCGTCCACCAGCGCAGGCCGCAAGGTGGCGCCGTCAAAATTCGGGTCGACCAGTACCGCCCGTACTTGCACCCGCCAGTCGCCCGGCAGCGGCACTTTCCTTTTGGCGGCCAGGCTTGCCACCAGGGGGCTGTGAAATCCTCCTATCCGAACAGTCAGCCGGCCTTCGTCCTGGTCCAGTCGAATGTCCGCAGTGGGGTCGACGTGCGGTTCTTGCCGAAGGTGGCGCCCATTGACAAAGGCCCCGTCGCCAATGCGAATTATCCGGTAGCCGCTTTCGACTCGGGAGCTGTCCCTCGCGGCGTCATGAACCGGCTTAGAGCCGCCATCTCCGCCAGCCTGGTCAGACGCTGCGCAGGCCGGGTGGCGGCTGATGCGGCAAGCGGCCGTTCGCACTGCCCGCCAGGAGCTGTCGCAGCCAATCCATACACGGTCCAGCTTGTGCGCCACATTCAGCGTAGTGCCGGAGCCGGCGAAGGGATCGAGTACGAGTTCTCCGGGACGGCTGGCCGTTTCGAGGATCCTGTGCAGCAGCCTCTCGGTCTTCTGTGTGGGGTAGTTCTCGTCCTCTGCGGGAACCGTTCCCAGACCGGCAATGTCGTCCCAGAGATTGTCCACCGGCTTCGTTACGACATAGCGATTGCGGCCGCGTTTCTCCAGGTAGTATTTGACGCCGATATTTCCGCCGTTGGAGGCATACACGCGCTGTGGGCCTTCATCTACGATTACATCGCCGCCGTATGGGGCGTACAGCCGCCCTGCCGCAAGGAGGGACTTCAGGCGCTCGAAGCTATACGTGCCTGGGTCCGAAGTGCGGAAGAAGCCGCGCTCGTCGCGCATGTACTGCGCGGCGGCGGCCTCTTCGGTGAGAACGATCTCGCGTCTGGGAGCATGCCAAAAGGGCCGGCCTCGGGATGTTCTGCGAAAAATGTGAATCGCCTGGGCACTATTGGGAAAGTAGCGGGCATGGACTTTGGCGCCGCGCATCGTCTGGCTGCGCCAGAATACTGTATTGAGATGCGAATCGGCGCCGAAAATCTCTTTCAGCAACAGGAGAAGATGTGCCTGCATGCGGTAATCGCAGTGGAGCCAGAGAGTTCCGTCGGCGTGCAAAAGTTCGCGCAGGAGGAGCAGCCGGTCGGTTAGAAACTGGAGGTAGTCGGCAGGCTGCCAGACATCGTCGTAAGCGGTAGTTTCGCCCAGCGCGGGCTGCCCCTTCCCGCGCAGACGAATACGGCTGGTATAGGTGCGGTTCGAATTGTATGGCGGATCCATGTAAACCAGTCGGACTCTGCCACCGCAGCCATTTGCCAGCAGCCACGAGAGCCCATCGAAGTTATCGCCATGCAGCAGCAGTCCCCTCTTGCCCAAGCCAGCGCTTTGTGGAGGGTAGCATTCCAACTGCTGTTCAAGAGGTTTGGAGGGCTCGACTGTCAGCCGCTTTTGCGGCCATTGAAGGGTGATCGAACCAACGGAGTTATGGGGCTGCGCTGTCCTGAATGTCATGCGATTGCGCGTTTCAGATTTCGTTGTGCCGTTCAACTCTGCAGCCCGCTGCAAATTGGTCTGGTGGTGTACAACACCTGCATTCCCAAACGAACAGGCACGGAGGCCAATAGAAAGACCCGGCAGCGGGGCTGCTGGCTACCGGGTCTCTAGCATAAAACTCATTTGGGAGGAACGCGGAGTTCCCTGACCGGCCGAAGTGGCCGGTTCACGGTGCGGACAGGTCAGGCGCGGTTCAGATTACCGCCTGTCATGGCTGGTACGAAATGTACTTCGCTGTCCGGGCCCACGGCCGCGCGCAGGCCGCGATTCTGCACGGCGCCGTCGACCGCGACGGTCCAACCAGGCCGGATGCGCCCTTCATCGATGATGCGTTCGGCAACCCCGGGGAAGCGTTCCTCCAGGGCTGCGACCAGCTCGCGCACCGATTCGCCCTCGGCTTCGACAATCTGCTGGCCGTCGGTGAGCGACCGCATCAGCGGTGGAATCCAGACTTTGGCCACGCTCAATCGTCTCCTGGCACGAGTTCAGCAGGTTCCGTCTCCCGGGCCCACATCGCCTCAAGGAGATTGGCCGGGGAGATCGGCAGCTTGTCCATGCGCACGCCGGTGGCATTGTAGACGGCATTGGCGATTGCACCGGCGGGAGGCACGATGTTGACTTCACCGACGCCGCGCACACCATAGGGGTGCGCGGGATGGGGGACCTCGACCATGATCGTCTCGATCATCGGCAGGTCCAGAGCCGTTGGCATGCGGTAATCGAGCAGGCTGGCGTTGAGAAGGCGGCCCTCGTCGTCGTAGATGTACTCTTCGTTGATTGCCCAGCCGATACCTTGAGCGACCCCGCCCTGCATCTGTCCTTCAACATAGGAGGGATGAATGGCCTTGCCGACGTCCTGGGCGATCGTGTAACGAAGAATCGTGATTTTGCCCGTCTCCGGATCGACTTCGATGTCGACGCACTGCGTGGAGAATCCTGGGCCGAAGTCCTGCGGATGGACCGTTGAACTGGCCATCAAGGGCTCTTCCCGCTGAACGAGGCCGGCGGCCTCTACGAACGGGAGGCTCTCGCCGCCGGCGCTGAAAGTACCGTCTTCGTAGCTCACGTCACCTGCGCCAACGTCCCACTGGTCGGCGAGGCGGCTCTTCATTTCCTTGATGAGCTGCTGGCCCAGGTTGTAGGCGGCCAAACCGGTGGCGAAGGTCGTGCGGCTGCCGCCGGTCACGTCGTTGTAGGACACTGTGTCGGTGTCCACGACGCGGGCCTTCACCATTTCGTATTCGATGTCCATCGCCTCGGCCAGCTGCATTGCGATCGAGGCCCGGGTGCCGCCGATATCGGTTGAGGCCTCGTTGAGATTGACCGTGCCGTCGGGGTTGAGAACGGCGGTGGCGCTGGACTGGCCGCCCCAGTTGTTCCAGTAGCCTGACGCAATGCCGCGGCCGCGATATTTGCCTTCGAGCGATGACTGGTAGTGTTCCGAGTCCCGAATGGCCTCGACCGTCTCTATCTGACCGATTCGGGCGTACTGCAGGCCATCTGGGCGGCGATCGTTCTCTTTGGCCCCGTTGAGGATGCGGAATTCGGCCGGGTCCATGCCCAGCTTTTCGGCCAGTTCGTCGACGACGCTCTCGACCGCAAAGGCAACGTTGGTTCCCCCGGGCGCACGATAGGCTGCGCTGCGAGGACGGTTCACGACGATGTCATAGCCATCCACCTGAAGATTGTCGATTGCGTAGGGGGCCAGGCTCACGTTTGCAGCCGCTCCGACCGGTGAACCGGGATAGGCGCCGGCCTCGTAGTAGAGTTCGGCGAGGGCAGCGGAGATCTTGCCGTTTGCATCGACGCCAATCTTTACGCGGACATTCGAGCCTGAGGTGGGCCCTGTCGCGGCCAGGACGTCGGCCCGGCTCATGATGACCTTGACAGGCTCATGCCCGGCCTTCTGGGAAAGGAGAACGGCGACCGGCTCAACATAGACGTTGATCTTGCCGCCGAAACCGCCGCCGATCTCGGTGGGAACCACCTTGAGCCGGGAGACCGGGATCTGCAGGATCTCGCAGACCTGGCCGCGCACGGCGAACGAGCCCTGTGTGCTGGTCCAGATCGTGATCTGGCCGTCGGCGCTGTACAAGGCGGTGGCGGCGTGCGGTTCGATGTAACCCTGGTGGACTGTTTCCGTGCGGTACGTGCGGTCGACCACCAAGTGGGCGTCTGCGAAGCCCGCATCCAGGTCGCCGCGCTGGTGGCGGAAGAAGGAGGCCAGGTTGGTCTGCTCTGCGCCGATTTCGCCCATCGAATCGGTGCGCAGCGTATCGAGGAGAATGGGCGCATCGCCTGCCAGTGCGTCGTCAACCGTCATCACGGGCGGCAGCACTTCGTAGTCGACTTCGATTAACTCAGCAGCCTCCTGGGCGATATGCGGGTTGACCGCGGCCACGGCCGCCACGGCATGGCCGTGGTAGAGGGCCTTTTCATGGGCCAGAATGTTGTCGCTCAGGTATTTGAGGTTGATGGCGCCTTCGCCGAGGTCTTCGATTTTGTCCTCGGCTACAGGCAGGTCGGCGGCAGTGACGACGGCGCGCACGCCGGGCAGGGCTTCGGCCTTGCTCGTGTCGATGGAGCGGATGTTGGCATGGGCGTGGGGACTACGAAGGACAAAACCGTGCAGCAGCCCGGTCATCTGCACATCGGCGGCATAGACGGCACGGCCCGTTACTTTGTCTACACCGTCCGGCCGCACAGGGCGGGTGCCGATGACCTTATAACCGTTCTGGCCGTTTGCGGCCAGTTTACCAGTTCCATTCTGTTTTGTACCGGCCATTTAGATATCCTCCTCCGGGCTAGGCGTCGCTTTCGGCCACGTCCAACACAGCCCGCACAATCTTGTCATAGCCTGTGCAACGACAGAGATTGCCTGCGAGCCACAAGCGCACATCATGCTCGCTGGGGTCGGGATTGTCATCCAACAGCGACTTGGCGGAGACGATGAAGCCCGGCGTGCAGATACCGCACTGCAAAGAGGCGTGCTCAAGGAATTTCTGCTGCAGCGGATGCAGCTCACCATCTTCTGCGATGCCTTCGATCGTCACGACCGAGCGGCCTTCGATTTCCGGCGCCAGCACGAGACAGGAGTTGACGAGAACGCCGTCCAGGATCACGTTGCAGGCGCCGCAGTTGCCGTTGCCGCAGCCTTCTTTGCTGCCGATAAGGCCCAGATTGTCCCTGAGCGCCTCCAGCAGTGTCTGACGAGGCTCGCAAAGGAAAACGGTCTCTTCGCCATTCAGTGTTGTTTCTACAGCGATCTTTTTAGCCATGTCCGTTCAGTCTCCCCAATTCGTCAACAGTTTTGGTGCCTCGTGCCCGGTCGATTGCGATCCGCAGAGCGCGCTGTGTCAGTACAGCAGAGAGGTGTTTGCGCTGGGGGATCGTTCCACGCATGTCGCTGATCGGTCTTGCCGCGGCCTTGGCCAGCTCGGCGGCCTTGGCCAGGGACTCTTCGGAGACCGGTTGACCGGCCAAAGCGTCTCCTGCCTCCTCCACGTAAAGCGGGGTCGGCGCGACAGCGCCCAGCGCCACACGTGCAGACTGGATTGTACTCTTGTCATCGCTTAAAACAACGGAGGCGCCGGCGCCGACAACCGCAATATCCATCTCATTGCGCGGGATGAATCGCAGATAGGCTGCGCCGAAGTTAGCGGGCGGCGTGGGGAAATCCAGCGAGACCAGAAACTCGCCATCTTCCAGCACATTGCGGCCAGGTCCCGTACAAAAATCCTCCACTGCGACCGGGCGGCGGCCGTTGGGGCCTGCAATATTACAGGTGACGCTGTGGGCAATAAGATTGGGAATCGAATCGGCGGCCGGAGAAGAGTTACACAGGTTGCCGCCAAGGCTGGCGCGCCCCTGGATCTGGGTACCGCCGATCAGGTGTGTCGAATCGATCAATGCCGGAAAGGCGTCGCGAATCGCCTGATTGGCGTTGATCGAATGGCAGGACGCGGAAGCGCCCAGGGTCAGGCCGTCGCCGCTGATGGAAATCGCCATCAATTCGGGGATTCGCTTCAGGTCGACGACTGTGTCCAGTGCGAGGCGCCCTTCCTGAAGCTGAGCAATGAGGTCGGTGCCCCCGCTAAGCGGGCGGGCCCTTCCGCCCCCGGCAGCCAGGGCCGAGATTGCCTCGTCCACAGTTGTTGGTGCTACAAATTCAATTGCTTGCAAAGAACTGCCTCCTCGATGGGTTCGGGTGTTGGAAACTCTATGCGTAAGTTATGAAGTCCGCTTTGGGCTACGAGGGAATCGGGAAAATCACAAGGAGCCTACTCCGGTTCAGTTATACCACAAGATCAAGTCGAGAGGAAAACCTGTCGTTTATATGTTCTTCCTACAGCGCAACCCGCTGTCTGCCCTCAGCGACAGCCAGCGTCTCGATGTAGTTTAATATCCCGACATAGAGTAACATTCTCTCGCCCAGATTGGCCCCGACCCGATGTTGCACTTCCATTTGGCTCATTCAAGTTGAAGTTACTCTATCTTGCCATCGCCTACCTGGTGGGTATAGCTGTTGGACAGTTTCTCTGGCATAGGGGATGGTCTAGCTGCGGTATCGGCCACCACTATTGGATAGCGGCGCTGGCTCTCATTCCCGTTTGTCTTTGGATGGATGCCAAAGGCGTTGCCAAAGCTGCGAAACCTATGCGCTGGCCGGCGACGGCTGGCTTTGCGGCCCCGCGCAGGTCTCTTTCCAGCTGGCTTATTGGCGCGGTTGCACTGGCCGGTATTTGCGGTGTTTTGCGCCTGGGTTCGCACCCGCCGCAACCCTGTCTGGGGCCATCCCAATTGGCGTACTATAACGGTGACGAAAGAGATAGCAGCAGCCCGCGCGTCACCGTAGACGGCTTTGTGGCAAGTTATCCTGTCCTGAGAGACGGGCGCCAGCGTTTGGACATCGAGGTGGAGTCCCTGGAGCTTTCCGGCGAGAGGAAGAAGGTCAGCGGGCGCCTGCGTATTCAGACAGGGGACGTCTACCGTTATCGCTACGGTGAGAGCGTACGGGTAAGAGGCGAGTTGACGGAACCCCCGATCTTCGAGGACTTTGACTACCGGGCCTACTTGGCGCGCAAGCATATTCACAGCTTGTTGCTGCGGCCGCGCATAGAGCCGCAGCCGGGGATGCTGCGCGGTAGCTTTCCGCTTGAGTTGATCTACGATGTGCGCAGTCGCGGCGAGATGCTGTTGAACCGTCTGCTGCCGGAACCTCATGCGTCCCTGGCAAACGGGATGCTATTGGGCATTGAAGCCGGTATTCCCCGGGAGTTGTACGACAAATTCAACCTCACGGGCACGAGCCATGTTATCGTTATCAGCGGCAGCAATGTGGCGCTGGTGACCTGCGTACTTATGGCCCTGGGAATCCGGTCGTTTGGGAAACGCGGCGCGCTGTGGCCGACCCTGGGCGGCCTCGCCTTCTACGCGCTCCTGGTCGGAGGCGACGCCGCGGTAATGCGTGCGGCCCTTATGGGCAGTTTGTTTGCAGTTGCAACGGTGCTGGGGCGCCGGAGCACTGCCCTGGTAAGTCTCGCCGCGGCGTGCTGGTTGATGACGCTGTGGAGTCCTCTCATGCTCTGGGACGTGGGCTTTCAACTCAGCAGCGCGGCCACAGCCGGCCTGATCCTGATTGGCCCTGCTCTTACCGGCGGATTCAGCTCGTTTCTGAATCCGCTGATAACGCGCCTGCGAAAATGGGGGCCATCACCCGGTAGTCCCGGGGCGGAGTTTCTCATGCCCAGCTCGATCGGCGACCTGCTGCGCGATGCTCTGATAATGTCCCTTGCGGCCAACATAGCGACTTTTCCACTGATCGCACATTACTTTGGACGTCTCAGCTTGATCAGTTTGCTGGCAAATCTGTTGATCGCACCCGTTCAACCCTGGATAATGATATTCGGAGGCATTGCCCTGACAGTGGGGTTTTCGGGCCTGGAACAGGTCGCGCAGTACCTTCTGTTCATACCCTACGCGAGTCTGAGGTGGACGACGATGGTCGTAAACTGGAGCGCGAGTTTCCAAGGCGCCAGTGTTGAGGTCAACTGGTTCGGAGGTAGTGCCGCGGCTCTCACCTACGCCGCCATTCTGGGGCTGTACTGGCGAAGACCGATATCGAATTCTCTGCGCCGGTTTTGGAGAAGGGCCATCCGATTATGCGCTCTGCCTCACCGGGAGGCTTCGACGCGCATAAGGTTAGTATTGCTCAGGAAGGCGAACTGGACAGCTGGCGTCTTTGCTGCAGTCGCGGGGCTGGTGTGGTGGTTCGCCTTGACTCAGCCGGACGGCCAGCTCCATGTACAGTTCCTGGACGTCGGGCAGGGGGACGGAATCTTTATCCAGACACCCAGCGGGCGCCAGGTATTGATCGACGGTGGCGATGACAGCCAGCAACTTTACGCCGAGCTGGGCGCGGTAATGCCTTTTTGGGACAGACGGATCGATTACGCGCTCGTGACCCACCCCGACTGGGATCATCTGGGCGGCCAGACCGACCTACCGGAACGATTCAAGATCGGTAGCGCAATTATCAGCGAGAACACGCTCGGCCACGAGGATTCAGAGATCTGGCTGTCGGCCCTCGGCGCAGCAAATGTGCCGGTGGAAGGGCTTCAGCGGGGAGGCTGGCTGGATCTCGGTGACGGAGTCGCGTTGTGGGCGCTTTGGCCGCCACCCGAAGAGGAATTGAAAAGTTTCGATGAGGATGACAAGAACGAGCGGTCGCTGGTTCTGAAGCTGGTATACGGCGATTTCACAGCGCTGCTTACCGGCGATGCGGGGCAACCCAGTGAGGCGCGACTGCTGCGCGGGGGCCAACCGCTGGCAGCGCAGGTGCTCAAGGTAGGACACCACGGCAGCGAGCACAGCAGCAGCAGTGCGTTTGTCGAGGCGGTCGGCCCAAGCGTTGCGGTTATCCAGGTCGGCGCTGAGAACCGTTATGGGCACCCGGACCCCGAGGTGCTGGAGATACTGGACGGGCGACTGATCCTGAGAAACGACCTGGAGGGGCGCATCCATATACGGAGCGACGGGAAGCTGATGTGGATAGAGACGGAAAGGGGGACTGGCGCCGACCGGATTCGGGCGCGTTAAGCTGGTGGCACTCTGCGCTTGTCTCACGACCACAGTTTCGCCATCACCTGTGGGCGATTCAGGTAGCCAATCAGGTCTGTCGGCGTTTCCAGGATCAGGTCTGCGTTGCTGAAGTTCTGCGTCGCGCCCATGCCGCACAGGAGACCAACCTGCACCGCGCCGACCGCCTCGCCGACGCGCAGCTGGAGTTCGGTATCACCAACGACCAGACACGCGTCTGCGGGAAGATTAAGAATCTCCAACACCTTCAACAGTCCTTCGCTGTTGGGGGAAGGCTTGCGCAGGTCGTCCCTGGTGACGACGGCGTCAAACAGGTCGTCGGGCAGTTCGGCGTGCTGGAAGAAAGAGTCCAGCTCGTTTCGCGAACGGTTCGTAATCAGCGCCACCTTGTATTGCTGCCGCAACTCCGTGAGCAACTCGGGCACGCCATCGCGCAGGGTCTGCGCTTCACTGGGGGGGAAGCCCCGCACACGTTGCATGCGGCGCGTAAGCCGGCGCGCGTCTTCGTGCAGCCTGAGCCACGTGAGCAGGTTTATGATTGCCAGGGAAGGCCCCTCCATCCAAGCCATAAAGCGACGGAAGAACTGCTCACGCCTTTCGCCGGGCCAGAACTGCTCGAACCGGTCAAAGCGCTGGGCCAGTTCGGTTGCCAGGGACCAGTCAAGATGGGTCAGGGTACCATCGAGATCAAATACGATGCCTTCGATCCAATGGCCGCCGATAAGCCCGGGAATCTGAATCTCGTCTTGCCGTTGTTGAGACTCGAACGGCTCCAGATCGCGCAGTTTACGGAAGACATATCCCAAGAGGGCGCGCACACTGGCGATTGTCGGGGTAATCAGAAGCACGCCCAGGACTCCGAAGACGAGCGCGGCGCTGATGATTCCGGTAAAGGTGACGGCGGGATGGAGGCGCACGCGGCGCCCGACGAGGCGGGGAATGAGATAGACGCTTTCGACCTGTGTAATGATGACGTACAGGATCAGGACGATGATGGCGAAAGGGATATTGCCAATCGGGAGCCAGGTGGGACCTTGCAAGAGCGCCACAAGCGTGCCGATAGCGCCGCTGATTCCAGGACCCACGGTGGGCAGAAATTCAAGAATACCGGCGAGCAGAGCCAGAGCCGCTGCATTGGGCAGACCGACAATCGACATGATGATCCAGGTCATGAACCCAACCACAAGGCCCAAAACCAGCTGCCCGCGCAGAAATGCCATCCAGATTTCGCCGAGTTCCTGGGTCATACGCTGGACATCATCCCGGTACTCCGGCGGCAGCGCGTTCATCACCATGCGCTGCAACTTGATAATGTCTTTGAGCAACCAGAAGCCCAGCACAAGCACGTAGATGGTGGTCAGCACTCCGGCTGTAAAGGTGGCTGCCAATCCGAGGACACCTGTGCCGGCCTGTGAGAGTACATTCTGAATGACGGTGCCCAACTGTTGAAGAATATCGTCGATATTGAGGCTATATCCGAAGATGGACGGAAGGGGCCCTGAAGCGACCGACTGCATGTCGGTGACCATGGTCTCGAGCAGAACGAGAAGAGATTCAACCGACGTGACTACGCGGGGCACGAAGATAATAGGCCCAATGATCAGAATGAGAATCACCAGCAGATAGACGGCAACGATCGAGGTGGCCCGGCTCCAGCCGGTGCGCTGCTGCACCCAACTTACCGGCTGGTAGAGGACAAAGGTGAGCAAGAGGGCGATGATCGTCGGTTGGATCATCACTCGGAACGCGTAGAGCAGTAGCGCGGCCAGGAGGCCGAGAAGCGATGACACCACTATTTTTGTGGTCGTACTCCACTTTTTTGTATTCATGCCTTTGGAGATGCAGAAAGGCGCACGCCTCATGCCGCCGTAGCTTTCGGCGCTGGCGGCGCCTCAAGCAGATTACGGTTCAGACTATCTGAAAATGGTAAATCTCGTCAACGGCCAGTAACGTATCCAGATACGGCCCCTGATGTAGTCGCGGTGAACCGGACCAAAAGTGCGGCTGTCGTTGCTATTGTCACGGTTGTCGCCCAGAACGAAGAACACGTCCTCTGCCAGCGTGACGGGGCCGTAGTCGGAGCGGAAGTCCCCGAAGCTTGGGACCGGCCGGCCGGCCTCCCCGGCCGTGTGGACCTGTAAGCCTTGCTCGACGTCCTCCGTTGGGACCACTTCACGACCGTCGACAAGGAGGCGTCCCTGATGAATCTCAACCGTTTCTCCCGGGCGTCCTACGACGCGCTTGATTATCAGCGCCCGCGACTCGGGCATATCCAGTACGACAATCTCGTTGTGTCGAGGGGCCTGAAAGTAGTAACTCAGCTTTTCCATGATCAGCCTCTCTTCAGGTCGAAGGTTCGGCTGCATACTCTGCCCGCGCACAATCGTTGCTTGCGCCAGGAAGAGATGAATAAGCGCTGCCAGGAAGATGGCAGGGAGAACGATCTGCAAGATTTCCTTTAGCGTAGAAACGATGACAGCGGCGGTGGTCATGTCTTGCGAATCGGAGGCGGACCGGCCAACCGCCGGATTGCCGGAGCCGGTGGACGCCAAAACTCTCCCAGGACCGAGCCGACTCGATTGTTCTGCAGGGAAAACGCCTGCCTGCGGATGATCCGCAGGCAGCAATTCACGAGGACTGGCCTTCTCTTCCTGATTTCGAGTCGACATCTTCATCGATCGAACGAGCCTACAACCTGACTCTCTGGCGGGGCGCCGCCTCTTATCTGCGGGGACGGCCACCGTTTCTCATGCTGCGGTCCCGCTCGCGGTTACCTCCGCGTCCTCCGCGTTCCCGTTCGCGGCCGCCGCCGCCGCGGCGCCCTCCACGGTCGCGGTCGCGAGCTTCTTCTGCACTCCAGCCTTCCAGTACAGCCTGGCGGCTCAAACGAATCTTGCCTGCCGGATCGATGTCGATCACCATGGTCGTGAGTTCATCGCCTACGTTGGCGATTTCCTCTACATTGTTGACCCGGTAGTCTGCCAACTGGCTGATATGCACTAACCCATCCACGCCAGGAAGCAGGTTGACAAAAGCGCCATAGGCTTCCACTCTCACGACTTGCCCGGTGTAGATCTTGCCAATTTCGACCTCTTCGGTCAGAGATTCGATTTCGCGGCGGGCTTCTTCGGCTGCCAGACCGTTAAGGCCTGAGATAAATACCGAACCGTCGTCGTCGATATCGATCTTGACTTCGTATCGTTCCTGTAGAGCACGAACGGTCTTGCCGCCCGGGCCGATAATTTTGCCGATCTTTTCCGGATCGACGCTTACGGTGAGGATTCGAGGCGCGAAGGGGCTGAGCTCGTCTCGTGCTTCGGGGAGTACCGCCAGCATCTTTTCCAAAATGTGCAGGCGCCCCTGCCGGGCCTGCTCCAGGGCGATCCGCAGGATCTCAAAGTCCAACCCCTTGATTTTGAGATCCATCTGCAGGGCGGTGATACCGTGTCCGCTTCCGGCGACTTTGAAGTCCATATCGCCGAGATGATCTTCCACGCCCTGGATGTCGGACAGGACAATGTAGTCCCCGGAATCCTGATCCTGGACAAGGCCCATCGCAATTCCGGAAACGGGCGCATCGATCGGGACACCGGCGTCCATGAGCGCCAGGGTGCTCCCGCAAACCGAGCCCATGCTGGTAGAGCCGTTGCTGCTGACCGCCTCGCTCACCAGTCGCAAGGTGTAGGGAAATTCGTCGGGAATTACCGGCTGCAATGCCCTTTCGGCCAGGGCGCCGTGACCGATTTCTCGGCGTTTTGGCCCGCGCATGGGGTAGGCCTCGCCGGTCGAATAGGGTGGGAAGTTGTAGTGGTGGATATAACGTTTTTCTTCTTCCGGCTGCAACGTGTAGAGGCGTTGGGCGTCGCCCGGCGTACCCAGTGTCGCGATCGTCAGGACATGGGTTTCCCCGCGCATGAACAGACCGCTGCCATGGACACGTGGAATGTTTCCTACCTGTACCTGTATCGGGCGTACAGTCCGGGGGTCGCGGCCGTCGGGTCGGACGCTCTCGTCCAGGATGCGCCTACGGACCGCCTCCTTATGCAGGCTGTCCAGCGCGTCGTCCACATCCCCGGCGTCGACTTCACCTGCACCGATCGCCTCGGCTAGGGCCTCCATCGTTTCGTCGCGGACCTCGGCGAGACGGGCCTTGCGTTCGTCGCGGTCAGTCGTTCCACTCACGACTGTCCTAACCTTGTCACGCGCCAGCTGGTTGACCTTTTCGACTGTGTCCGCGGCCGCCTCAAAGACAGGGTGGTCGGTATATTTTGCTTTCCCAATCTCAGCCTGCATCCGTTGTATCGTCTGGATTACGGGCTGCATTGACTCGTAGGCCAAGCGCAGTCCATCCAGCATGATATCTTCCGGCAACTCGTCGGCGCCCGCTTCCACCATAAGGATATTGTCGGAGGTGCCGGCAACCTGCAAGCCGAGTGTACTCAGCTCCATATCGGAAGCGGTCGGATTGACGATAAGCTCGCCGTCCACATAGGCGAGAGAAGCTGCGCCAACCGGCCCGGCCCAGGGGATATCGCTAATTGAGAGGGCAGCTGAAGCGGCGATAATGGCAAGCGGGTCGATCAGATGCTCGTTGTCCGAGCTGAGCGCGGTGAGGATAATCTGCACCTCGTTGCGCATACCTTTGGGAAAGAGAGGGCGCAGCGGCCGGTCCACCAGGCGGCAGAGGAGAATCGCCTGTTCACTTGGACGGCCTTCGCGGCGGAATAGGTTGCCGGGGATACGTCCGGCGGCGTAGAGCTTTTCCTCAAAATCGACGGTCAGGGGAAAGAAGCCGATTCCTGGCCGCACGCCTCTGTCCATCGTGGCAGTCGCGAGGATGACCGTGTCGCCGCAACGGACTGTTACGGCGCCGCCCGCCTGCTGGGCAAGGATGCCCGTCTCGATGCTGATCTCTTTGTCGCCCAAAGTCGTGGAGTAGACACGGGCACCTTCAAACAATCTGGTTTGTTCCATCTTAGTTCACCTCGAATTGAATCTCGCGCCGCCCTCGCGGGAGGAGGAGCGGGCAGGTGGGGCCACCGGCTCGTGTGAATACCGAAACCGGCAACGCATCCGGCGTTGCCGCCACCCGCAAACGAAATCGCCGGTCGGAATGGAAAGCGATGCTACCCGGCATTCATCATTCCGGCGAATTCTCTGCGCACTGCTTCGAGGTGCGGAACTGGAGAACGGATCGAAGCGCCCGTTTACGAGCGAGAACGGCTCTTTCAGCGAAGGCTTCGGTCCATTCTCCAATGCCGGACCCCGGTGGCAGAATCTGCCAATTACAGTGCACTGAGCACGAAATGCATCTGCGAGCGGCTGGTGGCGGTATTTGTCTTTCTCACTGTCGCGCTGTCAAGCACGGACTACTTTCTGAACTGCCGGGAACGGTCTGCAGCCTTTCTCAAATGGGACATAAAGGCTAAGGCTTCAGCAGCTACCCGGCACGAGCAGCTACAGTTGAAGGGCGAAGGCTTCTTCATTCATTCCGCCCCATCAATGTCACTTATCGACGCAGGCCCAGCCTCTCGATCAGCTGGCGATAGCGGTTCACATCCTTTCTTGCCAGGTATGCCAAATGGCGGCGGCGTTGACCGACCAATTTCAACAGGCCTCGTCGCGAGCCTTCGTCGTGTTTGTGCGTTTGCAGGTGTTCGGTCAGGGCATTAATGCGCGTGGTCAGGAGCGCAACCTGCACTTCAGGGGAACCAGTGTCCTGTTCGAAAGTCCGGTACTCTTCAATGATCTTGGTCTTTTCTTCCGTCGAAATGCTCATGTGGTACTCCTGAACTCCTTTCCTCTTGTACCAGAGAATCTCAAAAAACGACGTCTGAATAGAACCTTTCTCTGGTGGGCCGCCAACAGCGAATAAAGAGCCGAACCATCGCTGGAATACCACGGCGCACAGTTCAGCCGATCCTGAATTAGTTTAGCACAGCTTCAGCCGACTCCCAAACTTTCCCCGTCACTTCACTATACGCATGACAGCGGGATGGGGTCGCGAATCTTCAGGGCAGGGGGGAAGGGCAGGGAGAGGGGAGCGCTGCAGGATTTGGCAGGTTTTGTCATGTTTTTGGGGGGACCCTCCGTTCCATTCAACAACTCAATATAGAGAACACTGATCGCCACAAAGAATCCGGGATGCACCCGATTTCGCAGGGCATTGGCATCTAATCTGGTTTGCCAGCATTGCCGAAGTTAGCCTGATGGTCGACGAAGGGTGGAACTGCAGTGGTTAGTGGACAGTGGTTAGTGGACAGTGGTTAGTCGACAGCGGTTAGCGGAACTGCAGTGGTTTGAGGCGGCGCTTGCGCTGCCGGAGGTGTACGAAAGTTCGCCCCAATAATGGGATGCGCCCTTGCGTTGAATAGTCGATCTCTTGAAACTATGAGCGGCTGCCATTATAATGTGCCTGGCTTGCCGGACGGCTACTCTGTCTGTTTCACGCGTCCAGGCAAAAACGCTTTCTCCGCAGGCAGCGCAGACCATGCAACGGGCGTCAGGACGACCCTCTTTCCGGGCCCAGGCAGCGTTGCATTGGAGCAAAGAGCGCAAGCGCTGAAAAGCCGGCCCCCTTGAGGTATCCCGCATGTCCGACCGTACTTTGTCCGAATTGTTGAAAGTGGAAGCGCGCCGCCTTGGATTCGACTTCTGTCGCATCGCCAAGGTGGGCGAGCCGGCCCATACCGAGTTTTTTTCCCGCTGGCTGAGTTTGGGCCGGGCCGGCGAAATGGAATACCTGGCACGCAATCCGGAGAAGAGGCGCGATCCGGCCCTGCTGGCAGAAAAAGGCCCGCCCTTCCGTTCGCTAATCGTTTTGGGTGTCGACCATCACCGTTTCGACCTGGCGCCGGAGGTACTGAATGATCCGGCGCGCGGCATCATTGCCCGCTATGCCTGGGGGGACGACTACCACGAAATTGTTCGTCCGCTGCTCTATGCGCTTGACGGCTGGCTACGCGCCCAAAGCGGCCGCTCGACTCCGGGGAAGGGGCTGGTGGATACGGGCCCCGTTTTGGAGCGGGACTGGGCGCACAGGGCCGGCATTGGCTTCACCGGCAAGAACTGCTGTACGATTCACCCCCGGAGAGGAAGCTGGCTCTTTCTGGCAACACTGCTGGTACCGGAGGGGCTGGCCTGCGACCCGCCTGCCGTCGCGGTCGATTCCACCGCTTTCGGCGTGGAAGAAACGCTTGCAGGTCTGCCGGCAGGCGGCGATTACGGGTCCTGGCAACTGCAAGGGGACAACAGGCTGTCGCCAGGGAAAGGTCAGCGCGGCGCACTTGAAATCGAGGAAGAGTCGCGCGAGATACCGCTGGCGACCTGCGGCCATTGCACGCGCTGCCTGGATGCCTGCCCGACCGATGCCTTTGTCGGTCCCTTTCATCTGGACCCGCAGCGCTGTATTTCCTACTGGACGATCGAGTCACGCCAGCCGGTTCCCCGGCCATTGCGGCGTCTGTTCGGCAACCGAATTTTTGGTTGCGACATCTGCCAGGAGATCTGCCCCTGGAATCAGCGGCTTTCGGAGCGCACGCCACGTTTGAGTGGGCTGGAGGCCCAACAGGAGCGAATCGCGCCGCCGCTGCTGGAGGGGTTTGACAGGCGAATGCCCTACTGGCTTGCGCCGCGTGCTTTCGCCGAACGCTGGCGGCGGTCGCCGCTGAAGCGGGCCAGGCGGGCAGGGATGCTACGCAACGTATGCGTTGCTCTCGGAAACTGGGGGGATCCGGCGGCGTTCGCAGGATTGGAAGCAGCCGCAGCCGACGAGGCTGCACTGGCGCGGGGGCACGCGGCCTGGGGGTTGGGCGAGCTTCTGCGCCGCCGCAACGACGTGCGGGCCGCGGCCTGCCTGGAATCCCGCCTTGCCGAAGAGCCGGACGCGTGGGTGCGTGAGGAGATTGGAAGCGCGCTTGGACGAGGCGTTGAAACTTTCCCCACGGGCAGTCGTAGAGATGTATACAGCCGCATTACCGGACACTGAGTTGCCTTGCATGGCAGTGTCTTCGACAAAGGAGAGCACTTATGGATATCGGACGCGCACTGACCTACTTTTCAGAGGATGAACGCTGGGTCGAGAAGACGGCCATCGGCACGGGGCTGCTTCTGATCAGTTCATTGCTCCTCATGGCGCTGGTCGGCGTTCTGGGCTACTTTATCCTGTTCGGTTACCTGGTGCGTCTGCTCCAGAATGTGCGCGACGACGTACATCCTGTCCTACCTGAGTGGGACCGGTGGGGCGATGACCTTGTTCGGGGTGTAAAGCTGGCCTGTGTAGTCGTTATATGGGCCTTGCCAATAATACTGATCTTCTTTCCTGCATTCATAATCAGTATCGTAATTGCGGATAATACGCCATATGATCCAAAATACCCTGGAGGATCGGTCGCATCCATAATCTTGAGCTGCGCAAGCTGTCTTTCCTTCCTCTTTGCTATCGCCTTTGCGGTGATGCAACCTGGCTTCACAATCGCCTTTGCAAGGAACGAAACGATCAAAGACGGCCTTCAAGTTTCCGAGGTCTGGGACTGGACTCGCGACAACATAGGCAATGTCGCGATTGTCGCGATTCTCACAGTTATCGCCAGCATGATCATTACGACGGTCGGCAGCATTGTGGGACTGATTCTGTGTGTTATCGGCGCGGTTGTGACTGTGCCGCTGGCGCAGCTGATCACTTACTACTTCCAGAGTCACTTGTACGGCCAGCTGGCGCGAGTTGCCGGGGAAGGCGCGGCGGGAGGCAGTTTTGGCGCCATGCCGGTCACGGAGCCAGATACCGGCTGGACAGCTGAACCTGTCGAAAAGCCTGAGGCCTCAGCAGAGATTGTTCCGCCGACAGTGTTTGAACCTGAACTCCAGGAGGAGCCGGAGCCGCCCGCGGCACCCGACTCCAAGACCAAGCCGGAAGCTCCAGAAGAATCGGAGCAGCCGGAGGAGGATGTTCAGCCTGACGAAGAGAATCAGTCTGAGGAAGGTGAACTGCCTTCAGAGCCGAAGAGCCAGTAGGAGAAGGTTGCCCAAATGCAGGGCATTGCATTCACAATAGACAAGCCCGTGCGCGACTATATAGTCTCGCACGGGCTTCTTTTTTGTCCACATTCGCAAGAGCCGGGGCGGACAACAAAAAGCGGGCACCGAAGCGCATGTGCTCGCTTCCTGACGAATGCCGTGAGGTCACAGAGGAGTTTTACGTCCCCTTCAGCCGGAGCACGACTTGAAATCGCTTACGATCTGCACGAAGAAGCGGTGCCAGCGCAGGTCGCCAGTGAGTTCGGGATGGAAGGCTGTCGCCAGAATTGGTCCCTTGCGAACGGCTGTGACTACGGACTCGGTTTCATCTCCAAGTGCAGCAACTGTCGCCAGAGTCTCGACATCTTCGGCAACTGCGGTGATGGCGGGCGCGCGAATGAAGACTGCGTGAAAAGGTGTGTCGCCCAGAGCAGGCACGTTTAGGTCGGCCTCGAAGCTGTCGACCTGACGGCCAAAGTAGTTGCGATTGACCGTTACGTCCAGACCGCCGATCAGCGCCTGGCCGCCCAGTTTCTGGCCGGTCGCGTGCTCAGCCAGCAGAATCATTCCGGCGCAAGTGCCCCAAGTGGGGCGGCCACCGTGGACCCATTGACGCAGCGGCTCAACGAGGCCCCAGCGCTCGGCGACAAGCCCCATACTGGTGCTCTCGCCACCCGGAATAATCAGTCCGTCCAGGTCGTCGAGCTCTCCCGCCAGACGCACCTCCGCGGCTTCGACGTTGAGGCGCTGCAGCATGGCGATATGTTCGCGGAAGGCGCCTTGAAGCGCGAGGACTCCCAGACGGACTTCGCTCATGGCATACTTTTCAAGAGGCTCATTTGGGACATCCTTGCGTCATAGGTATTAGGGTGTGAAGAAGGCGTGCTCTTGGATTAGGTGCTAAGAGAGGGTTGATGAAGGAACCTGCGCTCGAAAACTCACGCTTCTCTCAGCAGAGGAAGGCACTTAATGCGGCGGCAGAAGACACAGTCTCTCCTGCCACCGCCATGTACAGGTTTGAAGATTCAGGCGTCGCGCCTGCTACCATCCCCGCTCCGCCAGCTTCTCGGCTTCTGACAGTTCGGTTACATTGATGCCGACCATCGGCGCGCCCAGGTTTTCGCTCACCTCGGCCAGAATATGAGGGTCGTTGAAGTGCGTAACCGCCTGAACGATGGCATGGGCGCGCTTGGCGGGGTCGTCGCTCTTGAAGATGCCGGAACCGACGAAAACGCCGTCGACGCCCAACTGCATCATGAGCGCGGCATCCGCGGGCGTGGCCACACCCCCTGCCGCGAAGTTCACGACCGGCAATCGATTCTGTTCCGCCGTCTCTTTCACCAGTTCGTACGGCGCCTGAATGTCCTTTGCGTAGGTGAACAGTTCGTCTGCATCCATCCTGCTGATGCGGCGGATAGCGCCGTTTACGTTGCGGGCGTGCCGCACAGCTTCAACGACATCGCCTGTCCCCGCCTCACCCTTGGTGCGGATCATCGCGGCGCCCTCGGCGATGCGGCGCAGGGCCTCACCCAGGTTGCGGCAGCCGCACACAAAGGGAATGGTGAAACTGTGCTTGTTGATGTGATGACTCTCATCGGCGGGCGTCAGGACTTCGCTTTCGTCAATATAGTCGACGCCAAGCGCCTCCAGGATCTGGGCTTCCACAAAGTGGCCGATCCGCACTTTTGCCATCACAGGAATGGTGACGGCCGTCATGATCTCTTTAATCAGCCGCGGGTCGCTCATACGCGCCACTCCGCCATCCTTACGAATGTCTGCGGGAACGCGTTCAAGGGCCATGACGGCACAGGCGCCGGCCTCCTCGGCAATGCGGGCCTGATCCGCCGTGACCACGTCCATAATGACGCCGCCCTTAAGCATCTGCGCCAGACCGGCCTTTACGGCGAATGTTCCCCGTTCTACCTGACC
This sequence comes from Caldilineaceae bacterium SB0661_bin_32, assembly GCA_009841235.1. Lineage (GTDB taxonomy): Bacteria > Chloroflexota > Anaerolineae > Caldilineales > Caldilineaceae > Bin5. The sequence goes on along the minus strand of VXMH01000031.1, from coordinate 19,209 downwards.
ATCTCTCTGCTGTCCATTTTTGGTGCTCATGGGTGTGTGCCTCCTTTGATGCCACAACGGGACAGATTCGTCTCCTGCTGCGCAGAAAGGCTGTACACCGACAGCCGATTCTGTTCAACCCCTTGCGCTCGAATTTGACTTCTGCTATTGTAGTCATAAGCCCCCTAATTTTCCAACTTCACAAAAGCGGAATCTCCGGATTTAAGGGGCTGTCCAGAAGATCCGTGAAATAGCCCGGAAGTAGAAGGAGGCGGTTGGGCAACGTTTACAACAGTGGTTGGCGTTCTATTGTGCAGAATGACCATAGGATTTACGGCCCGGTTTCGGCGATCATTAGTTGGTAGCCTAAGGGGTTCCCGTCCGGGGGCCTCTTCATCGATTTAACCCCACATTCATCTTTTCGGACAGCGGGTTTTGCCCGCAACAGGAGGAAACGGGCATATGGATGGCATCAACTCTGGAGATACTGCCTGGATCATCGTCGCCACCGCTCTGGTGCTGATGATGACGCCGGCGCTGGGCTTCTTCTACGGTGGGATGGTTCGCCGAAAGAATATCCTCTCCACTCTCAATCTCAGTTTCATTACGATTGGCCTCATCAGCATTCAGTGGGTCATCATAGGTTACACTTTGGCATTCGGCACGAGCGTCGGCGGACTGGTGGGCGGACTCGATTACATTGGTCTGTCCAATGTCGGTACGGAGGCACTGGAAGGTCTGTCCATTCCCCATCTGCTGTTTGCCGCATTTCAGATGACCTTCGCAATAATCACGCCGGCGCTGATATCAGGGACGTTTGTGGAGCGCATTCGCTTCAAAGTGTACCTGGTCTTTGCGGTCTTGTGGGCGACGCTCGTCTACGATCCGGTCTGCCACTGGGCCTGGGGTGGGGGCATCTTTGCCCGCTGGGGCGCGCTGGACTTTGCCGGCGGGACGGTCGTCCACATTACGGCCGGTTTTTCGGCACTGGCATTTGCGACGGCGATCCGCAAACGGAAGGGGTTCGGGCAAGTTGCGATCGAACCGCACAACATCGCGTTCACCGTTTTGGGGGCGGGCCTGCTGTGGGTCGGCTGGTTTGGCTTCAACGGCGGCAGCGCGCTTGCGGCCGACGGCCTGGCTGTACAGGCCCTGGTGAACACGAATACGGCTGCCGCGGCCGCGGCCGTGGTCTGGATGTTTTTGTCCTGGCGTGACAACAAGCCGAGCGTCCTGGGTATTGTAACAGGAGCAGTTGTGGGCCTGGTCGCGATCACGCCCGCGGCTGGCTTCGTCACGCCAATGTATGCGCTGCTGATCGGCGCCATTGCAGCGCCGGTCAGTTACTACAGCATCGACTTCCGTGAAAAGAAAGGCCTTGACGAAAGCCTGGACGTGTGGGCCTGTCACGGGATGGCCGGTACGTGGGGAGCGCTGGCAACCGGGCTGTTCGCCGTTGAAGCCGTCGGCGGCACCAACGGTCTCTTCTTTGGCAATCCCACGCAGTTCGGCATTCAGTTGATGACCGTAATTGTGACTATCGTCTATTCGTACGTTATTACGTTCATTCTGACCAAGATCCTGGATGCGGTTTGGGGCCTGGCGGTTACAGAGCAGGAAGAGGAGATTGGTCTGGACATCAGCGAGCATGGCGAGCGCGCCTATGCGTGACTAGCGAGGCAAGGTAGTGAAGGTGGAGGCTCCGAAGAACTCGAAGAGTATGAAGTGAGCGAAGACAGCGAGAGTAGCGAAGGCAGCGATAGCAGTGAAAGTAAAGAATCCTAAACTCCTTCTTGCTTCAGGGTCGTGCGGTCGGTCGCACGACCCTGCCTAAGACTGCGGGAAACTCCTCTTTCGATGGAGGGGAGAGGAGAGATGCTCAAGAAGGTTGAAGCCTACATTCGACTTGAGAAGTTGACTGACGTCAGGTCGGCATTGGTAGAGATCGGCGTTCCCGCCATAGATACAGTCGAGGTGCAGGGACACGGCAGGCAGACCGGCATCAAGTTGGCCGGACGGCACAGCAGCTACACAGTCGATACGTTACCCCGTCTTCGTCTGACCGTGGTCGTGAGTGAGGATGACGTCACTCGGATCGTAGAGACGATCAGAGAGACGGCCGCTACCGGAAAGCAGGGCGACGGCGCCATCTATATCTGTCCGGTTGACAACATCATGCGAGTAAGCACCGGAGAAGTAGGGGCCGACGTGCTGGTCTATGAAGGAGACATCGACATTCAAGGATTTCTCTCGGCTCCCCCTGATCTCAGCGATTTCTTTGCGTTCTTCCTGGAAAGGAAGTACAGAATTGATGAATGAATCGACTCTTTGCTGCCACGTGACGCAAGAGTTCCTTTCAACACACAGGAGAAAGGGCGGTGTTCAAAAAGATCGAAGCGTACATCCGACATGAGAAGCTGGACAGTGTCAGGCTGGCTCTGATTGAGATTGGTGTCCCCGCTATCGATACTGTCGAAGTCCAGGGGCACGGCCGTCAGAGCGGAATCAAACTTGCCGGACGGCACAGCACTTACGTCGTCGACACTTTGCCCCGTATTCAGATGAATCTTGTTGTAAGCGAAGAAGAGGTTGGACAGGTGGTGGAGACCATTCAGAGGACTGCGGCTACCGGCACTCAAGGTGACGGCGCCATTTTCATCTGTCCGGTGGAAAACATCATCCGCATTAGCACAGGAGAGGAAGGGGACGACGCGCTCGTATACGAGGGCGAGATAGATATCTCCGAACACCAGGTCGATCGAGATCAGTAGATTCGTTTCTCGATAACGGGCCGGCCGGTCTCTGTCGGCGCCGAGTTCCAGCTCAACCTGACAACAGGTCCCTTCTTCTTCCGGAGCGGCTACGGCAGCGGCTGGCTTCCGCCGTTATCGCTCGTTGAGTGGGTTGCGTTTTTCCCAGAATCGTACAACCAGCGACAGTCCAATCGTCATTACCAGATAGAGGAAAGCGACGACATTATACGTTTCGAAGAAGCGGAACGTACTGGTTGCGTAGAGCCTGCCCAGCTGGGTGATGTCCTGCACACCCAGAACTGAGACCAGCGCCGAGTCCTTCAGCATGGCGATGAAGTCGTTGCCCAGCGGCGGCAGGACTCGCCGAATCGCTTGCGGCAAGATTACGTAGCGCATGGCTTGGCCCCGGCTCATGCCGAGGCTGAGCGCCGCCTCCATCTGGCCTCGTTCCACGCTCTCGATTCCTGCCCTGAAGATCTCAGCGATAAACGCGCTGTAGCCGATAACCAGCGCCAGTACGGCGCGGCTGGTAAAGGAGAGCCGCCGGATGCCGAACTCGGCCAGCGGCTTCCCCACCGGACCGAGTCCCAGCTCCTGCAGTTCGCCACCCACCCAGTTGAACAGATCCACGAGCCCCGGGGCGCCTACGAAGGCAATGTAAAAGAGAATTACCAACATCGGGACGCCGCGGATGATCTCTACATAGAAGGACGCGGCCTCGTAGATCAAGCGATTACGGGACACGCGGGCCAGGCCGAAGGCCAGACCGACCAACAGAGCCATTCCAAAAGAGATCAGGCAGACGTACAGAGTTACGCCGACACCTTTGGATACGGCGTTGAAGATCAGATTGTAGTCTTCGTCGGCCAGCAAGCTCCAGAGGAGCAGCGCGCCCAGAAGCAGCGCCAAGAGGAGCCAGTAGGGCAGGCGCGCTAAGTAGTCGGCTGGCGAACGCCGGAGTTGCCCTGAGGTGGAATCAACTGCTGCCACGTTTGCGGAGAGCCGTTAGAAATCGAGCAAAGGGAGAGAGGTATCTCGTCAACTACTCTCCCTTCGCTCGAAATCGACTTAGTTCGGATCGTACAGGAAGAACCACTTTACGTTCAGGTATTCATTGTAGCCGTCCGCCAGAATGGTCTGAATGGCGGCGTTGAAGGGCGCAGTCCAGGCGCTGCCGGGTGTGAAGATGAAGCCAAATTCCTCGGTCGCAAGCGCTTCGCCCACGATTTTGAGTTTCTCCGGGTTGGCCCCAATGTAGCCGCGGCCCGAGGCGGCGTCCACCAGCACCATGTCGACATCTCCGGCGATCAGCGCCTGCACCGATGCCCCGAAGCTGTCGAGCAGCTGGATGCGCGGGTTCGCCTCATCGCCGTCAAGAATGTCGTACACGGCGGTGTAGAAGCCGGTCGTGCCCGCCTGCGCACCGATCAGCAGCGACCCGTCGGCCGCGAATGCTTCGGGTGAATCGAAACGCTCCTCGCCGGCCCGAACCAGCATGAACTGCTGGCTGGTCATGTAGGCGTCGGAAAAATCCACGACTTCGGCCCGTTCAGCCGTGATCGTGATGCCGTCCATGCCGACGTCGAACTGTCCCTCGGCGACGGCCTGGATCATCGCCTCCCACGAGGTGACCTGCCAGTTGACGACACAGTTGAGGCGGCGGCAGATCTCGTTGACCGCATCATATTCCCAGCCGACAGCCTCGCCGCTCGCCGGATCGATGAAGTTGAGCGGTATGTAGTCGTTGCCCGTTACCGCCACCACTTCCGCCCCACCCATGTCCGGCAGACTGTCGTAGATGTCCGCGGCGTTGGGATCCGTGAGGAAAAACCAGCGGGTATTCAGATAGTCCAGATACCCGTCAGCCTTCATGGTGGCCAAGGCGGCATTGAAGGGCGCAGTCCAAGCGCTGCCGGGCGTGAAGATGAAGCCGAAATCCTCGGTCGCAAGCGCTTCGCCCACGATCTTCAGTTTCTCAGGGTTGGCCCCAATGTAGCCGCGACCCGAGGCAGCGTCCACCAGCACCATGTCTACATCTCCGGCGATCAGCGCCTGCACCGATGCCCCGAAGCTGTCGAGCAGCTGGATGCGCGGGTTCGCCTCATCGCCGTCAAGAATGTCGTACACGGCGGTGTAGAAGCCGGTCGTGCCCGCCTGCGCACCGATCAGCAGCGACCCGTCGGCCGCGAATGCTTCGGGTGAATCGAAACGCTCCTCGCCGGCCCGAACCAGCATGAACTGCTGGCTGGTCATGTAGGCGTCGGAAAAATCCACGACTTCGGCCCGTTCAGCCGTGATCGTGATGCCGTCCATGCCGACGTCGAACTGTCCCTCGGCGACGGCCTGGATCATCGCCTCCCACGAGGTGACCTGCCAGTTGACGACACAGTTGAGGCGGCGGCAGATCTCGTTGACCGCATCGTATTCCCAGCCGACGGCCTCGCCGCTCGCCGGATCGATAAAGTTGAGCGGTATGTAGTCGTTGCCCGTTACCGCAACCACTTCCGCACCGCCCATGTCCGGCAGACTGTCGTAGACGACGTTGTGCATGCCGGCGGGGGAAACCGAATCCACATCTGAAGAGTGCGCGCCGGAATCACCAGATGCTGGGGAGGGCGCCGCGGGGACACAGGCGCTCAACGCCAGCGCCAGCAGTAGAAAGATGACTACGGGGCGCAAAATCCCACCAATTAGCGTATTCATAGGTTCTCCGTTCTGGTATTGCGAATAGCTGAACTGAATTGCATTGCGCGGCCTCGGCCTTCCGGTGACAGGTCTCAGACAGGCATCTGACGCTCAGTGTGAGCCCGGCCGACACGGGCAGTTTCCGGATCGTGGCCGCCGATGACGCGCACGCCGGCGTCGATTCTTTGCGCGATATTCTCCGCGTTTGCCGGCTGCAGAAAGGCAACGCCGTTGGCCTCGCAGGCCGCTTGCACGCGATCGCTCGCTTCCTGCATCTCGGGTGGAAATTCCGGCGGACGCTTGCGATAGCCCAGAGAGATGCTCAGGTCGCCAGGTCCCATCTCGGCAAATCCGATTCCGGGAACAGCCAGGATCTCTTCGATGCGAGGCAACGCGGCGGCCGACTCGATCTTCAGTCCCAACAACAGCTCGCCCTCAGGGTTAAGGGGCCACGGGTCGGCCTTGTCGAGGTAGGCGGCATAGTCGATGCCCCAGACGGCGGAAGCGGTCGGCTCCGAGCCGACGCCGCGGCGACCGGCTTGCAGTCCCTGACCTACACCAGTTCGATTGATCGGATAGCGGCAAGATTCGACAAAAGCGGCGACCGCTTCGGGCGTCTCCGCCTGACAGAGCAGAATGCCATGGACGCCCCGCGCCAGAATCTGGCGGAACTGCCAGGCGTTGTAGCGGACGATTTCGGCCGAAGTTCCTTCGACGGGGGCCTCGACGATAACGGTGGGCGTACGGTGCCCGCTGGCCGTTGGGCCGCCTTCCACAAGCCCTTGCATGTAACTCTCCAGGCCGCCCATGTCGAAGGAGCCATGCTCCATCCCTACGTTGATATAGTCCGACCAGATTGCTGCATCCTTGAGTCCCTGTTCGTGTGTGAGAACGTGGCCGGTATGCCCACCTGTGTAATATATCGGCTGGCCCTGGTCCAGCAGTTGGATCGCTCGGTTAACACGGTTGGCCATGAATATCTCCTGTGAGGGATGGTGCTTCATTGTTTTCCAGCCAGATGGAAATCCAGTTCACCGCAGGTGCATTGTGTGTGCGCGTCGATGATGACAAAACGGCGTCCAGTGTCTTTTGCCGGGCGATACGACAGGAGATTGCTATTCGGCGCGACCGCAGTTCAGCCGCCGCCGTCCTTGCAATCCACATTGAGCCACCCGGAGCGGAAAGGCTGCGCGGAGTCGGTTTCCGGGTCGAAACGGTGGCGCCAAATGCAGCCATTGTCGTTGCCCAACAGGTGGAGCGAAACCGAAGTGTCGGCGCTTGTCGTGCGCACGCGATGGATATCATTTTCCGGCAGTAGCTCGTAGAGGTCGCCCGGCCGCAGCATTTGGCGCACTGAAAGGGTCAATTTGGCGTGGGATTCGTCGCGGCCGTCGTCCTGACGGGTAAAGACCTCTTCTTCCTGCTCACCCTTGTACAGACCGACAAGTCCCCAAGCGAGATGGTCATGCACGGGAGTCTGGGCCCCTGGGGGTACAACCAGGGCCGAAAAGGCCAGGCCGCCATCGCCTGCACGATAGAGCAACCACATGCCGATGCCGCCGCCCATGCCGCTCTCAGTGGATGGTTGCTGGAACTTTCGCGGCAGCCAAGCGGGATCAGCCAGAAGACTTATGAACTCCGGACGCACAGCGGCAACGATTTTGTGTGGGTCCGATTCGCGCGCACGTGTGGCGTTTACAGCACTGATGAACCGCCGCATCTGCGAATTGTCAAGCAGCCATTCGTCGGCGTGGGGAGCAGGTGGTAGTGTCATGGTCTGCAAACAGCTTTCTTTTCGAACGGCATCCGAAGAAATGGAGAAACATTGCAGGATCAAACTGTGATGCGAGCTAACAAAGTGACCTTAGTTGGTCATTTTATTGATTCGCCTGGATCACCTTCGGGAGGTTGAAGTGACTGAGGTACAGGAGACAGGAATTGTGAAGATGAATAGGTCCAGTAAATAGAGAAGCAGAGACTGAACGGCGAAGTTCCTGATCATCTACTGTGTCACCAACTGTGACTGAGTCGTCATCCGGGGTGATTGCAGGGGGATTGTCCACTGAGTCAACTTTCTGCGAAAAAGGAGCTTACGCCTTGGCCGAAACAAATGCTCTTGACCAGGTTTCTGCGACTCTGTTGCCGGTTTCAGCAAGAGAGCCGACCTTGCTACGCCCCATTATGGGGGTTGCACCAGGCATTAAGACGGCCACTGAGCCAACCCCACGGATAAAAGAGTGAATCTGCGTCTTTCTTGAGTATTCTAGTTCAAGGAAGTGGTGGACACACAGAGAACCAGCCTCGTTTCTTGAATGTTGCATTTCTTCTCTCCGTGCGGATGAAACTTGAACTCAGTAACTTTGTCGCTCTCAGTTCAATTCTGTTTCACCATAGCGGTACTATAGCATCAGGTCTATAAGGATCCAATCAGTTGCGCCGCTGCCGGGGCACCCTTCCGGCCGCTGCCTCAATTGCCGCCTTTCTTTATCTGAGTCCTCGTCAGGCCGACTCCCCTTCAGTGGGCTGTTTCGTGGCGAAGTGGGCAAAGTGGAAGAAAGCCGTCGGCTCTATGTCGGTACGTTCTCCCAGATAGCGCCGCCGCTGCTCCTCGGGCGGCATCATCTCTACTTCAGTGTAGCCGTGGCGGGCCATCATGTCGCTAAGCGACTGCGGCGTAAAGTCGGTCAGCATGGGTTCTCCCCGGCGCGCCACGAAAGCTTCCATCTTTTCGCAGAGCGTTCGCCATTCCGTGGACATCATGTGTTTGGCGATTTTGAAGTCAAAGACGATACGACTTCCCGGTGCAGACGTTGCCGCGACCCGGTCCAGGGTATCACGTATGGCCTCGGGGGTGAGGTAGTATGTTACGCCAAGCCAGGAGTAGAATGCAGGCATTTGGGAGTCGAAGCCTGCTTTTGCGAGCTCCTCATCGAGCCGGTCAACCTCAAAGTCGACTGGAACAAGGGTGAGATTATCAGGGATGCTTCCGTTTGCCTTGAGAATGCGCTGCTTTTTCACGTCCTGTGTAGCCGGGTGGTCCACTTCAAAGACGCGAACTTTTCCGGCAAGATCCTTGCGACGGAGGGCGAAAGTATCGTGGCCGGCGCCGAGAATCACATACTGTTTCGTGCCTGAGTCGATTGCATCAACCAGCTGGTCCTCGGTATAGCGTGAGCGTAGGACGACCGCAGGGTAGACCGGGCGGTAGACGCCCAGGATAACATCGCCAACAAGCCATTTGAGCGGCCTGAACTTTGCGACTGCATGCCAAAAGGGCGTCAGCATATGCATTGCAAAGGTGTCCTCAAAGATGTGGGGCGGGTCGTGCCAGCGCAGATGTACAGCGCGGATCGTCGCGACAAGCACGGCTGTCTTGCTCGTATCCTTAGAGCGACTGCGAGGCATACTTTCCGAATTCGTCATTGTTTGACATCTCCGTGGCTTAGCGGCCTCGGGGGCAACAGGTCTGTAATTCCTGGGCGAGAGCAGTCCAGTATTCCATCCCCAAGGGCGGAATGGTATCAGGAGATAGTTTCATAGTAACATAAGGGCAGGGCTGTTCTCAAACCACAGTTGAAATCAGATGGGCCGAACTTGAGTCTTGCATTCGGGCCGACTGCAAGTTCTCGTATTGGAGCAGTTTCGCCAGGAGGGCGTTCGATGAACAACATTCCACTTAGGGAGATTGGCAGCACAGGGACTTCGGTCACGCAGTTCGGACTGGGTACGGCGCCGCTGGGAGACCTGTTCGAGGCGCTCGACGAAGGTGCAGCACAAAACGTGTTGCAGGCCGCCTGGGACGTCGGCGTTCGCTTATTCGATACATCTCCATTTTACGGGAATGGCAAGAGCGAACACCGCGTCGGCCACTTCTTGCGACAGAAACCGCGCGATGAATATGTGCTTTCAACCAAAGTGGGGCGGGTCTTCCACCCTGCAAGAGATCTTGAGACTTTCGACCCTGGTCCCTTTACAGGGGCATTGCCATTCGAATTCACGGTCGACTACAGTTATGACGGGATCATGCGTTCGTACGAAGACAGCCTGCACCGGCTCAGCCTGCCCAATGTCGACCTGCTGGTTATTCACGACCTGGATTTCTACTTTTACGAGACAGAGGCTCGCGTGAACGCTTACCTCAACCAGCTGTTTACCAGCGGCTGGCGGGCGCTCGACGAACTGCGACGTTACGGGCTCGTAAAGGGTGTTGGCGCGGGGATCAACGAGTTGGGGATGATACCCCGATTCCTCGACCTGGTGGATCTGGACTTTTTCCTGGTCGCCTACGGGTATAACCTGCTCACACAGGAGATGCTGGAGGAGGAGTTCCCCCTTTGCGAACAGCAGGGAATCAGCATCATTGTGGGCGCAGTCTTTGCATCTGGAATACTGGCCACCGGCGCTGTGCCCGGCGCACATTACTTTTACGCTCCTGCCTCGCCGGAGATGATGGAAAGGACCGACCGTATCGAGCGGATTTGCAAACGATATGAGACGCCGCTTCCCTGCGCCGCGCTGCAGTTCCTGACGGCCAATCCGATTGTGTCGGCCATCATTCCCGGCGCGCTTAAGGCTGCCCACGTACAGACGAACTTCGACATGCTCCGGAAGCCGGTCCCGAGGGAACTGTGGGGGGCGTTAAAGTCAGAGGGGTTGCTCAGGGAGGATGCCCCAACTCCCTGAGAGCTTATGGGCTGAGAGTTTATGGGACTACGGAGAGAAGCTGGACTGAGGCATTGCTTACCCAGTCAAGAACCGCGCTGGGGTAGACACCGATCCAGACGGTAACGACTGTACAGATAAGCAGACTGGTCTGCAGCGCCATTGGCACTTCCAGGGTCCCGCCTTCACTTTCGCTGGTAAAGAACATCTCTCGCACCACGCGCAGGTAGTAGAAGGCAGCGATACCGGCATTGATCATGCCAATTCCGGCCAGCCAGAAGTACTGGCGCTGGATGGCTGCGCCGAAGACGTAGAATTTGCCGAAGAATCCACCTGTAAGTGGAATGCCAGTAAGACTGAGCAGGAAGACGGTAAACATGACCGCCAGCCAGGGCGCCCGCATGATCAGACCCCGGTAGGCGCTGATATGCGTGCTGCTGACCGTCTCTTCGAGTGCCATGACCACCAGGAATGCGCCAACGTTCGTGAACAGATAGGCGAATAGATAGAGAAGCACTCCGTTAAGACCATCCATCGCGCTCGGCGAGGATGACGTTACGGCAACCAGGCCCATCAAAATATAGCCGGCCTGGGCCACGGAGCTGTAGGCGATCATGCGTTTGACGCTGCTCTGCCGCAGCGCGGCCAAGTTGCCCATCGTCATGGTGATGATGCTGAAGGCGGCCAGCACCGGCACCCAGTTGACTTCAAATGAGGCCATGGCCACGATAAAGAAACGGGCCAGCACGGCAAAAGCCGCGGCCTTGGAGGCGGTGGAAAGATAGGTGGCGACCGGTGTGGGTGAGCCGTCGTAGGTGTCCGGCGCCCACTGGTAGAAGGGGGCCAGGCTTGCCTTGAATCCCAATCCGGCCAGGATCAGAAGCATTGCCGGCAGGGCGGCAAAGGCCAGCCCGCTAACTTCCGTGGATTCACCCATCAATACGGAGAATGCGGCGGCGATGTCGTGAAGGTAGAGAGAACCTGTGGCGCCGTAGAGCAGGCTGATGCCGTACAGCATAACCGCTGAGGCGATAGACCCGTAGAGGAAGTATTTCAGTCCGGCCTCGTTGCTGCGCCGGTTCTCGCGCAGGAAACCGGCCAGCATATAGCTGGTAATCGACAGGAACTCGATGGCGAGATAGACGAGCACCAGGTTGTTGGCGCTGACGGCAATGCTCATCGCCAGGCTGACCATAAGGAAGAAGGTCCAGAATTCGCCCTGGTTGCCGGAGCGGCGGTTCATGTAACGCCCGCCGGCGATGGTCGTCAGGATCATGCCGGAAAAGATGGTGACCTTGATGAAGCTGCCGAAGTTGTCGATCGTCATCATCGAGTAGGCGATCTTCGGCCCGGCTTCCGGATCGGAGATGTTCAACTGCAGGACGGCAGCAACGAGGGCTGCGGTCAGGAAGAGGGCCGACAACGCCATGTAGCTCAGCCCCGATTTCTTGCCCACACCGGGATCGTATGCCAAGTCGAGGCAGAAGATAAACAGGCCGCCGATGAGAAGTATGATTTCGGGTGCGATATATCCTAAGTCGCCCACGGATTGTTCTCCATGTATCAGTGACGGATGTCGGTCTGCTGCTGCCGGTTTATCGTGCCACGGCCAGCAGCAGACAACAGGTCACTGCAGGGTTCAGACGAGATTCTGCACAAAGGCCAAGAGCTCCCGCGCAGACTGGTTAAAGTAGCTCACCAGGGGCGTTGGGTAGATTCCGATCAGGAACATCGCCGCGATCAGGGGCCACATCGTCACTTTTTCAAATCCGACCATGTCGGTCGGGCCGTCGGCGTGCTCACCTTGCACTGTCGTCCAGTGAGGGAGTTTGCTTGGATCATACTCGCCCAAGAAGACGTTCTGGATGATGCGATAGAGAATGTAAACGGCGGTGACGACGATGCCGATCGTTCCAAAGGCAGCCCAATAGGGCATGATGGCAAAGGCCCCGCGGAAGGTGAACAGCTCCGCCCAGAAGCCGGCCAGGCCCGGAAGCCCAAGGCTGGCGAAGGCCGCAACCAACATAAGACCGTAGAAGTGAGGCGTCCTGGTCGCCAGGCCGCCGAATCTCGCCAAGTCGCGCGTATGCGCCCGCTCGTAGATGATGCCAACGAGAAAGAACAGCGCGCCGGTGATGATGCCGTGATTGAACATCTGCAGTGCGGCGCCGTTGAGGGCCATCGCCGCACTGTCCTGAATGGCCTCCGCTGTGAGGCCAAATCTGTTGACCGCGCCCGCCAGGGCATCGGGCGTCATCACTGCGGCCGCCGCCCCGATTCCCAGCATCACGTACCCCATGTGGCTGACGGAACTATATGCAATCAGCCGTTTCAGGTCGGTCTGGGCCACGCATACGAATGCGCCGTAGACGATGGCGATTGCTCCGAGCCCCACAATCCAGGTTGCCCAGTAGACGGAGGCCTCGGGAAAGCTGGGCAACATGATGCGCAACATACCGTAGGCGCCCAACTTCAGCAGAACGCCTGCCAGAATTACCGAGCCGGCCGTGGGCGCCTCGGTATGGGCGTCGGGAAGCCAAGTGTGGAAGGGGAAACTCGGTACTTTGAAGGCGAACCCCAGGAAAAAGCCCCAGAATGCCAGGCTGGCCAGCGTCAGGTTGCCGGCGAAGGGCTGGGCCGCAGCCGCTTCAACGATGTCGAAGGTCCCCGTTGCGAAGTAGACCCCCAGGATCGCCAGCAGCATCGCCACCGAGCCCACCAGGGTGTAGATGAAGAATTTGGTGGCCGCGTAACCGCGATTCTCGCCGCCCCAGATTCCAATGAGAAAGTACATCGGCACCAGGCTGATCTCCCAAAAGACATAGAAGAGAACGTAGTCCAGGGCCAGAAAGACGCCTATCATGCTGAATTCGAGCAGGTGCATCAGGAAGAAGTATTCCTTGACACGCTCATTGATGACGCCGGCGCTGTAGTACAGACTCAGTGTGCTGAGCAGCGTAGTCAGGAAGATCAGGGGAATGCTCAGCCCGTCGACGCCGAGATGGTAGCCGGCATTGAGTTGTGGAATCCACTTGGCGAACTGCTCAAACTGCATTCCCCCCATGTCGGAGTCATATTCAAAGAGCAGATAGATGCTGAGGCCAAGAGGGAGCAAGCTGGCCCAGATCGAGCCCTTCTTTATCAAGCTGTCGCTGCTGCCAAGCAGGATGACCAGGAGCGCCGACACCAGCGGCCAGAAGAGCAGTATTGTCAGGACAATTGAATCAGGTGATTCCATGAAGCCGTCTCCACGCAGAGTTTTAGTTTAGGCAGTATTGGCGCTTTGCGTCCGGCGCCGTTCGAATCGGAACCGTTCCTTACACCAAAGTGAGTATCATGGGAAGCACATTCAAGAATAGCCACACGGCCAGGATCAACATACCGAAGAGCAGGTATGTCTGGACGCGCCCGTCCTGCAACAGACGGGCGATGTGCCCGGCCTGATCGGAGATCCAGCCGACTCCGTCAACGAAGCCGTCAACGACGAATCTGTCAAAGGCAGAGGTGAGATCGCCGATCCGAATGGCGATCCGTCCTATCCCGTTGACAACCCAGTCGATAATCCATTCGCGGTCGAACAGGGCCAGGAAGCGGCTCAACCAGAGCGTGAACAGCACGATCGTGCCATTGTAAAGTTCGTCTATCCAGTACTTGCGATGCCACATCCACCAGATGGGACCGAGAATGCGCGCGACGGGGTCGGTCTGACCCTCCTTCAATCCCTGTCCGTAGACCAGGTAGCCGGCTCCAAGGCCGCCAAGCGCGACCACGATTGAGACTGCCAGTGGCACGAAATTGAAGTCCGGATGACGCGGGTACAGGTGCATGTACTTCATGTAAGGTTCGAGGAAGTGCGCGATCCAGTTGGGAACCGTGCCGCCCAGAACCGGGAATACCTCGGGGATGCCGACCCAGCCGCCGGCAATGGCGAAGGTGCTGATCAGAATCAGGGGCATCGTCATGCTGGCGACGCTCTCCGGCGCGTGCGAGGCTCCCTCCGTGCGCGCCCGGCCCAGGAAGGTCAGCCCGATCTGCCGCATCGTATAGAAGGCGGTCAGGAAGGCGGCCAGGGCCAGCGTCCAGAATACGCCATGGTGGTTGCCATACCAAGCAAAGGCCAGGATCTCATCCTTGGACCAGAAGCCGGCTGTAATCAGGGGGAAGCCGGAGAGGGCCAGCCCGCCAATGATGAAGGTCCATCCCGTGCGGGGCATCCTCGTCAGGAGGCCGCCCATGTTGCGCATATCCTGCGCGTCTTCGGTATCGAGCACGCCGTCGGCGCGGCGGACGATGTGTTCAGCGCGGCCATCGCCATGGTCGTCGTGTGCGTGCTCATGTGCGTGATGGTAGCCATGTTCCACGCCGTGAATCACGCTGCCTGAACCGAGGAAGAGGAGCGCCTTGAAGAAGGCGTGTGTGAGCAGGTGGAAGAGCGCGGCGACATACGCCCCCATGCCGATGGCGGCAACCATATATCCGAGCTGTGAGATCGTGGAGTAGGCCAGCACCCGTTTTATGTCCCACTGGGCCACGGCGATTGTCGCCGCAAACAGGGCCGTAAACGCGCCGATGAAAGCGACGAACTGCAGCGTTTCGCCGGAGACTTTGCCGGAAAATTCGTAGATTGGGAACATCCGAACCAGCAGGAAGACACCGGCTGACACCATGGTGGCCGCGTGGATCATGGCGCTGACAGGTGTCGGCCCTTCCATGGCATCGGGCAGCCATATGTGCAGCGGGAACTGGGCACTCTTGCCGATGGCGCCGCAGAAGATGAGCACACCGATGAGCGAAATCCAGTGGACTTCGCCGAAGAGAGGCAGGTTAACAAGGGAATCGGCGAGTTGACCCAGATTTGTTTCGGTGAAGAGCTCCTTAAAGCGCAGGCTGCTCGGCTCGCTGCGCACGTAGAGCAGGATCAAGCCGATCATGAGGAGGGCGTCGCCGATGCGGGTGGTAATGAACGCCTTCACCGCAGCTGCACGCGCGGAAGCCTTCTCGTACCAGAAACCGATCAAGAGATAGCTGCAGAGCCCCATCACTTCCCAGAACACAAAGAATTGGAGCAGATTGTTGGCGACGACCAACCCCAGCATGCCTGTGGCAAAGAGACAGATGTAGGCCATGAAGCGGCTGTAGCGGGGGTCTTTGCCCTGCGCGTAGGCGGTCGGGTATTGCTCTGCCTTAAGATGGTGAGGAAAACTCATGTAGCCGCTGGAGTAGATGAATATCATCAACACCAGGAAAGGCACCATGAAGAGCATCAAGGCATTGGTCGGGTCAACCGCGTAACCGATGACAAACTCAGTGGCGCCCGTGGGAATCGTGTAAATCGCCTCGTCAACCGGATGTTCGCCGAAATGGTCACGGAAAAATGAAGCAAAGGCGATTCCCCAACCCAGTACGCAGCTGATAAGAGCCGAGCCGATTGCGGTCAGCGCGCTGCCGCGCTTGTTTTTGTTGAGAAAAAGCAAGATCGCCAGGAATGCCAGGAAGGGAGGAATCGGCACAACCCAGGTGACGCTGAAAAGTCCTTCCATAGAAAAGCCTCAGTCTAAAGTGAAAACCGGACGTTCATCCGCAGCAAGTTCAGAATTCAGTCGCGAAACCTAATAGGTCGCTTGGCCTCGAACCAGATTGGCGACTACATATCCCACGAGCAAGCCGGCAAATGCAAAGGCGAACAGCCACAGATCGTTGTCCAGCCCTGCGCCTGAGCCGATGCCTACAAAGATGCTTGCCCCGACAAGAGAGACGACCAGGCGAAACGTCTGCGCTTTCTTGTGCTGACGGGCCTTCTCCAAGAGTAGTGCTGCGTCGCCATAGTCAGGCTTATATTTGATGATCTCTTTGAGCGCATACACCGCGCCCGTGTAGTTTCCGCTCGCCATCTTCTCCTGTGCGAGCTGGTAGAGAAAACCGCATTGCTCTTCAAGTGTCCCCGTCAGCTGTTTCCTGGCCACCTTTTCCCAGTTATCTCCGCACACGACGCCGCTGGCGACGCCACCATACCTGCACGGGCCGGTCTAGCCTGAAAGTATGTCCAACTCGTCGACGTCAATGGTGCGCCGCTCACGATAGACAGCGATTATCAGGGCCAGTCCCACGGCGGCCTCGGCTGCGGCCAGGCCGATGATCAGCACGGCAAAAGCCTGGCCGGTCAGGTCCTCCATCGGGGCGACTCCGTGCCGCCAAAATGCCACAAGGTTAATGTTGGCGGCGTTGAGCATCAACTCGATGCCCATAAGCATGGCGATGGCGTTGCGCCGGGCCAGCGCGCCGTACAGGCCGCATGAGAACAGGAATGCGGCGAGCATCAGATACCAACTGAGCGGAACCATAGATCAACCCCAAACAGATGCGGTAGCAGGTAATCGGTGATCAGACATCGCGATAACCGAATTTGTTCAGCGTGCGCCCTAGCGGTCGCGTGCCAACATTACGGCGCCGACCAAAGCCAATAGCAGCAACAGCCCCAGAACTTCAAATGCGATTACGTAGGTTGTTACAAACTCTCTGCCCAGGGCGCCGATCAGCGCTTCGTCGGCAACAACATCTTCGCCCGCGGCCGGCCAGGGCGTTGCCCGCGCGAAGGCCAGCAGCCCGATGAAAAAGAGAAAGGCGAACAGAGACGACTTGCCCCATTGATTGTTGAGCGGAGAGGTGCGCCCGTACATCATGCTGCGGGTGAGCATGATTGCAAAGGCGATCAACATGGCGATCGCGCCGACGTATACGAGCACCTGACTGACCGCCAGAAACTCGGCTTCCAGAAAGACATAGACTCCGGCGACGCCGAAAAAGGTCAGCGTCAGGGCGAGAGCGCTGTGAAAGAGGTTGCGGCTCATCACAACGGCCAGACCGGCTACGGCCGTAAGCAAGGCCACCTGGATGAACACGAACTGTTCAAATGTCGGTATCGGTACCTCTATGCCCAGCGGTAACTGCATGGGAATTCCTGCCTTTTCTGGTGGGGAATGACTCTACAGTTGCCTATGCCCCGACTCAACGCAGCCACAAGTGTGTTTCGGCTCGTCAGGAAAAACCTAATACATGGTGCCTTTTTCGGAGACCTGCATGGAGCCTATCAGGGAAGCTGGTTCGAAAGAGCGCTTCGTGCGCATCTGTTCTTCGCGGAAGTATTTCTGCAGGACGTAGGCAACGACGGCCATCACGCCGACATTTGCGATGAAGATCAGCACATATTGAACGGCAACCGGGGTCGGCAGCTTCTGGATTATGGCCTGGGCGACAATCAGACCGATCATCAGCGGCACCAGGACTTTCCAGGCGAAGTACATCATCTGGTCAATTCGGATGCGGGGAAATGTCCCTCTGATCCACTGCTGAAGGACGTAGATGCCATACACCTTGATCATGAAATATCCGAGCCCCAGCAACGGACCGATGACCGGTAAGCCGACTCCCGGACCCTGCCAGCCGCCCAGGAAGAGCGTTACGGCAACGGCAGCCAGTATCCAGGCGTTGAGGAACTGGGCCAGAAAGAACATGGCGAACTTCATGCCTGAGTATTCGATATGGAATCCGGCGATCAACTCAGACTCCGCTTCCAACAGGTCGAAGGGCGTAAGTTCGGCCTCGGCAAGCGAGCTGACAAAGAAGACGATCAGCGCTCCCGGCATGACGATCCCGAGCCAACCCAACCCGAGGTTAAAGCCGCCGAGATGCAGCGATTGCATTTCGACAATATTGCCGAACCGCATCGAACCGGTGAGCAAGACTACAGTCAGGATGGCCAGCACCAGAGGGATCTCGTAGCTCAGAAGCTGTGCCACCACACGAAAACCGGCCAGCAGAGCATACTTGTTGTTGCTGCCCCAGCCGGCCATCAGGGCCGCCATGATGCCTATTGAGCCGAGGGCCACAACATAGAGGGCGGCAACATTCAGGTCCACACCGGTCAGGCCCGGCGCAAATGGTATGACCGCCAGCAGCATCAGTACACCGAAAACTGCAAGTACCGGAGACAGATTGTAGGCGATCTTGTCCGCTTCGTAGGGCGTGATATCCTCTTTGGAGAGCAGCTTGGCCGCATCAGCGACGGTCTGGAGGAGACCGTACTTGCCGACTCGATTGGGACCGATCCGGTCCTGGATGCGGCTGATAGCCTTGCGCGTAATCCAGATCAACAACAGAACCGACAGCATGCCGTAGTTGATGAGGATAAAGGAGCCGACGGCGTAGACCAGAAAGATGGCCGCCCAGCCGGGAAGTCCCAGCCCCATGAGCCAGCTGGAGAGCGCTTCGCTCCATTGGGTTACCTGCATAACCTAGCCTCCAAACAGGTAGCTGAGAAGTTGAGGTCCGCCGGGGCCGCGTCCTGGGAAAACAAGCGCAACATTACTACGCGCAGCGTTTCTGCGAAACCTACTGCCACTCCAGAGCGCCCTTGCGCCAGTCGTACATGAGCCCGATCACGAGCAGCAGGACAAAGAAGATTGTCGCAAGCACTGCAAACATTTCCAACTGCTGATACGCCACGGCAATCGGGAAGAGGAACAACGCTTCAACGTCGAACACGACAAATACCAGGCCAATCAGATAGTACTGCGCGCGGAATTGCACCCACGTTTCCCCTATGGTTTCGACTCCACTCTCGTAGATGTCGTTCTTGATCTCATCGGGCCGGCGGGGGCCAAGGAAGTGGCCCATCACGATGGCGGCCAGAGGCAACACGACCGCCAAACCGGACATAACCAGAATGAAGAAATACTGACTGAGCATTGCCGAGAATCCGTTTGTGTGGAATTTAACAAACTCCCGAGAAAGTATAGCATAGCGATTTCTGAAAGCGAAAGTCTGTACCCCGCGTGAACGCGTTCAATGTGCAGTGGGAACAAAGGCGAGGAGAGAGTGGAGAGGCGTGGGGCGTGAGTGGCGTGGGGCGGCGCGTGGAGGGGGGAGCGCTGAAGGATTTTTACAGGTTTTGTCAGGTTTTTTGGGGGGAATCCCCCGTTCGATTCAACGGCTCAATCGTTAATGCGCGGAAGGATTTTGGCAGGATTTGTCATGTTTGGCAGGTTTTGTCATGTTTTTGGGGGGGACCCCCCCTTTTTTTCTCAACGGCTCGCCGGTGAATGCGCTGAAGGATGTTGTCAGGTTTGGACAG
>VXMH01000051.1 GCA_009841235.1 Caldilineaceae bacterium SB0661_bin_32 | reverse complement strand
ACATCCTTCAGCGCATTCACCGGTGAGCCGTTGAGAAAAAAGGGGGGGGGTCCCCCCAAAAAACATGACAAAACCTGCCAAACGCGACAAATCCTGCCAAATTCCTTCAGAGCATTAACGATTAAGCCGTTGAATCGAACGGGGGAGTCCCCCCAAAAAATCTGACAAAACCTGTAAAAACCTGACAACATCCTTCAGCGCTCCCCACGCCACTCACGCCTCTCCACTCTCTCCTCGCCATAAAATCCGGGATGCACCCCAGCTTGTCCGATTCGTTGACCAGCGGGGGGACGTCGGCTATACTGCGAGGAGCCCCGTTATGGTTCTTCGCGCTTGACAACAAGGAGTAGCACGATGGCATCTGTTCCGACAGCACCGGCCTCGCACTACAACGGCTCGCCCGATACAGCGGCGGCAGCCAGTGGCTTGGAGATGGGCAACGGCTTGATAGCGGGGGCGGCATCCCCTGAGAGTGTCAGGGAGTTCTTCGCTGAGAACGGTTACTACATTCTGCCGGACGCGCTGACGCCGGCGGAGGTGGAGGAGCTTCGGGCCGAGACCACGGCCATTTGCCAGGGCGAACGCGGCGACGTCGACGGCTTTGAGCCAAACGTCCCCGGCGAGGATGAAGATGACGTGCTGCGCCGCTATCTCTGCATCCACTTTCCGCACAAGATTTCGGACGTTATGCTGCGCTATCTGGGCCACCGCCATATCGCAGAGGTGCTGACCCATGTGATCGGGCCGAACGTGAAATGTATGCAGTCGATGCTGTTCATCAAGGCGACAGGCAAACCGGGCCAGGCCTGGCACCAGGACGAGTTCTTCATTCCCACGCGCGACCGGACGCTCACGGGCGCTTGGATCGCTTTGGACAGTGCCACCGTCGAGAACGGGTGCCTTTGGGTTATTCCCGGCTCGCACAAGCGCGGCATTATCTGGCCCCAGCACGATCATGACGATCCGCGCTTCGACTGCGCCGGCGAGGCCTACGGATTCCCTTACACGGATGAGGACTCGATCCCGGTGGAGGTGAAAGCCGGGGCGCTGGTCTTTTTCAACGGCTACCTGCTGCACCGCTCCTTCCCGAACCGTGCGCAGAGCGGATACCGCCGCGTGCTCGTAAACCATTACATGAGCGCCGAGTCCTACCTGCCATGGCGGAGTCCAAAAGAGAACGAGCACATGGCGACGGCCGACTATCGTGACATTGTGATGATTGCGGGCGAAGATCCCTACCCCTGGAAGGGGTCCGAGGAGCTGGCATTGCCGAAAGTGCGGCCTTCCGGTGAGGGAGGCTGCGAGAACTGGCGCAGGTATCCGAAACGCGAGAAGCTGCCCTTTTTCAAAGATGGATTCCGCCCTGGAGACGCACCTGAAGATGACGACTGATCTCTGTTTTCGCGATGGGAGCAAACTGGCCGCGGGCATCCGCAAAGGGGAAATCTCCAGTGTGGAGGTGACTGCGGCGCATATTGCGCAGATCGAGCGGGTCAACCCGGCTGTCAACGCGGTGGTTACATTTTTGCCGGAACAGGCGCTGGAACGTGCGAAGGCGGCTGACGAGGCGCTGGCGCGGGGCGAAGAGGTTGGGCCCCTGCACGGTCTGCCGATGCTGCACAAGGACACGACCGACACGGCGGGCATTCGCACGACCTACGGTTCGCCGATCCACAAGGACAATGTGCCGGTCCAGAGCCAGCTGATCATCGAGCGGCTGCACGCCGCGGGCGCGATCCCGATGGGCAAGACGAACGTGCCGGAGTTCGGGGCCGGTTCGCAGTCTTTCAACCCGGTGTTTGGAGCGACGGGCAACCCGTATGATCCGACCAAAACGTGCGGGGGATCGAGCGGCGGGCAGGCAGTGGCGCTGGCATGTGGCATGACGCCCCTCGCGGACGGAAGCGATATGGGCGGCTCGCTGCGCAATCCGGGAAACTTCTGCAACGTGGTAGGATTCCGTGTCTCGCCGGGTCGGGTACCGGTGTGGCCGAGTTTGACCGCCTGGTCTGGGTTGTCCGTGCAGGGGCCGATGGGGCGCACTGTGGCAGACGTGGCCTTTCTGCTGAGCGTGATCGCGGGGCCGGACGCCCGCTCGCCGATCGCGCAGTCTGAGCCGGGAAGCGTTTTCGCGCGGCCTTTGGAGCGCGACTTCAGCGGCGTTCGCATCGCGTACAGCGCGGACTTGGGGGGCGAGTTCCCTGTTGAACCGCGGGTGCAGGACGCGCTCGAAGGGCAGTTGGCTGCGTTCAGTGGGCTCGGCTGCGAGGTAACCGATTTCAGCGGCGCGGGCGCGACGCGGCCGCGGGGTGACGGGCCGGGGCTGCCGGACTTCAGTGACGCGGACGAGATCTTCAAGACGATGCGCGCGTGGAGTTTCCATCACTCGCACGGGCCGCTGCTGGCAGAGCATCGCCACCAGATGAAGGACACGATCATCTGGAATGTCGAACAGGGAGCCCACCTCACCGGCGCGGACCTGGGTCGTGCAGAGGAGATGCGCACGACGTTGTACCATGCGATGCGCCGCTTCATGGATACCTATGAATTCCTGCTGCTGCCGGTCAACCAGGTGCCGCCCTTTTCGGTGGACGTTCCCTATCCGATGGCTATCGACAGCGGGGACGGAATGGTCGAGATGGAGACCTATATCGACTGGATGAAGTCCTGCTACTACATCACCGTGACCGGCCATCCGGCGATTGCCGTGCCCTGCGGGTTTACGCCGGAGGGACTGCCGGTGGGCGTACAGATTGTGGGCCGTCACCGGGACGATTTTGGTGTGCTGCAGCTGGCGCATGCGTTTGAGCAGGCCACGCGGGTGGGGGAACGGCGGCCGGCAGTGGTCAGCGGTTAGTGGTCAGCGGCTGGCTTTCGTAGACAGTGGGCTGTCTGCGGGCCAGCCATTTTGCTTGAATGCTTTTGCCGGGGTTCACTCAAGCGATCTCGCTGGGGACGGCCGCGTTTAAGGAGGAGGCGAGCAACATGAATCAGCCTGATCATCAGCGCACTTGGACCGTTGCCGAAGCCCAATCTCAGCTAAGCGAAATCCTGCGGCTCGCCGCGAAGGAGGGGCCGCAACATATCGGCGCGGACAGGCCATTCGTCGTTGTGCCCGCCGAAGCGTGGTACGCCCACGAACAACCCCGTAGGTTGCCCCATCAGCAGAGCAGTACACATATGGGCAAGTGGCTGTTGGAAAACATGCCGCGCGGGATTGACCTTGAACTCCCCAGCCGACGCGAACCCGAACGCCCGATCCCATTCTTGAACCAAGAAAACGAATGAACGGCTATCTCCTCGACACAAACGTTGTCTCGGAGATTGTCAGATCTGCTCCTGATTCTCAGGTTCTATCTTTTCTAGCCGAGCAAGAAGTGTTGTGGCTGTCGGCAATCGTTTTGCATGAGTTGGAATATGGCCTGAATCTGCTTTCCCCGGGCCGCCGTCGTGAAGACCTCCGCAACGCTCTGTCAGCCTACATCGAAACAAATGCCGACTTCGTTCTGCCCGTTGGGCGAGCAGAAGCTGAGGAGGCAGCCCTGTTAAGGGCACGTGCACGGCGCGCTGGCCATGTCTTGCACTTGGCCGATGCCTTAGTTGCGGGTACAGCCAAGGTGTGTAATCTCATACTGGCTACGCGCAATGTCAAGGACTTTGCCGCTCTGGACGTCGAAGTCTTCAACCCGTGGGAATCCCTATAGAGGCCTTTACAATATCCGATATCGTGCAGATCGCTCTCGACTTGCTGAAAGTGGCGGGCCGGACCTTCGTTGCCTGCTGCGAACTGTTCAAACCCGGCCCACCTTCGTTGGCGAAGCCTTGGTTGACGCTCATTTGCATTCAGCGAGTACGGGTTCACGAGTGCAGATGTTGTTGAAGGCACCGGCGTTTAGTCGGTAGGCTTTGTCAGCCCCCAGATGCGGGCGGCGGTTCCTCCTAGAATTCTCTCCTTGTCATCCTCACGAAGAAACGGCAGGCCTTCTTGGATCAGGCGCAGCTCCTGGGCCAGAGAGGGCCAGTTGTGTTTGACGCGATGGTGGCCGGGGTAGCCTGTGCCCCAGATCATGCGCTCAGAGCCGAAAGCTGAAAAGATACGAATGATGAAGGGATGCACGTCGGTGTAGGGGTAGGCTTGGCGGGCGTGGCCGTTGACGTCGGACAGTTTGACGTGGACGTTGTCGTAGCGGGCGAGGTCGACGATCGGCTGGTAGGCGGATTCATCGGCATCGACCATGGGGTAGCCCAGGTGGTCGAGGATCAGGGTCAGGTGGGGGTGGCGGCGGGCGATGGCCTCGATCTGGTCGGCCTCTGCGGCGCGCAGGTGGAACTGGATGACGGCATCGGCGGCGGCGACCTCCTCCCACATCGGCCCGTTCTGGGCTGTCAGCAGGATCTTCTCATCGGGATAGTACATGGGATGGAAACGGAACCCGGCGAGGCCGCGTTCCCGGGTCCAGTAGCGCACCTGCTCGGCGTTGTCCGCGTCCTGGGGATCGATGAGGCCGTGGCCGGTGAAACGGTGGGGGAAGCGGGCGGCGGAGTCGGCGATGTAGCCGTTGTCCCAGGTGGACCAGCTCGTCTGTACGAGTACGGCCCAGTCGACCCCGTGGGCGTCCATCTCGGCCAGGAGCTCGTCCGCGGTGCCTGGTTCGTCGGGGTAGGTGTTCCACGTCGAGGCGGTGGGACCGACCGGGTATCTGGGCGGATCGATCTCCCAGACGTGGACGTGTGTGTCTACTATCATAGAGTACCTCTCAAGGTGTGCAATGGGGCTTGCGACTCGCCCCCGGTGTCAGGGCAATTGCATCTTATTGCGTCAATTTCCTGGGGGGCTGACCGAAATGTAGGGGCAGGCCTTGTGCCTGCCCTCGCGGTGCGAATACGCGACACCTTCGCCAATCGTCACAAAGTCCGGTAGGGGCAGGCCTTGTGCCTGCCCTCGCGGTGCGAATACGCGACACCTTCGCCAATCGTCACAAAGTCCGGTAGGGGCAGGCCTTGTGCCTGCCCTTCGTCGACCCTCTGGCTACCTTCGGCAATGGTGGCATACAAAATTAGATGCGATAGCCCTGCCCCTGGTGTTTGGCGGGGCGGCTTCTGCTTTGGCATAATGCAAAGACCGCCTTCCCGTTTTCTGCCTTCCCATTTTCATATAAAAGTCGGCAGACAAAAGGAATTCAACGAACTGCCAGGGCGGATGTACAGAGCGGATGACGGAACTGTGCAGCGAGGATAATTCTACTCGCGGCGGCCATCGGAATCAACTGCTTGTCGAGCGGACAATGAAATAGAAGGACACAGGCAACGGGGCCTCTGTCCTGAGAGAAAGGACAAAGAGCATGACAGCGGTACACAGACAGTTAGCCCTCGTTGTCATCGCGTTGGCCCTTGTGCTGTCCGGCTGCAACGCGGTCTCAGGCGATGATGCACCTGCTGCTGCCGGAGAAGAGGTGGCGCAGGCGACCGAGGCGCCGGAACCGGCGGCGACGGTGGAAGAGCCGACTTCTACCCCTGAACCTGAGCCGACCGAGGTTGCGATCGGACCGCCGCCAGCCTTCCGCGAGGAGCTGCAGGCCACGGACCCGGCGACGGTGGTGCTGGGCGCTGGCACACCCCAGGTGGTCGAACTCTTCGCATTCTGGTGACCGGTCTGCGTACGCTTTGCGCCTGTGGTTCACAGGCTCGAAATCGACTATTGGGGACAGGTTGAATTCCTCTATCTGGACATCGACGACAGTGCGGTGGCGCAGTACAAGCAGCAGTTCAACTTTCGCTACCAGCCCCACCTGATCCTGCTGGACGGGCAGGGCAATGTCGTACAGGAGTACGTGGGAGCGCAACCGGAAGAGGATCTGCGCGCCGCGCTTGACAACTTGCTTGCGGTGTCCAGCGGACAGTAGGCAGTGGTTAGTGCTCGGGAGATGGTCGACAGGATATGACAACAGAGCTTGGCGAAGTGACTATCGCCCAACTGCAGGACGATATGGCCGCGGGCGCGCGCTCGGCAGCCGGCACCACTGAAGGCTACCTGGCGGCCATCGACACGGTTGACAGCGCGCTGTGCTCGGTGATCGAGACCAATCCGGATGCGCCCGCGATCGCTGAGCAGATGGATCGCGAGCGGGCGGCGAGTCAGGTGCGCGGACCGCTGCACGGTATCCCCATCTTGTTGAAGGACAACATCGACACCGATGACCGCATGCAGACGACGGCGGGCTCGCTGGCTCTGCTGGGGTCGCGGCCGGCGCGCGACGCGACGGTGGCGGCGGCGCTGCGTGAGGCCGGCGCGGTGATCCTCGGCAAGGCCAACCTGAGTGAATGGGCCAACTACCGCTCCTCAAAGTCGACGAGCGGCTGGAGCGCGCGCGGCGGACAGTGCCGCAACCCCTATGATCTCAGCCGCAATCCGGGCGGCTCCAGCTCGGGGTCGGGAGCGGCGGTGAGTGCCAATCTGGCGGCGGCCGCGCTGGGCACTGAGACTGACGGCTCGATCGTCAACCCGTCGGGCGCGTGCGGCATCGTGGGCATCAAGCCGACGGTGGGACTGAGCAGCCGGGCCGGGGTTATCCCGATCTCGCATACGCAGGATACGGTGGGGCCTATGGCGCGTACTGTTGCCGATGCGGCGGCAGTTCTGGGCGCGATCACGATGGCGGACGGGCGCGATGCCGCGACTGCGGCTAAAGGCAGGAAGGTACACGGCGACTACCGCCCCTTCCTTGACGCGGACGGCTTGCGCGGGGCGCGTATCGGCGTTGCTCGCAGAGGGGTGAGCGGATATGACGACGCTACGGACAGCGTGTTCGAGGAGGCGGTCCGGGCGCTCCGCGACGCTGGTGCGGAGGTGGTGGATCCCGCCAACATTCCAACGGTAGACGGCAAAAGAATGGGCGATAGCGAAATGATCGTCATGCAGACGGAGTTCAAGCATGGCATTGCGGCCTATCTTTCGACGCGGATTGTGGTGAATGCGGCCCTGGCCCAGCCCCGTTCGCTGGCCGACCTGATCGAATTCAACAAGGCGCACGCCGAGCAGGAGCTGGTCCATTTTGGACAGGAGCAGTTCGAGCGGTCGCAGGAGAGCGGGCCGCTCGATGGGGAGGCGTACCTGGAAGCGCTGGCTGAGGGACGGCGGCTTGCGGCAGTTGAGGGGCTGGACGCGGTGCTGGACCTGCACGCTCTGGACGCGCTGATCGCGCCGACTGGCGGGCCGGCGTGGCCGCTGGACCCGGAGGCGGGGAATGCCGTTCATGGCGGCAGTTCCCGCTTTGCTGCGATAGCGGGATATCCGCTGGTGACGGTGCCGGCCGGCTTCGTGTCGCAGGGCAGTGAGAGCGGCGCAGGGAACGACCTGCCGGTCGGTCTCACCTTTATGGGACGGGCCTGGAGCGAGCCGGCGTTGATCCGCCTGGCTTACGCATTTGAACAGATCACGCAGGTGCGGCGGGCGCCAGAGCTTTAGGGGCCGGTAGTGCACAAGATCTTCTGCTTAAGGGATATACTTTCCAGGAGATCACAACGCAACGGCGCAGTCGTTGTTGATGCGCGGCTGGCCATTACCAGGAGTGCGGTGACAGAATGAATTTGCAAACCGATCTCAAGTCCGAACACATCAGCCACCTGGTCGTCAGCGGATTTGCACAGGTGCCCTTGGGCACTTCCGTTCGGGATACGCTGGCCAGAATGCGGGCGGACAGGCGGGTCGTCTGCCTGGTGGTTGAGGAGGGCGCTGCGGCCGGTGCCGGAGACGGGCAGGAAGAGGACTCGCGGCAAGCGCGGCTTGTGGGCATCTTTACCGAGCGGGATGTGATGCGCAAGGTCGTCGATGTGCCAGGGATGCTGGAAAAGCCGGTGGACGAGGTGATGACCACGGATCCCATTACGATTGGCCCGGACGCGTCGGCGGCCGACGCATTGCGCCTGATGGAATTGAATCATTTCCGCAATCTGCCGATTGTCGACGGAAGCGGCAGACTGTTGGGGATTATGTCGCACCAGGCGATCATAGATTACCTGGCGGACCGTTATCCGGTCGAGGTCTTGAACCGGCCGATCGATCCGGAACGCTTCCCGCGGAAAGCCGAGGGAGGGTAGGGAAGGGCGAGGAGAGAGAAACTTCCTCGCTCGTCAGAGAAGGAATTCAGAGTGGCTTCGCAGTTGGGATAGCTCTCTGTTGTCTACGCAGTTCGTGATCGTAAAAACACAGGATTCTGGCAAATGTCGTTCTGATTCTTGTTGCGTTTCGAACTTCCTTTGCAGATGATGGTGCCTATCAAGTGCAGTTCGATGGAGAACGCATATGACCGATAGAGTGAGCGAAGAGACACATGAAGTAGAGGAGTTGGAGTCGGTTGCAATCCGGTTTGCCGGGGACTCCGGTGACGGAATGCAGCTGACGGGAACGCAGTTCACGAATACGTCGGCGGTGTTCGGCAACGACATCAGTACGATGCCTGACTTTCCGGCCGAGATACGGGCGCCGGCCGGTACGCTGGCCGGCGTGAGCGGCTTTCAGGTACATTTTTCGAGCCGGAATGTGCTGACGCCCGGGGATGCGCCGCAGGTGCTGGTGGCGATGAACCCGGCGGCGTTGAAGGCCAGTCTGCCGGAGCTGGAGCGGGCGGGGACGATCATCGTCAATACCGACGCCTTCACAAAGCAGAACCTGTCGAAGGCCGGCTACAGTTCGAATCCGCTGGAGGACGGCTCGCTGGAAGGCTACCAGGTGCTGACGGTCCCGATGACGTCGTTGAACCGGGAGGCGCTGGCCGGGTTCAACGAGCTGACCAACAAAGAGCGGGACCGCTGTCAGAACTTCTTTGCCCTGGGCATGGTCTTCTGGATGTTCGACCGGTCGATGGATACGACGCGGGAGTGGCTCTTCAAGAAGTTTGCGCGCAAGCCGGTCATCGCAGAGGCCAACCTCAAGGCGATGGAGACCGGCTATTTCCTGGGCGAGACAACCGAGACCTTCCAGCAGCGGTACCAGGTGCGGCCGGCCGCGCTGCCGCCCGGCACGTACCGCAAGGTTACCGGCAACGAGGCGTTGTCGATGGGCCTGGTGACGGCGGCGCAGAAGATGGGCAAGCCGCTGTTTTACGGCTCATATCCGATCACGCCGGCGAGCGACATTTTGCACTCGCTCGCGCCTTTGCGCCATTTCGACGTGCGCACCTTTCAGGCGGAGGACGAGATCGCGGCTATCTGCGCGGTTATCGGCGCAGCTTTCGGGGGCGCGCTGGCGGTGACCGGCACCAGCGGGCCCGGGATCGCGCTGAAGAGCGAGGCGATCAACCTGGCGCTGACGCTGGAGCTGCCGATGATTGTCGTCAATGTGCAGCGGGGCGGCCCGAGCACCGGTCTGCCTACGAAGACGGAGCAGGCCGACCTGCTGCAGGCGATGTTCGGGCGCAACGGCGAGAGCCCGCTGCCGATCGTGGCGCCGGCGACGCCGTCCGACTGCTTTGAGATGGCGCTGGAGGCGGCGCGGCTGGCGGTGCGGGCAATGACCCCGGTCTTTCTGCTCTCGGAAGGGTTTTTGGCGAACAGCGCCGAGCCGTGGCAGGCGCCGAAGGCGGAAGATATCCCTGAGATCGGGGTGACGCACCCACCGGGGCACAGGAACGGAAACGGGCACGATCCTTTTCTCCCGTACGCGCGCGACCCGGAGACACTGGCGCGGCCGTGGGCGCTGCCGGGCACGCCCGGTCTTGAGCACCGGCTGGGCGGGCTGAGCAAGGCGCCGGTCACCGGCAACGTTTCATATGATCCCGAGCACAACGAGCAGATGATCGGCGAGCGGGCCGAGAAGATCGAGCGTCTGGCGGACGTCATTCCCGAGCAGGAGGTGTTCGGCGCGGATGAGGCCGACCTGCTGATGGTCAGCTGGGGCGGAACGTTCGGCGTGGTGCGATCGGCGGTGGCGTCGGCGCAGCGGGCCGGCAGGTCGGTGGCGCACGCTCATGTGCGTTATCTGAATCCCTTCCCGCGCAATCTGGCGTCAGTCCTCAAACGGTACAGGAAGATCGTTGTGCCGGAGCTGAACAGCGGGCAGCTGGCGCTGCTGTTGCAGGGCAAGCTGGGTGTGAAGGTGGAGACGTATGCGAACCTGTCGGCCCGCCCGCTGAAAATCGCAGAGGTACGGGACGTGATCCACGCAGAGTTGGGGAGGCCATAGATGAGTACTACAGCGACGGATGAGATCACGCTGACCCGCAAGGATTTTGTTTCCGACCAGACGGTGCGCTGGTGCCCCGGCTGCGGCGATTATTCGATTCTGGCACAGATGCAGCGGATTTTGCCGGATACGGGTGTGGCAAAGGAGAAGACGGTCTTCATTTCGGGCATCGGCTGCGCCAGCCGATTTCCGTATTATATGAACACCTATGGCATCCACAGCATTCACGGGAGGGCGCCCGCTTTGGCTACGGGGCTTGCGATCGCCAACCCGGATCTGACGATCTGGGTAATTACCGGGGACGGGGACGGCCTTTCGATTGGCGGCAACCATCTCCTGCACGCGATCCGGCGCAACGTCAATCTGAACATCGTCCTCTTCAACAACAGGATTTACGGGCTGACGAAGGGACAGTATTCGCCCACCTCGCGGCCGGGGACGGTAACGAAATCGTCGCCGATGGGATCGGTGGAGCAGCCGCTGAACCCGATCGCGGTTGCGATGGCGGCGGAGGCGACCTTTGTGGCGCGCTCGATCGATTCCCATCCTCAGCATCTGGCCGCGACGCTGAAGCGGGCCGCGGAACACCGCGGCGCGTCCTTCCTGGAAATCTATCAGAACTGTGTGATCTTCAACCCGAACGAGTGGACCGATCTGAGCGACCGCAAGAATAGAGACGACTCGATCCTCTACCTTGAACACGGTAAGCATATGATCTTCGGCAAGAACCGGGACAAGGGAATCCGTTTGAACGGCTTTACGCCGGAGGTGGTTGCGCTGGACGAGGTGGACCTGGATGAGATCCTGGTCCACGACGCGACTTCGAAGCCGCTGGCGTCGATTCTGGGGAGCATGGAGTTTCCCGACTACCCGGCGGCGATGGGCGTAATCCGCGATGTGCGTAAGCCGGACTACGCGGGCGAGTTGATTGGGCAGGTGGAGACGGCGCAGGCGCAGCGGGGGGCCGGCGACCTGAATCAACTCTACCTGGCGGCCGATCTGTGGACGGTGGAGGAGAGAGAGATCACGTCCGTGGCCTCCGATGGCGATGGGATGCCGATCACCGGACTGGATGAAGAGTATATCGATGAGATGGACAAGCCTGAAGAGGTCCTGTCCGATTTTCAGGACGTTCTGGTAACCAATACGCTGGCGGAACTGAGACCGAAGGTGCCTATCACCGTGGGTAAACGAAGCTCGCTGGCGCGGACGGTCCGGCAGATGAACCAGCACAACATCGGCTGCATGCTGGTGACGGACGAAGAGAACCGGCTGGTGGGCATCTTCACGGAATGGGATGTTCTGAACCGGGTGGCAGGGCTGGTCGACGATCTGACGCAGGAGACGATCACCGACTACATGACGGCAGACCCGCTGACGCTGAAAGAGGACCTGCCGATCGCGCAGGCGCTGAATCTGATGTCGATTCACGGCTTCCGTCATCTGCCCTTGGTTGATGACGGCGGCCAGCCGACAGGCATTATTTCGTTCCGGGATGTGGTCGGGTATTTGAATGAGGCTTTGGAAGAAAAGTAGTGGTCGGTGAACAGCGGTCAATTGAACGCTTTCGCCGCCAGCCAGTGCCGCTGGCAACCAGAGAGGGGGCTTTATGAAGATTTTTGTCGCCGGCGCTTCCGGTCAGGTGGGCTGCCGGCTGGTGCGGCAGCTGCTGGAGCGCAATCACGAGGTGCGGGGCACGGTGCTGCCGGACGACCCGGCGCTGGAGCGGCTGGACGGGCTGGATGTCGAGTTGGCCGCGGGCGATCTGACGGATGAGGGCTTTGTGGAGGGCGCGGTGGCCGGTGTGGACGCGGTGATCCATACGGCGAATATCGTCGGGCCGCAGTTCGACAACAATATGCAGATCGACCGGCTGATCGCACGAGTGTGCGGCAAGCATGCGGACCGCCTGGAACGGATGGTGTACACAAGCTCGTCGGGCGTTTTTCCGAACAACGGCGAGACGATCGCGTGCGCCTATCATCCCGTGGACGAGCGGCACCCTAAGCGGCCGATGGGGGAGTACTCGCTGGGCAAGCTGATCGGCGAGGAGTTCACGAAGATGGCGGCTCGGGAGACTGGGCTGCGCATCTCGATCGTGCGGCCGAGCCATGTGCAGTCGGGCGATGCGATCCTGGGCCGGTTTACGGTGGGCGCGGTGGCAGGGCTGCTGGAACGGGGACAGAACACGCCGCTGGGCGAGCTGTACATGGCTGACGGCGCCGAGCTGTGGCACGATGTGCTGGCGCGGGCGGAGGACGAGAACCAGCCGTGCAGCGTACGCGATATGGATGGACGGCCGTGGGTGTACCAGCCGAACGATGCGCGTGATATCGCGCATATGCTGGTGTGCGCAGTGGAGGAGCCGGGCGCGCTGGACGAATCGTTCAACTGCGGGGCGCCTGCCCCGTTCAGCTTCCCGGAGGCGGCCGCGATCCTGGCCGAAGAGAGCGGTGTCGAGCCGCTGGAGGTGCGGGTGCCGGTACGCTACCAGTACGATCATGACAACACGAAGGGCCGCAGTTTGATCAATTTCCGGCCCCGCGGCAGCCTGCGCGCGATGATCAGCTCGGCGCTGCTGGTGCGGGACGGGGACTATATTGACTACGATTGGGAAGGAGTTGCCTGATGTTACGTACCGCTTTTATCGGGGCCGGGCCGCGCAGCCAGGGCGCGCATTATCCGAACGTGAACCGCCTGCCGGAGGTGGAGATGGTGGCCGCCTGCGAGCTGGACGAGGCGCGGCTGCACGAGGTGGCCGTCGCCTACGACTTTCAGTACCGCTACGACGACCACCGGCGCATGCTGGATGAGGTGGACCCGGACCTGGTCTACTGCGTGATGCACGAGCGCTGGCTGCTGCAACCGGCGCTGGACTGTCTGAACGCGGGCAAGAACATCTTCATCGAGAAGCCCCCGGGCATGAACATGGATGAGGTGCAGCAGATCCACGATGCGGCGGTGGCCAATGACGTTATCTGCGCGGTGGGCTTTCAGCGGCGGCATGCCGCGGTGACGCGGGAGGCGATGCGGCAGGTGGCGCGGCTGGGGCCGGTCTCGACGGCGGTGGGCATTTTCCACAAGCGCATGCTGGGCGAGAAGGCGTTCAGTTTCACGACGACGAACTGGGACGACCTGTGCCACGCGGTGGACCTGGTGCGCTATATGGTGGGCGGCGAGCCGGTAGAGGTGACGGCCTACCAGGACAGTTTCGACAGCGATTACCGCAACTGCTATACGGGGCTGGTGCGCTTCGACAACGGGGCGACCGGTTTTATCCACGGGAACCGGGCTTCGGGCGGTCGGGTGCTGCGCGGGGAGCTGCACGGGACGGGTGTGGGCTGCTATTTCAAGATCCCGCATGAGATCGAGATCACGGAGGATGACGAGGCGCGCACGCTGGGCGGCTGGCAGATCGACGGCGTGGCTGAGGCGGATACGTACCGCTACGACGGTGTGCTGACGATGCACGAGCATATTGTGGACTGTGTGCGCACGGGCGAGAAGCCGCTGACCGACATTCGCGATGCAATCCATTCGATGGCGCTGGTGGCCCAGCTGGAGGGCGCGAACGGCAGAGGTTAGGGGTCAGTGGTCGGTGGGATTCATACGCAACTTTGATGGGAGAGGGAGATGACTGCCTATAGTTTGGATGAGGTGCAGGAGCGGGGTCTGTTCCCGGGTTTTGTGGGGAAGTTTATTCACAGCGAGAATATGACCTTTGTGTACTGGGATGTTGCGGAGGGTTCGCCGCTGCCGGCGCATTCGCATCCGCACGAGCAGGTGATCAATATGTTTGAGGGCCAGTTCGAGATCCGGATCACGGGCGGGGAGACGCGCCTGCTGGGTCCGGGGGATGTGTACGTGATTCCGGGCGGGGCCGAGCATTCGGGGCAGGCGATTACGCAGTGCCGGATTCTGGATGTATTTCAGCCGGTGCGGGAGGAGTATGTCTGGGAGGATTGAGGATTATGATTACTTACAGTGCCGGATTAGATATGGTATCCTGTGACTGCCGTGACGGAATCGCTGTCGGATAAAGGGTACGCAAATCGCCAAATGAGGAGATTACTTTATCCAATCGAGCCCCGGAACAAGTGGAGGATAGCAAATGAAAAATAATGGTTTTCGTTTCTATGTTTTTGATTTGCCATCCATTCTCAGTGGCGTGGCGCGTATTTTCGATCTGGGCGGCACCTTGAATGATTATGACCCGATATTTCGCCGGGGTCCCGAGGAGGATTTGGCTGCCCTGAGAAGTGACTGGATTGTCATCGGACAAGACTTTCGAGACGCGATTGCGACATATGCGGACAGTGAAATCTCCGAGCGTCTGACACATGAGTGACGTTGGTGAGCACAAGCCCTCAGATCCCCCGGTCGTCCAGGAGACAGGCAGTACATCAGTTGAAGTCCTCAAGGAAGTAAGCGTCCGGTCTACTTCGTGGAGCGGGCCACTCCCCTCACCTGCAGATCTCCAACTCTCTTAAGCAATCGTGACCGGTGCGGCGGACCGGATCCTGACTCTGACTGAGAAGCAGTCGGAGCACCGGATGGATCTGGAACGGTCTGTTGTAAGCGAAAACCTCAAACAAAGTAAGTTGGGGCGTTGGGTGGGATTCTGTCAGATGGGGAGTAAGGTTACCAGGGTTCGGTCGGCGACGAGAACCAGAAATATCAGGGCCAAATACAGCATGGAGTATTTGTAGAGGTCGAGGGCATCTTCGCGGGCTACTTCGTGCCCCTCTTTGACCTGGCGATGGAGCTTGACCACTTTTCGAAATAACAGAAGATTCAGCAGGACGGCAACCCCGGAGTAGAGCCAGCCGGCCTCGTTTATGGCGAAGGGGGCGAGGGAGGCGAGTGTCGTCAGGGCGGCGTAGAGGAGCATCTGCTGGACTGTGCGTTTGCTGCCGAGGACGGCGGGGGCCATGGGGATGCCTACGGCCTGGTACTGGTCTTTGACGAGGAAGGCGAGGGCCCAGAAGTGTACGGGGGTCCAGAGGAAGATGAGGGCGAAGAGCAGGCCGGCCATCCAGTCGAGGCCATTTGTGACGGCAGCCCAACCCAGGAGGGGCATGACGGATCCGGCGGCGCCGCCGATGACGATGTTCTGCCAGGTGGTGCGCTTGAGCCATGCGGTGTAGACGACCACGTAGTAGAGCAGGCCGAACCAGGCCAGCAGGGCGGTCAGCAGGTTGGCTGTCAGCCACAGGACCAGAAACGAGCCGGCGCTGAGAAGCAGCCCGAATATGATGGCGTTGCGCACGCTTATTACCCCGGTCACGAGGGGGCGTTTGGCGGTACGGCGCATCTGCCCGTCTATATCCCGGTCCAGCACCATATTGAAGACGCCGGCGCCGCCGGTGGCCATGTATCCGCCGACGAGTACGCCGAAGAGGGGCAGCCAGTGGGGCAGGCCGCGGGCGGCGATGAACATGGGACAGATCGCGGTGAAGAGCAGAAGAGAGATGACTTTGGGCTTGGTCAGGGTCAGGTAGTCGCGCCAGGTGGCGGCGGGCAGACGGGTGGCGGTATTGATCATGAAGGCTGGATCTCTTTGGTTTGCCAGGGCATGGATGGTGCGAATCTGCCGGTGAGAGGCGCGCTGAGTGTCAGCCAGCCGACGACGGTCCAGAGGGCGAAGACGGCTACGGCGAGAGCAAGATGGAGGATCTGAAGCGGAATCGGACCCAGCATAGCCAGATTTACTGTCCCCACGAGCAGTTGTACAACAAAGACCAGCAGTAGCATTTTGCGGAATCGCCGCACATGCGGCGCGCGTTTGAACCATCCGGTCAGGGCGTAGCTTACCCAAAGGTAGACGCCGACGCCAATTCCAAGGAACGGATGCAGTATCCGCAGGCGAATGAGCGGATGGGAAGCGGCGCTGAAATCCTCTCTCAGTCCCTCCTGCAGGGATTCGGGCGGGAACATCGTATTGCCCATGGCAGAGATGCCGCCTGAGAACATAAGAAACATCATCCCCAACGTGCCGGCAGCAAACAGAATCTTGAGCCCGGTCTGACCTGTCCAGGCGGGAGGCCAGGAGTGCCCGGGATACGCGTATACGGTGGTGAGCGCGAGGGCGCCGACGAGGAACAGGGAGTTGAGCAGGTGGAATGCGACCAGCAGACCCCGGGCAACAGAGACATTATCGCCGGTGAGACCTGTGAGGACGGTAACGGCGCCGATGAGGGCTTCGATCAGCAGGAAAGCGGCGGAGGCGATGGCGAAAGGCAGAAAGCCGGGCAGCTCATGGCGCAGGCGCACGGCTTTGACCAGCAGCCATACGCCCATGATCAGGGCCACACCGGACAGGGCCCGGTGGGAGAATTCCATCCACGTGGCGATTCCATGGTCGAGGGGGAGAATTTCGCCTTGGCAGCGCGGCCAGTCGCGACCGCAGCCGGCGCCGGAGCCGGTGGCTCTGACGAGTGCGCCCTGGAGGATGACGACTGTGTTGATGGTGAGTGTCGCCCAGGCAAGGCGGGGGGCTTTCATTGGGGTAACTTTAGCTCGGATTGCACAGTTGTTGTCCGGGTAAAACGCAAATTGCTTCCATGATGCCATAGGATTGGAGTTGGGTGCTAAATTTGGGTGTGGGGGTGAGGGAAGTGGTGCGGTGGGCGCGCGGGCAGGCGATGGCGCGGTGAGAGAGGCGTATGTGAGGAGGGATTCACTCAAGAACTTAGACTGTCCCCTGTCCCCGCTAGCGGCTACATGAGTTGCAGATCGTCCAGGAATTCGGAGGCGGGATCGACGCCGGAGACGAGGAGGTGGTCGCGGGCGCGGGTGCAGGCTACGTAGAGCAGATGGCGCTCGGTGTTGTAGACATCTTCGAGGTCGGCGCCGTCGGTGACCGTTTCGATCCGTTCCTGTAGCGGCACTACTTCGTCGTCGCAGGCGATTACGGCCACGGCGCGGAACTCGAGCCCTTTGGCCAAGTGCATGGTGCTGATTGAAATGTGTCCTGTTGTCGTCTGTATGTCGCTGTCGAGAAAGGTGTATGGGAGACCGGCCTTCTCGGCAGCAGCCGTGGCCCGATCGATCTGGTCGGATGAACGGAGGAAGAGGCTGATCTCTTCAGGAGCCAGGTTTTCGTCTGCCAGCTTCGAAAGCCATGCGGCGACGGTCTCCATCTCATCTTCTTCCGAGCTGGCAACGACGATGTCTGGCTCAGCGCCATTGAATACGGAGATCGTGCCTGACCGCACTTCTGTGTTGCCGTCGACGTCCGCGATCTCAGGCCCCAGCAGGAGATCGGAGCGCCTCCTGATCTGATGTGAGGTGCGGTAGTTGACCTTCAGGTTGCGCGCCCGTCCACGTATCTGGATGCCGAGCGCCTGCCAGGAAAAAGGCTGCTGGAAGATGCGCTGGCCCAGGTCGCCTGTGAAGAAGAGACCGTCCGGCTTGTCGGTGCCCAGGGCGCGGAGAAAGCGCAGTTGTGATACGCCGACGTCCTGGCACTCGTCCACGATTACATGATCGAAGGGCGACCGCTGCGTTTCGTCAAAACGGTGCGCCAGCTGGCCGTACATTTGGGCGCGGGTGATCAGCCCGTCTGCTTTCAGGCTCGCGCGCACGTTCTCAAATATGGACCAGAGGGCCTTGCGCTGCGTTTCGGGCAGGCTGCGGCGGCGGCCAAGACGGGGTACGTCGCGATAGTCGTCCCACGTGTCCAACTGCCAGGCATCGACGACCCGATCCCACTCTGTGCGTATGAAGCCTGTCGAGAACCTGCTATCCCCGACTGCCGCGGCCGCCTCTTCGATCCGTTCGTGAATCTGCTCAGATGATGCAAGCGTGATCTTGCCCAGGTTGAGGCGGTAGAGTCTTTCTCCCAAAGCGTCGATGGCGTAGACTTCGATGCGTTCTCCGAGACGCGGCTCCGAGCTGATCAGTATGCGCAGCTTGCTGCGGAGGGCATTGGCCAGCGTCTCGGAAAATGTCGTGAGCAAAACACGGGCATCGGGATTGGTACGCGCCAGGTGGACGGCGCGGTGGAGGGCGACGATGGTCTTGCCGGTGCCGGCGGAACCCGATACGCGGGCAGGCCCACTGTAAGTCCGTTCGACCAGGTCTCGCTGGGCCGGATGCAGAAAGACAACCCATTTTGCCCACGGGTAGTCGAGTGCTCGTTCCAGCTCCTCCACGTCGTGCATGACGCGGAAGCGGCGGCGGGCGTCGGGATGTTCGAACGGGTCGGTTTCGGGTGGGGTATGGGTCGGCAGTGGCGGTGTTCCGCCGGTGGCAAGTTCAAGCAGCGCTTCCGCGGCCTCTACAGGAAGATGATCGGCGAGGTCGAGGAGGCTGTTGTCGTCGGCGCGGCGCACGTCGGGCAGCCACTCGGCGGGTACGCCGTAATTGAGCAGGTCGTCGTCGGAGATTTTGGCGAAGGGGAGTGGCTTGAGCTTCTCTACCTGTACGTAGACCGGGACTTCGATCTCCTTGACGGTCTCGCGTATCTCGACCAGTTGGGCTGCGCCGGTCCTGGGGTGGGTTTCCAGCCGGCGGCGCTGGGCCCAGCGGTAGGCGTCGTCGTGGTGATCGACGTAACAGAGAAGCAGGCTCTTTTGTGTGCGGTGGATGATGATACGGATGTCGGAGCTGACGCGCACGGACCAAAAGTTTGGGTCGCGAGCGCGGTCGACCCGATGGAACCGTAGGCCCGGACGAGACGGATCTATTTGCATGTCGAAAGCTGTTGTCTTTACCGCTTTCTGTTCGTCGCCTGTCAGCTTGGAAAGGCTATCGGTGAAAGTATCGGCGATGCGGAATTCCATGGAGGCAGTGGTCAGTGGCTCGTGGTCGGTGGTCAGAAATTATTCCACGCGGAAGATCTTCATCACTTCGTCGCCGAGGTGGTTGATGACTTTGACGGCGATGCGGCCGGAGTCGGGTTTGTTGAAGGGGCGGGAAGTATCGCTGTGCAGGGATGCCCAGGCTTCGGTGTCGATCTCGGCTTTGAGCGTGGTCTTGAGAGCCTTGTAGGGATCGTTTGCGCCGAGGAAGTAGGCATGGCGCACGAAGAAGCTCTCACCGTTGTAGTCGGTGTCGACGAACCAGCAGGCGATCCCGTCGGGGCCGTCGCTGCGTACTTCGCCGGTGTTGGGGTGAAGCACGTCTACGCCGTTGACGCGCACTGTGATCTGGTTGTCCTCCGCGTCGAGGAGTTCGACGTCGGGCTCACCGAAGATCACGAAGAGATTGCCTTTGCCGGTGTTTTTCAGATCGGCGGCCATGTGGAGGTCGGCGTTCATGCGCGCCTTGAGCACGGGAATCTTGCCCAGCTTCTCGAACTCGGAGGTATGGGCTTCGTAGTTGAAGGCGCAGGCGATGAGCAGGTCGAAGGCGCCGTCGGCGGCCTCGCGGGCGGCGTCGACGAGGTCGGGCCGGGAGACGGTGCCGAATTCGGGGCCGATGAAGATGGCGGCGCGGCGCTGGATGCCGCTTTCTTCACCGCCCTCGAAGAAGCGGCCCTCGGCGCAGACATGATGGCCGGGCCAGGGGGTGAGGGAGGTGAAGTCGATACGGTCCTCCTTGTGGGCCTGCTGGACGCCGGCGGTCCTGAGATTCTCGAGGATGATAGCAGCGAAGTCGTAGACGCTGCCGTAGCCGGCCTGTTCTTCGCCGAAGGTCTCGATGAATTCGTCGTTTTCGTCTACGGCGAGGACGCGATGGGGGGAGATGCTCTCGACGGTGAAGGGGCCGGCGACGCGCACTTTGGTGCGGTCCTCATGGGGCTTGTCGTAGAGGAATTCCTTGTCGGCCTTGGTGGCGATGGAGGCGTCGATCTCTTTCTGGCGGGCGATGCGCTGCTGGCACCAGCCATCGTGCAGTTTCTTCGCGTCCGGGGGCCATTCTTCTTCGGCCTCGCGGGGGATCTCCCATTCCTCCCAGTTTGTGCCCAACGCGGTGTTGAGTCCCTCGCGCAGCGGCTCCAGCGTTTGCTGGAAGTCCTCCCAGATGACATCGATTTCGGCGTTGTTGGCGATGGCACGGAGGGTAATGTGGGGCACGCGTTCGTAGACAAATCCCTGGCGGATGTCGCCGTAGCGGGGGGATTCTGAGGGGGCCTTGCGCTCGACTTCGGCCTCTTTCTGTTGGCCAGCGCGGCTGTCGGCGAGCAGATAATAGGGATAGCGAGCGCCCATGATGCGGGCGCGGGCTAGGGCGAGGGCGACACGGGAGGTATCGATCGTGATCCAGCGGCGACCCCACTGCTCGGCGACGTAGGCGGTAGTGCCGGAGCCACAGGTGGGGTCAAGGACGAGATCGCCGGGGTCGGTGGTCATCAGGATGCAGCGTTGAATGACCTTTCCAGTGGTTTGGACAACATAGACCTGCTGGTCGCCGAACGAACCCGTTCCAGTGTCGACCCAAGTGCTGGTGAAGTAGGAAAACGGAAAGTCCTCGGCTGAGGCGGCATACCGAATATTCGACCGAACTTGCAAGACTCGGTGAGCCTTGGTAAGACGCAACATTCCGACAGGAGAAGTGGACCAACCGCGCTTTGGGGCAAACGTGTTTCCATTGAAGAAGACAGGAAACCGACTTGCTTCACTTCCCGTGTTTGATTCTAGAGCTCGATGAGTCCAAGAGCTTGTAGGTTCGTCACTTGCCCGACTGAAGATCCCCTCTCCGCTCCGGCTCCATCTGCTGGTTGCTCTAGCAACCCAACCACCGTCAGCGTTGAATAGACGTCTTGTCTTTATGCGTTCACGCACGCTTGAATACCACAAAATTGTGTCTGAGTTTTGAGGCAAGATAGAACTGGTTTGAGCACCTGTCTTGAAGAATGATATCGAAGTGACGTAATTCTCAGAGCCAAACACCTCATCCATGAGCGCACGCACAAGGTGAACATTTTCATCCCCGATCTGCACGAAGATTGAACCGCTTTCTGCCAGCAGATCGCGCGCTACGGTCAGGCGGTCGCGCAGATAGGTCAGGTATGAGTGGATGCCGTCTCGCCAGGTGTCGCGGAATGCCTTTACCTGCTCAGGCTCGCGGGTGATGTGGTCGGCCTTGCCGTCGCGCACAACTCGACTGGTGGTGGACCACTGGAAGTTGGAGTTGAACTTGATGCCGTAGGGCGGGTCGATGTAGATGCACTGCACCTTGCCGCGCAGACCTTCGCGCTCGGCGAGGGAAGCCATGACCTGGAGGCTGTCGCCGAGGACCATGCGGTTGGACCAGTTGGCGTCGTGCTGGTAGAACTCGGTTTTGGCGTCCTCGGAGGGCAGGCCATTGAAGTCGGCGAATAGATCGGCGAAGCCGGGCTGGATGTTGTTTTCCTGTGCGCGGCGGGCCTGCTCGCTCTGGTGCATCAGGTCGTCGACGAGGACCTTGGGATGGACGCGCTCCTGGATGTAGAGAGGCGGCACGTTGACGACGAGGTCGGACCAGTCCTGCTCGTCTTTGCCGCGCCAGACGAGCTGCGGGTCAAGGTCGCGGTTGCGGCGTTCGTAGGCGACGCGGAGGGGGGATTGGTCTTCTTCCTGCATGAGGGGTTGGTGTTCGGCGCTGGGAAGGTTTTTGCGGGTGGCGTCTTCGTGGCGGATCGTATCGACGGTCTTCTTTTTCTTCTGCTTCGGCATCTACTTAGCTATCCTCACTTGTTTTGTCCAACAGGTTTCGTAATGCGGGCAGGAGATTGGGGATGTCGGTGCGGATGATGTCCCAGATAACGTCATCGTCCAATCCCAGATAGGCATGGGCCACGCGGTTGCGCGTCCCGATTATGCGACGCCACTGAATTTCCGGGTGTGCTGCGCGCGCTTCGTTGGGGACATGGGTTGCCGCCTCTCCGATCAGTTCAAGATTGCGCAGGGTAGCGTCGTAAGTGAACTGGTCCGCTACGAAGGTTTCCTGGTCCAGTCCTGCAGTGTAGTCCAGGACTCTTTCACTGAACTCGATCATGTCTTGAATGTAGAAGCGCCAGCTGCGGGCTTCGCGGCCGCCGTCAGACACTGACGGCCTCCCGTTCCACGTAGGGGCGCAGCTCCACGCGCAACGCCTTGTCGGTAACTAGGTCAACCTGGAGGCCGAGCAGGTCTTCGATATAGAACTGGGTACCGAAGTAAGTGTCCGACGTGGCCGGTCGGTCGAACCGCACAAGTATATCCACGTCGCTCTCGCCAGCAGCTTGGTCGCGGGCAAAGGATCCGAACAGCGCGATTTCGGTGACGCCAAAGCGT
This sequence comes from Caldilineaceae bacterium SB0661_bin_32, assembly GCA_009841235.1. Lineage (GTDB taxonomy): Bacteria > Chloroflexota > Anaerolineae > Caldilineales > Caldilineaceae > Bin5. Next base: position 54,077 of record VXMH01000051.1, on the reverse strand, counting down.
TGCGAGAGCGTCGCCTTATGGGCGCGCAGCAGGGCAAGAACTTCGTCCCTGGTCATGGTTGTACCGCGAGCCTGGCCGGTCATGCCGCGCGCTGCAGGAGCTTGCGATTCAGGTCTTCATGCGCGGCCGGCGACGAGATCATACCGCCGCCCACGTCGGAGAGTCGCGCCAGATCCATGCGCGGGATCTCGGTCTGGTCCGCGAAGACGAGGATCGATTCGAAGCGGAGATCATGCCTATGGAAGTAGGATAGCATTATCGTCGTCAGTCGCGCTTTGTCGCGATTGGGCACGCCGTAGAGGAACAGCGGATCCCCGCTCTTGCCTTCGATGCGGTAATCCACCGGATAGGCCTGGGCATTGGGAACAGGTGGCAGATAGTCGCGTTCGATTTTTGCCTCATCTATCCGGCTGGACAGGAGGTCGGCCAAATCGTCATAAAAGGTGGAGCCCACGTTAGTATGCGAGAGCAGCGTCAGATCATAGACGCGGGTCAACGCTTGTCCGAAGGTGAAGAGTGCCTCTGGCAGGCGTTCCGGCGGGGTATCCAGACAAAATGCTCCCCCGTCACCGTCCCAACTTAGTCCGGTCTCGCCCATAATGCGCTCGAGAAGCATCCCACGGGTTCCGTCCATTAACGAGTCGATGTCATGCTCGTAGCTGATGTGCATGAGCGTATGCCCGCGGTCGGACAGACGCAGTCCGCCTGAAGCCGCTTCAGACAAGTGGATAGGGTAGCGGTCCCCGTCGGGGAACTCGAAGTGCGTGCGCAGCATTAAGTCACCGTCGGGGCGCGCGTCGACTCTGACGTCTTCGCAGAGACGCTCGCAGAGCAGGCTTCGAAGGGCATCGGAATCGATGGTCATCAGAACAACTTTGGCATGTCCGGTTGGGCTCCTATTCCTGCCAGATTGAAGTCCTCTATCAGACAGTAAATGGCACCCTCCAAGGTTTCCAACCAGTTGGTCTCCACGGCCCAAAACCTGTGTTGTCGTCTTCGTGGCTAAAATACTACCAGTGGTCAAGGGGCTTGGGCAAGCTATCTGCGGTGAGTACGGATTACGTTGACGGTGTGATTCAAGGACGGCACCGCACTGCAAAGTTAGGGGCCCACGCTTTTTTCAATTGTATCGTGGAAAGACGCTTTCACTCCGGCTGCGAAGTCCCCTCCAATTTCGTACACGTCGGTAAACTCTGTGAACGCCCAGCGGCCGAACTCGCCGGCGGCGTTAACACCCGGCACCCAGTAGGTCTCCATCGTTGTCTTCTTTTCCTTGGCGTCCTCACCGCGGTAGCCTTTGATCTCGACGACCAGGTTCAGGGGGTCGTCTGGGCCGCGGCCGTCGTCGACCTGAATGATGAAGTCTGGAATGTACAGGCGATTGGCCGACCCGTGCTTGTAGGGGACGGTGAAGCCCAGACTGTGGTTCTTGACGTAGGCGCGCACGCGAGGATGTCCCTCGGCGACGCGGCAGAATTCCCCCTCCCAATTGCTGTCGAGGATAGCCCAGTTGACATGGCATTTGCTGGGGTCGGTCTTCCAGCGCAGTGCTTTGGAGGTACGGAAGTTGACGAAGCGGGTGGAGCCGACGGGGTTATATGGGTCGAGCAGCGCCTTGATTATGTTGCCTTCGAGGTTAGTGCGAGTGATAGCGGCGGCGATTCGATCACAGGCCATTTCTGCGAGCGGCACGAACATGAGCTGGGCCGGATAGGCGTCGCCTTTGCAGATCAAACACTGGTTGAGCCACTGGTTGGTGATGCGTTTCAGTCTGCCGAAGAGATGAAGCTCGGCGGCGGCGCCGGCGTCCCGCCACTTGGTATTGATCAGATGCTTGGTGAGATGGAACAGGAGGGTCGAGCGCCGCATATCCCTGGTGTGGCCGAGGTTTAGGTCTACGCTTTCGCCGATGATGCCTGCGTTGGTCGTGTGGGACGGGCCAATCAGGTCGGGTGTCAGTTCGAGAACCGAGTCCTCGTTGAACTCGGCGGAGAGACGTTCTTTGGGCAGATCGACGCGGTACCCGGCGACGCGTGGAAAGCGAATCTCAAGATGGTCACGATCGGGTCTGACGGCCAGGACCTGGACAGTTGGCGGCGGTTTGTGCGGCTGCACAACGACGGGGCGGGCGGTGAAGTCGAATGGGACCCCAAAGACATCGGCGTATTCGACGCCAAAGAGGCCTTTCTCGTTCAGTTCATAGGAGTAGCGGCGGAGCGCGCGGCCTACGACCTGTTCACATAGAAGCTGGGTGCCAAAGGCGCGTACGCCGAGGATATGGGTGACTGTGTTCGCGTCCCAGCCTTCGGTCAGCATTGAGACGGAAACGACGCAACGGATCGAGCCGCCGAGGCGGCCTTCCTTGCCGACGGTGTTCATCACCTCGCGCAGCAGGTCCTGGTCGCTGATATTGTCTGCCAGATTCCTGTCTCCGGTGCGCTCGATAATTTCGCGGCGGTACTGTTCGATCTCTTGCGCGGCCATTTCTCGAAATTTTTTGTCGAGTGCCTCGCCGGACTCGAGTTGCTGGCTGTCGATCAACACTGTATTGGGCCGGGGAAGGCGGTTGCCATGCTCGTCGAAGTTGCGGAACAGTTCCAGTTTTCCCGGCACGAGAGATGTCGAACCATCTTCGTTTTTGCGATGAAATCCGGAAACGTAGTCGAATACCAGCTTGGAGGTTGCAGTGTTGTTACAGACGATTACGAAACAAGGCGGCACAGGGATTTCGGCGACGCTCCACAACTGATAGGTCTTCTCATAGTGGCCGTAGAGGGCCTCGAGCGCGGTCTGCAGTTGTAGCGGCAGGTTTTGCGGATCCAGGCCGGCTGACTTGCCCCGGCCCTTCTTGGGCATGTTAGGCCGGATTTCATCCCAGAGAAAGCGGTACATGGGGGCGTCGCCGTCCGGGATATTGTCGGCGACAGGCACGCGCGGCAGCTTGACGATGCCGCACTCGATGGCGTCCATGAGGGAGAAGTCGCTTACGGTCCAGGGGAAGAGTGTACCCTCGCGGTAGCCGGAGCCGCGCAGGAAAAAGGGCGTTGCCGAGAGATCGACCACGCGGGAGATGCCAACCTTGCGCTTTATCGTCTCCAGCCCGGTGATCCAGACGCGGGCAGCCTCGGTGTTCTTCTTGGCTTCCTGTAAGTCTTCCCCTTTGGGTTTATCCTCTTCCTCCTCGCCCTGCTTGCGCCGGTAGCAATGATGCCCCTCGTCATTCATGACGAGGATGTTCTTCAAGTTCATCAGGTCTGGCATGACCCGCTGAATCATCTGGCCCTCAGTCTCCTGCGTCTTCAATTGGCCGTCACGCCCCTGCAGCAGCTCGCGACCCACCTTGGAGAGCTGCATCCGCTCGCGAGGCATGAAGGCATGGTAGTTGGTGATGACGATCTTGGCGCGCTTGAGATCCTCGAGCATATCGGCGGGCACGAGTTCGCGGCTGTTGTAGTAGCTGTCGGGATCGCTAGGCTGGAGCACGCGCAGCCGGTCGCGGATGGTGATGCCGGGCGCGACGACAAGAAAGCCGCGGGTGAAGTTCTCGCTCTGGGGCCGGCGTACGGCGTTGATGGTCTGCCAAGCGATGATCATGGCCATGACGGTGGTTTTGCCGGCGCCGGTGGCCAGTTTGAGTGCGATGCGCAGGAGCTCCGGGTTGGCTTCCTTGTTGGCGCTGTTCAGGCGCTGGAGTATGGGCCTACCCTGGGGTCCCATTTTCGGCGCGACTTCGGTCAGCCAGATCAGGGTTTCGATCGCTTCGACCTGGCAGAAAAAGGGGCGGTAGCTGCTGAAGTGGTGGCTGCGCCAGTGTTGGAGGAGGCGGGCGGTCTCGGGGGTTACGCCCCAGCTGTTGGGGCTGGGAAGCCGCCGCCAGTTGTCGACGCGGCCGCGAATCTCATTGACGGAGGCGGAAACGTCGTAGAGCTGATCCTCGTCGGAAAGGCCGCTGCCGTTGTTGAGTTCGAGGCGGGCCTGCTGCGCCGAAACCTTGGTGAGTTTCGGCTTGGGTATAGGCGAAATGAACTCGGCACTGCGGCGGCCGTTCAGGATCTGGTGAGTCGGCTGGCCGTCGGGGTCGAGTTCCCAGTACTGGTTCGGGTACTCATAAGGGGAGTTTAGGATGGGTTGATTGAAGAACTGGTTTTGCATGGACAGCCCATACGGTCTGAGTGAGTGGGTTTGACGGGCAGAGATTGTGTATTATGCGAAAGTTGGCCGGGGAAGTCAAACTGTTTCCATTTTACAGAGACACTTGGAGGGATGGCAGCAATGAGCAAACGTCTGAAGTACCATTCCGTCGAGCTTATCTTTTGCCCGGCCGCTTGGCGATACTGTGCCTGGCGACGGTGCATACTATCAATTCCCGCGTGCCGATATTTGGCAGAAACCGCTCACTTTCGATCATCTCTCCACTCCAGGCGCACTTTTAGCCGGTTCAGTCGACTGTTCCAAGGGAGCCGTTCTTCATGCTGGAGTCTGCCGACGATTATGCCCGGCGCAACCTCATGTTCGGCGGCAAAACCGCATATGGCGTCACCGGTTCGATACTCGCCAGAAGCAACGAAACGATTCCAAGCGGACTGGGGTAACAGGAACCGCGCTGCCCATTCGTTCGCTTCGGCTTCTTCGGCATCAGCGTCCCCGTTGGGCCCGTCAACGAAAACTTCCTTCTTGCTGTGAAGCATAATGTGGGCGGCTTCGTGAAACAGGCTGAACCAGAGATGGTCGTCTGATTTATGGCGCGCGCTCAGGGCGATGACCGGCTTGCGGGGCGTGAGCCACCAGGCAGCGCCGCTCAGGCGAGCCTTCGGAAGCGGCCTGACCAATACCAATGCAACGCCTGCGCTTTTGCAGAGTTGCTGCGCGTCGGCGAGCGACTTAGGTAATTCTGCACACGTCAACCGGCGCATATCCTGAAGGGCCGCCTTGAATGCTGCCCTGTCGTAGTCTACAGATTCCTGACGTTCAGCCTCGATTTCTGCTAGGCGAAGCCAAGCTGCTAAGGCAGTTTCGTCGCTCTTGAAACTCGGCGAATGCCGATAGGCAACGTTAGCTGCCCCGTACTTGCTCTGCCAGGCTCTTGTTGAAGCCACACCGAAAAAGGCCAGCAACTCCGTTACCAGTTCGCCAACCGATGACAGCTTGCTGATTGCGCCTCGTTCCACCAATTCCTTGACGGGGAAGCTGCTCGCCCAGTCCGCGGACGCTTCAGCTTCCCTCGCCTCGGCCAGTCGCATCTGGTGTAGGCGATAGCGTTTCTCAATGCCAAGCCAGATGTTTGCACTGACCCCCAGAACTTTCTCGAACTGGAGCGCTGTCTTCGCTTCTACGGGCGCTTTCCCGGCAATGATGTCGCTAATGAACTTGGGAGAGCGTCCGCATCGCCGTGCAAACTCGGCCTGCGAGATTCCATTCGCCTCCAGCCGCTCCTCCAGGACCCATCCCGGCGGTACGGCATAATCGGGCTGGAACGGATAGGTTGTTGGAGCCATGCCTTTTTCCTCCTTCAGTGATAGGCAGTCACTTTGATAACCAGGGTTGCGGTCCTAAACACGGAGTACTGCTCGATTGCCATTGCTCCTAATGATAGTCAACCACCTCTAGTACGGTGATCGCCGTCACCTGTTCAATGTTGATCCCGCCATCCTCTTTGCGCGGCAGCGGATCATGAGCCGGCACGAAGACAAGCCTGTAGGGGTGGACAAGGTAGACGGCAAACTGCTCGTCCCGGTCGCCGGTGAGTTGGTGCATTCGGTCGGGCGGCGTTGCCGGCACTTCTGACAGCGTCTCGGCATCCAGCAGAACTGCAAGCCGAATCATGATTGTGCGGGCTGCACGGGCCCCGTATTCTCTTCTGAGTGTCCTCTCTGAACTAAAGACCTTCGCAAGTTTACGGTTTCTGAAAGAGATTTCCATATGGTTGCCCGCACGAATATCGCTTTTTTTATTACCAAAATGGTAACATAATTCAACACAATTATCAAATGGATTTGCTTTCTCTTACAGACCTTGCAACAGTACGTGCCGCCCCAGCCAGTGCCGAACTGTTCCATTCCACACCATTTTCCAAGGTCAGTTCGACACGGCCCTAAACTTTTCGACAGGCGCCATGCCGCCTTTCATGCATTGGTCGATGTTCCGCAACCACTCAATTTCAAGTAAACTACAGTTCTGCACTGCGTGACTTCTTTCACCCTCAGGACATGCCTATGCCTTCCATGCTCGATACATTCGCTAACCCGCCGAGGGAGTTTTCGGTGCTGCCGTTTTGGTTTTGGAATGATGAGCTGGATGTGGAGGAGATCCGGCGGCAGATTGGGGATTTCGGGGCGCATGGGGTGTATGGATTTATTATTCATCCGCGGGTGGGGTTGCCCAGGGGGCTAGGGTGGATGTCGGAGGCGCTGCTGGCGTTTTATGACGTAGCGATCGAGGAGGCGGGGCGGCGGGGGATGCAGGTGGTGCTTTATGATGAGGGGATGTACCCGTCGGGGTCTTCGGCGGGGCAGGTTGTGGCGGAGAATCCGGCCTTCCAGGCGCGGTGTTTGGAGGCGCGGGGGCTGGGAGAAGGGGAAGAGCCGGGGCTGCGGGCGGACGAGACGCTGGTGGCGGTGGTCAGGAGGCAGGGTGGGGGACGGGTGGCGGTTGTCGACCGCAAGATGGACGCTTATATACGAGGGCTGCACTATGTTGACGGCGGGCCCGATGAGGATGAGCCGCCGGCGGGGGATTTGCTGAACCCGGAGGCGGTGGCCTGTTTTATCCGGCTTGTTTATGACGGGTTTTATGCGCGGTTCGGGGAGCATTTCGGCGGGCTGATTCCGGCGATCTTTACGGACGAGCCGAGTCCGGTGGGCAAGCCGCGGGAGCGCGGGGTGTGGCCGGGGACGACGGGGATCCTGGGGCACGTGAACCGGCTGCTGGGATATGATTTCAGGCCGCATCTGGCGGCGCTCTGGTTTGATGACGAGCCGGATGCGGAGCGGTACCGGGCAGATTACGAGCGGGCAATCGCGCTGCGGATGGAGGAGACCTGGTACGCGGCGCTGTACGAGTGGTGTACGGAGCATGGCATTGCTCTGACGGGGCATCCTGCCAAGGCGGACGACCTGGGGGCGGAGCGGTACTTTCATATTCCGGGCCAGGATCTGGTGTGGCGGTGGGTGCTGCCGGACGATCCGACGGCGCTGGAGGGACCGCAGTCGACGCAGGGGAAGTGCGGCAGCTCTGCCATGATTCATACCGGCCGGCGGCGCAATGCGAACGAGCTGTGCGGCGCGTACGGGCACGAGCTGACGTGGGAGGAGATGAACTGGCTGGCGGACTGGTGCTTTGTGCGGGGTACGAACATGCTGTTTCCGCACGCCTTCTACTACAGCGTGCGAGGAATCCGCTGGGATGAACGGCCGCCGGACGTAGGGCCGAACAGCGCATGGTGGGACAAGTACAAGAGCTACGCGGACCGGTGCCGGCGGCTGTGCTGGCTGAATACGGACAGCCGGCATCTGTGTAGTGTGGCCATTCTGGGCAGGGTGGACTGGCTGCCATGGGAGCCGGCGAAGGCCCTGTTTCAGCACCAGCGCGACTTCAACTATGTGGAGGAGCGGCATCTGTGGGAGGACGCGGTCGTGGATGCCGGCGGTATCCGCCTGGCCGGGATGCGGTACGAGGCGGTGCTGGCGATGCACGAGCCGGACGCGCGGGCGCGGGAGGCGCTGCAGACGTTGGAAGAGGCCGGCAGGTTGCTGCGGTGCGGCCCGGATACGCCGGCGGCAGAGCTAATGGGCTTTGTCGATGGGTTGGTCGCGGCGGATGTGTGCGTTGAACCGGCGGCGGAGGCTCTGCGCGTGCGGCGGGTGCAGAAGGGCGGCCGGGACTGGTGGATGCTTTTCAACGAGGAACGTGCATCGCTGACTGGGAAGGTACAACTGAGGGAGGAAGGCCCATTCCTGCAGTTGGACCCCTGGACGGGGCAGAGTCAGCCCTGGGAAAATGGCGAAAAGATCACTCTCGACGGATACCAGCTGACCGTCGTTTGCACTGACCGGGCGGATGCCCGGTAGCCCTGAGTTTTGAAACAAAAAAAGGGAGTGACTCCGGTTTATGCCGCCTGTCCCTGCATTTGGGAACTTGGCGGCATGAAAGTCACTCCCTGCTATGACAAACGGACCGTTTCTCAGGCCACGCTCTGGCGCCGAACGACGTTGCTGGCGGCAGGGCCCTTCGGGCCGTCTTCAATCACGAACTCAACCTGGTCACCCTCCGCAAGGCTGCGGAAGCCCTCCGACTGAATCGCGGAGAAATGTACAAACACGTCGGGTCCATCCTCGCGGGCGATGAAGCCATAGCCCTTCTGATCACTGAACCACTTCACCGTACCGACTACTGTTTCACTCATGGTGAGAACACTCCTGTGCTAACTGCGACTACCAGATAAGGCGCAAAACAACCCGCGCACTGACTGGCGATACTACATGAAAAATGCCCCTAGCTCCATTGCGTCCGGGGAACGTCCCAACGTAAAGCTGTCAGAACACAAACTGGTTTTGCTGCGTATAAGAATACGCCAGGCTGGACGGCTTGTCAAATCGGATAAACGGTAGATTTTTGCCGACGTGGACGGGTAGAACTGTGTCGCTTGACGGGTGGTCCAGATGGACTGCAAACAGGAGGTAGGGTAGACTTGATGGCTGGGCGCGTTGACCGTCTCAGGGTGATGCGTAGTTGGCGGCGTCCACTGTCGATGATCCGCCGATTTCGGGAGATCCACCATATGTATTCAGTACTGGCCGTCGATTTAGACGACACGCTTCTGGCAGATGACGGCACGATATCGCCGCGCACGATGGCTGCCCTGGACAGCTGGCAGGCGGCAGGCCGCAGGATCGTGGTTGCGACCGGACGCCCGCCGCGTTCGGCGAAACTGGTCCACCCTTATCTGAACGACTTCCCCATGATCTGCTACAACGGGGCGTGGATCGAACTGCAGGGCAACGTTTTGTTTCAGGCGACGATTCCGGTAGACGATGCCCGCCGGATCGTCGGCGCGATCCAAAATGCGGCGCCCGGTTGCCGGCTGGGGGTCGAAATCGACGATACGCTTTATGTTAACGGGGGGACGGCGTGGACCCGGGCCCATCTTGTCAGTGACGTGCTGGCACATACCGACCGGCCCGCGGCCAAGATCCTGACTTCGCTGGAAGAGCTGGACGCGGCGCAGCCGCTGTCTCTCAACGGCCAGGCAGTGGTGGGGAAGCCGTCGGAGACATTTCTGCGCGGGCTGCCGGCGACGTGCCGCGCCCTGATATCGCCCAAGTATGACCTGGTCCAGGTGATCCCGTGCGGCGCTTCGAAGGCGGCGGCGCTGCGCTGGCTGCTGGATCAGTGGGGCGTTGGCATGGAGGAGGTGATCTCGTTTGGCGATGACGTCAACGACGTGGAGATGGTCGCGGAGGCGGGGTTGGGGGTGGCGATGTCGAACGCGGTGCCGGAGGTGAAGGCGGCGGCGGACCGGATGACGGTCAGTAATAAAGAAGATGGGGTGGCGGTTATGCTGGAGGCGTTCGTGTCCTGAATGCTTGCACATTCTCCGTCCTTGCTACTGTTGCATCCCTCCTGCTACGATAAGGTGGAGGTTACACGCCTCATATAAGATTTTATAGTCTAATCAGGAAATCCAAATGACTGAGAGCATAGCTTCTGCGCGAAGAGCGTCCCCTCCGGAGTTGGAAGCCACAGCAGAAAACGACCCGACTGTGACAACGCGCACAAATGACGCAGTGGTTGCGCCCGCACCCCTGTCACCGGAAGATGTTCTCGCTATCGAGCATCTTGTCACTGAGGACGACACGCCCGTGGATAATCTGTTCTCCGAAAGACAACGACGTCTGCTTACCCACCCTCTGAATGTCAGTTGGCAAGGTCCTGGTGACGGACGCTACTTCCTAGTGGCGGCCGATGTTGGTGTCTTCCGCACGCCGCATGAACCGCCGCTCGTGCCCGATGTTTTTCTCAGCCTGGACGTCAAACGTCCAACGGACTGGTGGGCCAAGGAGGGGCGCAGTTATTTTATGTGGTATTACAAGAAGCCGCCCGATGTGGTGATCGAGATTGTGTCGAACAAAGAAGGGGAGGAGACTGGCGAAAAGATAGAGCGCTACGCCTCCTTTGGCGTGCCCTGTTATGTCATTTTCGACCCGCAGGCGCAGGTGCAGGATGGCCTGTTGCGCGTTTATGAACTCGCTTCTGGCGCGTATGCGCCGCGTTCAGCCGACATTTTGCCGGGGGTGGAGTTGGGCTTGCGACTTTGGCGGGGCGAATATGAAGGAGATGAAGCGACGTGGTTGCGCTGGCATGACGCGTCCGGCGCACTGATTCAGACCGGTGAAGAAACCACTGAGCGGGAGAGGAATAGGGCTGAGCAAGCGGAAGACAGGGCTGAGCGGGAGAGGAATAGAGCCGAACGGCTCGCTGCCCAACTGCGCGCTCTCGGCGTCACTCCGGAAGACAACGGCCATTCCGTATAATACGTACTTCGCCAAACATCTTCTTACACGCATATCTGTTCATGTTTCCCTCGCGTTGTCTGGGAGATTCTTCGACCTCTCCGCGCAGTTCGACAGAATCGTCATATGAGTGAAACCCCATTATTCAAGCAGTACCCCAACTGCCAACAGTTGAGAAATTATGCGCATATCCAAACGAGGGCATACTCTCCATGACCTCGGAACGCATTCTACAGGTTGAGGGTGTCAGCCTCTCCTTTGGCGGTACGACAGTACTGGACCAGGTCGAATTCGATGTGCAAACGGGCGAAATCCGCGCCATTATCGGCCCCAATGGCGCAGGGAAGACCTCGATGCTCAACTGCATCAGCGGCTTCTACCGCCCGCAGCAGGGCAGGCTGCTCTTTGAGGGCGAACATGACCTGACCGGCGCCAAACGCGTGGCGCAACTGGGCATCGCCCGCACTTTCCAGAACATCGGTCTCTACACCTATCTGAGCGCGCTCGACAATCTGATGGCGGCGCGGCATATCCACATGCGCCAGAATATGGTGGCGAGCGCGCTCTATTGGGGCTTTGCGCGCAAGGAGGAGACGCGTCACCGGGCGGTGGTGGAGGAGCTGATCGACTTTCTGGAGATCGCGCACATCCGCAAGACGATGGTGGGCGCGCTGCCCTACGGCCTGCGGAAGCGGGTCGAGCTGGGCCGCGCGCTGGCGCTGGAGCCGAAGCTCCTGTTGCTGGATGAACCGATGGCAGGCATGAATGCCGAGGAGAAGGAGGACATGGCCCGCTTTATCCTCGACATTCACACGCGGCGGGGGGTGACGATTATCCTGGTCGAACATGACATGACGCTGGTGATGGATATTGCGGACCGCATCGTGGTGCTTGATTTTGGCACGAAGATCGCAGACGGCGGGCCGGAGGAGATCGGGCGCGACCCGGAGGTGATACGCGCCTATTTGGGACAGGCAAGTTAGATGGCCGGGGTAGACCGCTTGGAGACAGTACCCCAGCATTTTCTGCGGCAGGTCGAAGCGCGCGGGGCCGGTGAGGTCGCGTTGCGGCAGAAGGAGTTCGGCATCTGGCGGGAGTTCAGCTGGCGGGAGTCCTGCGAGCAGGTGCGGAATTTCGGGCTGGGTCTGCGGACGTTGGGTCTGGCGCGCGGTGATCATGTCGCCACGATTGGCGACAATGACCGCCAGTATCTGTGGGCGTATCTGGGGCTGCAGGCGGTGGGCGGGGTGCAGGTGGGGCTGTTCACCGACGCCACCGCGGATGAGGCCGCCTATATTATCGACCACAGCGACGCCCGCTTTGTCCTGGCGCAGGACCAGGAGCAGGTGGACAAGATGCTGGCCATTCGGGAGCAGATTCCCAAGGTTGAGCGGGTTGTCTACTGGGATGAACGGGGGCTGTGGGAGTACGAGGACCCCTGGCTCGCGGCCTGCGACGAGGTCTGCCGGCGGGGTGAGAAGCTGGCGGCAGAGGAGCCGTCTCGCTTCGAGGAGGAGGTTGCGCAGGGGCGCGGCGATGACCTGGCGATACTCTGCTACACGTCGGGCACAACGGGCCGCCCCAAGGGAGCGATGCTCAGCCACGAGAATATTCTGCGATCGAATGAGGCTTTTACCCAGGTGGACGCGCTCTACGACAGCGATAACCATGTCAGCCTGCTGCCGCTGGGCTGGATTGCGGAACACGCGTGGGGGGTTGCGCCGCACTGCGTTCACGGCATGGTTATGAACTTTCCGGAAAGTCTGGAAACGGTGCGGGAGAACGTGCGCGAGATTGCGCCGCAGCGGGTCCTTTACAATTCGCGGCTGTGGGACGCGCTGCTGGGGACGGTCCAGGTGCGGATGGCGGAGTCATCCTGGATCAACCGCAAGCTGTATGAGCTCTTTCTGCCGGTTGGTCAACGGCTGGCGGACAGGAAGCTGGCGGGCGAGGCGGTGTCGCCGGGGTTGCGGCTGGCCTACCGCATCGGCGACTGGTGCCTATTCCATCCGCTGCGCGATAAATTGGGCTTTACCAGGCTGCGCGCTGCCTATACGGCCGGGGGCGCGCTCAGCCCGGACGCGATGCGCTTTTTTCACGCCCTGGGCATCAATCTGAAACAGATATATGGATTAACTGAAGTGACCGGAAGTGGTACAATTCATTGGGACGGCGACATCAAGTTTGCGAGCGTCGGGCGGCCTGGGGGCGGCGTCTCAGTGCGCACGGATGAGGACGGGGAGATCCGGATTGGCGGACCGACCGTGTTCCAGGGCTATTACAACAATGCGGAGGCAACGGCCGAGGCGATTGTCGAGGAGGATGGGGTGCGCTGGTTCCGCACAGGGGACGCAGGCCACATTGACGAAGACGGCCACCTGATCTATCTCGACCGGATGAAGGATATGATCACGCTGGCCAACGGTGAGCGCTACGCGCCCCAGTTCATCGAGGGGCGGCTCAAGTTCAGCCCGCACATTCTGGACGTGATGGCGGTGGGCGGGCCGGCGCAGGAGTACGTCACCGCCCTGGTCATCATCAATTTTGACAATGTGGGCAGCTGGGCGGAAAGGCAGAGCATCGCTTTCACCACGTTCGCCGACCTTGCGCAGAAGGCGGAGGTCTGCGAGCTGATACGGCAGGCGGTGGACCACGTGAATAGGGAGATGCCGCCGTCCAGCAGAGTGAGGCGGTTTGTGCTGCTGCCCAAGGAGTTTGACGCGGACGAGTCAGAGATGACGCGCTCGCGCAAGTTGCGTCGTGACGTACTCTACACACGTTATGCGGAGATGATCGAGGCGATGTACGCAGGGCAGGAGCGGATTCACGTGCAGACGGCGGTACGCTACCAGGACGGCAGCGAAGGAGCAGTTGAAACGACTTTAAGAATCGTGGAAAGCAGTGACAGTGAAGTTGCGCCGGGCAACCGGCACTAACCACCAACCGCAAAAATGAACTGGCCACTTGTACCGCAACAATTCGTCACCGGAATACTCAACGGCGGGACGATCGGTCTGATCGCCTTGGGTATCGTGCTGATCTATAAGTCGTCGGAGGTGTTCAACTTTGCGCACGGGCATCTGGTGATGTTTGGCGCGTTTCTGACGTGGTGGTTCACGGGGGGCGGGGCGGAGCCGGGCGCGGGGCTGATCGATCTGCCCTTGTGGTTGGCGGTGGTCGCGGCGCTGATCGTCTCAATGGGAATCGGCCTCCTGATCGAGCGGTTCGCGCTGCGGCCGATGACCGGGCAGCCGCTTCTGGCGATCATGCTGATGACGCTGGGGCTGGCGCAACTGTTTGAGGGGGCGACGGCCGTTCTTTTCGGCGTAGAGTTGAAGAGCAACTTCCCCGCGCCGTTTTCGCCCAGCGACGTGTTGATCATTCCCTTCCCCGGTGCGTTCGGAGATGCGATCCGGCTGAAGTACACGCTGGTGGCAACATTTGTAGTGGCGACCCTGGCCGCAGTCGTGTTCATCTGGTTTTTTAACAGCACAAAGACGGGGCTGGCGATGCGGGCCACAGCGGAGGACCACGAGGTCGCGCGCTCGGTGGGCATCAGGGTGAGGCGCGTCTTCGGGCTTTCGTGGGGGATTGCCGGCGTGATCGCGACGCTAGGCGGTGTACTGCTGGCGACGGTCAGCGGTGTGAGTCTGAATCTCTCGACCGTCGCGCTGATCGCGTTTCCGGCGATTCTGCTGGGCGGGCTGGAGTCGCTGGGCGGCGCGCTGTTGGGAGGATTCGCGATTGGCCTGGTGCAAGCGCTGGTGCAGGCTTCGCGACTGATCGAGGTGCGCAATTCGTCCGAAATCGCGCCCTACCTTTTGCTGCTGGTGGTCCTGCTGATACGGCCGGAGGGGTTGTTCGGGCAGAAAAGGATCGAGAGGATCTAGCCGGTGGCGATGCTGCGGCCTGCGGGGGACTTTGATCGCTCCTATGAACAGGACATGGCGTTGCTGCGCCAGCCCTGGCACTACTGGCTGCTGGGAATCAGCCTGCTGGCCGCCTTCACATTGCCCCTGTGGGGCGACGCTTATCTGGTCGCCACTGCCAATCAGATCGCGTATACGATCATCGCGGTGCAGGGACTGAACATCCTGACCGGCTACACGGGCCAGATCTCATTGAGCCAGGCGGCCTTCATGCTGGTAGGCGGCTACGCGTCGGCGCTGCTGGTTATTCACGCGGGTCTCTCTTTCTTCATCGCGCTGCCGCTGGCAGCGCTGGCGGCGGGCGCTATTGGTCTGATATTCGGGCTGGCGAGTTTGCGGGTCAAGGGCTTCTACCTGGCCTTCGCGACGCTGGCCGCGCAGTTCATTATCCCCTGGCTGAGCCGCCACACGTTCAAGGAGTACCTTGGCGGCGCAAACGGAGCGATCGAGGTGCCGGTCCCGCAGTTGGGTGGTGTGAACTTCGGCGAAGTCAGCAACTATCTTTACATTTCTCTGGTCGCGCTGCTGATTACGACGGTCCTGATGTTCAACGTCTCGCGCACGCGGTTGGGGCGGGCCTTTGTCAGTGTGCGGGACAACGACCTGGCGGCGGAGCTGCTGGGGGTCAATCTATTCGCCTACAAGCTGCGGGCGTTTTTCATTGCGGCGATGCTGGCCGGGCTGGCGGGCGCGATCAAGGCGCACAGCCAGCGGGGCGTCGGCACCGAGTTCGGCTACGGCCTGAACGAGTCGATAATCTTCCTGGGGATGCTGGTGATCGGCGGTCTCGGGACGAATCTGGGACCGTTTCTGGGCGTTGCCTTCATCGTTCTGTTGGAGGACCTTTCGGACCTGCTGGGCGGGGTGCTGGCCGCGGCCTTTCCCGAGCTTTCCAGCCAGCTCCTGACCTCTTTCCGCCCGATCTTTTTCGGCGCGGCGCTGATGCTCTTTCTTATCTATGAACCGCGCGGCCTTTCGCACCGCTGGCAGCTACTGAGAGCAGGTTGGCGGCTGCGTCCGTTTACACGTTGACCGAGCGTCATTTCCCCAGACTCACTGTGAAGTGGAAGGAACGATACTACCGCGAAACGTTGGAAGAAAGACTCACTGGAGAGGAGAGAACCCAAATGAAAAAGCACCTGACCATCACCAGCATTTTGCTCGTTTTCCTGCTGCTGGCGGCCTGTGCCCCGGTGCCTGCGGAGGAACCGATGGCCGCGGAGGATGGGGCGGAGGAGGCTATGCAGGCGGAGGAGGCGGCGCCCCCGGAGGCGCCGATGGAGATCGCGTGCGAGAACAGTTACGAGGGAGAAAGCCTGGTCATTTACCAGCAGGCGGGGCTGACCGGACCGCTGGCAACGCTCATGGGAACGGGCTTTATCAGCGCCACGCAGGACGCGGTTGAGCAGATCAATGCGGAGGGCGGCGTCTGCGGTGTGATGTTGAGTGTACGCCTGGAGGATACACAGTACGCTCTCGAGCAGGAAATTCAGGTCTATGAGCAGTTCCGCGCGGAGGACCCCAAGCCCTTGTTCATCACAACGGCCAACAGCGCGGCGACGGTCGCGCTTAAAGACCGCGTGGTCGAAGACGAGATCGTCAATCTGGCCACTGGTGTGCACTCGCAGTCGATATACGACCCGCCGGACGGGTACACGGTTGGAATGGTGCCGATCTACTCCGACCAGTTCGCGGGTTTCCTGCAGTTCGTGCACAGCAACTGGGAAGAGATCAAGCCTGAAGGCGCGGGAGACAGCATCACCGTCGGCGTAATCGGCTGGGCGAACGCTTTCGGGGCCGGTGCGACCACGCCGGAATCACTGGCTTTCGCCGAGTCATTGGGAATCACCGTCTTGCCGCTTGAGGAGCAGCCGATCGACCCGTCCGCGGACGTGACCGGCCAGTTGCAGAACCTTCTTGTTAACGGCGCGAATGTCATTTACATGCAGGCCATATCGTTCAGTATCACCCAGGTAATCGGCACGCTGCACGCCATGGGTTTTTACGATCAGGTTGTTCTGGGCAGCGTGAACTGGGGCATGAACCGAGACGTACTCAATATCCTGGGCGAGAATGCGCCGCTTGCCGCCGGTTACTACGGTGTCTTCCCCTATCTGTGGTGGACCGATACCGATTCGCCGGGCGTGCAGCAGGCGCTGGAGACATTTGCGGCCAAGGGCTACCCGGAACATGACAAGGCGTTCACTTACCTGCTCCTATACAGCGCAATGTTCGGGCTCGCGGACGTACTGACCGTGGCGTTGAATAATGTCGGCTTCGATGGCCTGAACGGGTCGGAGTTCCTGAAAGCCATGCAGCAAATGGGGACGGTCAGCGCGGCCGGCGTGTTTGAGATGAATGTGGAAGGGAGCAACCGGGCGCCGAATAAGGCCCAGATCCGGCGGGCGCAGATAATGGAGGACGGCAGTGTCGACTTCGTCGTGGTCCAGGACTTTGTGACTTTGCCAGATATGCGGCCGGCTACAGAATAGTTGCCAATAGCAGAATTCACCTGCCGGTGGCCGGGGGAGGTTTCGGTCACTGGCGCTTTCGCGTTCATGTTGCAGATCAACAATATCGAAGTTGTCTATAGCGATGTGATTCTGGTGCTGCGGGGCATTTCGCTGACGGTGCCGGAGAAGCGGATCGTCTCGCTGCTGGGCGCCAACGGAGCGGGCAAATCGACGACGCTGAAGGCGATCTCGGGCCTGCTGCGTACCCAGCAGGGCGAGGTCACGCGCGGGAGCATCGAGTGGCACGGCGAACGGATCGACGGCAAATCGCCGGACGAGATCGTTCAGATGGGGATTGTTCAGCTGCTGGAGGGGCGAAGGCTTTTCGAGCATCTGACCGTGGAAGAGAATCTACGCACCGGCGCGATATTCCGCAGGACGAGCGACACTGTCTTACGGAGGGACCTGGACGAGGTTTACGGCTTTTTCCCGCGCTTGGCGGAGTTTCGCGACCGCACGGCCGGCTTCCTGTCCGGCGGCGAACAGCAGATGGTGGTGATTGGCCGCGCGCTGATGGCGAAGCCCAAGCTGATGCTGCTGGACGAACCGAGCCTGGGGCTGGCTCCTCTGCTGGTGCAGTCGATCTTCGAGGTGATCCGGCGCATCAACGAGGAGTCGGGTGTCTCGATGCTGCTGGTCGAGCAGAACGCGAACGTGGCCCTGCGCTCAGCTTCCCATGCCTATGTGATGGAGACGGGTCGGATTGTGCTGGACGGGCCGGCGGAGCAACTGGCGGAGAACGCGGATATCAAGGAGTTCTACCTGGGCCTGACGCAGGTTGGCGGACGCAAGAGCTACCGGGACGTAAAGCATTACAAGCGGCGCAAACGCTGGCTGGGGTGAAACTGCAGTGGCCAGTGATCAGTATCAGTGGTCAGTGGGGTGCCAGCCGAGGGCCGGCGCCACCTCTGTGGCGACCTGTTCCAGCATTTCGAGGATTCGCTCCAAGGGTGGGTGGATGGGGTCGAACTGGAGGATCAGGTCGGTGGTATAGGGCAGGACACGGTCGGAGGAGAGGCGCGCGGCGACGTCTTCCGGCGCGCCGTAGGCGATGTGGGCGCGCTGGCAGAAGTCCTCGGGGGTAAGATCGGGCGGGATGCCTCCCATCGCGTGTTCTTCGATCTGGCTCAGGGCTTCTTGACGGTCGCTGCCGAGATAGATGCCGCGTGAGAGGCCGATGCGGGGCGGCAAGGGGCGCTCGCCCCAGGCATCGCGAAAGGCGATCGCCACCGGCTCCTGCTCCTGGCCCGCTGCCTGTTCTTCGCTGCCGACAAAGCGGCTGAGCAGGAGGCCGGCGTCGTTTTGGGCCGCGTACTGCGCGCCGCGAATGCTGAGCGCGCTCAGCCAGAGGCGGTCGCCCAGCGTGGGGGCGGGCGGCCGCAGACGTTGATTGTCCTCTCCCAGGGTTTCGCCGGCGAGGGCCTTCTTCAACGTAATGAGAGCGTCGGTGGTGCGCTGGTGACGGCTGTCGATGTCGACGCCGAAGGCTTCGAACTCGTCGGCGTCGCTGCCGCTGCCGACGCCCAGCTCCAGCCGCCCGTTGCTGATTGTATCGACGACGGCGGCGTCTTCGGCGACGCGCAGGGGATGTTCAAAAGGAAGTACGATGATGGAGGTGCCGAGACGCAGGCGCCGGGTCCGTTGGGCGACCGCCGCGAGGAAGGGGAACGGGGAGGGTAACATGCCGCCCAAGTCTTTGAAATGGTGCTGGGCGACCCACACGGCGTCAAAGCCCAGCCGGTCGGCGGCCTCAAAGATCTCCAGGTTTTCCCGGTAGGCCTTCTCAGCGTCTGCGCGGCCGCGCAGATGACTCAGAAAGCCGAGGCGAAAGGGATTCGGCATAGGTTGTTTCCTCGCTGTATCCTCTCTAATTTCTCTGTTCCAAGACCCGTTGCCAAGTATCTGAATCCACATTGCCGCCGCAGATGACGACGGCCAGCCGCTGTCCAGCGAAACGCTTGTCGGTCTTCAACAGGCTCGCTACGGCCACGCCGGCCGCGCCTTCGATACACTCGCCGCATTCGCTGTAGATGAGGCGCATGGCGGTCGCGATCTCGGCTTCACTTACGGTCAGCCAGTGATCGACATGGCTTTTGCTGAGATCGAACGTGACGGAGTGCGGTTCGATGCCGCCGGCGCTGCCGTCGGAGAGAGTCGGCAGGCTTTCGGTCTCGACGACTCGGCCGGCCCGCACGGAGGCAAGCATGACGGCGGAGTTTTCGGGCTGGCAGCCTACAATCTGAATTTGGCTGCCGGTGCCTTTGATATAGCTGGCGATGCCGCCCATCAGGCCGCCGCCGCCGACTGTGGCGAAGACGGCGTCCAGTTGCGGCTGCTGGCGCAGCAGCTCGACGGCGATGGTGCCCTGGCCGGCGATGATGTGCGGGTCGTTGTAGGGGGAGATGAAGAGCTGGTTGCGTTGCCGGGCAGCTTGGCGGGCGCTGATTTCGGCGTTGAGGGCGTCGCCGGGGACGCGGCAGAGCGCCACCGGAAAGGCCCGCAGTTTTTCTACTTTGCGGGGAGAAGCCCCTTCCGGGAGAAAGATGGTTGCGGCGACATTGAGTTGGGCGGCGGCGCGAGCTACGGCCAGCGCGTGGTTGCCGGTGGAGGCGGTGACGACGCCGCAGGCGCGTTCCTCCGCTGTGAGGTTGAGGAGCCTGTTGGTTGCGCCGCGCAGTTTGAAGGAGCCGGTGTGCTGACGGTTCTCCAGCTTGAGGTAGACTTGGGCGCCGGTGCGTTCAGACAGGATTGAGGACAGGCGCAGCGGTGTCTCGACGATGTTCGGACGGATGCGGGATGTGGCCAGCCGGATCTGGCGTGGAAGGTCCGCGAGGGAGGCGCCCATGCCAGCGGGATGGCGCTGTACATTCTCCGAATCTGTATACTTCGCAGCGCCATTTGTCTGCCGGCGACTGGGCGACGCAGCCATTTGATGCCGTAATCCTTGACCTGTTCGGGAACTATGGGCCTACTGGTGTGCTACAATGGGAAGTTGTGCAGTTTGACATCATTCTATCACATTCCTTCCATCCGGCCCGCCGGGGCGAAACCTGGAACCAGGCCGGGGAAGATAACGAAAGGGTATTGCAGCAGGAGGCGCTTTCCAATCATGCGAATTGCAATTCTTTCAGATATTCACGGCAACTGCGTGGCGCTCGACGCGGTGCTTGCGGAAATTGAATCCGACGCTCAGGAAGCCGTTACCGAGTACTGGATACTTGGTGATCTGGCGGCGGCGGGGGCACAGCCGCTGGAGGTGATGGAGCGGGTGCTGGGCCTGGACCACGCGCGTTTCGTGCGGGGAAATTCGGAGCGCTATCTGACTACGGGAGCCAGGCCGCTGGCGACACCGGTAGCGGAAGTGACGGACCTTTCGTTGCTGCGCGACTGTATCGGGATTCTGGAATCATTTGCGTGGACCGCCGGTGCGATGGCTGCCGGGGGCCATCTGCCCTTTATGCTGGATCTGCCCCTGGAAGAGAGGCTGACGCTGCCGAACGGCAGCCGTGTCCTGCTGGTGCATGCGTCGCCGGGAAGAGACGACGGGCACGGTTTTGTGCCCTGGTACAGCGACGAGGAGATGAGCAAACGGCTGGACGGCTGCGATGCGGACCTCGTGTGTGTGGGCCATACGCACTGGCCGCAGAATTTTCATCTGAACGGAGTGCATGTGGTCAACCCGGGCAGTGTCGGCAACCCGCTTATCCCCAGCCTGCGGGCTACTTATGTCATCCTGGAGGCGGACGGGAGCGGATACCGGGTGGAGCACCGGGCGGTGGAGTACGACAGGAAGCTGGCCGAGGAGAAAGCATGGGAGGTGCAGCATCCGCAGGCAGAGTTTATCAGCAGCTTTCTGCGGGGGGAACGGGTCCGTTCCTGGGGTGAGCCGGAGGTCCTGAAATGAGCGGGCGTCCTGGCCAGTTTCGCTTCGAGTACTCGAGTATCTTTCAGGACGAAAGCGTTGTGCGGGCCTACCGGTACCGGCCCCGGTATCCGGCGGCTACTTTCGATCATCTGGTAGAACTGTTGCCGGCGAATTGCAGGCCGCGGGCGGTCCTGGACGCTGGTTGTGGGACCGGTTTTGTGGCGCGGCCGCTGGCGCCGCTGGTGGGTCGGGTGGATGCGGTGGACTTCTCGGCCGCGGCTATTCGGGAGGGCAAGCGGCTGCCGGGCGGAGATCATCCGGGCCTGCGCTGGATTGAAGGGCCTATCGAGTCGGCGGTTGTGGACCCGCCCTATTGTCTGATCACCGCGGGGGCGAGTTTGCACTGGTTCAGTTGGGACACGGCATTCCCGCGCTTCGCGCGGCTGCTGACGGAGGATGGGCTGTTTGTTGCCGTGGGAATGGAGCATGAGAGGCCGGACTGGATGCGAAAGGAGCTGGGCCCGGTGCTGGCGCGCTATTCGATGAACAAGGAGTTTGCGCCTTACAGCGCAGCGGAGATTCTGGCCGGGTTGGAGGAGCGGGGACTATTCCGACAGATGGGCAGCGCCCAAACCGACATGATAGAGTGGCGACAGCCTGTCAGCGAGTGGGTGGAGAGCATCCATGCGCGCAACGGCTTTTCGCGGGACCGGATGGACCCTGGGGTGGCGGCTGAGGCCGACGCGATATTTGCAGAGATCGCGACGCGCCATGCGGACAGTGGGGACGGCTTGATCACGCATCGGTACGCCGGCACGCTGCTGTGGGGGCGCCCGCTACCAGGATAACAGCTCGCTGGCGTGGGCGGAATCAGGCCCACAACATGCCGTCTTCATCGCGTTCGAGCTCTTTTTCAGCGAAGAGGGCGTTGTCGACGGCCTGGGCGGGCTGTTCGTTCTCGAACCAGTGACGCCACTGGGCAGGCGCGTTGATATCCTCGCCGCCGTGGTCGGTGCGGCGGGTGCGGACGCGGAGCATCAGGGGCGTGTTGACGCTGGCCCCGCTGACGATGACCTGGCCTTTGCTGAGGGCGGGCAGCTCTTTGAGCATATCGCGGCCGACGCTTTCGACGGATTCGGCGATGCGGTTCTGGTCGATGGGGTTGGTGATGCGCATGATGCACTGGGTCATGCACTGGCTTAGCACGTCGCTGTCGAGACGGCCGGGCCGCTGGGAGATGAGGCCGACGCCGACCCCGAATTTGCGGCCCTCGCTGAGGATGATCTTGAGTTGGTTCGAGCTGACGGCATCGGCGTTGGCGGGCGCGAAGTTGTGGGCCTCCTCGAGCAGGCAGAAGACGGGGAAAGGCACGTGGTTGCGATCTCCGCGCTGGAGTTTGCCTCTCTCGGTGTCGATGCGGGCCTGGTAGACACGGCGCAGGAGGGCGGCGACGATCACCTGTTGTTGTCTCGGCTCGACTTCGTTCAGTTGGACCAGAGTACACATCCCCGGCCGGAACAGTTCATCCAGTTCTATGTTTTCAAAGTCGTGGAAGATGCCGCTCCCGCCCAGGGCTGCGCCCAGCCGCCAGATGAGGGCGCCGGTGGTGGGGTCGTCATCTGCGGCTTCATCCTCCCCCTGCGCGCCGTCCCCCACCTCACGGACGGCCCTGTACAGTTGCTCCAGAGTATACTTGTCTTCACCCCAGGTGCGCTGGGCGTATCGGTAGGCGCGTCCCAGTTGATAGTGCATCTTCTCGGACAGGTTTGTCAGCAGATAGCGCAGGTCGGGCAGGGAGAGGCTGCTGATACGCACGCGCAGATCGTGGGGACGGAAGATGCGAACCCGCGGGCTGTAGCCGTGCTCGCGGAAGCTCTC
This sequence comes from Caldilineaceae bacterium SB0661_bin_32, assembly GCA_009841235.1. GTDB lineage: Bacteria > Chloroflexota > Anaerolineae > Caldilineales > Caldilineaceae > Bin5. The sequence goes on along the minus strand of VXMH01000051.1, from coordinate 31,384 downwards.
CAGATTCTGAACTTGCTGCATGGTATCGTACTCGCCGTGGGGGTCGATGACCAGGACTGCGGCGCGGTTGTAGGGCATCAACAACTCTTCGAGGAGGACGCCGGCGAGGTAGCTCTTGCCGCTGCCGGTGCTGGCAATGATGGCGAGATGGGTGCTGGTGAAGCCGCGCACGTCAAGGGCGACTGGCACGGCGCCGGGATCGCGACTGAGCAGATCGCCGATGTATGCGCTGCCGAGCTCCCCCTGGCAGCCGCGGCTAAGCAGGTCGGTGAGCATCTCGTTCTCAGAGATAAAGACCGGCGCGCCGCCTTGCGGGGGCACGCGCGGGTTGGTGAAATCGAGGAGGTTCTCATTGTAGTAGCCGAGTACGGTGACCGTGAGTTCGAAGAGCTCGGTGGCGTCGCTGTCGTAGCCCAGCATGGCGGCGAGGGTGTGGGGCGACACGGAGGGGTCGGCCATGAAGGTATCGGGGAAGAGCTTGACTGCAGTGCGGGCGGTGATGCGGCCCAGGATCCGGCGTTCGCTGCCGTCGACGGCGGCGGTGTAGTAGACGAACTCACCGTGCTTGAGTTGGCGGTCGGGATCGGGCGCGATGAAGGTGTATTCGTGGAGAGTTTCCCCTGGTCCTTTGACGGTGCCGATGGCTGATGAGAGCATAGTTGGTTGCGTGTGTCAGATGGTTGCTGTGGTCACTGCCTGGCTCAACCGGCCTGCCGCACTATGGATTTCCAGGCCACGTTGTCGCGCATGACCTGGAGGATGGCCTGTTCCTGGGGAAAGAAAGTTCCCAGGCGGTCGATGATGTCGAGCAGAAGGGCGGGAACCAAGGTGTTGTTGAGCGCAAGGATCGCGGCTGCATAGCGCAGGCTCAGCTGGCCGCGCGCGTCGAGGTGGAACTGCATGATCTCTTCGCCGGTCAGGCGGCGTACGGTTGCGCCGACCTCTGCGGTCAGTCGCGGGGTCCCCTGCTGAGGGCCGGCGCGGTCTTGCCAGCCGAGGGCGAGGACTCCGACCAGGGTCGCCGTTTCATCGAGCAGGTCGGGACTGAATACAGTCTGCTCGGATTGCGAGGTAAGCCGGGGTCCCAGGTTGGTAAAGTTCGGATTGACGAGCATTGAATTGTAGACAACGCCGATCAGGCATGGCGCGTCGGCCCTGGGGTTTTGCCCGGTGTCCGGAGAGGTTGCAGGAAAGGGGGGCAGAGAAATGGCAACGAAGGAGCCGAAGGCGTAGGCGTCCGGCGGCGGCCGCTGCTCCCTTTCCAGAGGGCCGTGGAGCTGGCAGACGTAGTCGATATGCGAATTGGAGTTGACGATCACGCCGATCTGGTCTGTCATGCGTATATTGAATCGGAATATCTGTTCGATGGCAAATCGCGGCGAGGGTGTGTTTGCAAGATAGGGAAGATCCGTAGAGCGGGACGAATGAAAGCTGGCGGGCGAGCAGGCGCTAGCGACCGCCCATACCGGAGAGGGTGATGCCTTCGACGAAACGCTTTTGGGCGAAGACATAGACCAACAGCACCGGCAGCAGTGCGATGACGGAGCCGGCCATGAGCAGATGCCAGTCGGTATTGTACTGACCCCTGAAGGTGGCAAGCCCGACGGGAATCGTACGGGTGGCGTGGGAGTTTGAGACGACCAGCGGCCAGAGGAAGTCGTTCCACGAGCCGAGAAATACGAAGATCGTCAGTGCGGCCAGCACGGGCCCGCTCAGAGGCATGATCACCTGGCCCCAGATGCGAAAAGAGGAGGCGCCGTCCATACGTGCGGCCTCATCCAGCTCGGTGGGGATGCCGCGGAAGTACTGACGAAGCAGAAAGACGGCAAAGACGGAAAAGGCGGTGGGGACGATCAGCGCGTAAAAGGTGTCGAACCAGCGCAGAAAGCGGATGAGGATGAAGTTGGGGATCATCGTCACGTGGAACGGGATCATCAGCGTTGCCAGGTAGACGAGGAAGAGGGCTTCGCGGCCGCGGAAGCGCAGGCGGGCGAAGGCGAAGGCGGCCAGCGAGGAGGTGAGGATCTGAAGGGTCGTCACGCTCACGGCCACGAAGAGGCTGTTCAGATAGAAGCGCCCGAAAGGCATCGCCTGCACTGTGTCCAGGTAGTTCCGCCAGACGACAGGGTCGGGAACGAGGGAGGGAGGGTAGGTGAATATCTGCGGCGGCGCCTTCAAGGAGGTGGCCAGCATCCAGCCGAAGGGCAGCAGCATGGCAACGCTGCCCAGGATCAAGGCGGCGTGAAGCGCCAGGTGCCCCACTTTGAAAGTCGGACGTGGCGCGGCTCCGGGGCGTATGGACGCAGGCGTAGTCGTAGTGGGAGGGGTAGTGGTTGTCACGATTCCCCGCCCGCTTCGTAGTGCACCCAGCGCCGTTGCAGGCGCGTCTGCACGAGGGTAAAGATGAAGATGAAAATAAACAGCACCCAGGCGACGGCCGCTCCTCTGCCCATCCGTTGAAATTCGAAGGCCATCTGGTAAATATAGTAGACGATCGTGAGCGTGGCATTGGCCGGGCCGCCCTGGGTCATCACGAATGCCTCGCTGAAAAGCTGGAAGGCGCCGATCATCTGGATGACCATGAGGAAGAAAGTGGTGGGACTGACCATGGGAAAGGTCACAGAGCGGAAGCGCTGCCAGGCGCTGGCCCCGTCGACTTTGGCGGCATCGTACAGTTCAGCCGGTACGCCTTGCAGGGCCGCCAGGTAGATAACCATGGTAAAGCCGGTGTTTTTCCATAGGGTCAGGATAACGACTGCCGGTTTGGCCCAATCCGGATCGTTGAGCCAGTCCGGCGGGCGGATGGGGAGACCGGTCTCCGCACTCAGTTCCCAGATGGCCGCAGCCAGAATGCCGAAATCGCGGTTGAAGAACCACTGAAAGACGAGGGCCGCGGCAACGATCGTCGTCACCACCGGCATGAAATAGATCAGGCGGTAGACTTCAAGCCCGCGCAAGCCCTGGTTGAGCGCAACCGCGAGCAGCAGGCCAAAAGCAAGCTGCAGGGGGACGATCGTGACGATGAAGTAGAAGGTATTGAAAAGGACTTTGCGAAAGACCAGGTCGCTGGAGAGGAGTTGTGTGTAGTTCTTGAAGCCAACGAATTCCGGCGGAGAGAGCAGAGACCACTCAAAAAGGCTGAGGGCGAGGGATGCGACCACAGGGATCGCCACGAAGATCAGGAACCCGGCGAAACTGGGCAGCAGAAACAGGTAGGCTTCCGACTGCTGGTCCGGTCGGTAGCGCCGCCAGCGCGGCAGGGAGCTCTGGGAGGATGTGGACGCGGTCATGGCGTCATTGGCTCATGGCAGCAGGCGGCCAGTAGCCGGTCTGGTAACCGGCTACTGGCCGCTGGTCAATTGAGCCTATTTCGGGAATCCGTTCTCTTCAAGGAAGGCGTCTACTTGCTCGCAGATGGAATTCAGTCCTTCTTCGACACCGACCTCGCCGATAAGGATCTGATCGCGACCCGGGTTGATGAATGATCCGCCTATCTGGCTCCATTCGACAAAGTAGCCGATGCGCCCCATGCGGGCGTTCTCACCTTCGGTGATGAAAGCCTGGCGGTTGGACGGGGGCTGCCCACTGTTGAGGAAGGCGTCGGATTTGGCGGTGGACTGGAGGGCCGGCAGGATCTCACCGGAGGCGGTGTAGATGCGCTGGCCGCCGTTGGTGCTCTGGAGCCAGCTCAGGAAAGTCCAGGCCTCCTCCTTGTTGTCGCTGAGAGCGCTCATTACCCAGGCTGCGCCGCCGGCGGCGGAGGCGCGATGGCCGTCAGCGGGAATCGGAATGACCGAGACATCGTAGTTCATGCCGGCGGCGTTGAAGGCCGAGACGCGACTGGCGTTCTGGATGATCATCGCCACCTGGCCGCTCTGGAAGACAGCGGCGTCACCACCGGCCTGGCTCATATTGGCCGGTGGCATGAAGTAGTTGTTGTCGATCATATCCTTGAAGAACTGCACGGCCTCGACCACTCCAGCCTCGTTCAGGGCACAGCTGGAGGGGTTGCGCATGTCGTCCAGGGCCATGCCGCCTTTCTGCATTACCCAGATCATCCATTTGCCGCCCTCCATGCCGAGCGCATAGCGGGAGACGCGGCCGCTGTCCTCGACGACGGTGAGCTGCTCAGCTGCAGCCGCAAGATCGTCCCAGGTCCAGGTGTCGTCGGGGTAGGGGACGCCGACCTCGTCAAAAATGTCCTTGTTGTAGTAAAGGACCTCAAGGCCGATGTCGCGCGGGAAGCCGTATACGCTGCCATCGTACATGGCGTACTGCAGCAGAGACGGCCAGTAGTCGTCGACATTGTAGCCGCTCGCCTCGATCCAGGGGTCGAGGTTTTCCAGCACGCCCTCGGAGGCATAGTTCACGATGGGCGAGAGGAAGAGGACGTCGGGAACGACCGACGAGTCACCGCTGGCCCAGAGGGTCTTGATCTTGGTGAAGTAGTCGCCCCAGGGCTCGGCCAGGATCTCGATGACAATGTCGGACTGTTCCTCCATAAAGGCATCGGCCACTGACTGATGGGTCGCGACCTCTGCGGGGCTGCCCCACATGGCCCACGTAATGGTTACCGGGCCTTCGTCGGCCATCTCCATGCCGCTATCGGCTGCCGGTGCGATGGGAGCGCAGGCAGAGATAAGCAGGGCGGCCAGCGCCAGGACGATCAGCGCTTTGAAACTGAAGCGGTTCTGCCATTGTCGGTTTTGCATTCGTTTCCTCCCTGAATACATCTGAAACTACGAAAGAATGGTCGCAGGCGCTCCTGCTCAAAAGGAACGCAGTAGGGTTGCGTAAACTGCCGAAATTCCGCGAGAATGCGCGGTCAATCTATTGTACAGGAATCGAGAGTGCGGTTCAAACGCGTTTATCTCTTGCCAAGGCCATCCAGGCCCCATTCAAGCGGCTTTGCTGGCGTCGAGAATGTAGTACTCCTGCACGCCGGCCAGCGCGTAGGCGCGCCTTTTCTCTTCCGTATCACGCAGGACTTCGACCTGCGTGAAAGATGTCCTTCATCCGGCGCGAGGGAATTGACCGGCGCAGTACGATCCTTGGTCTGCTCAGTCGATTCCTTTTGCAGATCATGCAGTGATTCTGCAGATCCCATGCTTTCTCTCTTGCTCTGACAAGTAGGACTGTAACCCATTTGCAGCGGTCGACTCTGTGCAGATTCTTACACAACTCGTGTAGCCGTACCCAGCCTCCGGCAGGGCAACCTGTGCGGCCGGCTACTTTTTGCCTGCGGCCAGCGTGCGGCGGATCTGATCCAGGTGGGCTTCGCCGTGTTCGACGTAGAGATCGAGCTGCCTGGCCAGGGTGACGGGGCCGCTCTCCGGGTGCATTCCGGTGCGCTGCCAGGCGTCATCCGGCAGGTTTTCCCAGAACTGGACCCAACGGGCGTGAAGCGCTTTCAACAGGGCGATAGAATCGGAAAGATCATCGCTGCTGCCGTCGGTGAGTAAGGCCCACGCGCCCTCGTCGTAGGGCTTGAGGGTTGGGTTGTCTTCGGTTGCCATCAGCTTGCAGCGCACGTAGCTGTTGATGTGGGAGTCTGCGATGTGATGGACGTTCTGGGCCACCGTCCATTCATCGGCCAGTGGTTTGGCGGTCAGTTCTTGCGGTGAAAGCCCGGAAATCAGCTCTTCGACCTGCTGCGGCAGGCGGCGGATCTTTTCGATGGCGGCTTCACGGGCTTTGGATTCTGACATTTCTGCTTTTCCACATCGTTTTGGTCAATGTTTTGGTCAGTATTTGTAAGTCGTTTCGCTTAGTGGGGCTGTGTGCCGTAACGCACTACTCCTGTCCAAGGTCTGTTCTGGAAACGGTCAGCCGCTGCCCCGGGGCCGGCCCGGATACGGTTGACCACTGGCCATCGGGCCAGCGGATCAGCAGGAGGCGCGGCTGGGTTTCGGCGGGAAAGCCAAAGTGGAGCTGGCCGGGGTCGCTGGAGAGGTAGCCGCGGGTTACGCGTACATCGCGGCGCAGGCGGCCTGCGGGCGTCTCGAGAAAGGCTGTAGCGCCGATGGCTGCCGGGTTGGCGCTGCCGGGCTGGCGCAGCGCGACCTGCAATGAGGCGCCGCCGCAGAGGCGGTTTTCGAACAGCTGGGCATTGCCGCGCAGGTTGTTGACGACAATATCGAGGTCGCCGTCACCGTCGAGGTCGCCCTGGGCTGCGCCGCGCCCGCCGCGCTCGCTGCCCAGCCCCCAGTCCGGCATGCGTTCGAAGCGGCCGCCCGTGTTGCGCAGGACCTGATTCTGTTCGACCAGTTCATGATCGTCCATATGGGCGAAGGTCGTCGATTCGGCAAAGCCGTTGACGATGTAGAGGTCGAGCTGCCCGTCCTGGTCGAGGTCGCCGAAGAGGCTGGCCCAACTCCAGCCGGTGGCGTCGAGCTGGCGGTCACGTCCGAGATTTCGGAAAGCGCCGTCCTTGTCGGCCACGAGGAGCATGTTTTCCATGCGTTGGGGGTCGCCGGCCGGCAGGGGAGGGTGTTCCGCCTCCATGAGCGGCGCCCAGGCGCGCATCGTTTCGGGATTTGTATCGGGCGGCTTCATGTCGCTGGCAAAGAGCGCGGTGCGGCCGGAGTTATCGACGTCGGCCAGGTCGAAGCTCATGGTGCTGTGGGTCGTCTCGGGAAAGATCGACGCCAGCTGCCAGCCGTCGGCGTGGTTGCGCCAGAATTGATCCGGCAAGGCGAAGTCGTTGCCGACGAGAAGGTCGAGGCGGCCGTCGCCGTCCTCGTCCCAAAGCGCGATGGCCAGGGCCTGCGCCTCTTCGGCAAGCCGCTGGGCACGGAATTCGCCGGCCTCATTCCAGTGGATATAGACGCCGGCCTCGTCTTTGAGCAGGTATTCGTTGCCCAACTCGGTCAGCAGCCCGATGTCGTAGGAGGCGGTAACGGCGTCCAGGTCCCCGTCGGCGTCCAAATCGGCCCAATCCATGGCGTAGGCGGGCTTGGCAAGACCGCTGACGAACTCCTGTACGAAGCGGCCGGGCGCGTCCGCGGCCAGCTCGGCGCCGCGATTGCGCCAGAAATTGATTGCGCCGCCGACGCGTGTCAGCGCGAGATCGGTCCAGCCATCCCCGTCAACGTCGACCGCGGTCACGGCGCGCGTGCGCCCGACCGGCATCGGCTCCTGGCGGAAGTTCAGATTCCCCAAGTTCCAGAAAATGGAGTTGGGGTTGTCGTAGTTGCCGAGAACCAGGTCGAGATCGCCGTCATTGTCCAGATCGTTGATGGCAACGCCGGCGCCGTTGGCCTCGTACATACGGATAATGCCGTCGACGGTCGTGGTGATGTGAGGGAGGTCGTGGGTGATAAACTGGTCGGCGCAGAGACCGGCTTCAGGACTGAACTGCTCGACCTGTACAGAAGCGGGCGCGGTCAGGTTGAGAAGATCGTAGTTCGGGGCACAGCCGCTGAATACGAGAGCGAACAGGGCAAACAGTACGGCGGCGGGCAGCATCCTGGAGCCTGTGTTGATTCTGACGGCTGTCCGACGACGTCCGGCATGGTCAGACTGGCTGAGCGAGAGCATCGGAGAAACCGATTGCCCATTCCGATATGCATTCACGGTTCTGTCTCCCCGTTGCATTGAAAGTGAGGGGCAAGAAACTGTGCTCAGTATATGTCGAAGGGCCGCGGCTGTCAACGGATAGCGAGAGGAGGGCGTTGCGGGGGCACACCCCCTGCACAAGAGAGGCCCGACCGCACAGAGGCGAGGAGAAAGGAGAGAGAAAGACCTGCCATTGGCTCATTCAGAGGAGCGAACATTGGGGCGCGCTTACGAGCGCATGACGAGAAGTGTACGGCCCTTGTACGAGTTGCCGGGAGCGCAAGGGAAGCGCGCAATTTCCTTGGCATTTCACTTGCCCGCGTCAATGTTCTTGTGTATTCTATCTCGGCTGAAATGCAGGTAGGACCCTGATCGGTAGAACTTCTTTGCATTCAGTTACTGTTCATAAACCATCAACCATAAGAAGAAGAATGTCGAAATTAGTCATTGTAGAGTCGCCGACCAAGGCCAGAACGATTCGCGGTTTTTTGCCAAGGGGATATGAAGTCAAGGCCAGCATGGGGCACGTGCGCGATCTGCCGGCCTCTGCTGCCGAGATTCCCGCGAAGGTGAAGGGTGAGCCCTGGGCGCGGCTCGGTGTCAAGGTGCAGGATGAGTTCGAGCCGCTGTATGTCGTTCCGTCGGACAAGAAGAAGGTCGTTTCCGAGCTGAGGTCGGCTTTGAAAGGGGCGGAAGAGGTCTTGCTCGCCACGGACGAGGACCGGGAAGGGGAGAGTATCGGCTGGCATCTCTATGAGGTGCTGAAGCCGAAGGTTCCGGTCAGGCGGATGATATTTCACGAAATTACGCGCGAGGCGATCGAGCAGGCGCTGAAATCGACGCGTTCGATCGACAACGATCTGGTGCGGGCGCAGGAGACGCGGCGCATTCTCGATCGCCTGGTGGGTTATACGATCTCGCCGTTGTTGTGGAAGAAGATCGCGCCGAGGCTGTCGGCCGGCCGGGTGCAGAGCGCGGCGGTGCGGCTGCTGGTGCTGCGGGAGCGGGAACGGCGGGCATTTGTAAGCGGCTCCTATTGGGATTTGAAGGCGCAGCTCAACAAACGCCCGGACAGCGCAGCGCACCGTTTCGAGGCCGCGCTGGTTTCGGTGAACGGGACGCGGGTGGCCGCTGGACGGGATTTCGATGAATCGACGGGACGGATCGCGGCGGGCAAGCGGGTAAAGACGCACCCGAGCAAGGGCAGTGGAGACGTTCTGCTGCTGGATGAGGAGCAGGCGAGGGCGTTGCAGCAGCGCCTGCAGGACGGCAGTTGGGTTGTGCACTCGATTGAGAGCTCGGAGCAGTCCCGTTCGCCGGCGCCGCCATTTACGACGAGCACGCTGCAGCAGGAGGCCAACCGCAAGAAGGGGTGGGGAGCGAGGCGGACGATGCGGGTGGCGCAGTCCCTGTACGAAAACGGTTACATTACCTATATGCGCACCGATTCGGTGCATCTCAGCGACGAGGCTGTGAACGCGGCGCGGCGGCGTGTGCAGGAGCGCTACGGCGAACGGTATCTGACTGAGAAACCGCGGCGATACAGGACGAAGTCAAAGGGCGCGCAGGAAGCGCATGAAGCGATCCGGCCGGCGGGCAACGCGATGCGTCCTCTCGAAACGCTCCCGCTCTCGGGCGATGAGGCGACGCTTTACGACATGATCTGGAAACGGACGGTGGCGACGCAGATGGCGAAGGCCCGCTTGCGTACAACGACGGTGATGATCCGTGCAATCGGGCAGTCGGCAAGGGACGCGGCGGATGAGGCGCTTTTCCGCGCGTCGGGGCGGGAGATCCTCTTTCCCGGATACTTCCGTGCCTATGTTGAAGGCTCCGATGATCCCGATGCCGCGATTGAGAACCAGGAATCGCCGTTGCCGGCGCTGGCCAAGGATGAGGAGGTGGACTGCCGGGAACTGGAGGCGCTGGGGCACGCCACGAAGCCGCCCGCCCGCTACACGGAGGCGACGCTGGTCCGAGCGCTGGAGACGGAGGGCATCGGCCGCCCGAGCACCTACGCCACGATCATCGACACGATTCAGAACCGGGGTTACGTCTTCAAACAGCGGCGGGAGCTGGTGCCCACGTTCGTTGCCTTTGCGGTCGTGCAGCTCCTGGAGAGCAACTTCGAGGAGCTGGTGGACCTGAAGTTTACGGCGGAGATGGAGCAGACCCTGGATGACATCGCCGAGGGGGAGGTGGACTGGCTCGAATACCTGAACCAGTTCTATCTGAGTGAGCAGGGCTTGGAGAGCCAGGTCAGGGAAAAGGAGAACGTCATCGATCCCCGCCATGCGGGCCGGGTCGACTTTCCCGACCTGCCGGTCGAGGTGCGGATTGGACAGTTTGGGCCGTTTCTGGCGCGGGAGGTGAACGGCGACAGGCAGACGGTGAGCCTGCCGGATGATCTGGCGCCAGGGGACTTGGACGCGGCCGCGGTCGAGGCGCTGGTGAGTGCAAAGCAGGAGGGGCCGGTAAAACTGGGGGACGACCCGGTGAGCGGCCAGCCGGTCCTGGTGAAGGATGGGCGTTACGGCGCGTATGTACAGCTGGGCGAGGACGGGTCGAGAGAGGAGAAGCCGCGAACCCCGACTGGTCCGGTTGACATCAACACGGCTACCGCCAGGCAGCTGACCGCGCTGCCGGGGATCGGACCGGGACTGGCCAAGGGGATCATCGCAGGCCGTCCCTATGCATCGGCGGCGGAATTGGAGCGCGTGCCCCGGCTTGGCGCCAAGGCCGTTGAAACGCTCACGCCCCTGGTTGTCGCCGGTAAAGGAAAGCCCAAGGCGGCGGTCTCCTCGGCGGAGGAACGGCAGAGCAAATCCAATGGAAAACCTAAGCGGGTCAGCCTGCTAAAGGGTATGACGAAGGAGGGGATGGACCTGGAGACGGCGCTGCAACTCCTGAGCCTGCCGCGCGTGCTGGGGACGCATCCTGAAGACGGCGAGGAGGTGCGCGCTGGCGTGGGGCGGTACGGACCCTACGTGGTCCACAACCGGAAATTTGTGAGCCTGAAGGCGCCGGACAGTGTGCTGGAGGTGGACCTGCCGCGTGCGCTGGCGTTGATTAAGGAGGCCCCGGACCGGAGACGGGGCGGTTCGACGCGCACGGTCCTGAAGGAGTTGGGCGCGCATCCCAATGACGGCGAACCGGTATGCGTGCTGGACGGGCGCTATGGTCCGTACGTCAACCACAATAGCACGAACGCCACGATTCCGAAGGAGACGGATCCCCGGAGTGTTACGCTCGAACAGGCGTTGCATATGCTGGCGGAGCGGGAGAAAAATGGGAAGGGCAGAGGCAGAGGCGGTCGCAGAAGGAGGAGGTAGTTCGGTCCGCGGTTGCCGCTTGCAGGGAGGCAAAGTGTGGGTTGGTCAAAACGACTGGGGAAGGACAACCGCGGGAGCCGGCCGCGCTGTGTGCTGCTTGTCGATGGCGGCCGAGATGAGGTCGCTGCCCGGCTGACCCGGATAGTGGGCGTTGATGACGTCACGATTACTGGTGACGATATATGGCAGCCGCGCGGGAAGCCGGTGCAGAAGTTAGACGGCTCGTGGGACGCGACGCCCGCGGAGGAAGTGGAGCTGGACAAGCCAAATGATCTGCTTCCTTCTGCCATAAGTGAGTGTTTGAGCGGCTGGTGGCTCGCGGTCTCTGAAAACAACCCGAGGACGCCGAATTGGGATATCGCCAGCACCTGCGCAGTTCGGGGCGCGAAAGGGCTTCTTCTGGTCGAGGCGAAAGCGCACTGGAACGAACTGGCCCGGTCGTCAGAAGGCAAACGGCTTCAGAAGCCCGCCTCTGATGGTACGCTCAAGAATCACGAAAAGATCGGCGAGGCCATTGAAGAAGCCGCCATCGGTCTCCGGGCGGCGACCGGCGGCAGCTGGCGTATCGCGCGGGACAGTCATTACCAGCTGTCCAACCGGTTTGCCTGGTCTTGGAAGCTGGCCTCCCTGGGGATACCGGTTGTTCTCGTCTATCTGGGATTCCTCTATGCTACGGATATCGCCAAAGGGGGGGATCTTTTTCACTCCGAGGAGCACTGGGAGCGGGTCGTCAAGGGCCATTGTGAGGGCGTAGTTGACAGTGGCTGTTGGGGACGGTGGCTGGATGTGGATGGCGTGCCGATGCTCCCTTTGATTCGGGCGTTGAATCTACCCTTTCGGAGTTGTGGGGATTGAAACCCAATGCTCGCCCTGCCAAAGCAGATTCTATATGGAAATCGAATAGAATCGGTTTTCTCTTCTGCGATTCGTCCGACTACAATAACGTGAAATTTGTCACCGAATATTGGGAAGGCTGCCAATTCGCCGGCAGCTCAGACTGGACCCGGGAAGAGGAATGATCAGAAAAACGTACGACATCGTGCCCGATACAGGCGATCAGACGTACCCAGTCCTCTGGCACATCCATACGCTCTGGCAGACGGACGAAGAAGGTCTGCTGCGTGAGTTCCATTCCACCTATACCTCTCTCGACAAAGCCGAGGACGCAGTCCGCGAGCGTCTTATCCTCGCGGGCCATCGCCCGGATGTATCCGCTCTGGCGGCGCAGAAAATTGCAGTCAGAGCGCTCAGCACATACATGGACCAGCTGGACGACGCCGAGTGGGTTGACGGCGTCCTCGGCGACGCTTTAGACGGGGCGGAGGATGACAGTCGGTGAACTGCCGCCTCGGGCGGGCGGCGCTTGTGTTCGGCAACCTCGCCCAGCATCAGACCAGCAGAAAAAGCGGCCAGCCGAGCAGGGCGCCGCCGATGACGACCCAGGCGGAGGTGACGCGCCAGCGCAGGACCGCGGCCGCGGCGAGCAGGGCAATTGCCGCGGCGGGCCAGGTGGTGACCACGTCACCCGTCAGACGCACGAGGACTGCGGCCATGAGGCCGACGGCGCTGACGTTGACCGCGTCGAGAAAGGCGCCCATCCATGCTGAGCGCCGCAGGCGGGGCACGATGGGGTTGAGGATGGCGACGAAGACGAATGAGGGCGCGAAGATGGCGGCCGCGCTGACCGCGGCGCCGGGGATGCCGGCGAGCACGTAGCCGATAAAGGCGGCGGTGGAGAGGACGGGGCCGGGCGTGAACTGACCGATGGCGATGGCGTCGAGAAGCTGCTGCTGGGTGAGCCAGCCGTATTTGTGGACCAGGTCCCCTTCAAGAAAGGCGACGAGGACGTAGCCGCTGCCGTAGAGGACGCTGCCGACCTTGAGGAAGAAGAGGCCGAGCGCGCCGAGGGTCAAGCCGGGAACGGCGGCGGCCGCGAGCAGAGCCGCCCACTTGAGCGCCGACGCGGGGGATTGGGCTGCCCAAGGGAGCGCATCACGGCTATCCGGCAGGGCCAGCAGCGCCGCGGCGCCGCTCCAGCCGGACATGGCGCGTAGAGCCAGCATCCCCAGCACCCCCCCTGCAATCAGCGACCAGATCACCGGCGCGCCGAGGTAGACGGCGACCGCGACCGCGACACCGATGACGGCGAGGGCGATGCGCGTGCCGGCTGCCTCCTTGGGCTTGGAGGCCGTCAGGCCCAGCCGCCAGAGAGCGCCGAGGATGACGGCCAGGACCGCGGGCTTTACGCCTGCCAGAAAGGGTTGCACGGCCGGCAACGCGCCGAATTTCACGTAGACCCAGGCTATCAGCGTGGACAGGAGGACGGCAGGCAGCACAAAGGAGATACCGGCGGCGAGCAAGCCGGGCCAGCCGGCGCGCTGGTAGCCGATATGGATCATCATCTCGGTTGAATTGGGGCCGGGAATCAGGTTGGTGGCGCCGACCAGGTCGAGAAACTGTTCGCGGCTGAGCCATTTGCGCCGGGCGACGGCCTCATCTTCGAGCATGGCGATGTGGCTGGCCGGCCCGCCAAAGCCGATGATCCCCAGTTTTCCACACAGCTTGACGACTTCACCAACGGTTCCGGTAGCCAATTTCACACCCTTGTCACTGTTTGGTTTGAATCCTTCCCAAAGGGACGAACTTTGCCGGGAACTGCGCGCGTATGCAACTCGTTGAGACTACATGGTCGCTTTGTTTGAATAAGACGGAAATGTACCTGAGCGCGTCCCGATTGTCAACGTCCGATCTGCAGCCCGCCCGCAGAATACTGGACCATGGTCGGTCCGTAATCGACTCTGAGGCGGCAGAACCGCCGCCTCCGCCTTCCCTCTCAAAGTTCCCGGTAGGGGCGGGCCTTGTGCCTGCCCTGGCGCCTGCCCTGCGTCTCTCCAAAAACCCGCAAACAGTTCCACCCACCGCCGCCACTGATTCCCCGCCAGACTGTTCCCACCCCAAATCCGGGATGCACCCGAGGCAGACCGGATGTTGACCAATGCCGATGTTGGGCATATACTTTTAATTTGGACTCTGTGATTTGGACTCTGGATTTGGACTCCGTGTCAGGAGACCTCCACAGTTCAGCTTTCCAGTAGATGTCAGGCTGTTGAACGCCAATGTTGAACCGGTTAGACGCCATCCGTAAACAGATAAAGGAACGGCTGCGGCTCGGATCGCACATTATTCGAGCGTGGGTGCGCGGGATGCAAGGGATGTTTGCAGCCGCCCGGATCGCTCCTTTCAGGGTGAAAGTCACGAACTTGCGGGCGCCCGGCCGGCTTCTCGTCACTGTGTTGCTGGGCTTTCTTGGCGTGGCCGCGGCAACTTCGATTGCCAGTTTTGCGAGCGGAACGCAGGGCGCCGAAGAGGCGGGAACCCTCTCCGAGATGCAGTTGCAGCCGGAGACGCGGCAGGTGGACAGCCGCAACGGTTGGTTGACGGTCGCGCTTGACACCGCTCTGCCGGAACGCTACTTCAGTCGCCTGCTCACAGCGGCATTCGGGCTGGACGAGATCGTGTCCGGCGGCGCTCGCAAGACGGTCTTTCTCCTCGATCAGCCGCGCAACGCGGATGTGCAGATCCGGTTGGTGGCCGGGACGGGGGAGGCGGGCAGTGTGTTGTATACCCGCTACCTGGTGGCCGTTGCGCCCTTCGCCACAGTTCAGGATGACGTTTCGATGGCGGAGTTGACGCTACGCTGGCAGGGCAGGGGCAGCGGCCCCCTGATCGTCGATGCCGATTACGTCTCGGAACTGGAGGCGATTTTCGGTGAAGAGGCAGCCGGCGCGGTGCAGACGGCCGGCGGCAGCGTCCTTCCCGCCGTGTTGGAGGCGTCGACCGGCGCCCTGGCGATTGTGCCCTTCGAAGGCCTTACGCCCGTTCTTAAGGTATTGCGCCTGAACGGCTTTGACATTGTCAGCAACACCTTTGACCCCGCCGCCTATCCGCTGACGGCAGTGGTGTCCGTATTTGGTACGGATGGGGAGGCCGTGGCTGCGGCCCTGCGACCGCAGATCACAGAGCCGACGAACCGGAACCCCAACGAGCTGACGACCCTGATCATGACCGGTGTCACGGCGATGGCCCGCGTTACCGCGGCGCGCATGGAGGCGAAGGGTTACGACTACCCGGCCCAGGTGATCTCGTCGACGCTGCGTGCGGCCGACATTACTCACATCAGCAATGAAGTGCCATTTCTGGAAGGCTGTAACGTTGATCCGTCTTTAAACAACATGATCTTGTGCAGCAGTCCGGCCTATTGGGCGGCGCTGGAGGCGCTGGGCACGGATATCGTGGGACTGAGCGGGAACCATGTCAACGACTTTGGACAGGAGGGCGCGCGCGAGTCGATTGGCTGGTATCGGGAGAACGGGATTCCCATTTACGGGAGCGGCTTGAATGAGGAGGAGGCGTGCGCGCCGCTGTTATTTGAGCACAACGGCAACAGCTTCGCCTTTTTCGCGGCGCTGGCCCACTACCCCAGCTTTGCCTGGGCGACCGAGGACGGGCCGGGCGCCTGCCACTATTACGGAAATAAGGAGCGCATCTTTGCCAGGATCGCGGCGCTCCGCAGCGAAGTCGACGTGATCGCGGTTGAGCTGCAGCATGAGGAAGTCTACAACCCGGGGCCGATCTTCCGGCAAGTGCAGGAGTACCGCGAGTTGCGTGCGGCCGGCGCAGACATTGTCACCGGTGTACAGAGCCACGTGCCGCAGGCGATGGAGCCGTATGGGTATGGGAATGAGAAGCCCGGCATCATCGTCTACGGTTTGGGCAATCTGTTCTTCGATCAGATGTGGAGCTGGCAGACGCGCACTTCACTGATTGCCCGCCATACGATCCATGGCGGACGGGTGATCAGCACGGAGATCCTGACCGCAGTGATTGAAGACTATGCGCAACCGCGCTGGACGACTGCGGTTGAACGCTCTGATCTTTTGAGGCAGATCTTCAACGCGGCGCCGGCGCGTTGAGAGTAGCCGTCGTTGGGGGAAGGGTCGGTCAGAGGTTGCCTTCCGGGTTGGGTCGCGTGTTGGAGAGTTGCGGCAGGCAGCCGCAGCCTATCCCGTCCGGGTAACGCCGCGGACCCCATATTCTCCTGCTTTGCGCATGAACTCCCTGTAAGGCTTGCAGATTCTACTTGCGTCCTCGTGAGCGATTTGCAGGAGCGACGCAATTTCCTCGTACGAAAGCGGATTGGTCAAACGCACGCCCAGCGTCAAGACGGCATCTTCGACAGGATCGGCGAGCCGGTCAGCGCCGTTCACGATCTGCTGTTTCTGAAAAGATTCCCTCCCACTGTTCCCAAATGCCGCATTCTCCCACATCGCGCGCGGCCGAACTGCCTTCCGGGACGACCGTCGCGTATAGGTCAAGGCAGGGCCTTCTTCTCCCGCCGTGCGCAACAGCTCCTTGTACGGTTCGCAGATTTCGCTTACATCGTCGTGAGCGATGCCGAATGCCGACGCGATATCCTGGTACGAGAGCGGATCGCGCATCCGTACGCCGAGCGTCAGAATGGCATCGTCAACGGGGTCGGGCAATCGGACCTCGCCGCTGACAGTTCGTATGAGGGATCGGCTGTCTGCGCACATGGCGGACCTCCTCGGGATGAGAGCGATGGATCAACGTATCCACTTGTAGGGCTCTGTCCAACATTTTGGTCGAAGAGCATACAGATACCAAATCACAGTTTCGTTGAAGGATGGTGTCGGCCTGGCGGTCGCGACAGAAATGAATGGTGGATCGCTCAGCGGCAGAAGAGGCAGGCCGCGCGCCTCAGCCGGATGAATTTGAGCCACTGCTGCGCTTGAGAGTCTGGAGCAGGACGCGTCCGGGGCCGCGCAGGTTGGTCATAAACAGCCCTTCGCCGCCGAAAAGCATTCTGCGGCAGCCGCCCACGCCGCGGATATCATAGTCGATTCCAGAGGAAAATGCGGCCAGGTTTCCAGTGCTGACGAGCAGCTCTTCGCCGGCCGCCATCTGGCGCTCGTAGAAGTCGCCGCTGCCGTGCACGAGCGCGATGCCCAGTCCGGAAATCGTCTGCAGAAAGAGGCCGGCGCCGCCGAAAACGGCTGCCCCGGCGCGGCGCGCGACCGTCACGGTGATGTCGACGTCTTCGCCCCAGGCGGCGACGAAGGAGCCGCGCGTCGTCGTCACGGGGCCGTCGCGCTCCAGGTCCCAGATCTCCAGATGGCCCGGTGCGTTGGCCGCCAGGAGGGCATACTGTTCTTCCGCTTTCGATTCCAGGTAGGTGAGGGCGACGCCTTCGCCGGAGAGGCTGCGCCGCAGCGCGCCGCCTGCTCCGCCCGGCAGGCGCAGCCTCCACTGCAGCCGGGAGGAATAGGCCATGAGGGCGCCCTTGCTGACCCAGGCATCTTCACCCGGGGCGAAAACGAGGCGTGCGGACTGGGCAATCTCACCGCTGATGCTATACTGCATGGTGCAACTCCTTTCTACTTTCCGGGAGGACGAAAAGGGACGAACCATGTCCAAGCGCAAGGCCAGGAACTCCGATCGCAGCTTCTCCAGAAAAACGGGACCGCGGCTCGTCTATTCGACGGACCCGGAGCCGGAACCTGAACAGCGTCCGCCGGAGCTGCCCCGCAACCCGGCCGCGCCCTTTGCCGTCCAGGGGACACAGCCCGTGCGCGTGCGCCTGGAGCGGAAGGGGCGCAAAGGGAAGACGGTTTCGATCATTACCGGGGTCAAGAGCCCGGAAGTGGGCAAGCGCGGCCTGTTGAAGCACCTGAAAGGCAAGTTGGGATGCGGCGGAGCGGTCAAGGGCGCGGAGATCGAAATCCAGGGCGATCAGAGGGAACGACTGGTTGCGCTTCTGAATCAACTTGGGTATCGAGCCAAACAGGGTTAGAGCGGGGATTTTCACGTCGGTTGCCGGAAACGGGATTCGGCTGTTCCGGTCAGCGCAGATTGCGGCCGATGCTTGTCCCGCTTTCGACGCCATTGCCCTTGCCCCTGTCATTGTCATTGCCATTGCGGAATGCGTCGGCGCCGCTGAAGGGATGAATTACGACATTACGGCCTAGCCGCATGCCGGCGGGAACGACGCTGCCCTTGCCGACGAGGGTCAGGCCGGTGTTGAGCCGGGCCGGCAGCTCCGGGTTGGGGCTGTTGTTGTCGGAGTGGCCCACGAGCGCGTCCTGACAGACGCGCACCTCTTTGTCGATCACACAGCGCTCGACGACCGCGCCCGCTTCGACGACGGTGTCGTTGAGAATGACACTGTCTCGGACGACGGCTCCCTCGCCCACCTGCACGCCGGGGGACAGCACGCTTCGTTCCACGGCGCCTTCGATCTGACAGCCATTGGATAACAGTGCCCCATCCACGTCTGCGGCGGGCCCCAGCTTGACCGGGGCGCGTTCCTGGCTGCGGGTATGCACGACCCACTCCGGCGCATATAGGTTGAGGGCCGGTTCTTCAGCCAGCAGGCTCATATTGGCATCCCAGTAGGCCTGAACCGTGCTGGCATCGGCCCAGTATCCGGGATAGGTGTAGCTGGCGACATGCCCTTGTTCCACCAGCCCCGGCAGGATGTCCCTGCCGATGTCATCGCCGCCCGCGTTGCTCAGGACTTCTACGAGAAAGTTGCGGCTGAAGACATAGACGCCCATGCTGGCAAGATTCTGCTGCGTGCGCCGCGGCTTTTCCTGGAACTCGACGACGCGGTCGTCCGTATCCTGTGTAATGATACCGAAACGATGGGTTTCGTGGCGGCTGACGCGGCGGACCGCAATGGTCGCGGGCGCGCCGCTGCGCTGATGGTGCTCAAGAAAGGGCCCGTAATCCATCAGATAGATATGTTTGCCGGAGAGGATCAGTACGCACTCCTCCTTTTGCTGGAGTACGTAGTCCAGGTTTCGGCGGATGGCGTCGGCGGAGCCGCGTTGCCAGTCGCCGTAAGGACCGCCGCGGTAGGGCTGCAACAGGCGCACGCCGCCGCTGGAGCGGTCGAGGTCCCAGGGTTTGCCGATACCGATATGATCGTTGAGGCTGCGGGGGCGGTATTGAGTGAGCACCGCGACGTTGTGGATGCCGCTGTTGACGCAGTTGCTGAGAGAGAAGTCGATCAGGCGGAACTTGCCGGCGAAGGGGACGGCCGGCTCGGAGCGGACTTCGGTAAGGACACTGAGGTCGGCGTTGTCGGCGCCGGCCATGATCACGGCAAATGCACAAGACATAGGGAACAATCCTCGCGGTCCGTTCGTGTAGGCGCGCAGTGCGAAAGCTATACGGTTTGCCCGTCCTCCACGACGAAGTCTGGTGGAAAATCCTCTTCGCCCCGGTCGCTGTTGACGATGACGTTGGTGCCGATCCGGGCGCCGTCGGGAATGAAGGCCCCCTTGCCGATGACGGTATGGCCGGTGTCCAGTTTCCCGGCAAACTGCTGATTGGGAGGGGGCGCGTCGGAGGTGGCACAGCCGACCTGGGCGCCGAACCCGACGATGACCTGTTTGTCGATGATGACCCGTTCCACGCGTGCGCCGGGGCCGATCCAGGAATCGTTCATGAGAATGCTGTCCTGCACGACCGCGCCGGGGCTCACATAGACGCCGGGACTGAAGATGCTGTTTCTTACGACCCCATGGACTTCGCAACCGTTGGACACCATGCTCTGTACGACCTGGGACTGGGGTCCGAATTTTGCGGGCGGACGTTCCTCCGAGCGTGTCGAGATGGGCCAGTTGTCCGTGTATAGATCGAGAGCCGGGTTGGATTGGAGCAGCTCGAGGCTTGTTTTCCAGTAGGCGTCGACGGTGCCGACGTCGACCCAGTAGCCGGTGAAAGGGTAGGAAAAGACGCGGTCGCCGGCCGCGAGCATGGCGGGGACGACGTGCTCGCCGAAGTCGGTCCGGGGGCCGTCAGCGCCCTTTTCCTGCAGGCGTTGTTCCAGCACCCGGCTGTTAAAAACATAGATGCCCATTGATGCCAGATTGCTGGTCGGCTGTTCCGGCTTTTCATGGAACCGGACGATCTCATCCTCCGGGTTCGTCTCCATGATGCCGAAACGGTGCGCCTCCTCAATGGGCACGGGCATTACGGCGATGGTCAGGTCCGCGCCCTTGCGCTGGTGGAACGCCAGCATCGGGCCGTAGTCCATCTTATAGATGTGGTCGCCGGAGAGAATCAGGGCGGTGTCGGCGTTGTGTTCGGCGAGAAAGTTCAGATTCTGCAGGATCGCGTCGGCCGTGCCGGCATACCAGTCCTGTTCGCCGCGGCCCTGAAACGGCTGCAAGAGGCGGATGCCGCCGTGCTGACGGTCGAGATCCCACGGTTTACCGATGCCGATGTGCTCGTTGAGACTGTGGGGACGGTACTGGGTGAGAACACCGACGGAGTAGATACCGCTATTGACGCAGTTGCTGATCGTGAAATCGATGATGCGAAATTTGCCGGCGAATGGAACCGCGGGTTTGGCCCTTTTTTCGGACAGAACTGTCAGACGAGTGCCCTCTCCGCCAGCCAGGATCATTGCTACGGTTCTCATAGACGACTTTCCAGGCGGCGCCTGTGCGGCAAAGCGATCGTACGATTCCGAAATTGGGTCTATCATATCTGATCGAGGACAAATGCCCAATTGCGGGCCAGACAAGGGACCAGTCGTGCGGGAGGATTGCCAATCCACAAGACGCGGTTTGGATCAAACTGCCCTGATCGTTATACTTGTCGGCGATGCAGGGCCGGGGCAAGTCTCTGAGCGGCGGTACCGGGCGCAGCAGCCTCTCAAATCCAGCACCGTGTGTTAACGCGAGAGCCTACGCGTTTTGCCTCCGTCGTCGCTATGATCCTGCTTTCTGAATTGCGAATGATGGTCAATAAAGTTCCCCCAGCGCGGCGTTCAGCCGCCGCTTCTCAGTCCAGGCAGGATAGCCGTCTCCACTTCACAGCGATGACGGGCGCGGTCTTGCTCGTGCTGGCGGTCGCGGTCATTTTGCTGCGTCTCTACCGTCTCACTGAAATCCCGCCTGGTATTTTCTACGATGAAGGTGTTCATGGCGTAAATGCTCTGCGAGTGCTGCGAGGCGAACACGCCGTATTCTATCCTGAATTGGGCAATGGACTCGAGGCACTGATCGCGTATACAGTTGCCCTGGCCACGTCGCTTTGGGGGCGAACTGTCTTGGCGATCCGTCTACCGACAGCTCTGGCAAGCGCCGGCGCAGTCCTGGCTACATTCTGGTTGGGGAGATCGCTATTTGGAGAAGATGAAAGCGGGCGGGCCGCGCCTTGGCGGGGCCTGCTGGTCGGTGGCGTAGGCGCGGCTTTGCTGGCGTTTTCCCTTGGCTACACCGTTATTGGGCGAACGGTTTTCAGAGGCAACCTCTTGCCTCTGCTGCTCTGCCTGAGTCTTGCCTTTCTCTGGGAAGGATGGAAGCCGCGAGCCGGTCGGGGCGGGACTTGGTGGCAGATTGTACTGGCCGGTGTGTGCCTCGGGTTGGTCCCGTACACCTATATCGCCTCCCGATTCGTCCCCGTTTTGCTTCTCTTCTTTGGGTTGAGTTATCTGCTTCCCTATCACTCGGGTACGTGGCAAAGAGTACGGGCCAACCTGCCTCATATTTGCCTCTTTTTGGGAACTACCGCGCTGGTCGCGGCGCCGATTCTTCTCTATTTTGTTCTGCATCCGGACCACTTTTTCCTGCGAAGCAGGCACCTCTGGGTCCTGGACCAGGACCGGAGCCTGGGGGAGCCGTTGAAAGCCGTACTGCACAACGTGTGGGTGCACCTACAGGTTTTCGGCTTTCGCGGTGACCCGCACTGGCGACACAACTTCGGCAGCCAGCCTCTGTTGAACCCGGTTGAAGCGATCTTTTTCTGGTTTGGCGTGGGCATGGCTTTGTGGGGTTGGCAGCGACCTGGCAACCGTCTGCTGCTTCTCTGGCTGGGCGTGATGCTCCTGCCGGCGATGCTGGCTCGAGATGATCTTGTCCCCCATTTCTTGCGCATGATCGGCGCGGCGCCGGCTATCTATCTTCTCATCGGCGTGGGTGTCTGGGAAGCGTGGCGACTTTTGCGGGAACGGAGCCCGGCCTTCCAGCGACAGGCAATATCTATCGCGATTGGTACGTTGATCTGTAGCACTGTCCTGGTCCAGGGCATCCTCACCTATCGTACCTATTTCCACGATTGGGCAGAGATCCCCGAGCTTTATGAGTTGTACGAATCGGAACTCGGTGAGGCGGCCAGCGTGTTGAACAAGCAGATGGCTGCAGAGGAAACGGTCTACCTTCTTCCTTACAGAGTCAATGGCCATCCCAGCTTTGAATATCTGTACGAAGGTGCCGCGCCTGCCCATATCATTCACGCCAAAGGTCCCGATCTGGCGCCCCGAATCGAGGCGATCCTTGGCGCGTTGCAAGACCCGGCCGTGAAAGTCCTGGATTGGAAGAACGACTCCTTCTGGACGGGAGATGGGGACGAAAACATAGTCGCTCTATTGAGCAAGTATGGACGGTATGTGGACAGCGACGAGTTCACAAACTTTCGAATCCACACCTATGCCGATCTTGCCCTGGACCGCCCCTGGACGTTCTATGAAGCCCTTGAGCCACTGGCCGTCCGCTACGACGGAGGTATCGTACTGCTGGGCGTTGCCTTGGGGCAGGGCGGCGAACAGTTGTCGGCGCAGGAACAGCTCCATTTGGATCGGAGCCGCACGCTCTGGTTGGGCTTGAGATGGCAGACCAGGCCTGGCCTGGAAACTGACTTCGCCGTTTCTTTGCGTCTGCACGGAGAGGACGGTACCTTGGCATACCAGAACGACGCTGTCCTGGGGAACTCTGATTTCGCCCGCACAAGTCTCTGGTCCGAGGAGGAGACGGTCGACACTCTGTTCCATCTTGACCTCCAGGAGGAACTCCCGCCCGGCGAATACGAACTGCGGCTGATCGTCTACGACACCGAGACTTTGACGCCGACGGTCGAAACCGATGTTTGGGAACCGGAGAAAGTCATAGCGCGTTTACGCTTGACGGAACTGCAATGACGGGCGGGCGCAATTCGGTTTGAGACGTTCCTTTCTCACAGGCTGGCTGCGTTCTGCAGGGGGCCCCCTGATAGCAGCTGCACAGCCGGAACAACTGCCCAAATCCCAAGACAGACTGACCTCAATTGCTGTTCGCGTTTTCCCCGCGGGCATGTATTCCTCACGCCGGCTTCTGTTTGTAAAGAATTAAGATGAACAGATTCTTGGATTTTGCTGCCGGAATCTCTATACTTGACGTTTGTGTTCCAGGTGAGGCGTCCCGGCCGTGGTCATTCAGACATAGGGGTAGGCCGGCCCAGATGTAAAATGGGAAACCGTGGAGGCGCGAGTCCGGTCGTAGGATCATGAGTGACAGGCTATGACTGAAAGAGAGCCAGGGGCTTCCTTCGAGCAGGGGCGCAGCGCAACGGCTTCCCCGCAGGGAACTGCCGCTGCGGCCGTGCCAGAGAGAGACGCGCGCCAACGTATCCTGATGGCTACGTTAGGGATCCTGCTGGCGCTGACGCTGGCGGTCGCGGTGTTGCGTCTTCAACGCATAACCGAATTCCCGCAGGGGATCCAGAGTGATGAGGGTCCGGACGGGGTCTATGCGCTGCAGGTGCTCGAGGGGGAGCATGCGGTCTTCTTCCCCGAAGCGGCCAGCGGGCGCGAATGGATGGGCGTCTATACGATTGCGCTGACGACCTCCTTTCTGGGACGCACGCTGCTGGCCTTTCGACTGCCGACGGCCCTGGCCGGCGCCGGCACCGTCTTTGTCATCTTTTGGCTGGGTCGGCTGCTCTTTGGCCGGGACGAAAGCGGGCGGGAGACGCCCTGGCGGGGGGTATTTGTCGGAGGCGTGGGCGCCGGTCTGCTGGCGGTTTCGCTGGGCCAGACGATCATCGGCCGGGCTTCGCTGCGGGCCAACTATCTGCCCCTGTTTCTTGGTCTCTGTTTTGCCCTGCTCTGGTGGGGGTGGTCGAAAACGGGGCGGGAGCGGAGCTGGCCGCGGATCGCGCTGGCGGGCGTGTGTGCGGGGCTGCTGCCGTACACCTACATTCCGTCACGCTTCACGCCCTTTCTGTTTCTCTTCTTTGGCTTGAGTTTTCTGTGGCCGCTGCGTGATGTCACCCGGGAGAGATTGAAGGCGGAGCTGCCTTGGGCGGCTGTCTTCGTCGGCGCGGCCGGATTGGTGGCTGCACCGATTCTCATCTACTTTGCTCTCCACCCCGAGCACTTTTTCATTCGCAGCAGAGAGGTGTGGGTACTCAACGAGAGCCAGGGAACGGCGTTGGGCGCGTTTCTGTACAACGTGTGGGAGCATCTGCTGGCGTTTGGGTTTCAGGGCGACCTGCGGGAGCGCTACAACTTTGCCGGCCGGCCGATGCTGAACCCGTGGGAGGCCTTCTTCTTCTGGTTTGGTGTGGGGATGGCGCTCTGGCGCTGGCAGCGGCAGCCCGCCTATCGACTGCTGCTGCTGTGGCTGGCGGTGCTGCTCGTGCCGGCGATGCTGGCTCGGGATGTCGGGTTGGGGCCGAACACCCTGCGCATGATCGGAACGGTGCCGGCTGTCTATCTGCTGATCGGCGCGGGCATGTGGGAGACCTACCGGCTATTGAGAGACCGGTGGGGCCGGACACGCATCTTCGGGGGGGACTGGACCAGGGTCTCGATCGCGCTGGGGGTTGTGGTCTGCGTCGTGGTGCTGCTTCAAGGGGCAAACACGTACCGCACCTATTTTCAGGAATGGGCGGTCACGTCCGGGTTTTATCTGGCCTACCACGGTGAATGGGCGGATGCTGCCCACGTGCTGAACGCGCAGCCGGCCGCGGAAAACATGATTTACCTGCTCCCATACAGGTTTGATGAACACTATGGCTTCGAGTACCTGTACCGCGGGGATGCGCCTGCCCGCGTCGTCCGCGCCGTCAGGCCGGACCTGGCGCGCAAGGTCCAATCTCTTTTGGCGGAGATCGGTGAGGTGTCCGCCGTGAAGGTGCTGGACTGGAACGAGGAGTTCGTCTGGGCCGGACAGGGGGATGAAAACCTGGTCGCCCTGCTGGGCAGGTTTGGACGGTACGCGGGCAGTGAGAAGTTCACCAACTTCCGGCTCCACACATACACCGATCTTGAATTGGACCGGTCCTGGACATTCTATGAAACCCTTGAGCCGCTGACAGTCCACTACGACGGCGGGATCGATCTTGTAGGCCTTGCGCTCGGTCGCGGCGCGGAGCAGATCTCTTCGCAGCAACCGCTCAGGCTCGGAAAGGACCGTTCGCTCTGGGTTGCGCTGCAATGGCAGACCGCGCCAGGCCTGGATACCGACTATGCCGTCTCGCTGCGCCTGTACGACAGTGAAGGCGCAAAGTCGTACCAGGACGACCATGTCCTGGGCAACTCAGCCTTTGCCCGCACGCGCCGCTGGGCGGTGGGGGAGCCGGTCGACACCCTTTTCCACCTTGAGTTTGGCGCTGATCTGCGGCCGGGCGACTATGAGTTGCGGCTGATCGTATACGGCACCGAGACAAATGTGCCGACTGTCGAGATCGGTGTGTGGGAGCCGGAGCTGCTGCTGGCGCACGTGCGACTGGACGAGGCCCGGTGACAGGGGAGCGCGGGCGCGTCGTTCGGGATTGACGGTTCGCGCGGACCGCTGAGGATACCGGATTGGATAGCGATACGAAGACCTGCGGCGAGGGTCAGGCGAGGATAAGTGACAGAGAACGTGTCTGAGAGTCCATCTTCGGGCCGGCATCGATCTGGCGGGGCAAATTCGACGGAAGCCGGGCGCTTCCCCTTGAAGCTGGCTACAGCGGCGATCCTGCTGGCGCTGGCGCTGGCCGTAGTGGCACTGCGATTGCAACGGCTGGACGAGCTGCCGCCGGGTCTCAACCGGGACGAGGGGATAGACGGCGCGCTCGCGCTCCAGGTTCTGCAAGGCGGGCACGCCATATTCTTTCCCGTAGACCAGGGTCGCGAGCCGTCGGCCATCTACGCGCTGGCCCTGTCGACGCTCCTGTTTGGACGGACGCTGCTGGCAATGCATCTGCCCACGGCCCTGGGCAGCGCGGGTCTGGTCTTTGCCGTATTCTGGCTGGGAAGGGTGCTCTTTGGCCAGGGAGAAGGAGGACGGCCGGCGCCCTGGCGCGGGCTGCTGATCGGCGGCGTTGCGGCTGGGCTGATGGCCGTGTCAATCAGCCAGACGATAATCGGGCGCACGTCGTATAACAAGGTCACCCATATGCCCCTGCTTCTTGTCCTCTCTTTTGCGCTGCTGTGGCAAGGGTGGAAAGAAAGAAGCTGGTGGCGGATTGTCCTGGCAGGGTTATGCACGGGGCTGTTGCCGTACACCTATATCCCGGCGCGTTTCACCCCGTTTCTGTTTCTGCTCTTTGGTCTGAGCTTCTTCTTTCCCCTTGGCTCCTTTACCAGGGAACGCGTGCGGAGCGAACTGCCGCGGGCGGCCCTGTTCATTGGCGTCACCGCGCTGGTTGCCGCGCCGATTCTGCTCCACTTTGCTCTGCATCCTGAGCACTTTCTGATGCGCAGCAGAGAGGTCTGGCTCCTGCGCGGCGGCCAGGAAAACGCTTTTGGCTCCTTTCTCGGCAACGTTTGGGACTATCTGTTGGTCTTCGGTTTGCGCGGCGACCCGAACTGGCGGCACAACTTCGCCGCCCAATCGATGCTGAAGCCGTGGGAAGCGATCCTTTTCTGGCTGGGAGTGGGCGCGGCGTTGTGGCGCTGGAAGCGGCCGGCTTACCGTCTGCTGCTCCTCTGGCTGTGTGTACTGCTGCTGCCCGCCATCCTTTCGAGGGACGATATATTGCCGCACTTCCTGCGTATGATGGGCGCGACGCCGGTGATCTATCTGCTGGCGGCGACCGGTTTTTGGGAGGCGTTGCATCTCTTGTGGGAGCGGCGCAACAGCGCAGGACTGCCCGGAGTGCAGACCCTTGGTCGAAACGCGTACCGGGTTGCTGTCGCCTTGGGGCTTGCGGTGGGTGGGCTGATTCTGCTCCAGGGCGCACTTGCCTACCGCACCTATTTCCAAACGTGGGCGAATCTGCCCGAGGTCTATGAGGCGAACGAGACGGAATGGGCGGAGCTGGCTGGAACGTTGAACGCGCAGCCGGCTGCTATCGACGCGGTCTATCTGCTTCCCTACACGATCAGCGAGCATTTCAGCTTTCAATACATGTATCAAGGCGAAACACCAGTTGACGTGATCGCGGCCAGTGTTCCCTACTTGCCATACGAGCTTGAGTCTGCGCTCGTAGCTTTGCATTACCCGGAAACGGTGAAATTTGTAGACTGGGAGAACGATCGTGTCAGCGGGGATACCCTTGCCGAACAGCACGCGGTTCTTCTTCTTGGCAAGTATGGACGCTATGAAGGCGCGGACGAACATGGCAGCTTTCAGATTCACACCTTTACCGGTATGGATCTGGATCGCCCCTGGACATTCTACGAATATCTGGAGCCGCTGACAGTGCACTATGACGGCGGTATCACTCTGCACGGGCTCGCTTTGGGCCGGGGCGAAGAGCAGTTGTCAACAGAAGAGCCGCTCAGCCTGGGAAGGGACCGCGCCGGGTGGATAGCATTGCGATGGCAGACCGCGCCTGGGCTGGGAATCAACTATTCGATCTCGCTCCGTTTACACGATTCAGAGGGGGGACGGGTCTATCAGAAAGATGCCCTCCTGCTGGATCTGCGCCACCGGCGCACGGGCCGCTGGGCCGCGGATGAACTGGTGGATACGGTATATTACCTGGATATCCCGGCCGACCTCGCGCCAGGCGGCTATGAGCTGCGGCTGATTGTCTACGACTCGGCGACGCTGAGCCCGACTGTCGAGTTGGGCGTGTGGGAGCCGGAGATTGTCCTGGCGCGGGTACGGCTGGAGGATGGCGGTTGAGGAAAGGCGGCGCACCATTTGTACTGGCGCGTTCTTGAACTTTGGCGCTTGAACGGCTATACTTTATCGTTGAGCTGCCAAAGAGCGAATTGATGCAGGCGCGCCGCCTGTGTTTTCAGGAGGAGGAAGACGTGCTGTTGCGAAGGACCCAAACTGCTTCATTTTGGCGCGATCAGTTCAGAGTTACCGATGAAGACCTGGACTTTACCCATGAACTGATCCTGGATGCAGAGTCGCCGCTGACGACCGATCAATTGGCGCTGCGGCTGATCCGGGAATACCAGCGCCGCGAGACCGCGCGGATGGAGTCCGAGCTGAAGAAAGGCGCCGTCTACCAGCCCAAAAACCTTTATGATGTCGGCGAGACCCTCATCTTCCCCGCCATGGACTTTCTGGTTGGCGAAGTCCTGGAAACGCGCGCCGGCCAGAACCCGGAGCATGGCGCCTTCGACGTCATCCGGGTGGGATTCGCCGACACAGGTGAGACCCGGGAATTTGCAGCCAATCTTCAGACGGGCCACCGCCTCAACGGAACCAATGGGCAGACGACCGGTGATGAGGAAGCTCTCCTTTCAGCCGAGGAGATCCATTCGCTGTACCGGAATGAGATCGAAGAGAGCCTGCTCTTTACGCTGATGGAAGGCGAACGAAACGAAGATTTCGTGCATATTGACGACTACTGGCTGCTTGCCGACATGCTCGCCGAAGTCCATGTCGGCCATCTGAACATCGCCGAGGCCCTGCTGGAGATGCAGAACCGGCCGATGACCCCCGAGGAGCTGCTGCCGGAGCTTGACCTCCAGGCCGACGACGTGTCGCAGCCAATGCAGGTTATCAGCGTGAACCACGCGCTTGGAAGCGACGAACGCTTCGACCAGGTTGGCAGCGCCGCCGGCCCCGTATGGTTCCTGTCACGGCTGGAGCCACCGGAGGCACAGACCATCCCGCCTCTCCTGCAGCCGAAAATAGGCCGCTACAACCGGGCTATCTTGAGTGTGGAGCTTTTGCAGATGGAGTGGGAGTTGGACGATGAATGGGGCGATAGCGGCGCGACACCCGTTGCGTCGGTCGTGCCGAGCATCAGCTTCACGTTGACCTTCCCGCACTGGCTCTATGGCACGCTGCCGCTCAGCAGCCGCACGCGCGCGCTCTTCCCACACAGCGCGCAGGAGCGTTCGATGGTAACGGTTGTCGACGGCCGCTGGGGCAACCGCTACACCGCCTGGGTCGTGCATGAGGGACGCTACGTGTGCGGCCTGAAGGATTGGATGGTTGCGCACAATTTGCCGGTGAGCGCGCAGATCACGTTGGAACGGACCGATGAGCCGGATGAACTCATCATTGACTTCCGCCCGCGTCGGATGAGACGGGAGTGGAGCCGCATCGCGAAAGTCGATGCGGACCGGCAGCGTTTCGCTCTCGAGATGAACAAAGTGCAGATCTCCTGTGAGTACGACGAAAACCTGATCGTTTCAAGTGAGGACCGGGAGGGTCTGGAAGCGTTCAACGCCGGTTTCGAAGGCAACGACGCGGCGCTGGAGCAGATCGTGGAGATGATCGTGCCGGAGATTGCGAAGCTGAACCCGCAGGGTACGGCGCATGTCAAGACGATCTACAGCGCGGTCAACATGTTCTGGCGCTGTCCGCCGGGACCGATATTTTATACATTGATCAGCAACTCCCGGTTCCAGGACGTTGGGGACGGATTCTTCAAGGTAAGATGAGGATGCAAAGCCGGTATCGCACGCTCTTCACCGGTTTTTGACCATCGAGGAGGGATAAAAAGGAGATGACAGCGGCAGCGCCCAAACAGAAACTCAAGTGGTTCCGACCTGACGTCAACACTAAGTTTCACATCGACTACAATTGGTGGGAGCAGAGCGGACGGAATTTCCGCCTGTACCTGCGCGATCAGCTATGTACGGAATGCCGGGACCGGTTTCAGGACCATAGAGATACCGAAGACGTGGATTGGATCGACCCGGAAACGGGAGAGGTCCACCGCACAGATGCCCTGTGGGAATGCCTGCGCAGCCGTTGCACCAAAGATCCGGACTACATCAACGAGCATCTTTCGCTGACCGCGGCCTGCTTCCGCGTCTTTCTGGCCAACAACAACACCCCGCTCAGCCCATCCGAATTGAATCAGCTCCTCCCGTGGAAGCCGGCGCGCACTATCTTGCAGACGCTCGGCGGGCGCACGGTCTATCTTGGCCTCCGGCCGGTGCGCGAATAGAAAACGGCGTGGGAAGAGAGAGCGGCTCTCCCTTCCCACGGTTCAGTTGCGGCAGTCCCCTTTCGACCCATTCTCTGCCCTCGCCAACAGATCCTGCGCGGCGCGATACATCGGCATATCCACCATCTTGCCGTCGAGTACGCAGACGCCGCGCCCGGCGCGTTGATGAGCCTCAAAAACGGCAATCAGCCGTCGTGCCGCCGCCGCTTCAGTGAGATCCGGAGTGAAGGCGCGGTTGATGACCTCCACTTGACGCGGATGGATGGCCAGTTTGCCGCGGAAGCCCATTCTCTGAACAGCCTCACACTCCTCGGCCAGGCCGGAACTGTCGGCCAGGTCGGTATAGACGGTATCGACTGCCTGTAGACCGAACGCGGCCGCCGTGGTCACGACAGCGCTGCGGGCATAGAAGATCTCCCACCCATCGCGTGAGCGCTGCGCGCCGATGTCGCCGGCAAAATCCTCGGCGCCGAAGGCCAGCGCCGCGATCCTGGGACCGGCGCGAGCAATCTCCGGCAGATTCACCACCCCTGCAGCGCTCTCCACTAGCGGCAGCAGCCGTACAGTTCCGACCGGCATTCCTGCCTGGCGTTCCAGTGGTGTCAACCTTTCGTCCACGCGTTGCAGGTCGCCGGCGGACTCGACTTTCGGGATCACGTAGACCTGGGGCGCGGCCGCGAACGTCTCGAGTAAATCATCCGGCCAGAACGGGCTGTGGACCGGGTTGATCCGAATGCAGCGCAGCGGGCCGTCCGGTGGCAGGGCCTGGAACGAGTCGACGAGGAGCGAGCGGGCCTCCTGTTTGCGGCTGTGTGCCACCGCGTCCTCAAGGTCGGCGATGATGGCGTCGGCAGGCAGCTCGGCGCCCTTGGCTATCTTGCGGGGCGAGTCGGCTGGCATAAAAAGGAGTGAGCGCAGTCGCAGAGTCATGGGTAGGATTTGCAGGGGAGGGTGAGTGCCGGCAGGTGTTCAGGTTGAAACCCGGTTGTTCGCAGGTTGTTTCATTCTACACCTTTTGCGCACATATGGCAGGTTGGCCCAGGAAAAAAGCGCTTGAGCAGGTTGCCCGTGTCACAGTTCCCTCTCGAAAGTCGGACGACGTTTAGTCAGCCGCCAGCTATATTCCCGGTGCGCGCCATCCGCTTTACGAATGGTGGCGGTCGGTTGTCAGTCGATCAGGGAGTTGACGCAGCGGATTCGGAAGGGTGCATCCCAAATATGGGGCAAACCACCTTCCCCTCAAACCTCCGGTAGGGGCAGGCCTTGTGCCTGGCCGCCCCCCGCCCGCCCCCCCCCCCCCGGAGGCACACCCCCCCCAGGGTATTTAAAAAAACAACCGGCCCCCGCGACAA
>VXMH01000033.1 GCA_009841235.1 Caldilineaceae bacterium SB0661_bin_32 | reverse complement strand
GAGGTTTGAGGGTGAGGGGGAGAGGCGACGCGGGCGGCGTGTGCGAGGGCAGGCATAAGGGCGAGGAGTGAGTGGAGAGGAGTGAGGCGTGAGAGGCGTGCATGGGGGCGCCCGGCACGGCCGCACTTTGTGCCCGGATGGCTGGGAAAATGGTTGGCAGCGCCCGGCCGGCGAGAAGCCGGTAGCCGGGCGCGATAAGATGGGGATAGGGAACAAGTGTGCCAGGTTTTGGGGCGGTTGTCAAGGGTTTTGAATCTTCGCGAATTGTCAGGACGAGTCGGAATCCGTAAAATGGGATATGCTAATTCCGCTGGGAAATAAACTGAAAGCCTGAAACCTTCTTCCGAAAAGCAAGAGAGGCAGGAAATTGAGCGAATTCGTCGTCAGCTCCTCCAGAACCAGGGTCTGGAGACGGCCGGAAGATCATCCTTTACTGAGACAGACCGATACTACGCACCCGGCATTTCAAAGTAAATTGACGGACAGGTTTCCGCCGTCGATCGCGGAAGGATTGCCCAAGGTCCTCAGCGAGAACTCCGAGGATGCCCGCACCTGGCACTATTTCAGTCCACTGCTCAGAGACGGGCCGCAGAGGACCCGCGTACTGACTCAGCTCATACGGCAGTCGTTCTTCGGCGCGGTACCGCCCCAGGTCTTCAAGGACATTTCGACAGCCAGGATGGAGTTCTGGCCCAAGCTTCCTCCGCCTCCGAGCCGCCAGAAGGCGGAGGGCGCATCCGAACCGGACGTGATGATCACGCTGGGGAAGAGCGCGGTTGTACTGGTTGAGGCCAAGTGTCATTCCGGCGTAAGCGAATTTACGAATTTCGACCGCAACCGCGACCAGGTGATTCGCCTGATCGACGTCGGTTCCTGGTACGCCCGCCAGCACGGATTTGATTGCGTCTGTCTACTCGTGCTGCAGTACGGCGACGCCCAGATCAACGCCGAAAAGATTGTCAGCCGCTATGCCGGTCAACCGGAGGCGATCCAGAAGGCGCTCCCCTACCGGGACGACCTGACCGAGGCGGACTTCAGCCGGCTCGCGGGCGCGCTGGCATTCGTTCGCTGGCCGGACCCGTTGACATGAAGTGGTGCAGTTGGACCTGGTGAAAGAGACATCTGAATTACGGGGGGCGTACGACCACCTGGCTACGAAAGAGGATGTGGCTAAATCCACATTGACACAGGTCAAGTGGATGATTGGCGTAGTGGCCGTGCCGACTGTGATCACTTTGATCAATATGATAATCCAGCTTACAGGCTAAGCTCTCAGGGCGCGCGATAGAACGTTGTCAATGTCCGCGGTGAGTTCGCCAGACTGACTCCGGCGCGGCCCGATTCGTAAAGATGGGGAGAGAAACCGCAATGAACCTTCGCGTTGGACTAATCGGCTACGGCAACTGGACCCGCATGGCCTACCTGCCCGCGCTGCGGCGGGACGGGCGCGCCCAGATCGTCTCGGCGGCCGCGCCGAGCGCAGCTACGCAGCAGCGCATCACCTCCGAACTCGGCCCGGAGATTTCCGTCTTCTCAAATGCCGCAGATCTGTTGAACGGCCCGCCCGTGGACGCCGTCTTCATCGCCGTCTCCGACGCCGCGCACGAGGAAGCGCTGAGCGCGGCGCTCGACGCGGGCGTGCCGATGTTCTATGAGCCGCCCCTCTCCAACCGGCGCCGGCGTATTCGGCCAATGGTCGAACGGCTGTTGGATGCCCCCCAGGTGACGCACGCTGATCTCGAAATCGGTTTCATCCCGGTCTTCGTTGAGGCGGCGAGGCGGGTGCGCGCCGGGGTTATCGGCCAGGTCCATACCGCATCGGTGCGACTGCAATCGAGCTGGGGCGCCGACCCGGATGCAGACCTGAGCACGCTCAACCACATCGCCCCCTGGTACGTGGATACTCTCAACCGCATCCTTGACGCAACGCCTTCCCGGGTCTTGATCCTTGAAGGCGACGGCCTGCCGGGACGCGCCCAGCGGCAGTGCCAGGGCCTCTACGACTACGGCGTTACGTGGGGTACCGTACAGGTCAATCTCGACTGTGTTGTTGACCTGGAGACGACTGTCGAAGTGAACGGGGAAGACGGCGACCTGGTTGTCGATCTCTTCTCCGGCGAACTGCGCCAGCGTACACGCGGCCAGAGTGACTGGTCCGCTGAAATGATAGCTGAGTCGGAGCCGCGCGCCGGCTGGCCCGGAATGAACGAATGTGTCGCCTTGTTTCTCGACGCCGTCACCGACGAGCCCCTGGCTGAAACTGACTCCGAAGCCGGGGACGTCAATGCTCTCAGAGAAAAACTTGGGACCGGGCCGCTACCCGCGGACGCAAAGTCCGTCGCCCAACTCCATATGATCGGCCTTGCCGCCGAGGCTTCCAAGGACAACGGCGGCTGGGCAGAGGTCGAGGAGGTCCACCCGGCGTAGCCGGTCTGCCCGACGTCCGATGCTAATTCCTACGCGGTCTGATGGACCGGGAACACGTCAGACGCGATCCTCTCCATCTGGTCCTGAATTGCACCGGCCGTCGGCGCGGTGTTGAAGTCAAACAGCATGTGCTCGACGCCCGCTTCGGCGTAGCGCCCGATGCGGTCGCTGATTTCGGACGTCGACCCTCTGAGAATCGACACTTCCGGGTCCGCCTGGTCACCCAGCTCGGTGCGGGCATGGAACACGACCGTGCGCGGCTCTCCGTTCGCCCAGGAGCGCATCTTGGCGACGCCGGCGGCGACCTCCTCCGGTTCGATGTGGATCGGATGCCAGCCGCTTGCCTTCGTCGCCGCGCGCCGGATAGCAGCGTCGCTCAACCCGCCGATCGTGTACGGCGGGCCACCCTTCTGTGCCGGTTTCGGCTCGAACGCGCTCTCCTCGAAGCTGATCCACTCACCCTGGAATGAAGGCTCGTCCTCGCTCCAGAGGACGCGCATCACGTCCATCCACTCATCCATCATGCGGCCGCGCTTACTGAAGTCGGTGCGCAAGTAGCGGTACTCGTCATCCATCCAGCCCACGCCGATGCCCAGGATCAGGCGGCCGCCTGAGTACTGGTCAACCGCGGCCGCCTGTTTGGCCGCCAGTATCGGATCGCGCTGCGGCAGCACCAGTACGGTCGTGCCCAGCGTAATCTTCTCGGTGACGGCCGCAACGTATCCCAGCGTGACGAAGGTCTCGATCATGCAGTAATCGCTGAATCTCTGATGCACAAGCACGTGATCGGCGGCCCACAGGGAATCGTAACCGGCCTGCTCTGCCGCCTGCGCCACCTGATGGACCGATTGCGGCGACTTCGCCGGTCCGTGGCTGGGAAGAAAGACACCAAATTTCATCGCGGACCTCCTGATTGTTTCTTGTTCTCTTCCAATTCTTACAGGTAGTGTGGCTCGAATTCAGTAATCGAGATAGAGCTGCCGTGCTGCCGGCTGATCAGGCGTTGCCGGGCACGGGGATGCCTTGAATGGCCAGCTCGTGTTCCGGCTTCAGCAGAAAGACGTGGGCGTCGCCGGTACGCCTCGCCTCGGCCAGGAGATAGTCGAAGCAGGCAGCGCGCACCTCACTGCAAGCGGGATCGTAGAAGCGGTTATCCAGCTCGTGGGGGTCGTTCTCCAGGTCGTACAGCTCGCAGAGATCGGTCAGGTTCCAGACCAGCTTCCAGCGCCCGTCGGTCACCATGCGGGAGGAGTAGTGCCCCCACGGGTCCCCGTGATACTGCGCGTAATGCATAGTCCGCGGCCAGTCATCCTCCCCCGCGGCCAGCGGCAGCAGAGACTGCCCGTGAAGGCTCCGCCCCGCCAAACTGTCCTGCTCCGAACCCGTCATCAGGTGCAGACAGGTGGCCGTAACGTCCATCAGGTGAACAAAAGAACTGCTTCGTGACGCGCCGCCCGCCCCGGCCCTCTTGAGAAGCATGGGGATGCGATAGATTTCATCATACATATAGGCGCCCTTGTTCATCAGCCCGTGCGACCCGGCCATGTCGCCATGATCCGCCGTGAAGATGACAGCGGTATCTTCATAGAGGCCGAGCTCCTTGAGTGTTGACACGACTTCGCCCACCATCTCGTCGATCAGCTCTATGTAGGAGAAGCAGCAGGCCAGCATCTCCTTCAGCTCCCGGTCCTGTTCCTCAGGAGAAAGGCCGCCGGCATTTGCCTCGTTCAAAAGGCGGATCTTCCTCTGGTTGATCGGTTTGCCCTCAAAGGTGTCATAGCGGTTGGGCCACATGTCGATATCAGCCGGGTCGTAGCGAATGCCCCACTCTTCCGGAACCATCCAGGGAAAGTGCGGACCGGGGAAGGAACAGGTAGCGAAAAAGGGCCTTGTCGCGTCCCGCGTCCGCAAATACTCCTGCGTGTACCGGGCCGCAACCACGTCGGGAAACCCCTCCATCCCCACGTCCAGCGTGCCGGCTGTGCCGCGCCCCACGCTCTGAACAAGGGGTGCAATGCGCGTGTTGGGATGCCAGTGCGAGCTGTCGAGAAAGACGGGCCCGCCTTCGTGCGGCTCGTCGTGCGTGTGGTGGAACCGGGAGTCGAACAGGTCCTGCGCCGGACCGATGTGCCACTTGCCAAACCAGGCCGACTCATAGCCGGTCTCGTCGTCGACCCAGTCCTGCAGCATCGTCATG
Source organism: Caldilineaceae bacterium SB0661_bin_32 (assembly GCA_009841235.1). Taxonomy (GTDB): domain Bacteria; phylum Chloroflexota; class Anaerolineae; order Caldilineales; family Caldilineaceae; genus Bin5. The sequence continues at coordinate 72,132 of VXMH01000033.1, read as the reverse complement.
TCCGGCCGCAGGTGTTCGCAGTAGGAATAGTGCGGGGTCGAATTGTTGAACATGTGGTGGCCGTGGGGGTAGAGGCCGGTTAGCAGGCTGGCGCGAGCGGGCGAGCAGATGGCGCAGGGCGTATAGGCCCGCTCGAAAACACAGGAGTCCTGCGCCAGGGCGGAAATGTTCGGTGTCCGCACGAGCGTCTCCCCATAGCAGGCCAGCAGATCAATGCGCAGCTGGTCGCAGAGAAAGATCAGGACATTCGGTTTACTCTCGTTTGCCATGCGTTTGCCTTTCTCGTTCTAAGGGTCGGGCATGCACGGGAAGACGCTGTTGGCGGCACTTTGCTCGAAACTGCCGACTTTCCGGTTTTCCCGGGCCGTCTAACGAGCCCACGGGAAGGCGCAGGTGGGCCGGTTCACATAACGCGCCATCCGAATCCGCAGTCTGCTGCCGCAGCCCGGCCCCAGCCGCACGGTGAAGTTGTCGCCATCTATGGCGGTCGTTTCTCCGTTCTGCGTAACGCTCAGGAACTGATGCTCCGCATACGCGCCGCCCTGGAGGACAACGGTGCGCGACTTGAGCTGGTCGGTATTGACCAGGGTCAGCGTCATCTCGTCGTCACTCATGCTTTCGACCAGCGCGCCGACATCCTCAGGAATGCCGGCCCTCTGCCGCGCCGGACTGAAGTAGCGCACGCGACAGTGGAGAGGAAAGCCCAGCCGCTCCGTCGGCAGGCCGCCCAGCATGAGCTCGGTCAGCCGGCTCACCATGGCGGGATTGAAGCCGTTCATGTCGTCAGACATGCGCGTATCCGGCGAACTGCCGTCGGCGCGCACCTTGTCGATTCTCTCGCGCACCTCTGCCAGGTCTTCCTGCAGCGCAGTGACCGGGTAGTCCGGATTGTTCCCTTCCAGAAAACGTACCCACTCGTTCTCCTGCACGCGCGGCAGGTCGGCCCTGTCCATCGACCAGTAGTACACTTCCAGCGCACCGGTGCCGAACGGCTCCGGCGTGTAATCATACCAGCCTTCGTCCCCGTGCATGTGGGGGTAAAGCGTCTGCCCCTCCTCTGTCTTACTGTTTGCATTGACGTTGTCGATGACGCCGCGCCACGTGTCCACGTAACCCTGGTCGCCGGTCATCAGCAGCCCGTTGCCGAAGCCGTAGTGCACACGGTTCAGGAAAAACGGCCGGTGCGCCAGCTCCCCCGTCTGCGGCACCGTTACCGTAAATCCCCAGCCATAGACGCCGCCGTACCACTTACCGTCGCTGGCGCCCCCGATGCTGCCGTCCAGCCCGATATTGGTAGGCGTGATGCCGCCGTTAGCCGCGGTCCGTTCACGCCAGGCATCGGTATAATCGACCAGCCAGTCCTTGTACCTGGCGTCCCCGGTCTGCATGTAGGCGTTGAAGGCCAGCGTCGTCGTACACAGGTTCAGCGGGTGATCGCCGACCACGTCGTTGTAGTCCTCAAAATGGGCTATCATTTCCGTGTAGTTGCGTTCGCCGTGACCGGGCTTGAAGCGCCCTTCGATCTCCAGCGAATCGCCGGCCCAGTCGAGTCCGGTCGACTTGCGCATGAGCGGGCCGCGGCTGCCGTTGAACATGCTGCGAATGACCTTGTGCTCCGGGTCATAGTTGTGGGCCTGGGGATCTGTGCCCATATAGAAGCCGGCAAAGCGTTCCATGCGCTGGCGCGCCAGGTGGTTGTACGGGTCCGACAGCGGCTGCAGGAAGAAGACCGAGAAGCCTTCGCCGTTGTGCATCCAGTCAAACATGACTGGAAACTCTTTGTAGTACATGCCGTCGCGGGCAAACGGCACTTCGACCGTCCTGGCCTCGGTGTACTGGCGCAGATGGCCCTCCCAGCCCTTCTTATAGAGCTCCAGCACATGATCGGGCGCGCCCAGCGCGTGCAGCATGGTCCATCCCGCCAGGTTTTCGGCGGCGTCATCCGGCCCATCATTGCCGCCCCAGCGGGGAACGCAGAGCAGAAAGCCGCGCTCGTCGAAGTAGCGGTCGTAGAACTCCTCGACGGCCGCAGTCTGGTTGCGGATCAGCTCCCACTGCAGCAGCGCCCAGTAGGGAGGGGGCATCGGCGTGTCGATTGAAATAATCGGCGTGCGGTTTCCTGGCTGTGGCATGATCTGTTCAATCGTCCTCTCTGGTGTTCAGACCTGGGGCGCAAGGCGGCCCAATGCGGTAAGTAGCTGCTCGATCTCTTCTGCCGAATTGAAGGCGGCAACGCCAATGCGCACGCCGCATATCTCCGGACGGTATTTTACGACGATTCGATATTCTTCCAACAGGTGCTGAACAAGCTGCAGGCAGCGTTCAGGCGTACCTTCGTGCAGTTGAACTGTGGTGATGCTCGACGGCGGTCACGGCGAGCCTGTCGCCCGCCTGCCAGTCCACGCTCATGATGGCCAGCCGGGAAGCGGTCGTCGTATTGTAGACCCACGCAACGTCCGCCGCCAATACGCCCAACAGCTCCGCCGCGCTTTGGCGCGCCTTCTCGGCGCGCTCATAGAAGCGAACGCCCGGCTCCTTGCCGCGAACCGCGATGATCTCCTCGTTCTCCTCGCGCAGCGCGTCCGCCATGCAGCGCTGGAGCGACCGCAGGACCGGGCCGAACGTGCAGCTGTTCAGATAGATATATCCGCTCGCCAGGGGGACGTCGGCACGCAGCTGGCTGAGGGGGCAGTTCTGCAGCTCGCCTGGTTCGGTGTCCATCGTGTCACCCGTTGCATCAGGAAGCGTGTTCGTCAACCGCCGGAGAACAGTCGTTGCAGCCGCCTGGCTATCTTTCCCGCTACGGCCTACTTGGTCGGGTCCAGGGCATCCTGAAGCCCATCGCCCATGAGCGTGAAAGCGTACATCGCCAGCGCGATCATCAGGCCCGGGAAGAAGGCCAGATACCAGTGCGACTGGATCGCGCTGAGATAGTCATTGAGCATACGCCCCCAGCTGGGAAGCGGCGGGTTTATGCCAATCCCCAGAAAACTCAGCCCGGACTCGCCCAGAATCGCGCCGGGGATGCCCAACGTCACGCTGACGATAATGGGAGACATCGTGTTTGGCAACAGATGGCGGATGATTATGCGATAGTTGGGTACGCCAATACAGGTCGCCGCCAGTACATAGTCCTGTTCGCGCAGGGAGAGGAACTGGCCGCGCACCAGGCGCGCAATACCCATCCAGCCGGTGACTGCGAAGACAAAGAGAACGTTGCGAAAGCCCGGCCCCAGAACGCTGATGATCAGAATGCCCAGCAACAGATTGGGAACGGAGTTGATGACTTCGATGATACGAATGAGTACAAAGTCGACGGCACCGCCGTACCAGGCCGCGGCCGCCCCATAAGGGAGGCCGATGGCAAGGGCGATGATATTGCTGATAAAGCCAATCGCCAGCGAAATACGCGCGCCGTAGATGACGCGCGTCAGAATGTCGCGACCGAAGGGGTCCGTGCCCATCGGATGTTCGAGCGAGGGGAAGAGCCACGTCTTGTCGTATTGCTGGTAGTCATAGCCCTCCGGGGCCAGCACGTTGGCGAACAGGGCCAGGAAGAATAGAAGCAGGATGAAAGACAGGGAGATCATGGCCAGCAGGTTGCGCGAGAATCGACGGGCCGCGTCCCCCCACAGGTTTCGAGGACGCGAATCCAGGTCGAGGGCCAGGGCGGCGGCCTTCGCGGCGGCGCTTGGGTGACCGCCATTCTGATTCGCCGAAGAGGAGGAAATGGTTGATCTCCTTGGCGCCTGGTGCGAGTTCAGGCGCGTCTTACATGGTGCCGCCGACACGTATGCGCGGGTCGACCACGCCGTAGAGCAGGTCGGTGACGAGGTAGGCGATGGCGATGGCAAAGGTCCACAGCAGGATCAGCGCCATGATCACCGGGTAGTCCCGATTGTAGAGGGCCAGGGTTATCTGGCCGCCAATGCCCGGTATGCGGAATATCGCTTCGATGAAGAACGAACCCAGCAGCAGGTTGACCACCATCGGCCCGAGTAGTGTGATGAGCGGCAGCGACGCCGAACGGAAGGCGTGCCGCATCACGACCGCCCGCTCCCGCAGCCCCTTGGCCCGGGCCGTACGCACAAACTCCGCCTGCATCGCGTCCACCATGCTGGAACGCGTGAAGCGGGCCATGCCGCCGATCTGGCCGAGCGCGTAGACGAAGGTGGGCAAAATCCACTGCTTGGGTTCTCCCCAACCGCCGGAAGGCAGCCAGCGCAATACCACCGCGAAGATGATGATGCTCATTATGGCGACAACGAAGACCGGAGTGACAAAGGTTGTGATTACGACGACGTTGGTGAGATAGTCCAACCAGGTATTGGGGCGCAGCGCGGCCAGGATTCCCAGACCGATGCCGATCGGTATGCCGATCGCCATGGCCGACAGTCCCAGCTGCGCAGTCGCGGGCCAGGAGCGGCTGATGAAATCAGTGACTGGCTCCCCATAGCGGAAGGAGATGCCGAAGTCGCCGCGCAGCGCCGCCCACATGTAGCGGAAATACTGTACATACAGCGGCTTGTCGAGGCCATACTTGGCCATCAGCTTCTCGCGGATGTGTTCAGGGATATCTCGGAACTCGGATGTCGTCGGCATGGCGTCGAACGGGCCGCCCGGAATTGAGTGGATCATGAGAAAGATCATGATCGATACAATAAACAGGACGCCAATGATGCCGACGAAGCGTCCCAGAACATAGCGCGTCATCCGGGCCTCCGTCTATTGAGAGGAGAGATTCATGCAGCTGGTCATACGAATCTCACGGGAACTTTTCGACGACGGACGAAGTGGTCGGACCTGGAGGAGTGAGAAAGAGTAATCCCTCTCACTCCTCCGGACTTGAGTTACTTACTCTTTAACGTAGGCGCTGTCCAGGAGCATCATGTTATAGACGCCAAGTGTGCCGTCGTCTGTGAGGGTCAGCCCTGAAACGTAGTCCTTGTACAGGACGGCCTGTACCGGGTTCATTACGAATACGCCGATCGCATCACGAGCCAGGATCTTGAGGGCATCGTGGTAGAGGTCGCAGCGTTCGGTCGACATCGCCATTGGACGGGCCGTGTCGATCAGGTTGCGGTACTCTTCGTCGGTCCAGCCAGTGAAGTAGGAGGCCGCGGGATCGTCCCACCAGTCCACGAAGTTGCTCGGGTCGATGAAGTCTGCGCCCCAGCGGTTGAGGGCGACTTTCAGTTCGCCGTTGCGCATCTGGTCGACATAGAAGGCGCGCTCGACATTCTGTGGCGTAAGCTTGACCCCCAGGTTGTCGGCCAGCATGCGCTGGATCGCCTCGGCTTCGCGGATGAACTCACCCTCTTTGGTGAAAAGCGTCATCTCAGGGAAGCCCTCGCCGCCGGGGTAGCCGGCCTGCGCCATCAGATCAGCAGCCAGCTCAGGATCGTAATTCTGATACGCAATCAACTCGGGATCGTCGTTGCGCTCGCACGGGAAGTCCTTGGGCAGGAAGCCGTGCGCGGGAATGCAGGTTCCCCGCATGACGTTGTCGCACAGGGCCGTGCGGTCAACCGCATGCGCGAATGCCTGGCGAACCAGAATATTGTCAAAGGGCGGCGTACGCTGGTTCATATAGATGTAGACGCCGCGGTTCATAACGCTGATGTATGCTTCTTGGCTCAGTTGCGGGTCAGCCAGCACCTGCACCAGGTCATCGCCGGTCACGCCGACCCCGCCATCGATATCGCCGGCCTGATACATCTGCAGCAGCGGCGCGCCGACCTCGGGGATGATCACCTGAATCCGTTGTTCGAATGTCGCCGGGTAACGTCCCGTGTAGTGCGGGTTGGGTGTGAAGATTACGTTTTTGCCCCGGTTCCACTCGGCGATGCGGTAGGGGCCGTTGCTCGGCGCAGTGGCGGGATCGTTGGCCCAGTCGTCGCCGTGCTCTTCCACCATGTGGCGGGGAACCGGCGCCGCGTGCCAGTTGATCTTGAACATGTAGTAGGGAATCGGCACCGTGGTTGTGAGCGAGAAGGTGTAGTCGTCGATCAGCTTGACGCCCAACTCCTCTACGTCAACCTCGCCCTTGTTATAGGCTTCACCGTTCTCGAGGTCAAACAGGAACCAGGCGTAGACGTTGGCCATTTCCGGGTTCAGGTAGCGGCGGAAGCTGTATACCCAGTCCTCGGCCGTTACCGGGGTGCCGTCGCTCCACATGGCGTCCTGGCGCAGGTGGAAGGTCCACGTACGGCCATCCTCGGAAAGCTCCCAGCTGTCGGCCGCGGCCGGGTGCCAGTCGCCTTCCGGACCCATCTTGGCCAGCTGTTCGATCGTCGACTCGTAGGCGAAGCCTTCGTACTCATTGCGCATCGTGTCGAAATGCTTGCCTTCAATACCAGCAGAGCGGAACACCTGCTGGTCAAGAGGCGCAGCGTCGTCCGGCAGGGTTACGCCGCCGGTGCTGACAACCTCCATCATTTCCTCTGCGGCCATCTCTGACGCCGGCGCCGCGGGCGCAACACAACCGACCGCGGTGACCATGATGAGGACAGCCAGAAGCGCGATCATTGGGACGAATCTGTTCATAACTGAAGGTCTCCTTAAGTGGTAAAGGGATGGAAGGATATATGGATGTTGTCAATGGGGTACTGCGAGAAATCGCAGCCAGTATAACGCCAACGGTTGGTCCGGTCAAAAAACTGGGGCCCTCGTGCAGAGGATTTCTTCTTCCGGGGGCGAAGTTCTCCATATGGAATGGGCCCTCCGGCTACATCATGGCCCGCAGACCACCGACCAGCCGTTCAAGATCGTCTTCGTTGTTGAAGACGTGCGTGGACACGCGAATCATGCTGCCGTCCAGCTCCAGCGGCGCGACCAGTACTTTTCTCTCCTTCAAGCGCTCCAGGATCTCCTGCGACGTATACTCGCCAAGACTGAAGGTGACGATACCTGACGATTTCCCGTATGGCAGGGGTGTATGCAGCGTCAGGCCCGGCACCTCCTGGAGCGCCGCCTTGAGACGATCGGTGTAGGCGGCGATATAAGAGAACACGTTCTCCCAACCGATCTCCTCCCAGCAGTCGAGCGCCCTGCCAAATCCGATCTGGTCAGCCAGGTTGCGCGTCCCGAACTCGAAACGCTTTGCTTCGTCCAGCAGCGTGAGACCGCCCACCAGATCAAAATCCTTCTGCGAATGGGAGCCGATCCAGCTCGGCTGGATCCATGGGATCATGTCTTGCCGGACGTAGAAGCCGCCGGTGCCCTGCGGCGCCATGATGTACTTGTGCCCGCTGAAGGCGTAGAAGTCACAGTCCAACGCCCGCATATCAACCGGAACTGCGCCATAGGCCTGGGCCCCGTCCAGCAAGACCGGAACGCCGCGCTCATGGGCGAGGTCGACCAGCGCCCGCGCCGGCAGCCGCTGACCGGTGCGGCGGCAGACATGGCTGATCGAGACGACCCGCGTACGGTCGTCGAGCATCTGCTCAAACTGCGCCAGCATTTGCTCCTCGTCATGCACGACCTGCAGGAAACGCAGCTCGATGCCATAGCGGTGGACGTGGCTGTACCAGGTGATGCGGTTGCCCGGGTGCTCCTTATCGCTCAGGATGACGTTGTCCCCCGCCTGCCAGTTGATCCCATTGGCGACGATGTTGATGCCGATGGTCGTGTTCTCGCCCAGCACGATCTCGCCGGCATCGGCGTTCATCGAACGCGCGACCTTCTCCCGCGTCGCTTCAAACCCCTCCAGCATCTTTTCGTGAATCCCGGGCGCGGCCCCGCCGGCGTTCTGAAACTGCGCCCAGCGGTTCGTCTCCTCGATCACCGGCGCCATCTTTGGGGAGAAGCCGCTGCTCTGGAAGTAGGCGTATTCTTGGGTTATGGGAGTGAGGCGGCGTACGTCGGATAGGTGCATTTTCATTTCCTCTATAGCTTCCGCAACACGATTGTGCTCTCAGCGAAGTCGTTTTCCGGGCCCTGCAAGTACAGTAGCAGACGGCCATCCTCCGACTCCAGCGGCTGCCTCTCCACCCCGTCCACTTCGACATGAACGCGGTCGCCCGGCGCGTACCCTTGAACAACCAGACCATTATAGCGGATCACGTAGGCGCGGACGGTGAGCTCGCCAGACCCGGGTGCGAAGCTCACGTCGACAAAACGCATACTCTTGCTATTGGCCTGGGCTACGAATGGATGTTGGAGGCCGCCGCTTTCTAAGCGGATCGTACAGGATGCTCCCGGCGTCATCCGCGGCAAGGTGAAGAACCGGTTCCTGACAATGTGCGCCAGGTAGCAGGTTTCACTTTCCGAGCCTCCGCCCCCCTCAAGGCGCAGCGAGGAGTACTCCACCTCCTGCGTTAACTCGATTTCATCGGCAACAGCGCCCGCTCCCAGCGCGTCCGGTCCCTCCTGCTCCGGCGCCCCCAGCAGGACCGACGTTTCGACCATGAGATCTTCGATCGTGCGCCCGGTCGGATTGTACGCCTGAATAGTTCTTCCTCCGTCGGACACGCGGAACTGGATGTCCTCGTAGTCCTGTAGACGCTGATAGATTGCTCTCTGCGTCGCCTGCCAGAGATTGATACGCTCGGCCCGCCTGATGCCATAACACATCCAATCAAAGGTGCCGCGGCCGTTGTTGTAGCTGGGATCAACTGTGAATAAGGGGTGATATTGCAGCTGGTAGACTCCGTCCGCCAGAGCTGTATCGGGGTCCTGGTCCCTGCTGTTCGGTCGCTCGTAAACCTTGTCGATCACCTCTGGAGGTGGGTCGTACTCGTGGGTCATGTCCCAACCGCGCAGCTGTCGGCACTCTTCAGTCGTACTGACCACGCCATGAAAGGGAAACCAGAATCCCGGGCTGGCAATCGTCGGTGAGGTCAGGGTCTGGTAGGTGACCACCATGTCACCTTTCTCCGGATCGGGCGTCCTGTCTCCATACTCGGCCATCAGGTGAAAGTGGAAGGTGCCCAGCCCCAGGAAGTGCGGCACGTTCTGATAGAGATAGTCCATGGCGTCGATCATTTCAGGATAGACGCTGTAACCGCCGTGGCGCCCGCCGGTGTAAAGTCGAACGCCCAGATTTTTCTCGGACTCGATCACGTGCCGGGCGAGGTTAGCCCCCATCATCCATTTTGGCGGAGTCTCCTGGATAGCATCGTTGTGCAGACCGATCTCGATGAACGGGTACTTGGAAATCTCCCGTACCCACTCCTGGTCCATCTCCGTTGTGGTCGCCTCAGGTGAGATGTTGGCGTCAAGCAATGTATGCGTGGCCGGAATCAGATGCTCTCCCTGGTAACGGAGCATCGTCATGTCCAATGACTTGTCCGGGTCGTGACGGATGTTCATGACGCCGTCGTAGCTGCCAAACGTCCGCAGGCGCGTATCCCACCAGCGGTCCTGGCCGCAAGCCCAGAGTACGCCGCGTAGCTGGTAAAGCAGTGTCTCAGCCCAGTTGAACGGGTTGAACCAGCGCCGCACCTCCTCAGCATTCAGGTGCGCCTGCCAAACGCCACCCATATATTCAAAAAGTGCGTTGGCGACAAAGAGACTCTTCTCCGTCCGGACCATTCCGGCGCCAATTCGTTGCCGGGGGGCGGTTTCCGGTCCTGACAGGTCCCCGCCGACTTCCAGCAGATCGGCAAGTACCACGGCGTCCGCCGCTGGTTCAGCAATGCAAGCAGTGAAGCCCTTGAAGCTTGAAATGTACCACTCTTCCCACCTGGCGGGGTCGCCGAAGGGGCTGCCGCTTCGCCACTGCCAGGCTGTATAGCCCTTCGTCTGTCCCAGTTCCAGGCTTTTCAGACCGAGCAGTTCAGGCGGCAGATTGGTGGGTCCTGACACGCACAGAAATGTGTCGTCCCTCTCCAGCCAGGAACTGATTGCTTCGATCGCCGCTCGCGTCAGGCTGTGCGCGCTGGGCAAAAAGAGGAGAGAAACCTCTGCCAGGCGGTCGGCAAGCCCTTCATCCCCGATAAAACTGTGCTTGAGATTGAAGCGGTTGAGGCAGGCCGAGACCGTGCTCGGCGCCAGATAGGCGTACTGCCCTTTGAGCCAGCTCTTCTCTTGCCCCCAGGCATCCTCAAACGTGTAAACAGCCCCTGCACGTATGGCCTCTTCGGCATTGGCGCGCCGCGTGCGTTCGCTCCACAGGATTCCGATGTTGGAGGTGAGTTCGGGTCGTTCTGTAGACACTGAGAGGAACTCCTGTTATGGACTCGACGCCCTGAAGCGTCTGATCGATGGACGAAATGACTGTATACTGACAAGTAAGAGGAGTTTCAGTTCTGCAGCGTCATCTTTGGGTCGAGCGCGTCGCGCAGCCCGTCGCCAAGAAAGTTAATGCACAACAAGGTCACGAAGAGAAACAGTCCAGGAATCAGAGCCAGCCACGGCGCGGTCTCCATGAACTGCTGCGCGCCGATCAGCATCTGCCCCCAGGTCGGTGTCGGCGGCTGCACACCGAGTCCAAGATAGCTGAGACTCGACTCGGCGATAATGGCAAAGCCCAGCGTCAGGGTCGCATTGACGATGACTGGCGCCAGCGTACTGGGCAGGATGTGGCGGACCACAATGCGCCCGTTGCGGGCCCCGGTCATGCGCGCCGCCTCCACAAAGTCGCGCTGCTTGATTGAAAGTATCGTGCCGCGCACGATGCGCGCCAGCCCCATCCAGCTAAATACCGAGAGGATCAGGATAATGCTCAACACCGACCCACCTCCATAGCGGGAAAGTATGAGCAATAGCGGCAGGCTGGGAATCGACAGCATAATATCGGTAAAGCGCATAAGGACGCTGTCAAGATGGCCCCCAAAATACCCAGACGTCGAGCCGATTAGCACACCGATCAACAGGCTGACCAGCGAAACACTGAATCCGACAAAGAGCGAAACGCGACCGCCTACCATGATGCGTAAGGCGATATCCCTTCCCAGTTCATCGGTTCCGAAGTAATGCTCCGAAGACGGCGCAATAAGGCGCGACCGCAGATCCGTCTTCGAAACAGAGTAGGAGGAAAACAACGGGCCTGCCGTCGAGTAAAGAATGATCAGCCCGAACACGATGAGCGCCGCGAGCGCAACGCGATGACGGCGCAATCGCTGCCAGACATCCTGCCAGTATGTACGTGTCTGTTGTTCTTGGATAAGCTCGCTTGCCATGTCAATCCCCAAATCCGAGAATTCTCAAGAGGCCATCCATCCCTGGGGCCCTGAGCCGTTTCGCTGAATTCAAGCCGTGATCGCTCATGTGTAGACCACTCTGGGATCGATGAAGGCGTAGAGAATGTCGGCCGCGAGGTTGAATAGAGCCACGAGAAAGGCGAAGATCAGGAAGACCGCCATCGCGATATTGAAATCATTGTTGATGAGCGAGTCGTAGATCAGCCGCCCCATGCCCGGCCACGAGAAGATCGTCTCGGTCAGCACTGCGCCGCTGATGAGGCCGGGAATACTCAACGCAATCAGCGTCACCATGGGAATCAGTGCATTCTTGAGTGCATGGCGGACAACCACTCTGCCCTCCGCCAGACCTTTGGCGCGGGCAGTGCGCACATAGTCCTCGTGGATCACCTCCAGCATCCCGGACCGCATATAGCGCATCCAGCTCGCCATGCTGAACAGGCTGAGCACAATAACGGGCATGATGGAGTAGCGCAGGACGGTAAAGATACCTACATCCTGTTCCAACGAGTAATGGCCCCCTGGCGGCAATAGTTTCAATTGAACGGATAACAGCAGGATCAGGATCAAGCCAAACCAGAAGACCGGCATGGCGATCCCGAAGAAGGACAGAAATGAGAACAGGTAGTCCAATAACGAATACTGGCGCAGGGCGGTGTAGACGCCGATGGGGATCGCAATCAGCAGGCTCAGCAAGAGGCTCGAACCGGTCAGCACCAGCGTGTTCAGTAGCCGGTCCGGTATGATCGAGAGAACGGGTCGGTGATAGATGCGCGAGTAGCCCAGATTGCCCTGCACCACCTGCCACAGCCACCTTCCGTACTGCTCATAGATCGGCCGGTCGTAGCCGTACAGCTTCTTTATGTGTTCGACGTGCTCGGCCGATATGTCCGGGTTGCCGGCCAGGAGTAGGTCAAGAGGATCACCCGGAGCCAGTTTCAGCATCCAGAATACGGCCACCGTGATGATCAACACTGTGGGGATCATCTGAAGAAAACGGCGCAGGATGTACTGGCTCATGGGCGGTAGATTGTGGCGGCATCGTCACCTGACAGACGCATGAGTTCGCGGCCGCCGGTATAGTGCCAGGAGCAGAGCAGGCGGCGCCGGACCGCCTGCCCTGCTCGCGAGATAAGAGTCTTACTCCAGTTCCCAGGTCTCTACGTTCCAGCCGACCATCGCCTGGTCCGCAGGCTGGTAGCCTTCCAGTGCGGTGTTGACGGTCGCCACGCGCACATGCCAGTAGATCGGCAACACGGGCAACTCTTCCGCCCAAATCGCCTGCTGTTCCTGCAACAGCGCGTAGCGCTTTTCCTGGTCCAGTTCGGCGTCGATCATGTCGATCAACTCCTTATTGCGTTCATTCTCTGCCCAGGTGTTGCCCTCGGCGAAGAGCTGGTCCAACTGCGCAGCCGATTCGCCGGGGTACCAGAACCCGCGGGGCTCGACCCTGGCGTTGAAGACCCAGCGCCAGATCGCGATGCCCTCGAAGTTGGGCGGATCAAAGAGTGTTTCGGAGAAGAGCAGCCGCGCCGAAACCGGTTTCACCTCGGTCGTGATGCCAATTTCCTGCCACTGCGCCTGGACCAGCGCTGAAACCTGCTCGCGCGTGCGGTCTCCGGAGATCGTAATGATGGGGATTTCCAATAGGTTGCCGTCGCTGTCGGCCAGCTGACCGTCGGCGTTGGGCGTGTAACCGGCCTCGGCCAGCAGCCTGAGGGCCTCGTCAGGATCGTAGTTATACTGGCGCACGTCCGGGTTGTAGGCGGGATGCGCCGAGTTGATCCACGAATGGGCCGGCGGTTGCTGCCCTTTGAACAGGGCTTCGTTGATACCGTCGCGGTCAATGGCGGTCAGGACGGCCTGGCGCACCAGCTTGTCACTCAAGGGCGGGCGGTTGACCTGAATCGTGGCATGTTCCAGCCACAGCGCCGGAACAAAGATGGGGTCGACCTCGGGGGCCGATTCCATGGCGTTGGCCTGCTCCAGCGAAAGCCAGCCGTCGGTCAAGTGGACCTGGCCGCTGGCGACGCTCACTGCCAGACTGTTCAGGTCGGGGATGATGCGGTACAGGACCTCATCGATGGAAGGCTCTTCACCAACGTTGAAGTGCGGGTTGCGGACCAGGCGGATATGGCTGCCCGGCACCCACTCTTCCAACATGTAAGGGCCATTTACGACCGGCTTGATGGCAACCTGCTCGATGTTGCCGAAGTTTTCCCATACGTTGCCGCCCTTGGCCTTGGCCTCTTCCCACAGCGGCCGGTAGACATGCTCAGGAATCACGTGCGTGCGCACTTCCTGATCGGGGAACAGGTTGATCCCCTTGTAGTGGAGAATCGCCGTGTAGTCGTCAACGACCTCGATGCTTTCGACCGGGAAACTCTCCGAATAGTAGATGTAGTTGGGGTCCGAGGTGATCTCGAAAGCCATGGCAAGATCGTGGACGGTGATCTCCTCGCCGTCGGACCATTTAAGCCCTTGCCTGAACTTGTAGGTCACCTGCATCGTGCCCGCTTCTTCGTCCACCACCCAGGTGCCGTCCGCCTGGCTGGGCAGCGACTCCAGGATCTCGGCGAAGGGCTGGTTGTCGCCGCCGAAAGAGATCGGCTTGCGCCACATGAAGGACATCACGTCCGAGCCCGTGCGCGTCGAACCCCACATGACAAACACGTTTTCCGGCTCCTGCGAGGTGCCTACGACCAGTACTTTGGGGCCCTCATCTTCCATCATTTCGCCGGCAGGCGCTGCCGCGACACAGCCGACGATGACAAGGCTGAAGATGAGGATGGCCATCCAAACTGAGTAGCGTTTCATGGGATGTTCTCCTGTTGAGAGTGATGTGATGAATGGGAAGCTGTTGAATATCGACTGACGCGCCCCCGTGGGAGGATCGCATGGGGCGTTCGGCATGAGAAAGAGGGTCGCGAAAGAAGGCAGGCGCAACGAAAGGAATTCTACCCCAGGTAGGGGCTTCTGGAGAAATCAGGCCGTATGGCCTGCTGTGATAGCATGTGCATGGCATCGCAAGAACGTTTGGTCAGTCAAAAATCCTAAAATATAATGCCAGTATGAGAGTTGTTTTGGACACGAATATCTGGATTTCTGGTCTCACTGGGACGAACCCTTTCTGTCAGATGATTCTGGTCAATTTGCAGGGATTTGACGTGGTGGTTCCTGACCAAGTAAGAGAAGAGTTAGAGCGCAATCTGTCGGATCGTGTTATGAAGCAGCTTTATCGCCTCCTTTTGCAATCTGATACGAAAGTGGATTTTGCGTTAGTTCCCGGTGATCTTGTTGCTGCCTTTGAAGATAAGGGATTAAAGAAAGGCGACGCTGAAATTGGCGCTTTCTGTGCATGGCGCGAGATTGCTATGCTTGTCTCCAACAACCGGGATTTTCTGCGAGGGATGACAGGAGAGCATTCTTTCAATGTCTTGTCACCTGAAAAATTCTGTCAAGAATTCGGTCTGCGGGAATGAACTCGCGGATAAGAGATCATGTTGGACAGAGGGAATTCCAAGTCCGCAGCCACGACGTAGGAAAGGTTGTAGAGGCAGACAGGCCGGTCACAGTTTCCGGGTTGCCTCCCAGTGAACAAGTGCAGGTTTTTGCCATTGGACCTAATGGCAAGGAGAAATGGTTCGCATACGAGGTGCGCTCTTTGACGGAAAGAATTCGCGCAACGCACCCCTTTGCGACAATGACTGAGGAGGAAATCTTAAGTGAAATTACAAGAAACTCGGGAAAATGCGGCGGCGAAACGACATGAAAAAGAGTTCGCGGAAGAGATGAGCAAATTGATTGAGGAGGTCCGCGCAACCCATCCTTTCGCGAAGATGAGCGAGGAGGAAATCTTAGCTAGATTGCGCGAGACGCGCGCAATTGTGGCTGCGGAACGACATGAAACAGGGGAAATGTTCGCAGACTGACAAGTAATCGTCGCAAAATTGTAGCCGGGGTTCTCTCAGCCATGCCCTATGTTGCGTACACTATTTGAAGGGAAATGCTTCCAGCGTAGCCACGATGGCCTGGAATTGGCACAACATAACGTTCTTGTCACATCCCCGGTGCCACCTGCAACACTGTCACCCCCATCTCAATTAGCCTGTCCCGCTCCTCCGCCGTGGCCGCACCCAAGCTCACCTGCACCGTACTGTCCTTCATCTGCTCCAGCACGTGCCGGATACACTCGTCCACCGTCTTGAACGGACTGTGCGGCAGGCTCTCCATGCTGAAGCGCAGGTCGTTCGGCCCGAACGCCAGCAGGTCGACGCCCGGCTTGGCCAGTTTGCCCGCGTTGATAACCGCCTCGACCGACTCCAGCTGAATCGCCAGAAAGCCGTTGCTGTTCCACCAGTCGGCATAGGCCAGCCGGTCGATCGAGGCCGGGTTGGCCGGCTCGCCAAAGGCAGCCAGATTGCGCGTCCCGAATTCGAAGTACTTGGCTTCATCCAGCAGAGTAAGGCCGCCCACCATATCGAAGTTCCCCTGCGAACAGTCGAGTTCTCACCCAGCACAAACTCGTCGGCGTTCATCAGCTACGCGACTTTCTTGCGTATCGCCTCAAGTCCCTGCAGCATCTTTTCGTGAGTCAAGGGCGCGGTCCCGCCGGTGCTCTGGAACTGCGCCCAGCGGTTCGTCTCCTCTATCACCGGCGCCATCTTTGGGGAGAACCCGCTGCTCTGGAAATAGGCGTACTCGTGGGTTATGGGAGTATCGTGGGGAAATGGCAAAACTACCTTCCTCAACATTGGAAGCAACATCTGAGAAATGAGAGCTTCCCTGTCGTCATGAGAACTCCTGTCTAAAACTGTCAAATTTTAGACAATTGCGGTACAATTTCAGTATGGCTACTCAACAGTTGGAACGTCAAGAGTCTAACTCATCCTCTAATCAAAATTTAGGCGAAAGGATTGCCCGCGTCGAAACAGATCTAAAATGGATAAAATGGGTCATCGGTTGCGGCATCCCATTTATTGTTGCACAACTATTCTACGTCATAACTAAACTTCCCAATTAAACCGTAGCATTTCCAATATAGACCTGCCACGATCTGGCAGGCCATTTTATTTCCCTACTTCATTCCAGACTATTACCGCATCATACTCCGTACAGACCGTTTACTTCGGACCGGAGGCGATGGTTAGAATGGGTATAGTTCCCTCTACAACCCCGGCGCCACCTGCAACACCGTCACCCCCATCTCAATCAGTCTGTCCCGCTCCTCCGCGGTGGCCGCCCCCAAACTCACCTGCACCGTACTGTCCTTCATCTGCTCCAGCACGTGCCGGATACACTCGTCCACCGTCTTGAACGGACTGTGCGGCAGGCTCTCCATGCTGAAGCGCAGGTCGTTCGGCCCGAACGCCAGCAGGTCGACGCCCGGCTTGGCCAGCTTGCCCGCATTGATAACCGCCTCGACCGACTCCAGCTGAATCGCCAGGAAGCCGTTGCTGTTCCACCAGTCGGCATAGGCCAGCCGGTCGATTGAGCCCGGGTTGGTCGGCTCGCCAAATGCTGCCAGATTGCGCCGCGCCACGCCGCCTGAGCTGCGCCGACCTACCTGGGCATAGTAGAAATAGTTGATCGCCTCGTCCACTTCCGCCGTATTCTCCACCTCCGGCACCATGATGCCCGTCGGTCCCAGGTCGAGGTAGCGCCCGACCAGGTAGGTGTGGCGTGTGTGCGGAATGCGAAACTGCACCGGAATTCCCAGCTGTTCGGCGTGACCGCAAAAGTTCTCCAGGTCGATTTCGCAGAACGCCGTGTGCTGGCTGTCCACATAGACGAAGCTGTAGTCGCCCTGGGCCATCAGGTCTTCAAGCTGTGTGCGGTTGAAATACACCTGCGCGCCGACGCCAAAGATCAGTTCGCCGCGATGTATGCGCTCTTTCAGATTGGAAACTTCCGCCATGCCTGCTCCTCCCTCAGAACTCCCTGTCCAGCATCCCTACTGGGACCTCGATCAGCACCGGCTTACCGTTCTCCCCGGAAACAGCTTCCTCCAGCGCCCCCTGCAGCGCATCCGCATCCTCTGCCAGCACGCCGTGCGCGCCGAAGCTCTGCGCCATCGCCGCGAAATCTGGATTGTGCAACCTGGTGCCGAGCACGTGCCCGTCGAACTCCTCCATCTGCGCGCGCAGCACATTCCCGTAAGCGTTGTCGTTGAATACGACGGCAATTGCGTTTATTCCGTACTGTACCGCCGTGGACAGCTCCTGCGCGTTGTACAGAAACCCGCCGTCCCCCGACAGCGAAACGACGACCTGGTCCGGGCAGCCCACCTTAGCACCCAGGGCGATCGGATACGCGCATCCAAGCGTGCCGTGTGAAGAGCTGGTCAAATAGGTGTGCGGCCCCCTCGCTCTGAAATAGTTGCGGCTGTAGTAGCCCATCTGGTTCATGCCCTGGATCACGATCGCGTCGTCCGGCAGCGCCGCGTGAATCGCTTCCATGAAACCCCACTGGGGATGCAACTGCCTCGACGGGTCGAAGCGTTTTCCGTTAATGGCCGCGACCTCGGCCTGAACTGCCTCTGCTTTATCCTCACGCGCCGGCCCGGCAGCCGCAACCGCCCCGTTGAGCGCCATCATGACAGGAAAGGCATCGCCTTGGAGCGCCAAAGTATAGTCGCCTTCGCCGATCTCCTCCTCGTCGACGTCGATGCGGATGACCTGCTGGCCGTCCCCACTGGAGTAGTGGCTCGTCCCCACCGCCAGGATCAGGTCCCTCGCCGCCAGCCAGTTGCGCAACGGCTGAAAGCGCATCTCCGCCATACCCAGGGAGAGCGGGTGGAGTTCTGAAATGGTCCCCTTGCCCTGTCTCGTGGTCACCACCGGGATCTGAAGATAGTCGGCCAACTCGGAAACCAGGGTCGCGGCCTTGGCGCGCATTACGCCCCCGCCCGCCCAGATGACGGGTCGCCGCGCCGAAGATAGCAGCTCCGCCGCCCGCCTTACCGCCTGTGGGTCGGGGCCGGCAGAATCTGGCGAACCGTTTGCCGGCTGAACAAGGCCGACCTCCTCCGTCGCCGCAAACACGGAAGGAGGCACCTCTATGCCCACCGGGCGCGGCCGTCCCGAACGCAGCTTCCGGAACGCCTCTTGCACCAAACCGGGAATCTCCGCCGGACGCCCTGCCCGGCCCACCCACTTCGTCAGCGGCCCCAGCCATGCCTCTTCGTTCAGTTCCAGCCCCTTCTTGCGGTGGTGATGCCCCCCTGTCACCACCAGAATCGGCGACGAGGTGGCGTACGCGGTGGCAACCCCCGACAAGGCGTTGAAGAGGCCCGGCCCTTCCACCACCAGCGCCGCGGCAACCTCCCCGCTGGCTCGGGCATATCCGTCCGCCATGTAGCTGGCAGCCTGTTCGTGCCGCACCGCGATGTAGCGGACGCTTGGTGTCGTATAGAGCGCGTCAATCGCCTCGTACTGCCCCGCGCCCGGCACGCCAAAGACGACGCGCAGCCCTTCCGCGGCAAGAGACCGCACGAGGGCCTCCCCTCCATTCATTCTCGCCATATAGCAAGCTTCCTGACAGTTTCCTGTCGATTCAAGTGTGGTAATTCTGCCGGCAATTGGCCCTGACCAGGAGATCCTTAGGGCAGTGCAGGCACAATCTCGTTGGCCAGTGTCTCCATGCAGGCCAGCCACCTCTCCTTGTCGTCCCAATCATGGGCGATCATGAGCAGCGTGCCCCAGCCGCCCGTCTCTTCATACAGTTCATGCAGCCGGCGCAGGCATTCATCCTTGTCGCCGATGATGCACAGCTTCCTCAGCATGTACTCTACCGTGACATCTTCGTCAGACATCTCCGGGTCGTCCTTCAGAACTTCGACCATGTCTGCCGACCCGATCAGCCAGCGCAGATAGGCCATTGATCCTGCCAGCGCGCCGGTGCTGGCCCGCTCCCAGGCAGCCTCGGTCGTCTCATCAATGAAGATGCTGCGCGCCACACGCCAAATCTCGCGGTCCGGCTCTGGTCGGCCGGCATTCGCAGCGCCGTTGCAATAGGTCTGCCAGTGTTCGGCGAGTGTCGAGCCGGATACCACGTTCGTGCTGATCGGAATGTAGCCCCGCTCGCCCGCCATGTTGGCGGCGCGTGACCGGCCGCGAATAATGCTCATCCCGACCGGCGGATGCGGCTTCTGGTAAGGCTGCAAAATCTCGCCGATACCATACTCCGGGTTTCCCCCTTCGAGCTTGATATGGTAGAAGTCGCCCTTAAAATTAAACGGCGGATCGGTCTGCCACAGTTTGAGGATCATGTCGATGCTTTCGACCGTCATAAGGCCCTGCGTGCCCGGATCGGGCAGATCGAAAAGCTCCCAGTCGGTCGGCACACCCCCCTGGCCGAAACCGGCGTTTATGCGTCCCCGTGACAGATGGTCCAGATAGGCCAAACGCACCGCCACATTGACCGGGTGATGCTGCGGCAATATCGAGACCCCGCTGCCGAGTCGGATGTTCTTCGTGCGCGGCAGCACATTGGCGATGAAGACGTCGTTCGACGGGATCGGTTCCCACGCCAACGTGTGGTGCTGGCCAATCCAGGCCTCCGTAAAGCCCAACTCGTCCGCACGCACGACAAACTCGATGTCCTCTTCAAATCCCAGCGTATAGTCCTTCTCCGGCGGATGGAGCGGCATCATGAAAGTGCCCAGTTTCATCTTCTTCCTCCCTATAACCAAGTGTGATCTATCAGTGAAGCCGCGGGCCCCTGCTGTACACTGGCTTTATATCGAGAGCCAGCTCTCTGAACTTCTCGATGCGGTGCAAAGTCACCAGGTTCGTGTCATGCTGGTTGAACCCTCCCTGCGACGTGCGGGCTATCACCAGCAGATCCTCGCCCCGGATCAGCTGCGAAGCATAGCTGAACGCCTCAAAAATGCTGCGGCTCATCGCAACACAGCGCGCAGCGGTTCCCGCGCCTGCCACATGTCCGTCGGCAGGCAGACCGTCGTCCAGAACAGGTCGCTCTCTTCGTCATGCACGATATGGAACTTGCATTGCGCGCCCGGCATCGGATAGAACTGCACGAAGCGGTAGTCCAGCCTCTCGCCATCGTCCTCCAGGCTGCATACCGAGGCGACTTCCCCGGTGGTATGCCCGTCAATGATCGTGCGCAGCAGCACACGCATCTGCCCCCGCACGTCGATACTGGCGATCAGCCGGCCCGACGGCAACTGCGCCAGGCAGGGCGAGCCGGTATACACCGTATCCGGGTCGGGCGACTGCGCCAGAATCTGATAGTCGCCAGCAAGTACCTTATTCATCTGACAGCCTGTTCAATCTGGTGAAGGAAGCGAGGAATCAATCATTCGCTGGTTTCCAGTCTGTGCGCCGCTGCCAGCAGGCATGATATGCGACGTCTTGTTACCTGTAGCCACGCGCATACGGCAGCCTCCGTCTTTTCACACGGCGTGGCATGCGACCCAGTGGCCGGACTCTACCTCCCGCCACTCGGGCACCTCGTGGTCGCACGGCTCAAAGGCAAGTGGACAGCGGGGATGGAAGCGGCAACCGCTGGGTGGACTGATCGCGCTCGGCACGTTGCCTTGAATGACAGTGTGTTGGCGCTGCCGCTCCTGGCGAGGGTTGGGCACAGGCACCGACAGCAGTAGCGCATTTGTATAGGGATGCAGGGGGTTGTCAAACAGTTTCTCTTTGGGCGCCATCTCCACGACGCGGCCCAGGTACATCACCGCCACCCTGTCGCTGATATGACGCACCACGGCCAGATCGTGCGCGATGAAGAGGTAGGTGAGATGATACTCCTCTTGTAGGTCCTGCAATAAATTGATGATCTGGGCCTGAATCGACACGTCCAGCGCCGAGATCGGCTCGTCGCAGACGATAAACTCCGGTTCGCACGCCAGCGCACGGGCAATGCACACCCGCTGCCGCTGACCGCCGGAAAACTCGTGTGGGTAGCGAAAGGCAAATGCCGGGTTCAGGCCGACGTCGTCGAGCAGCTCGGCGATCCGTTCCTGCACCTCCTGCCCGCTTGCCAGCTCGTGCAGCCACAGCGGCTCGCCGATCGCGTTCCCTATCGTCATACGCGGGCTGAGCGTCGAATAGGGGTCCTGGAAGATTATCTGCATCCGCCTGCGCAGGGGGCGCATCTCCTTGTCCGGCAGCCCGGTTACTTCGGTCTCGTCAAAGAATACCTTCCCCGAAGTGGGTCGATGCAATTGCAGCAACGTCAGGCCGGCGGTCGACTTGCCGCAGCCCGACTCGCCCACCAGACCCAGGGTCTCACCCCTCTGCACGTCGAAGGAGACGTCGTCCAGCGCATGCACCGTCGCCTTTGTCTCGCCATACGCGCCGATGCGCACGGAGAAATGCTTGGTCAGATTCTCTACCCGAACAAGAGGTTCGCTGTTGCCGTTTACAGATTGGCTCATGGCAAGGACTTTCGGTCACGTGTTGAACAGCCCGAAGATGGCATTCCCCTAACTGCTGGCGCCGGCTCCATTTGACTGGACCTCCACCTCCCTGATATCAACCCAACAGGCCGCGCGGTGACCTCTGTCACTGGCATCGGCGACCGGTTCCAACATCGGGTTTTCCGTCCGGCAGCGGTCGATGGAATACGGGCAGCGCGTGTGAAAGGGGCAAAAGTCAGGAAGGTCCTCCAGGTCGGGCGGCGATCCGCCGATCGTCGTCAGGCGAGTGCCCGTCTCTCCCTCCAGACTGGGTAACGCCCCCATCAGCCCGACCGTGTACGGATGGCGCGGATCTTCAAACAGCGCGTCAACCGGCGCCTCCTCTACGATGTAGCCGGCATACATGACAATGACCCTGTCGGCGATGCCCGCCACCACGCTCAAGTCGTGCGTAATCCAGATCACTGCCACGCCCGACCGGTCGCGCAACTCCTTGACCAGCTCGACGATCTGCGCCTGAATCGTGACGTCCAGCGCCGTCGTCGGCTCATCTGCGATCAGGACCGCCGGCTCGCACGACATCGACATGGCGATCATGACCCGCTGGCGCATACCGCCCGAGAACTGGTGTGGATACTCGCGCAGCCGCGCCTCACCGTCGGGAATCCCTACCATCTCCAGGAGTTCAGCACTGCGGGCCAGCGCCTCCTTCTTGCTCATTCCCCGATGATAGATTAATGGTTCGGACATCTGCGTGCCGATGTTAATGAACGGGTTGAGCGAGGTCATCGGGTCCTGGAAGATCATGCCGATCTGGCCTCCGCGCACGTCACGCAGCTGGCGCTGGTCGATCTGCAGCAAATCATCACCTCGCAGAAGTACCTTCCCGTTCTCGATGCTGGCTGCAGGCGGCAACAGTCGGACAAGGCTCAGCATCGTGACACTCTTGCCGCAGCCGCTTTCGCCGACCACGGCTAGAGTCTCCCCCTCTTCCAGTTTGAAGGAGACGCCGTTGACGGCGTACACGTAACCTTTACGCACCTGAAAACGGGTCTGCAGTTCTTGCACGTCAAGGAGGACGGACATAGTAGCCGTTGTCGCTTCCATCTACTGTAGCCGGAGGCCGTTACACAACTGGCAGGGGCCGTGCAGGCCTCCAACCGGTGAAGTTATCCACCCCACTGGCGGGGATTGAGCGCATCGTTCAGGCCGTCGCCCAGCCAGGCAAATGAGACTGTGATCACCGCCATCATAACCGCCGGACCGACCAGCAGGTGAGGATGCGTCTGCCACATTCGCAGACCGTCGCTGATCATCTTCCCCCAACTGGGGATAGGCAGCTGCACACCGACGCCCAGGAAACTGAATGCAGATTCGAGAACCATGGCGCCCCCCATTCCGGCGCTGACCGCAACGATCAATGGTCCCATCGCGTTAGGGATTACGTAGCGAGTGAGGATACGCCCCGTCGGCATTCCCAGGGCGCGCGCGGCCAGCACGTAGTTGCGGCTGCGTATAGACAGGATCTGGCCTCGGATGAGGCGGGCGTAGCCGGGCCACTGAATCAGCGCCAGCGCGCCGAAGACCAGCACCAGGTCCACCCACATCGTCTGGCGGAAGAAAGTGTTCTTGGACGCAAGATACATCTGCTCCATCCAGGCTTCGAGCGGCACCTTAAGCGTCAGGTTGATCACGATTGCCAGCAGCAGCGCCGGCATCGAACGCGTCATGTCGGTCAGCCAGACGACCAACATGTCCACCCGTCCCCCCAGGTAACCTGCCAGCGACCCCATCACCAGCCCGACGATCAAGCTGATCGCAGTCGACACAAGGCCCACTGAGACAGCCGTTCGCGCGCCGTAGAGGATACGGCTGAAAACATCGCGTCCCAACTCGTCGGTACCCAGCCAGTGTTCGCTTGACGGTGAAGCCAGCCGTGCCGTAAAATCCTGCGCCAGAAAATCATAAGGGGTCAGGTATGGGCCGAAAGCTGCGATGAAAAACAGGAGTACAATTGGCAAAATGGCCACGACCGCCAGACGGTTCGCCGCCAATCGCGCCACCGCATCCCGCCACAGATTGGTGCGGCTGGCCTCAGCTATTTCGATATCCCCGGTTGCCGTGATTTCCTGAGTCGTCATTCCTCACCGCTTGCTCGTTTTCTGTACCTGTACTGCCCCAAAATGCATCAGTGCGAACTCGTCCAGGTTAAGAATCCTGACTGCTACATGTTGCCCTGTGAACGCTAATCCTCTACGCCGGTCATGGCCTGGGCCGCCCGCGGATCCAGCAAAGGATAAGTGATGTCCACCAGCAAGTTCAACGCCATAACCAGGAAGGCGCCGATCAACGTGATCGCCACGATGACGGGATAGTCTACCCCGTAAGTGAAGTCGATAGTCAAACGGCCCAAGCCCGGGATACCGAAAATCTTCTCTACGATGATTGCGCCGTTTACGATTCCGATCAACATCTGCCCCAAAACAGTTACGACCGGCGTCAGAACCGGTCTCAACATATGACGGACGATCACCATGAACTCCGGCACGCCCTTGGCTCGCGCCGTGCGCACATAGTCCTCCGACAATACTTCGAGCACGCCTGACCGGGTCTGGCGAATGATGATCGCGATCGAGCCAAAGACCATGACGAACATGGGCAGGATCGCCTTCTTGCTGAACAGCCCTTCCCACCCGTAAGGCGTCGTCTTCATGATGCCCAACCCCAATACCAAAAAGACCATCAGCATCGGCCCCACTACATAGCTGGGTACGCCGCTGATGAAGAGCGCGGAGCCAAGTATCGAGTTGTCTATCCAATTGTTGTGGTTGAGGCCGGCTAATATGCCTAATGGAATGCCAAGGATCGCGACCAGGATCACGGTTGCGATCCCAATCTGAAACGAGACGGGCGCAGTCGCTCCGACCATGTCATTGACGGAACGCCCCGAAATTACCGACATGCCCAGGTCGCCCTGCACAAGATGCCAGGTGTACTCCCCGAACTGCACAAGGAACGGGCGGTCCAAGCCCTTCTCCCGGCGGATGGCATCCAACCGCTGCGCGTCATAGGTCACATCACCCTCTTCCCGCAGGAACATCAACTTGATCGGATCCCCCGCGCCGAAAAAGGCCAACGCATACACGGACAGCGCCAGCAGCAGAAGTGCCGGGATCCAATAAAGAATGCGGCGCAGGACGTATTGACCCATTGCTAATCCTTCAATGCCGGAGCTGGGATACTATAACGGGATTCCTGGTGCCGGTGTGAGGCGAAACTGCCCTCAAGGGAAATGGTGCGGGCTTGACCGGAATACGCGGGCAAAGGCGCCATAGGCTGCTTGACGCCCTTGCCCTTGCAATACTACGATTTCAGCCTTCGCTGAAAGTTACTCCATATGCTCGATGTAGATCTTCCAAGGCTCGACGAACTGGGCGTCGGCGTTGCGCCGCGTGCCATGTACCCAAGGCATTGCGCCACCCTTGACCGAGCCGCCGCAACCTGTGCCGATCGGAATGACCATATACTGGTCGTGGAATACCTGCTGCGCCTGCTGTGACAGCGCGATGCGGTTCGGATCATCCGCTCCCAGGGTGACTGCCTCTTCGATCAGCGCATCCACCTCAGGATCGGCGTAGCCGCCCATGATGTTGCGGGCCAGGTTGGAAGAGGAGTGCAGCGAACCGAGCAGCATCAACGCCGCATCGGGAACACGCACGCCGGCGCCGTCACGGAAAAGCGCCGGCGCGCCGGGGCCTTCCCAGCTGTCAAACTGCGGGCTCATCTCGATCGCCGTGATGCCGAACAGCTGGCGCCACTGCTCCGCCATGTACTGCGCCAGAACCTCCGTCCCGGGGCTGCTCACGCCGGCCATGATCATCTTGGGTACGTCGGCCGCATCAGCATATGCGGACGCCGCCAACGCTTCCTTGGCAGCCTCAGGATCGAAAGGATGCGGTACAAAGTTGGGATCCGCACCGGGCAATGCTCGCAGCGGCTCACCTGTCGGTACCCAGCCACTGCCGTCAGGGCTGGAAAGATTGAAGATCTGCTCCCTGTCTACCGCCAGGACCAACGCCTTGCGGAAGTTGAGGTCGCTGGTCGGTTCTATCGTGGGATTCAAGAAGAATCCACCGATGCCGGGTGCCTGGCCGCACTCAAAGTAGTCCGCTCCCAGCAGCGCCTGTGATGCGGCGTCATTGGGCGGCCAACCCTGGTCCAGTTCCCCATTGGCCAGCATTGTCGTCACGATCGTCCTGTCTTCAATCGACGTAACCGTAAATCTGTCCAACATCGGTTCCGCCACCCAGAAGTTCGGATTCTTCACGAAGGTGACCACACCCTTGTTCAGGTCCATCTCGTCGGGCATGAAGGGTCCGCTGGTCACGGGGTTGTTTTTCGGGTGCCACCATTCGGCAATCTCGAAGCCGTCCTCGCCAATCGCAACCGAAGCCTTGACCGGGCCAATCAGGTTGGTGGCCAGTTTCTTGTGGAACAGCGGGTCAGGCCCTTCCAACGTCACCTGCACCGTGCTGTCGTCCAGGGCGACCACACCGGGCATCGTCATCGCCTCGCCGTTGAACACGTCCTCAAAGCCAACCACACCGGTCATGAACAAAGTGACGCGCTGGTGCGTGGTAGCGGGATGCGCGATCAGATTCCAGGTCGCCACCACGTCCTGAGCAGTTATTGAGCTGCCATCCGAAAAGACCGCGTCCGGGTCGATCTTGAAGGTCCACTGCGACATGTCCTCGTTCGGGGTCCATTCGTTAAAGACATACGCATGCAGTTCGCCATGTTCGTCAATATACATCGGCCCGGCGTTCCAGAATGCCAGGTAGTGCATATTCCAGCCGCCGCCTCGCAACGGCGACCAGTCCTGCGCGAAGAACGGTATCGTCGCGCGGAAGTGCATCTCCTCCATCATCTCGTCATCGCTGTCAGCGGCCATCTCTCCTGAATCGGCCGCCGGCGCCGCTGCCGGCGCTGCGCAAGCCGAGACGGCAAGGACCATCGCCATCAGCGCCATCAGAATGATCCACGTCTTGGGGATCTTGTGTTTCGACAACATCAACGTCTCCTCCTTGAATGTGCTGGTTTATGAGAAAAAGGTAGGATTGCTTCAAATGCTAACGAACTGTACCAGTGGGGTACAGGCCGACTCCAAACCCAATGCGTAACAGGGGCTATGTACTGTGTTAAGTAATGGCAAAACGGTCTGGGACAAGTGGCTTGGCGATGTGATTGGGCGGCACTATAGCATCACATTAGTCCCATGTCAAAACGCCAATTTCGACGACGCGCGCGATCACTTAGGTAAAACCAAAACAGATGTGCCAACTGACCAACATAAAGACCGAGTCGTGAAAAAAGCAGATTTCGCCTGAGGAGGGAAAGCCGGCTGTCCCTCAAGAAGGTAATTGGCGTTGTGCATTGCGCGCAAAACTGGTGTAGGATACCCCTATTCGATCCACCACGATTTCCAGTGGGCGCGGAAACGCCGCTGTTCCATCCGCAAACGAACCAAGAGCGAAATACATAATGCAGATCACCGACAGCGGTACTCTCAGCCGCGGCCAGCCCGGTACATCCCGCGCTATCCTCACCTTTCCCACCATCATCTCCCTCGACAGCGGTATCTTTTTGGCGACCTACCGTACCGGAACGACTAAGGATGCCGACGACGAAACCGTCGAATTCGTCCGCTCGACCGACGGCGGTCGCACCTGGAGCGAACCCTGGAAGCCCTTCGGAAACCCGACCCTGGACGGCCTCCACGGCTCCCTGCGTGTCTGCTATCTGACTGAGCTCTCTCCCGGTCATCTGCTGGGCGCGACCATGTGGATCGACCGCACGACCTGGCCCGGCGGCGGCCTCTTCAATGAGGAGACCGAAGGCTGCCTGCCCATGCAGGTCCTCCTGGCCGACTCGAACGACGGCGGCGAAAGCTGGTCTCCCTGGCGGCTCGTTCCCATGCCTGAAGAGATCGGACCCCCCAGCCTCACCGCGCCCGTCCTCCAGCTTGCCGACGGCTCGCTGGCGTTGAGCATCGAGACAAACAAACACTACGAAGACGCCTCACCCTGGATGCAGAAGGTCGTCTTCATGCACCGCCATGATTACCAAGCGTCGTCCTCAAGCCCGGGCCCCGCAGGCAAGCTGGCCGTAGACCCGGGCTGGGCAGAACCGGTCGTAGCCGGCGAGGACCGCGGCGGCCGTATCTTCAACTGGGACCTGCGCTGCGGCGTCGCCCCCGACGGACGCGTCGCTACCTTCTCCTGGACCTACGACACAGAAACGGCCCGCTACCTGAACATCCACCGCCGCATCAGCACCGACAGCGGCCGCACCTGGACCGACGCCGAAGACCTCGGTTTCGCCGACCAGGCCGCGCGCCCGGCCATGCTGGCCGACGGCCGCGTCCTCCTGCCCTACGTGGACAGGTTCGGCAGCCGCTCGATCCGCGCCCGGCTTGCCCCCGCGATCGACGCCCCCTTTGATCCGGCATCCGAGGTCGTCATCTACAGCCAGGAACAGGACCCCGGCGACCAGACCGACAGCACGAGCGAACTGCTCAGCGAGATGAGCCTGTGGACCTTCGGCCTTCCCTATGCCGAGACTCTGGCCGACGGGACCGTTCTCGTCGTATATTATGCAGGTTCTGACGAAGCTATGGACATACACTGGACCAGAATCGACCCCGGTCTCGTCTGACCCGGCCTGCTTTCAATCTGCGTCGTATCCGGCGGCGCAATTCATGCTGTCACACAAAGGAATCGACATGCGCAAGAGCAAGATGCTTCAGAAGTTCCGCAATGACGGCTTCGCCCGCGTCTGCGGCCTCGGCCACTACCTGCCCTTCTACATCCGTTACGCTGCCCACTACAAGTTTGACGGCATCTGGTTTGACCTTGAACACCGCCCAATGGACGCCCGCGAAGTACAGGCCATCATCATGATGTGCTATCATAACGACATCGACTGCATGGTCCGGCCCCCCACCCTGGAGAGAACCAAACTGTACCGGTACCTGGAGGACGGCGCCAGCGGCTTCCTCATGCCCCTGATCTCCGACCCTCAGACAGCATCCGACGTGGTCCAGGCCGTCAGGTTTCCCCCCTTGGGCAACCGAGGCATGGACGGAGCCGGCCTTGACGCTGATTTTGGTATCGAGGCTTGGGACCCTCAGAGCAACTACAACGCCGACGCCAACCGGGAGACCTTCCTCATCACACAGGTCGAAACCCTCCAGGCAGTGGCCAACGCCGAAGAGATCGCCTCCATCGATGGTATCGACGGCCTGTTCATCGGTCCCGCCGATCTTTCGCTCCGCATCGCAACGCAGGGTGATGGTCAAATGTCAATGGAAAAAGCCATTGATACCGTCGCCGCCGCGGCCGCAAAGCATGGCAAGATCTGGGGCATCACCGCCGCCTCTGTTGACGAAATCAAGCGTTTCCGCGATCAAGGCGCGCAGATGGTCCCCTGGGGCGGGGACTTCAGCCTGATGAACGTGCTGAAAGATTGTAGTGAAGACTTGGACGGCGTGCCCGGCGCGTGAGCTATCCCTCCAAGCGCTCCCGATGACATTCGTGAAAGGCAACCGAGCATGAAAATAGCTATCCTGCATGGCCCGCGTGATCTGCGTATCGAAGAGCAGGATCTGGACGCCAGCCAGCTCGCCGACGACGAGATCTGGGTGAAGACCCGTATCTCCGCCCTCAAAATCGGTACCGACCGCGGCAACTACGAAGGCGCAGACCAGGTCCCCGGCGCCCCCGGATACCCGCGCTGGGTCGGCGACAGCAACTTGGGCATCGTGCAGGCCGCCGGCAGTAAGGTCACCCGCGTGAAAGTCGGCGATCGCGTCGTCACCCGCGCCCCCCACCAGTCCGAATACATAATGTCCGAGTCGGAGAGCCTGGTCGCCATACCCGAAGGCGTCGCCGACGAGGATGCCGTCTATGCCCATCTCTATGCTCTCAGCGCCCACTGCTACCACAAGGCCCAGTTCCGGCCCGGTGAAAATGTGGCAGTAGTCGGAGTAGGCGTCCTGGGCCTGGGCGCCATCGCTCTCGGCCCGCTCTTCGGCGGTCGCGTCGTCGGCATCGCCAACAGCCCCGTCCGCATCGAAATGTCGGAGCGAATGGGCGCGCACGCCAACTTCCTCTACAATGATCCGCAGCTTGACGAGAAACTCGACGAATTCACCCGCGGCCAGGGTATCGATCTCGTCATTCTCACAGCCAATCCTTGGCCCGCCTTCCGCACCTCAATGGAGATCGTCCGTCCCGGCGGCCGCGTCTCCGTCGTCAGTCTGCTCGGCCGCGGCGAACCGCCGCTGGACTTCAACCCGCTCGCCATGGAGCTTTTCTATAACAAAGGAACATCGTTGATCGCCGTTTCCCAGCGGGCAGGATATCTCTATCCCGACGGCGGGTCGGACCCCTACAACACAGCCGACCGTTACGCCTGGGACAACATCGCCGACCACGTCGTTTCCCTCATGGCCGATGGGCTACTGGAACCGAGCCGACTGATCACGCACCGTTTTCACTACAGCGAGATGGTTGAAGCCTACGAGATGGCCTACCATCGCGAGAAAAACATGCTGGGCGTAATCTTCAACTGGCAGGAGTAAGACCTGTCCTCGAGTCGCCGGTACAGCATCTACTCACATGAAAAGCGGAGGCCAAAATGACCTCGTTCCCAAATGCGGCCCAACATGACGTCTCCCGATCGCTTGACCTCTACGAGCAGGCCGGCGAACTGATCCCCGGCTGGACGCAGCTGATCAGCCGCCGCGCCGACCAGTTCGCGCACGGCGCCAGCCCCATATACGCCCAGCGCGCCAAGGGCTCCCGCTTCATCGACGTCGACGAAAATGAGTACATCGACTGGATGAACGCGGTCGGCGCCATCATCCTGGGGCACGCCGATGAAGTCGTTGACGCGGCCGTAAAGGAGCAGATCGACCGCAGCAGCCTCTTCTCCGCCAACAGCCCGCTCGAGATCGAGCTGGCCGAGGAGCTCAACGACACGATTCCCAGTTCGCAAATGGTGCGCTACTGCAAGGGCGGCGGCGATGCCTGCGCCATGGCCGTGCGCATCGCCCGCGGCACCACCGGCAAGGACAAGATCCTTTTCTGCGGCTATCATGGCTGGCACGACTGGTACCAGGCCGCCAACTTCGGCGTCGATCCCGAGAGCGGGGAATACCCCTTCGCCGGCATCGAGCCGATCGGCGTGCCCAAGGCCCTCGAAGGCACCGTCGTCCCCTTTATCTACGGCGACCTGGAGATGCTGGCCGCGCTGCTTGAAGAACATGCCGGCGAGGTCGCCGCCATCATGATGGAGCCGGCCCGCTCGGAGCTGCCGCCCCCTGGTTACCTGGAAGCGGTAAAGCAGCTGGCTGCCGACCATGACGTTGTCCTCATCTTTGACGAAGTCTCCTGCGGCTGGCGCATCGCCGTCGGCGGCGTGCAGGAGGCCGTCGGCGTAACACCCGACATGACAGTAGTCGCCAAGTCGATGTCCAATGGCTACCCCATGGGCGCAGTGGTCGGCTCGCGAGAGGTAATGGGACCGGCCAGGCACATGTTCATCTCCAGCTCGTACTGGAGCGACAACATCGGGCTGGCCGCCTCGCTCGCAACGATTCGCGAGCTGAAGCGCCGCGAGTCCCCCCGGCGTTTCAAGGAGATTGGCGAGAACCTGCGCACTGCACTGAATAAAGCTATAGAGGAATCGGGGTTGGACGGCGCCTGCACCGGCCTGCATACCGGTCCGACCGTGACCCTCAATACGCCTGACGACGTCGATCCCCGCAAGGTCTCTACTCTTTTCATCCAGGAGATGGCCAAACGCGGGGTGCATTCCTATATGAGCTTCAAGGCTACGCTTGCCCACACCGATGACGATATCCGCCTGACCGGTGAAGCGGCAGCTGAGGCCCTCCAGGTCGTTCGCGCCGGTTTGGAGCACGGCAATCTCGACGACCTGCTCACCGTCAACCTCAAGAAGGAGCCGTTCCGCCGCCAGGTCCGATAAGTTCATGCCTCCAGTGGGATGACCTGTACAGGAAATAGGCCACAGGATACCTGCCATGTTTTCGCACGAGTTCAAAGAGGAAGATCGGCAATTTCTCCATAGGGAGATCCTCCCCTTCCTGCCTGACCGCATCATCGATGCCCACGCGCATCTCTTTTGCCACGAGCACTATCCGGACGGTGGCCCACCCGCCGGGCTGGCAACGACGCCGCCCCGCCTGGGCCTCGCCGAGTTTGAACGGTACTCGGAGTGGCTGCATCCGGGAGGACGCGTCGTGGGCGGCCTCTTCTTTGGACTCGTCTTTCTCGGCGACCGCCAGGCCAACAATGAATTCATCGCCGCAGAAATACAAGGCGATTCGCCCCTGGCAGCCAAATCGCGCGGCCAGCTGATCATCTCGCCCGATATGGACGCCGAGACCATCCTGGACGAAGTCCGCCGCCTGGGCATGACCGGCCTGAAATGCTACCACACCATGGCCCCGCTGAATCCGCTCCTGGGCACGCCCGAATCCGGCGCCGGCGCCTACACCGCCGCCGATCCGACCTGGACCGCGCCCATTGAGGCCTATCTGCCCGAGGAGCACGTCGCCGCGGCCAACACGCTGGGGCTGACCATCACGCTGCACATGGTACGCGATCGCGCCCTCGCCGACCCGGTCAACCAGGTCACCATCCGGCGCTACTGCGAGTCCTATCCCAACATGCGGCTGATCCTCGCCCACGCCGCCCGCGGCTTCAACCCCTGGCATACCATCGAGGGCATCGAAAGCCTGCGCGGCCTGGACAACGTCTGGTTCGACACGTCGGCGGTGACCGAGGCCGGCGCGTTCGAGGCAATTGTAGAGACGATGGGCCATGAGAAGCTGATGTACGGCACCGACTTCCACGTCAGCCACACGCGCGGCCGCTGCGTTGCCATCGGCGACTCCTTCCA
Source organism: Caldilineaceae bacterium SB0661_bin_32 (assembly GCA_009841235.1). Lineage (GTDB taxonomy): Bacteria > Chloroflexota > Anaerolineae > Caldilineales > Caldilineaceae > Bin5. The sequence continues at coordinate 39,612 of VXMH01000033.1, read as the reverse complement.
CTGGCTCTACGCCGATGAAATGGACCTGGACGAGAAGCACATCTCCTTGCAGCCTGTCCTCATCGGCCTCGAATCGCTGCGCAGCCTCCGCCTCGCCTGCGACCGGCTGAAGCTGAGCGAGCGCCAGGTCGAGGACATCTTTTACGGCAACGCCGCCGCGCTCCTGGAAATCGAGTAAGGAGGAGGATAATGCAGGTACTGTCCCCGCCGGAGCAGATCGACTTCGCTCACAACAAGCAACTGCTAAACCGCTACCGCTTCATCGAATACGAGACCCTGCGCATACTGGCCGCCTGGCTGCCCGGCACCGCCAACATGGACTGGAAACTGGCAATGGGCCGCCTGCTCTGGGAAGATGCCCAGCACGTTCAGCATCTCTACCAGCGCCTGCGCGAGATCCAGACGCCCGCCTTCCGCCCGCCAGGCGACGACGCGCTCGAACACCTGATGGCCGAAGCCCTTCATGCGCCCAACGAAGCCGCCCTCCTGGCCGGCCTCTTTCGCGTGATCAAACCGGCCTTGGTTGAAACTTACCGCTGGCACTGCGATCAGACCTTCGCCAATCCCGACGCGCCGACCCTCTACGCCTTCAAACACATCCTGATTGATGAAGAGCTGCAACTCACCTGGGCAGAAGAGGCACTGGCAGACCATGCGCCAGACGAATGGGAAACCTACATCGCCGACCTGCTTGCCGCAGCCGGGGGAGTCTCCGGCCGCGAAGACCGGCAAGAAAGACCGGCGCCGGCCGCATGCCGCACGGCCTTCGAATGCCCCCGCGACGCCGCCCGCGACAGCCGCTTCAGTCTGGTCAATCGCGACGCCGGCAAACGGATAACGGACGTCGATCATGCAACCCAGCGTCTGCGGGACTTCGAAAGCTACAGCCAGGAGATGCTCGCCGCCGAAACCGTCGCGCTCATCATCCACCTGTCACCCGACATGCCCTGGGCCTTCACCTACGACAGCGCCCGCCACTGCTACGACGAGACCCGGCACTGCAAGCTGGGCATCGAGTGGCTGGCCCAGCACGGACGCGACTATACCAAGGTCCCCCAGAACACGCGCATCTACACCTGGCGCAGCCAGTACGACGCCGCCACCCAATACTGTCTCCTGACGATGGGCAACGAGACGCACGCCTTCCCCCACCGCCACGAGCAGATGGCCGCCTACGCCGAAACCGGCGACCGTCTTTCCGCCCAGTTCGTCAGCTACGACATGGCCGACGAACGGCAGCACGTCGCCTTCGGCCACAAATGGCTGCCGCAGCTGATGACCCAACATGGGATCGACACACCGGTGGACGAATTCGTCAAGGAGACCGTAGCCCTGTGGGAACGGGAGTACATGTCGGGCGCGCTACCTATCCACGAGCTACCCTTGACCGAAGAGTAGCTAACAGAACCTGTACCACCCACCGGCCTCGAGCCGCGCGCATCTGCCAATGAACCGAAGTCACTATCGCACACTTGGACAAACTGGTCTTTCCGTTTCACCAATCGCCTTGGGCACAGTCGAACTGGGGATGGATTACGGAATCCCCGTCCCCGGCCAGTACGGCCGCCCTTCGTCGTCCGCCGCCGAACGCCTGGTCGGCGCGGCGCTGGACGCCGGCATCAATTTCATTGACACGGCCCAGGCGTATGGGAACAGCGAAGCGGTCCTCGGCCGTGCCCTTCGCGGCCGACGCAAGAGGGTCGTGCTGGCAACAAAGGCGACAGTGCAAGCCGGTGGAAAGACGTTGCGCGGCGAAGCCCTGCGCCGGGCCATGCTGTCCGGACTTGAGAACAGTCTCCGTTCCCTGCAAACCGACTACGTTGACATCTGGCAGATCCACAATGTCGACGCCGATCTGCTGGACCAGGCCGAGCTCGTAGCCCAGGTCTTCTCTGAAGCACGCGCAAGCGGTATGACTCTCTGGCGCGGCGGCTCATTTTACGGCCCGGATCTACCCCTCGCCGCGCTTGATCTGGAACTGTTCGACGCGATTCAGGTCACCTATTCGGTCTTCGACCAGCGCCTGGCGAACAAAGTCCTTCCTACGGCCAGAAGGAGGCAAGTTGGCGTAATGGTGCGGTCGGTCCTGCTGCAAGGGGTCTTGACCGAACGCGCCGACTACCTGCCCGACTGGCTTGAACCCTTGAAAGCACGCTCAAGGCGATTCCGCCAGCTGGTTGCCGACGCCGTTAGAGTTCCTCGGCACGCAACCGGCCGCGGCCTCACGCCGGCGAAGGCGGCCATCGCCTTTGCACTGGCCGAACCGCGCATCGGCTCGGTGCTCGTCGGCATGCGCACCGAGGCAGAGCTCGAAGAAAATCTGGAGGCGGCAAGCACGACGCTCTCGCCCGACATGCTCCATGAACTGCGCCAGCTGCGCATCGACGATCCCGAGCTGCTCAATCCGAGTTACTGGCAAGCCGACCTGGAGGCCGCAGCCAAAAGGATGCGACAGATTTGAACTCGGGAAGCTTCATGATTGATGGCAGACAGTTCGGGCGGCCAGCGCGTCAGTCCGGGACCGGCAGCAAGCGAATCCGAGACAGAACGTATCCACTCAGGAATGTAGGGAGGTTTAGAAGATGGAATTTCGCCAGTTGGGTAACTCCGAACTCAACGTCAGTTCAATCGGCTTGGGCAGCGTGACCTTCGGCCGCGAAATCGACGCCAAAACGTCCTTTTCGATTCTCGACTACGCCATGGACAAGGATATCAACCTGATCGACACCGCCGAAGTCTATTCCGCCGGCGGCTCCGAAAAGGTACTGGGCCAGTGGCTCTCCCGCGGCAGTAACCGCCAGAAAGTCGTGCTGGCGACAAAAATCGCGCCGCCATTGGGCCGGGAACGTGTCCTGCAGTTCGCCGAAGATAGCCTGCGCCGGCTGCAGACCGACGTCATCGATCTATACCAGCTCCATGCCTACGACGACGGCACACCTTTCGAGGAAACGCTGGATGCCCTCAACACGCTTGTGGAGCAGGGCAAGATACGCTACGTCGGAAGCAGCAATTTCGCCTCGTGGCAGCTATGTAAAGCGCTATGGATTGCCGACGTGAATGGTTGGGCGCCCATGGTATCTGTTCAGCCAAACTACAACGTTGCCATCCGTGATATTGAGGCCGAAGTCCTCCCATTCTGTGCTGACCAGAACATCGGCGTGATCTCATACAGCCCGCTTGGCGCCGGCTTCCTCACCGGCAAGTACACCAAGACCTGGACAGCACCCGAGGGGACCCGCTTCGACGTCATGCCCGACCACTGGGATATCTACGAAAACGACGCCTCCATGCGCCGCATGGAGGGCCTGCGTGAAGTGGCTGCTGATACCGGCATCTCAATGGTACAGCTTGCGCTGGCCTGGGTAATCGGTCAACCCGGAATCACCTCGGTCCTGATCGGCTGCCGCAGCAAGTCCCATGTTGATCAGGCCTTCCAGGCCGAAGAAATGGGGCTGACTCAGGAGCTGCGCGACAGGATCAATGCGCTTGGCTGACCGGGCGGATTTCCCGAATTCCTATGCAAGACCCTGCGCGAGCGGGAACACACAGGGGGAACACAATAATGAAAACTTACCGCGCCGCCGTAATCGGTTGCAGCCGCATGGGCGGCTTCATCGACAACGAAGTGGTCGGCTATGCCAGAATCGCGCTGCCCTACTCACACGCCGCCGGCTACACAACCTGCGACCGCACAGACCTCGTCGCCTGCGCCGACCTGCGTACCGACGTCATGGCAGAGTTCGGCAAACTGCACGGCGTGCCCGCGGCTGGCCAGTACACTGACTACCGCGAGATGCTCGCCAAAGAGGACCTGGACATCGTCAGCGTAGCCACGCAGCCGGAGCCGCGCGCCGCGATCGTCGTCGCCTGCGCCGACAGCGGCGTCAAAGCAATCTATGCTGAAAAAGCAATGGCCGCCTCAATGGCCGATGCCGATGCAATGGTCGAGGCGGTTGAGAGGAACGGCGCCATACTCAATCTCGGCACCAACCGGCGCTATGATACCAAGTACGACCGCATGAAGGAGATCATCGACAGCGGAGAATTGGGCGACCTGCAGCACATTATCATCTATAACGTCGGCACGTTGTTCAATACAGGCAGCCACTTTCTCGATCTGGTTCTGAGGCTCAACGACGACGCGCCGGCCGAATGGGTGCAAGGTCATCTTCCTGAAGGCGACAGCCTGATCGACGGAGACGTTCTGACCGGCGACCCGCAGGGGGAAGGGACCATTCAGTTTGAAAATGGGGTAAAAGCCCACGTCCTTCTCACCGCCCGCGCGTCCGAAACAGAAGCGATCTGTTCCGAAGGCACAATTACCGCCTTCGGCGACGGCAGTGATTGGCAGGTGCGTAAAGCCGCGCCGGTCGGTCTGCGCGGGCGCAACGAGCTCCGGATCGCGGAGGCTCCCCAGACGCCCCCAACCAGTTCCACGCTGCGGGCCGTCCAGGACCTTGTCCATGCCCTCGACACCGGCCAACCCCCCAGGGGCGGCGTACGCGCGGCCCGCGCCGGCAACGAACTCATCTTCGGCATCATCGAATCCCATCTCCTGGGTGGCGCGCGCGTCGAACTGCCGCTGCAGAAGCGCACGACCCGTATGGTCCGTGACCATACCCCGAGACTGCCAAAGTATACGGCTGATTGAGAGAGGAAGTGCGCTTGCCGGCTCATAGGCTCAGGGGCTAGTCGACGGTAGAGTCAACCTTCAGCGCAAGTAGGGCCGCGGATCCTTTTCCACCTCGGCCAGAAGTGCGTCGACGTAGCCTCGGATCCCAAACAGCCGGCAGTCTGCGTCTCCAACGCGTCCGTGTTGCGGGCCCCCGAAACGATCCCAGAAAGCGCCCAACCTGACACGGTCCAATGCTGGGAATGCAGGCTCCCGCTCCGTGTCCCGGCTTTGGGCCCGCAACGTGTGCCAGTACATCGCTTCGACCAGATGGACGTAGGTCGAAGTGTAGTAGTCCACGCCCAGCATCAGCAGCTTTCCACCGGCCTGATACGCTCTGTACATGGGTGAATGCAGGCCGAAAGTCTTCCCCCACGGTTTGCGGTCCCAATGGGAACCATACCCCTCATCACGAAGATGCCCTCCGACAAACGCTTTCGCCCCTCTTCCCCGAGCCGCCACCGAATGAGAGTAGTGGTCTGAACGGTAGACGCCCGGCAGCTGTCGGAACCGCTCAGTTATCCATCCGACCGTAGAAGGTGTGCTGTTGATATCCCACGTCTCAGGCCGCAACTCCCACTTTATCAGGTTGAATGAGGGCATCAGCAACAGCCCTTCCGGCCCGATGGCGTCTTCCATGGCCTGGATCACGCTTTCAGCCCCACCCTCGACCGGCCCGAGCGACTTAAAGGAGGAGTGAACAAAAAGGATATCGCCCGCTTCGACACCTAGGCGTCGAAGGTCTTGTGTCAGATCGCAGCTATCGTACGGGAACATGGCAAGAAAAGTGACTCATCCGGCAAAGTCCGCTAAGGCGCGACGGCCGTCGACACAGTAGAAGGAATCGACTGCTTTCTCGCTCTCTTTTCAAATCCAGTCGGGGAACGCAAGGCGCCGTCGATTACTCGGATTCAGTCAGATAGGCGAGGCTTTTCTTGCGCCTGATTTCGTCTTCGGACATGGCAGCGATCAACGTACCCCAATATCGCGGCGGCGTCCCTGGTTCGCCAGTGAATTCAAATCCTTCCTCATTCAGGCGTAAACTGCTTCCTTCCAGGCCGCCATAACCCAGCGCACTGCGTGTGGCGATCATCTCTTGGACCGCGGCCAGCGCGCGGGCGTCGAACAGGCCCTGTCTGTCTTTCAGTTTCTGAATCCTGTCCTTTTGGCCGTAGCACTGGTATTGCGTTTCCGCGTTCAGGTAATGTATGTAGAATGTGCGGCGCAGGTCGCCTGTGCGGTTGCCGGCCGAGCCGTGCGGCGCCGAAATGCAGTGAAAACTGACATCGCCCGGCTCCATCTCAACCGGCACCGCGCCCAGCTCCTCGAACAGGGCCTGCTCGGAAAAGTTCTCCACCTCCACGTGGCCCACCAGGTGGTGTCCTGGGATCACCCACACACACCCGTTCTCGACAGTCGAATGGTCCAAATAGATGTCAGCATCAATGTTGGGAACGGGGTGCGTCGTCGTCCATTCCGGATCGCCGTACGGCGGGTCCTGGTGCCAGTGAATAGGGAGATCCCCTTCGGGAATCTTGCAGACAAAAGAGTCTACCACCGGCATGAAGGGATGCCCGATCAACTGACCAAAACAGGTCAGCAGCGTCGGGTTAACCGTCACCGCCTGGAATGCCGGGTCGCGGTCCCACATTCTTTCGCTTCTGAAGTAGGTCGGGACACCCTGGTTATTGGCGCGGTAGCGATGCTCGGCTTGGGCAGTGTCCGCCATCCCTTCTTCTACGACGCGATCGGCTGCTGCGCGCAGAGCCGCCAGCTCTTCGCCCTGAATGACACCCCTGGCAACGATGATACCGTCGCGGTGAAAATGATCGATCTCTGCTTGTGTGAACACGCGCCTACCTCCCACTCAAGAAAGCACTGCATTCCCTTTGCACTTTTGTCTCTAACGGGAATGAAACAAGGTTAGCGGCGGCCCACCTGCCTATCCACCACAAGCGTGCGAAATGGACGCCATGCGGGAAGCCTGCTGAAGGCAAGAGGAATTTCGCGACAGAAGCCGGTCACACATTAGAACGCGGCCGGGACTTGAGCAAGTCGCCTGGGTTACTTTGCCGGCGTCAAAAAGGTCAGGCGCTTCTTACGCCGGATCTCGTCCTCTGACATGGCGGCTATCAGCGGGCCCCAGTGCCTAGGCGGTGTCCTGGGTTGCCCCGTGAACTCGAACCCTTCCTCCATCAGCCGCACGTCGCTTCCATCCAGACCGCCATAGCCCAACTCCACCCGCGCATCGATCATCTTCTGTGCCGCCGCCAATGCCCGCGCGTCAAACAGACCGCGTTCCTTCTCCAGCTGCTGGACATAGCCAAGATGCCCGTAGCATTCCTTTTGCACCTCGGAGTTCATGTAATGCACGTAAAAAGTCCGGCGCAGGTCGCCGGTCCGGTTCCCAGCAGAGCCGTGCGGAGCCGACAGGCAGTGGAAACTGACATCGCCCGGCCCCAACTCTATCGGCACCGCGCCCAATTCATCGAACAGCATCTCCTCCGAATAGTTTTCCACCTCAACGTGGCCCACCAGGTGATGCCCCGGTATCGCCCAGACGCAGCCATTCTCGATCGTCGAGTGATCCAGGTAGATGTCGGCGTCAATATTGGGGATCGGGTGTGTATCGGGCCACTCCGGGTCGCCGAACGGCGGGTCCTGGTGCCAATGGACCGGCACGTCGCCTTCCGGAATCTTGCAGACGAAAGAGTCGACGATCGGCATGAACGGGTGTCCGACCAGCTGACCGTAGTGCGCCAGCAGCGACGGATTAGCCGTCACCGCCTGAAAGACCGGGTCCCGGTCCCACATGAACTCGCTGCGAAAATACGTGCGCGAGCCGTCCGGGTTCGGCCGGTACCGGTGCCCTTTTTCATCGACGCCCGCTATCCCCTCCTCCATCACCCGGTCCGCCGCCTCCCGCAGCGCCGCCAGTTCCTCACCCTGTATCACTCCCTTCGCCACGATGAATCCGTCGCGATGAAACTGGTCGATCTCAGCTTGCGTGAACATTAGTCTGCACTCCTTAAGTAAATTTCTCTGCGCCTCTTGAATTATACCGGCTAGGCATTGGCAGCGGCTGTGACCGCATTGCCTCTGCGCCCCCTGCGCCTGTCCCGACCTTAGCCCTTTAGCCCGGTCATAACGACTCCCTTGACGAAGTACCGCTGCAAAGCAAAGAATACAAGGATGACCGGAATTACCATGGCCGTCGAAGCGGCCATTAGCCAGTCCCAGCGCGAGCGCCCGCCTGCAGAGCCAAACCCGCCAACGGCCGCCCGGAAAAGCGCCAGCCCCAGGGCAACCGTGTAGTTTTCCGGCGAGTTGAGGTAGAGCAGCGGACCCATGAAATCGTTCCAGCCATCGATAAAAGTAAAGATCGCCACCGCTATCAGGCCGGGTTTGGCAAGGGGCATCAGGATGCGCGCATAGATGGCATACTCATTGCAACCGTCGATTCGCGCCGCATCTGCCAGCTCTTCCGGAATCGTGCGGAAGAACTGGCGCAGCAGGAAAATGTTAAACGCGCCACCTCCGAAGAACCACGGTACAGTGAGTGGAAGAAACGTATCGATCCACTGGAGACGGGCAAAGAGTACATAGGTCGGCACCATCAAAACAATATAGGGCACCATCATCGTCGCAAGAACTATGCCAAACCAGATGTCGCGACCCACAAAGCGCAGCCGCGCAAAGCCATAGGCACAGAAGGAGGCCGAAAGTAAGACCGCGGCCTCACGCACGATGACAATAATCACCGTGTTCTTGACGTATATGTGGAACGGCATCGCATTCGGGTTCGCCAGCGCTTCAGGGTAGTTCAGCCAGCGTATCGGGTTGGGGATTATCTGGGGCGGAAATTGAAATATGTGAAGTTCGTGCTTCAACGAACTGCTTACCATCCAAAGGAATGGCAGGGCCATAAGAATCGCTCCAACCAGGAGGATCAGTTGAATTAGAGTCCGCTGCCCAACATTCTTCATCACTTCGTTCTACAGCCCTTCGCTTCCCGGCCAGTGCCCCGAAAGGAGGCCCGCCTGATACCTGCTTCTCTCTGGAACTTCCTGTCAACGGGTGTCTTCGTAGTAAATCATGCTGCCCACGTACTTGAAGATCAGCACCGTCAGTCCCATGATAATGATGAAAAGCACCCACGCGAGGGCAGCCGCATACCCCATCTTTAGGTGCAGAAATCCTGCCCGATACAGGTACAGGACGTAGAAGAGCGTGGCGTTTTGCGGACCGCCGCTGGTAATAAGGTATCCCGCGGTAAAGATCTGGAAACTGGCAATGATGCCCATGACCAGGTTGAAGAAAATGACGGGGGACAGGAGAGGGATGGTTACGTGGATCAGCTTGTTCCCGGCGCCGGCCCCGTCGATCTCAGCAGCTTCATAGTACACCTCCGGTATACCTTGCAGTCCCGCCAGGTAGATCACCATGGTGGCTCCCAGTCCCCACAGACTCATCAGAATCAGAGCGGGCAAGGCCCATTCCGGTTCCTGCAGCCACAGGATTTTGGGCAGGCCGACTGCGCGCAGACCGGCGTTCAGCAACCCAAACTCCGAGTTCAGAATGAAGGCCCAGAGGACGGCGCTGGCCACTGCCGGAACAATGCTGGGGAGATAGTAGATGGTGCGATAGATGCTGATGCCGCGTATCTTCGTATTGAGCAGCAACGCAATGAAGAAACTCAGCACCAGACCGAGAGGGACCGCCACCAGGGTGTACATGGTGGTAACTTTCAGAGACTGCAGAAAGAGCTCGTCCTCAAACAGGTTCTCGATGTTGTCCAGGCCGACAAAACGCGGCGCCGTGATCAGATTCCACTTCTGAAATGTCAGCCAGCCGGCGGTGGCGGCCGGAACAAGAAACCAGATAAGGACGCCAAGAATGAAGGGGGATATAAAGATGTAACCGGTGATGTTTCGTCTGGCCGCGGGGGAATTCAGACCCCAACTGCTGAGCCTCTGGTTTATCGCAGACATTCTTTCATCCGGGTACAACGCTGGGTGGGAAAGGGCCGGCAAGGCGCGGCGCGTGATCTAGGATCCTGACCGGACCTCATTCACCCGCCGCGGAAAGTCGGATTACGCGTTCTCCAGTACTTCGTTCGCCTTTGGCGTGGCCTCCAGCAGGGCCTCTTCGGCAGTCTTGTCGCCGATCCAGACCGCGTCCAGCGCAGGCCAGATGAAACCGCTCGCCTCGCCTTCGCCTGGAGGCCCGTACATCGGGTGCCCGTAATCCGGCACCCATTTGGTAGCGATATTTCTGTAACCTTCCCGGTGTACTTCAAGAGACATCCAGCGGTCCATCGCCTCTTCTGTAATCAACGCCGTCTGGCTGGGCAACCATAGGCCGGAGACCAGGAACAGCTCCTGGTAGTAGGGGCTGCTGAGGAAGCGGACCAGCTTCCAGGATTCGTCTACGTGCTTCGTACCCTGCATAATCGTGTGCAGATGTGCCGACAGCCAGGTGGCGGGCACTTTCATCTTAGGCAGTACCGCCGTACCCAATGGCTCCTGCATATCATGTGTATAGGCCATCGACCATGAGCCTTCAATGACCATTGCCATCGTGCGCGTCTCCAGCAGCTGCACGAAGCCCATGCCGATCGCCTCGAAGGTTGCAGAGTTGGGCATTACCTGGTCTACCAGCACCAGGTCAGCTACCTTCTGCACTGCCTCAATTGCTTCTGGCTGATCGTAGCCGTAAAGCCTCGTATCCGGATGCCACACATAGCCGCCGTTTGAAAGAACGAATGACCAGTGCATCCAGTAGGGGATGTTCATGCCCCAGCGTTCGACGTTCTCAATATCAAATCCACTGTCTCCGGGGTGATTGCCGTTCGCGTCCACCGTCAACTGGCGTGCAACGTCCACGAAATGGTCCCACGTCCAGATTTCGTCAGGATCGTTGCTCGGCGGGTCGATGCCCTCCTCTTCGAAGATGGCGCGATTGAAATAAACGTGGTGGCAGACCCAACATGAGCCGATGCCGTACCAGCGTCCTTCCCAAGTGCAGCGCTCCTCTTCCTGCGGCTGGATGAAGTAGTCTTCCGCGCCCAACAACGGATCGGCCATCAGCATGTCTGTGATATCAATCAGGAGTCCGTCGCGCGCGAAAGTGTAGTAGTCGGTGCTGAAGGCAGTATCGGGCGGCGTGCCGGCCGCGATCATGGAAAGCAGTTTCGCCCGGTAATCTCCAGGTGTCTCTAACCAAGTGGCCTTGATTCCTGGATTCTCTTCCTCGAATGTCTCCAGACCTTCAATTAGCTCCGGCCCCTGGCCCGGCCATCCTGCCAGCTGGAGCTCCACGTCCTCCATTGCCGGTGCAGCGGCCTGCCCTTCTTCTGTTTCCGCAGGCGCGGGCGCACAAGCTGCCAGCAACGCGGCTCCGCCTGTCGCGCCTGCCACCGTCAAGAATTCCCGTCGGCTAACTCGCACTCTTCGCATGGTCTTCGTCCCCTTTTGGTTCAATAACTGATCGGTCCGTCGAATCCAATTACAGAATCTTCTTGTCTGTTTGGCCGACTGAAACGCCACAAGAGCCGTGTCGAATCGGGGTGAGGGTATCTTCAATTGTTCAGTTGCAGTTGTTCGAGATGCCTACATCTTGATGCCGGACTCAACCAGCCCTTCAACGTAGAACTTGCCCAGCACAATAAAGAGTACGACAAGGGGTATCGATGCCAGCACATAACCGGCGAAGAGAGGACCGCCCGATCCGAAATCGACCAGGTCATTCGTCGTCCGCGACAGACGGAACAGGCCGACCGAGATCACCTGCTTGCTCATGTCGCTGATCGTCACCAGCGGCCACAGGAACGAGTTCCACTCCGCCACGAAATTGAGCACGGAGAGCGTGGCCAGCCCCGGCAGGCTCAGGGGGAACGTGATGCGCCAGATGAGCGACCACGCGCCGGCGCCGTCGCACCGCGCCGACTCATACAGTTCCTCCGGTATGCCGGTGATGAAAGCCCGCATCAGAAAGATGCCGAATATCGGGCCCCCGGCGACGTTTGGGATGATCAAGGCCCAGCGCGTATTGAGCAGGCCCAGATTGTTGTAGAGCATGTACGCGGGAATAAACGAGAGCACCCACGGCACCATCAGCAGTGCGATAATAGCGTAGTAGAGCGGCTCTCGCAGGGGAAAGCGCATGCGCGCGAAAACGTAGCCGCCGATCAGCGAGAGAATCAGCACGCCGGCAAGACCGACCACGGCCACAAGCACTGTATTGATCATGTAGGCGTCGATTACATCCCAGGCCGACAAATAATTCGAGCCCCGCAACGGCAGACTCAGAGTCCAGCGCTCCCAGCGGTACTGCAGCCCGTTCTTGAACGACAGGTTGATCATGATCGCCGTCGGTACCAGCGAGAGGAGCAGCAGGAAGGCGATCAGAAGATGGAGGCCCAATTGGGAAATCTGCAGCGGGCGCCGGTTCGGGCTCCTCTGTAGTTCGGTCGTCATGTCTGTTTCCCGCAAAAAAATGCTGCCGGCCGTCGCTTAGCTCCCTTGCCCGGCATTCAGCGTCAAACTGAAATGCACTACTGCCTTAGCTCTTCGTTCGCGGGCCGGATGCCCCTGTTAATGATCAGTGTTCCCGACATGGCAATGATGAACAGTAGGAGGCCTATAGCCGAAGAGTAGCCGAACTTCTGGGCGCGGAAAGCCGAATGAAACATCGTCAGCCCAGGCACCATCGTCGAGAACCCCGGTCCCCCGTCGGTCAGAACAAGAATGTTCTGGAACGCGGTGATTGCGTTGATGATGGCCAGGATCGCCAGCAGCCGTACCTGGCCCAGCACCAGCGGAATATCGATGCGCAATACCCGCCCCACGCCTGTGCAGCCGTCCAATGCTGCGGCTTCATATACCGAGTCGGAAATCTGGCCCAGCCCGCCCAGATAAATCAGCGTGCCCACCCCCCACACCCACGGGAACCCGACAAACATGATCGCATAGATGGCGATCCGGTGCTCGCCCAGCCAGTTCAGCGCCAAATGCTCAAGGCCCATTGCCCGCAGCAAGTCATTGATCGGCCCGAGGTACGGATCGTAGAGCTTCTGCCACAGAAGCACGGTTACGATGCCTGGCACAAGCATAGGGATGATGACCAGAAGACGGTATAGCTCCTTCAAGGCCGCTGAGCGCACAAAGAAGATCAACTCGGCCATGATGAACGGCATCACAATGCCGGCAAAGAGGCCGAATATCAACAGCTTTACGATGTTGACCAGTTCATGCGGGGTCTCAGCGTACGTGAAATATGTGACGAAGTTGTCGAGGCCGACAAACGTAGCCGGTACGCCGGGGCGCCAGCGGAAAAACGCGCGAACGAGGCCCAGGATAGGAGGATAGTAGACGAATATGATTAGAAGAATGAAGATCGGGCTGAGGAGCGCGTAGGCCTGCCACGACCGGCGGAACGCCCTCCAGCTGAGAGGCGTAGCTTCGGTCCTTCTTCTCCAAAACCGGCGGCCGCCCGCCGCTGAATCTGTCTGCGTTGACTGGGCACTGCTCATGCAGCTGTCCCTTATCCTTAGTCCGTGGTCAGAGGCGCTTCAATAGGAATCTGAATGCGGTAATGCTTATCGACTTCGAACAGACGGCCGACGTTGATATCGATCACATGCGCGATCGTATCCTCCTGCAGATCATAGGGGCCCGCCGCGTTCGGCGTGTACGTATACTCGGCGTAACCATCTTCATCGGTATAGTTCCATTCCGGGATGAGAAGACCGCCTCCTGATTCAAGCCATGCCTGTAGCAGCGCGTTGCCGCGCGGTTGACCGTTTTCAGTCACGCGCACAGTCAAAATGATCGAGCTCTTCCCGTCGGCGACGACCTTGGGCTGATCAAACTCTCCGGAGATGGAGATGTTGCGCAGGCGTACCTGTGCCTGTGCGTAGTCCGCCGCGATAGCCGCCAGCAGCAAACCGATAGCGGCGAATGCCAGCAGCCGTCCTCTTCCCATTGTCGGCAAATACCTGTGATTAGCGGCCAGTTGTCCGAGGACGGTGGTCAATGCCAGACTAGAGCATTGACCACCGGTTCGTACTGATTCCTAGCTGTCGGAGGTCTGCTCTTGCAGAATCTCTTCATAGCGCTGCGCGCCGGCGGCAAACTCCTCTTCCTGCCGCTCGTAGAAGGTTGCTTCATCGATCTGGCCCGTAATCCACTCGATGAATACCGGCCGCCATCGCATGAAGTTGTCATTGTCCCAGTACCAGCCTTGGCCCCACCACGCTATCGCATACTCATAGAGGGGCAACTTGAAGGTGGCAATCTCCTGCCAAATCGATCCGAGCGGCGCGTCCACGGCCGAAGAGATTCGTGCCTGGTTCTCATTGACGAGGAAAGCGTTGTTCTGCGGTTCGGTGAGGAACATCCAGAAATCGATCGACTGTTCCAGATTGCTGTCCTTTTCCGTCGAGGACGCCATCGCGACATACTCTGATCCCTGGATGGCGGTCAGCAGATCGCCGGGCACCGTTCCGTCACCGGCAGTCGTGCGCGGCGGGTCGGTCGCGCCTGGCGTAGTGTCCGTCGCAGGGATTTCACTGCTGTTGGGGAGCGGCGGCGGCAGAAAGCCTCTCTCGAAAGTTACATTGGGGTCATTGGCCATGCGCGAAAACTCCCACGACCCCGAATAACGCAGCCCCACATTGCCCTCTCGCCAGAGCAGATCGATGTCGACCGTGTTAAAAGCGTCGATCCAGTAGGTTGCCAGCTCGTACATCTCTTCAAAAGCGCGCTTGTAAATCGGCGTGTTGGGCCCGATGATGCCGGCGCGGTAGGCGGGAAGCGCCTCATCTACGCCAACGAATTTGTCCCCATTGAGGTCCATATCCGGGCAGATCGGTTGCATCATCGAAGGCAGGATCTGCAACGCCAGAGGCCAAAGGTTGCCGGTCGCCTGCTCAACCTGCCAGGGTGCCAAGCCGTCACCAGCCTCTTTCAGCGCCCTGGACACCTCCATCTGTGCGCTCCACGTCGATGGCGGTTCCAGCCCCATGCTGTCGAACGTTTCCTTGTTGTAGGCCAGCCCGACTTCGATGTTAGGCCAGATGTTGTCGAGAGGTGCACAGTAAATCTTGCCGTCCGGTTGAATCAGCGAATTCATGAAGGTCGGATAGAAGATATCGTTCCACTTATCATAATCCGGCGCGTAGCGGTTGGGCTGGGCAAGGTAGTCGTCAATCGGTACTGCCCAACCGTTCTGCACGGCAAAATTGTGCGTGCTGCGAACCAGGTTGGGCGCCGTGCCCGCCGTCGCCCCGGCCGTCAGCCAGGCGAAATAGTCCTCGCCGCCAGGGCCCTCTTCGTACACGATCTCTGTGCCGGGGTTCGCTTCGTGGTAGCGCTCGGCGAGGATGCGGGGCGCGTTGACGACGATGGGATTTTCCGCCGAACGGCTGGTCCATTCTGTAGGCGTATAACTGCCTCCGAACCAAACGCGCACCGGCACGCGGTCAACGTCGGGCATGGCCTCTCCCGAGTCGTCGGCTGCGGCCGACTGGTCGACTTCAACCTCCGCGGGAGCACAGGCCGCGAGTAACGCGGCGCCACCGGTTGCACCTGCCAAGGATAGGAATCCGCGCCTGCTGAACTGTCGTTTCTGCATGGTCGTAACTCTCCTTAGGTAAAGGGTTTAACTACAAGTTTGCACGTTTGCGGCCTACGAGAACAAAGTTGGTGAGTACGTGAGTGGTCGAGCCCTTCGTCGGATTCGATGAGAGGTACCGGGAAATCCCACCCTCCCGGCCATGCTCGCCGAATGATAAACCAACGATCACTCTCATGTCAAACCTTTCCCACCAGGCTGCCTCGGGTGAAACAGGAACATTCATGGCGTCTTGCCAAAATGGATCGATTTTACGTTTACCTGGCCAGTCTAGCGGCTTGGGGCCCAGTGGAAGGGGGAACAAGAGCCGAAGGGAATGGTACTCATTCGTAAACAAGAGGTCTTAACTGAGGGGCGTAGGTCGAGTCGCAGATCGAATATGTCGAAGTCAACAATAACCTGTTCTGAGAATTCTAAGGAGCCTGTAAATGGCACTGAGCGCCCCAGAGGAAGGTTGCACTGAACATCTACTGCCTGAACTGTTCCGAAAGTCCCTTGGCAATAAGACCACGGTGGCCAATGCCGGACCAGAGCTTTGACCACCGGTTCCTACTGAATCCCAATGAAAATCCTGTTTGACACGACGACTTTGCGCGCGGCTCTGGCAATGGTATCAGCAAATCTCTCTCCCAACCCTGCCAGCGGTATTTTTAACTAGGGCTCTTTTTCATGTCAATCGAAATCATCAAGCCCCTTTGCCTCTTTGAGACCGCCGCGCACGCGGGAACGCTACCCTGTGACTACGCTTCGACGCCATACTTCGCATGAAACTTCGCCCACACGCTTTCGTCCACCGGCGTGGCCGCGGCCCGGATATTCGCCTCCAGCTGCGCCGCGTTCAAGCTGCCGATCGGGTTGCCGTGAATGCGATCTTCTCGCAGACAGAACTGGATCGCCAACTGTAAGAGATCAATCTCCTCTTCACGGCACCACTGCCATATTCGCCGCGCCGCGTCGACGTCCTCGTCGTTCCTGTAACGCCCCTGCTCCCTGGCCTTGTCGATGTCGGCGCCGGTCAGCAGCCCCCGCAGAATCGACCAGCCGTTCATCACGCCGACGTCGGCCTCCGCCGCCGCACGCAGAACGGTCCCGGCGGCAGTCTGCCGGATAAGGTTGTAGTCATTGAAGCATAGGATGAGATCGACGTCGCCGGTCGCGATCGCCTCCTGGTGAAAATGGTGCTCACGCATCCCGTATCCCGCATTGCGGACCAACCCCTTCGCCTTCAACTGCAGCAGGCCGGCCAGCGTGCCGTCTTTGGCCAGGGTAGGTTCGATGCGCTTAGGATCGTGGATCAGCATGCCGTCGAAGTAATCAGTGCCCAGAATTTCCAGCTGGTCCTCCACGTCCCGGATCACTCGTTCGGCTGAATAGTCGGGCTCGCCGTCACCCCCGTAGCCGCCCCACGGCGCATTCGAGTGGCAGCAGAGACGCCCCGTGACAATGACGTCTTCGCGCGGGATCTCGCGCAGCGCCAGACCCAACTTGCGCAGAGAATCCCCGTAACAGCGAGCGCAGTCAAAATGATTGACGCCCAGCGACACCGCATGTTTGATCAGGGCCACCGCGTCCTCGTCGCTGACAAACCCGAAGTGGTTGCCGAACCCCTGCGTCCCGAAGGGAATGACGGGGACCGAAAGTTCAGTCCGGCCGAGCCGGCGGCGCGGCACCGGCGGTGGTGTTTGGGTCATGGCTTGTCTCCTGAGCTGGTTTCACGAGCACGTTTTTTCGAATCGTCCTGCAACACGACTTGCCCTGTGAGATAGCTGCACTGTGCAGGACGCCTCACGTTCACACTACGATTCCGAACCTCTCTTGAAAACTGGTCCAGACGCTTTCGTCCAGAGGCGTCGACGCGGCGCGAATGTTGGCCTCCAACTGTTCTTTATTCAGGCTGCCGATCGGGTTACCATGGATGCGCTTTTCTCGCAAGCAGAACTGGATGGCCAGCTGCAGTAGATCGATCTGTTCCTCCCGGGACCAGTTCCAGTAAGCGCGCGCGGCCTCCGCGTCGTCGTTGCCCCGGTGGCGTCTTTGCGTTTTCACCTTGTCAATGTCGGCCCCGGTCAGCAGTCCGCGCAGGATCGACCAACCGTTCAAGACGCCTACGTCGGCGGCGGCAGCAGCAGGCAGTATCGTGTCCGCGGCCGTCTGGCGGACGAGATTATAGTCGTTGAAGCAGAGGATCAAGTCGACGTCTCCCGTTGCAATGGCTTGTAAGTGGAAGTCGTGCGGTTCCATCCCATATCCAACGTTTCGCACCAGGCCGCGTGCCTTGAGTTGCAACAGACCTGCAAGGGAACCAGCTCTGGCCAGCGTGGGCTCAATCCTATTGGGGTCGTGGATCATTACCCCGTCAAAGTAATCCGTCCCGAGCAGCACCAGCTGGTCCTCCACATCGCGGACCGCCCGTTCTGCTGAGTAATCGGCTTCTCCTGCACCGCCATAGCCGCCCCAAGGCGCATCCGAGTGACAGCAAAGCCGCCCCGTGATGATTATATCCTGACGCGGGATCTCGCGCAGGGCCAGGCCCAGCTTGCGCATCGAATCCCCGTAGCATCGGGAGCAGTCAAAGTGGTTGGCCCCCAACGAAATCGCATGTCTTATGAGACCGACGGCATCCTCATCCCTGACAAAACCGAAACTGTTGCTGAATCCTAGCGTGCCAAACGGAACTACCGGAATATCAAGTTCAGTGCGGCCGAGCCGCCTGCGGGGTAACGTCGGGGCTTCCTTGGTCACTGCTCCTCTCCTCGTTTGCCTTTCGGCGTGCACCACGACAAACAGTTGCGCAACAAGGCCTGGAAAGAAGGGTGGCGCCAGACTTCCGGGTTGTGGCCGGGCGTCACGACGCACACCCTTCCCTTGCCTTGCCTGCGGGTCCAGCCGGCCGGCTGTCTTCCATGCTCAGACTCCGAATGGAGGAAGAGATCCACGTCGGGATCGTTCATCTCCATCATGTAATGTTCGTCCATAAGCGTAAAAGGTGCACAGCCGGCGGTCAGCGGATGGGCGGCGAGTGGCGCGACTGTCACCGGGCACTGCGCCGGGTGGCCTGTGAAAACCCCACCCATCAGGCGGCAAAGAGAGGGAGAATTGTCGTAGAGGGCCGTTCCCGAATGCAGAATGAGAATACCGTTGCCGGCGGCTACGTATTCGACAAATGCCTGCCCGGTTTCCTCTGTGGCCCACGGTTCATGGTCCGCCCGCGAACGGTTGTTGGCTTTGGAAAAAATGACGAGCGGGTACTGATTCAGACTCTCGATCCGCCACTCGGAAGGATCCTCCACCCAGTCAAATTCGAGCCCGCAGTCCTCCAGGGAAGCCAGCCCGTCTCTCGTCAGAGAGGCCGGATGAGCGCTGTCGTCGCAAAAGACCAGGGTTCGCATTCGTTGATTCCTTTCTGCCGCTTTCTTGACTTGCGTACTGCCTATTCCTGAACCTCCAATCGGCAGACTGAGACGAACTGGAGATTCCTTCTTCAAGAACATGCAGCCGTTAGTTTTTGACTCCACAAAACCAATAGGCGAACAAGCTCAGCGCGATTGGGCTCGTTTTCTTCAGCCTCGGCGAGCGCCAGCGCCTTGGCACTGGGCGGACTGCTCATCGGCACATGCTCGCCGGCCTCCAGAAGATTGGCGATTGTCTCAAGCAGCGCTGTGCCCTGTACGTAGTCAGCGTCAGAAGTGCCGAGCCACGCCTTTGCCTGGCCAACTGCCCGTGTGGCGGCTCCTTCCTTGTCCACCGCAGGCGGGATCATGTCCGGGCCCCTACGGCGGAAGAAGCCTCGGATGGCGGCCACAATGCTGGGGTCGCGAACGGTGCCGTCCGGGTATACCACGCCGTGAATGTCCCGCCAGCGACTCTTGCCTATCATCAACTCCCACAGATACCAGCCAATCCCTGCCTCCTGGCAGATTTCCAGCGTAACGTCGTACGGGTTGGCTCGCGCCAGGCAGGCCAGTTCCGAAATGAAGATCGGCTTCTGGTTGGCTTTCGCCACGTGGATTGCGTCGTCAATTTGGGCGCGAATGGCTGCGCGGGTAGGTAGATAATCATGATAGGAAAGCACGTCCACATGCGCCTCGACATTCGGCAGCGTAGCCACATTGGCCACACCGACTGTGATCGGACGCGCGCTGTCGAGTTCCTTCATCACACCGCAAAAATGATGCACAAACCTCCAAATTGTGCCCATGCGCTCCTCTCTCTCCGGCGTCTCATCCCTCACCCAGCTGGTAATCAGCGGTTCGTTCATGATGTCCCACATGGCCAGACCCGGCTCGGAACCCAGGGACTGCACCAAATCGGCGCAGTAGGCTTCGCCTGCCGGCCAGAACTCAGGCCCCAGCCGCTGCACGCCGGGATTGGGAATCCACTTGTTCTCTGTCGAGTCGATCGTAGGACGCGTGTCGTCAAAGCAGGAGTCCCACACCACCGGCATGACGCTGATGCCGCGGTCGTGGGCTGTGCGCACAAAGTGTCTGAGCCGGGCCAGGAAACTCTTGGGATCGTGTTCGTAGACGACGTAGGCGAGGAATGGGCGGGCGCTGTTCAGCCCCAGCCGCTGGGCATAGGTCAGTTCGCGCTCGACCAGCGCCTCATCGTAGTCGCGCCAGAAGGCAATATCGTTGACGGCCGTGCTTGGCACATAGTTGAAACCGCGCAGATGGCCATAAGGACTGAGAAATTCCACCTGTTTCATCCTCCCGGTCTTAACGGGTGGGGCAACTGTCCAGTTGCGAGATGGGTTGGCCCTGTGCGTCGCACAGAAGCAGTTGCGCGACCTGCGCGCCGGACGGCGGCCTGCGCACGCAGTCGACTCGCAGCACGTTGAGCGGATTGACAAGGGCCAGAGTTTCGGCTGCCACCGTGCGTTCATCTCCATCCAGCCAGACCAGTTGCACGCTGCCCAGGTGGAAGAGACCGAATACGCCCGTAAGACGGATTCCCGCGTCGATTGACTCGGCCTTTAATCGTCGATTGGCACAGCCGGCATCTGTAACGTTGACGATGGGACCGGGACAGCGGGCAACGTACCAGTCGATATCCAGACTCTGCGTTTCACCGGGAGCCATACTGCGCAAGGGTCCCAGAATCTCGGCCTCCATATGGAAAAGATTGAGTTTGCCGAAATCGAGACCACCGACAGGCTCGCCGTGCCCGGTCGTCCAGCATTCAACCGACGCGCCGCCATCGGGATACTCTTCACCGGGGAAATAGGTAAAACACTGGCAGAAGACGAAGTCGGTCGCCTGGTTGACGAAAGCGATCCAACCGGCCGTTGAATCAATGCCAATCTTGCCGAGCTGGTACAGGTACTGCGCGCCGAGGAGGTCGGGCCGCACTTCGGGCTGCCATTCAGGGTTGTCCTCCTCCCCGAACATGACGTTGAATCCGCGTGAAAAACGGCTGTCCGGGCTGGTCGGAATGTAGAGCCAAGCCTGTTCGTTGTAGGTCTCCTGGCCGCTGTCGTCATGGCTGGTGGCATCCACCTGGACGATGTCCCATATGCCCCAGGATCGCACCTGGTCGGAGACATTCGTCATTTCCAAATGAAGGCGGACGTTCCCGCCGCCAGCATTCAGGGTCACCTGACGGGAGATCTGCACGCCGGTTCGGGGATCGGGCAGGCTCTCCATGCGGATCGCGGCCGCCGCCGCCGGCGAGTCCAGGATCTCCAACGTGTAGCGCCCGGTATCCAGAACCGGATCGGGCGGCCCGTGCCACTGGTCCGGGCTGTCCCAACCCTGGGGCGCCGGCCAGGTCTTGTCGCCGCCGTAATTCTTCCACGCAACGATGCTGCCGTCGCCCATGTTTTCCTCGGCGGTAAAGAGCTTGCCCGCGAGGTTGCGGTCGAACCACAGATAGGGGTATTCCCCCAGATTGTAGGCCATTATGCGGCCGCCGACGTCCGGCACCGCAACCAGGCTCACCAGGCCGTTGCTCAGCCTGACAGCCTCCCATCCATGAAAACTGATATGTTCGATGCGGCAATCTGACGCCGCGGCGCCCTGATCAGCCATACAGATATTGCCTCCGAACCTCTGGAGCGAACTAAGTGGAGAACTGGCGAGGAGTTCCCTTAATCTTTCTGGGTTACTTCATTCCTCGTCGAATGTTGCTTTCCGGATATAAAGCCTGGTCTCCTCCGCAGGACTCTTTTCATACCCCTTCCAGGCGTATGGATCAACGCCCGCCACCGGAATGACACGGCGCACGTCGACACGAGCCACCGGCTGCTCATCGGACGTCTTGACCCACGGCAGCAACGATTCGCTGCTCAAATAGTGGTTGACCAGCACACGCCGGTAACTGTCCTCCGTCCGGTTGCGCAGCGACTGATGGAGCAGGTAGCCGTTGAAGAAAACGACGCTGCCGGCCTTGACCTCGACCGGAATCTGGGGCGACTCATCGAACCCGGTCGCCATATCATCGTGCGTATCGAATTCGTCCGGGTTGCCGTGTCTGCGAGTCGGATACAGATAGCCCGGCCGCTGCGAACCCGGAATCACCCACATGCAGCCGTTCTCGACGTAGGCATCGTCGATCGCGATCCATGCGCCGATCAGCGAGCGGTCGCGGGTCGGGATGTAGTTTTCGTCCTGGTGCCAGGACTGACCCTGGTAACCGGGCGGCTTGATGAAAAGCATCGACTGCATGCACTTTACATTTCCCGACCAGTGGGCCAGATGCGCGCCCGTTATCTGACTCAGTACGCCGCTGATCTTCGGGTGCCGCGTGTATTTCTCCATGACCGGACTGACATAGTGCGGCTGATGGATGGCCAGAATATTGGAGAGAACCTCTTCATCGCTTAGCTCTGGCGGCACCGGTTCGATGGTCAAATTGGGATATCCCCCGCGGGCGACTTTGACGATGTCCTGCTTCAACTCAACCAATTCAGCCGCGTCCAACAGGTTGGGCACGGCAAGATAGCCGTTGTCCACATAGAATTCGACCTGCTCCTGATTCACCACAGTTGGCACTTCGATTCGTTCGCTCATCTGCTCACTGGTCATCAATCAGGATGCTCCCGTCGGAATATGTAGTAAGGCCCTTCTCAACCTTAGCCTGTGCTTCCATAAAACTGCCGCACCACCTGAGTCCTCAATTCAGATCCGCAATCGACTCCTGCACAGCAGTAATCGTGTCCTCGATATCCTGCTCGCTGTGGGAGAGAGTCAGAAACATCGGGTGCATGGGATGAAGGTAGAAGCCGCGAGCCAGGCACCCCTGAAGCATTGCGATGCAACGGTCCTTATCCTCCTCTTCCGTGACCGGCGTGGGCATGGGGCCGGTGCCGGTCAGGCGGTAGCCGAGGCCGCCCTCTTCACAAGCCGCATTAATGCCTTCGATCAGCCGGTTGCCGATCTTCCACTGATAGGCAATGCCGTCGCGCCGTTTGACCTCTTTGATGACCGTCTCAATCGCGACCAGGCTGGGCAGGTCGCAGTGAAAAGTCGCCGCCATCCAGCTGGACTGGCACTGCGGCGAGCCGAGAATATCCTTGCGGCCGCCGACAAAACTGCCGGGATATCCGTTCGCGCACGCCTTTGCAAAGGCCGTCAGATCGGGCGTAACACCATAGTATTCACCGGCGCCGCCGAAGGCCACCCGAAAGCCGACTTTGACCTCGTCGAAAATACACAGCGCGCCGTACTCATGGGCCATGTCCACGCAGCCTTGCAGGAATCCTTCCGGCGGCCCGCTCTCGCGGATCGTCTCCATGATCACGCACGCGATCTCGTTGTCGTTCTGCTTGAAGATGTCCTCCAGTGCATCGAGATCACCGTAGGGCGCTTCAATCGTGAGCGGAGCGATCACAGACGGCGCACCCTCGTCTTCAGTGCGCGACCAGTCGTGCCACCCGTGGTACCCGCTGCGGATCACCTTGTCTCGGCCGGTGTATGCCCTCGCAAGCCGCACCGCTGCCGACGTGGCCGCGCTGCCGCCGATAAGAAAGCCGAGCATCTCCACAGCGGGAATCAGGTCGATCAGCATCTCCGCGACTTCAAGCTCTTTGGGGTGCGCCGTACTGTATATCGTGCCCTCATCCATCTGCGCCTGCACGGCCGCGTTGATGACAGGATCGTTGTAACCGAGCAGGATTGGACCGAAGCCCATCAGGTAGTCCAGGTACTCGTTTCCGTCCACGTCCCAGAAGCGGGCGCCGGATGCGCGCTGCGTAAAGACGGGATAGCCGAGCTCGAGCATGTCGTGGCTGCGTTTGTGCCCCTGGCAACCGCGCACAATCAACTGATCGGAGCGGTCGAGAAGGGCCTTGGACTGTTCGATGTTGTATGGTTTAACAGGCATGAGGGTTGCTCCAGTAGGGTAAAGTGTAGCGCGCTCTGCAAATGATCAAGGAGTGGGCAGGGCGGATTCTGAATGCCTGCTGGCAAGAGACTGAGAAAGAAGATCGGGAAGAATCACTGCCTTTTTTCGGTTGGTTAGTAAAGCGCGGCGGGGTCGCCGAAAACGATTGGGCAGAAAGTTGGATCGTCGATGAAAGCGGTCAGCCCTTGGCGCAGGTTCTCCTTCGGGCGAGACTTTTCCGTCCGCATGTGGACGGCAAAACTGCGCCGTGGTAGTGACGACAGGTTCGGACCGCTGCCGTGAAAAGTCAGCTTGTGGTGGAAGCTGGCGCTGCCCGGTGGCAGGAGAGCGGGTACCTCTCGCCACGCCTGGCCGTGCGCCTGCTGGATTGTCTCTCGCAGGGCTTCGTACTCCTGCGAATGAAAGTCGCTCTCGGTCGACAGGCCCCATCGGTGAGAACCAGCGACAAAGTTCATTGGTCCGGCCTCCGCAGTAACGTCGCTGAGCGCCACCCACGCTGTGAACAGTTCGCTGTCCTCCTCCCAGGCCCCCCAATAGTTGTAATCCTGGTGCCAGCCTACATTCGTCCGCGCCTGCTCGCCGGGGCTTGATGGCGGTTTATAGAGCAACTGCACCCACCAGACCTGCACTGCGCGGGCGCCAGTAACTTCAGCAGCCATGGCGCCCAACTTTGGATGTGTCACAAGATCCATAATGGCCTTGCTGGCAATCTGAGGTTTCTCAATTTTGCAAAGAACATTAGGATCGTCACCAGGACTCCAGCGCGAAGGACGCGGCGGTACCCCCGTGTCGTATTCTCCGGCGCGCACCGCGTCCATGCCCGCAACCGCCCGCTCCACCACATCCTCGGGGATCAGCATATCCGGGCAGATGAAAAAGCCTTCCTCTTGGTACAGTTGCTGTGCCAGTACTGCTTTTTCTGACTGCATACCAGGTCTCCTATTGCTGCTGTCAATGGCCCAATCTCACTCGCGGCCTGGACAAGACGAACTCACCCGCCAGCCAGCCGCATCGCCTCCAGTGTCTCGAAGCAGGCGCCCAGGGGATGGTAATCTGTCTTGGAGGGCGGGCTCTTGAGGTCGTCGTATTTCTGATTGTTTGCATCCAGAATCCGGTACCATCCACCGTACGCGTGATCGACGAAGTGCTTGTCCGAGTACGCCCACGCCTTGTCATACCAGTCCCAGTAACTGTCGTCGCCGGTACGTAAAGCCAGCGCGGCCGCCGCAGCAAACGTCTCAGACAACACCCAGTAGTAACGGTCACGGTCGAGGATGGCGCCGTCGGGCGTGAAGGTGTAGTGCATGCCACCGTTCTCGTCGTCCCAGCTTTTCTCAAGCGCGACGGCGAAAAGATGTCGTGCGCGCGGCAGCATCCAGTCCTCTGGGCGGTAGCGCTCCAGAATCAGAAGCAGCTTGGACCACTCCGTGAAGTGGCCGGGCAGGTAGCCGTATGGCTTGAACAGGTTCTGAGGATCGTCCTTGTTATAGTCCCAGTCATGCGTCCAGTCTGTGCGGTAGTGTTCCCAGACCAGCCCGTCCGCCTTGTCAGCCAGGTCCACGCAGATGCGCTTCGCAAGAAGATGGGCGCGATCGAGGTAGCGCGACTCTCCGGTGGCCTCGAAGGCGGACAGCATCGCTTCACACATGTGCATGTTGGCGTTCTGGCCGCGGTAGGGATCAACTGCGTCCCAGTCGCCCGCCGCGATTAAATCGGAGTAAAGTTGCGCGTTCGGCTCCCAAAAGCGCCTCTCCAGAAGATCGTATGTCTCGGCGGCAAGCTCAACGCCCCCGTCGACGCCGGCCTTTGCCGCGCAGGCCGCGGCCAGCAGAACGAAGGCGTGCCCGTAACAGTGACGGTCGCCGTCCTCGACATCACGGCCATTCAGCACCCAGGCGAATCCACCGTCCGCCTGCCGGTGCATATCCGTGAGGCATCGCAGCCCGTGCGCAGCAGCGTCCCTGTAGGTGGGCTCGTTCAGCGCCAGCGAAGCCACCGAGTAGCAATAGACAAAACGGCAGGTCCCCACCAGGTGCTTGGTCATGCGGTCGAAGACCGAACCGTCATCGCGCATCTGGTTGATATAACCCCCGTATTCGTTGTCAATACATTCCGGGTGGTAAAAGGAGATGATGCTGCGAATGTGGTCGCGCAGGAAATCAGGGTCGCGATACGACATTTTCGGTTCTCCGCTTGTCTGGTATGTGGCCGTATGGACCTGCATTTGGCGTCGCCGTCAGATCCAGGGCCCCCAGGGATCACACTTCTTCAACCTGTCGCCAATTGCCGAGTAGACGTCGGGCAGGTCAAACATTTCGAGACAGTTTTCAATGAAACACGAAAACGGCCAATTGTGCAAGGGATTGTCGATCAGAAGCTGGTAGCTGGGGAGGTAGTGCACAAGCTCGCAAGTGGGTTGCGAAGCGTGCAAAAGCGCGGCGAGCGCCACAGGCGCCGAGCCCAAGCCGCGGCCGATCAGATGGACCGTCGCGCCGCCGTCTTCGAGGCAATCTATCGTACGCAGCAGGTCATATACGCGCCTTCCCAGATAACTCTCGCCCATCATGCTGCCGAAACTGGCGTAGAGATAATCGGCGCCATAAGGCTCGAGCAGGTCGCTGGAACCGCAGGTCGTAGGGAAGCTCTGCCCGGTTCCGCGCAGGTCTGCAGCGAGGATGCGCTGGCCTTCGTTGATACGTCTCTGTAGCCAGGGAAGCGCGGCACAGTCCTCTTCGCTGGATAGATGGCCGACGAAGAGTGAGACCTCACCCTTGGGCCGGCGGCACTGGTTCTCCAGGTCCCCGAACATGGTCAGAATGACCTGGATGCCCGGTTCGGTCTCCACCGCGAACTGATAGCCCTTGCCGGTTGCGTCATCCTGCCCGCCGCTGCGGCGCAAGAAACGATAGTGGGGCGGTGAACCCGGCAAATCAATCTGCAAGCGCTCTCTTACAGCGTCCTGCAGCGCAGCGTATTCGAGGCGAGGACGCTGCGCCTCCAATTCTTTGGCCCGCGCCTGCGTGAATCCGAAAATCTTCTTGCTGCCGTAGGGGACCACCTCGCCCCCGGCCGCGTTAAGCCGTGTCTCCGGTATCTCCTCCATCTTCGGTTCCTGGCACTCGACATCCAACAAGGCATGCCTGATGAAGAAGCGGTACATCGCCTCGCGCGCATGTTTATGGAAGCCGTGATCCAAGTGGCCCACGCTGATTTCGGTGGAGTCAGGTGAGCCGAGCAATGTATGAACCTTCTTCATCTCGGCGTGCGCCTGTCTCGCCCCGCGCAGATCAAAATAGCAGTTTTCCTCGGCCAGGATCATGGTTGGACGCGGCGCATATGCCAGTAGCAGGTCGGCTTCGTCCAGACCGAACTCCAGCGCGCGCGGCGGGTTCTGTTCGGCATCTGCGGGCAGCTCGTTCTCCAGATTGCAGAGCCAGCTGGTGATATAACAGTCGGGCGCGGCCATCGTGACGCGCGGGTCGAGTGCTGTCACCTGCGTCGTCTGTGTCCCGCCGCCGGAGCAGCCGGTAACCCCGACGCGGGTCGCGTCCGTTTCCGGTCGCGCCAGCAGATAGTCGAGGCCGCGGATCGCGTCCCAGGCGAACCAGCTGCCGACGAAGTCCCCGGTCAGCAGCATACGGTTCCCGATCATGTTGTGGGCCACCGTCGATCTGGGCCCGGTCTCCCCTTCAGGCACGCCCTCCTCGGCGTAAAACTGGCGCCGCTCCCCCTGCGAAACCGGGTCCATAATCAGGACGGCAAAACCCTTGCTTGCCAGCCCGCGTGCAAAAAACTGATAAGGCCCATAGGCCTTGCCCGTATCGGAGTGTCCGCACAGCCCGAGGACGCACGGCAGCTCGGCATCGAACTGCTTTGGCAGGTAGAGGTTGGCGCTGACCAGGAAGCCGGGCCGGCTCTCGTAGACCACCTTTTCCAGGCAGATATCGCCAAGATCCATCGTGCCGGTAATCCGCGCGTTCAGGTCGGTTCTTGCTGGAAGCGCAGGGAAACAGCGCGCAGCCTTTGCGCGCACGTCGTCCACGTATGCCTCGGCCTGCGCACGCGTCTGAACTGCGTCCAGCCTCTCAGCCCGTTCCTGCAGGATGCGGCGCACGCGGCCGACCGTATATTCGTGGACCATATGTCCGTAGCGATTATTGTACATGTTGGGATTCCAATGAATGGTTAGGTGAGGGACAGTCTACCCCTTGATGCCGCTCATGACAACCCTCTGCAAAAATCTTCTTGAAGAAGATAGAGTTGAACAGGCCGGGCAGGAGCAAGGAAAGGACGTTGGGCCGTGCATGTCAAAAACGCCGAAAAGATTATCGAAAAAACGCGTTTTGCCTGTTTCATTGACCAGAGCTGATTGACGCGGTATAAATGAGGTCATTCCCTGCACTTGTGATAAGGAGACCGGTATGCCCAGCCCATTCCCTGGCATGGACCCATATCTTGAACATGGCGCACGCTGGCCGGATCTGCACCAGCGCCTGATCGCTTACTCATCTGAGATACTTCAACCGCAGTTGCGCCCCAAATACATTGCACGCATTGACGAAAGGATCGAATTGAAGCCCTATGGCAAAGAGCTAATACCCGATGTCTTGGTTGTAGAGCCTCCGCGCCAACTGTCGGAGACGCAGATTGCCTACGACTCGCAGGTAGCCGATGAGCCACAAACAATCAGACTATTGGATGACGAACGACGTGTTCCATACATCCAGGTTGTCAACGTCGCGTCAGGAGAGGTTGTAACACTGATCGAAGCTCTGAGCCCTGCCAATAAGATTGGACGCGGGCGAGACCAGTATTTTGAAAAGCAGGATAAGATTCTCGATACGCCCGTCAACTTGGTTGAAATCGATCTCCTGTCGAGGCCCACGGCAACATATGCCCGCTGCTTCGAACTGAACTCCCCCCACGATTGGCGCTACAACATATGCATCAGTCGTCCCCAAAGGCGTACCAGCGTGGAAGTCTACGCGATACCTTTAAGGGACCGACTTCCGCGCTGCAAAATTCCATTGTTGCCCGAAGATGATGACGCTGTAGTGGACCTTAATGCGGTTCTTGCTCGTTGTTACGAAGTAGGTGGCTATGACCTGCTGCTTGACTATAGCAAGCCTCCGCCGGTCTCGTTGAGCAAGGCCGAAGAAGAGTGGCTCAAAGCGCTGCTCTTGGAGAAAGGCTTGCGGACGGCGCCGGCGCCACAATAGCCCCGCGACTACCGGGACATGATCTGGCATACCGGCGGGGACATCTGGCTGATCGACGGCGAAACCGTTCCCCGCGTCCTGAGGGACTCGGCAGCGAGGACGTCTTCGGCCACTCCTTCGGCATGTACCCGGAAATGAGCAATTGGGCGGGAGCGCCGCATGTAGTTGGCCTGAACGCCGACTGTTCAGAGGTTGTCGCCTATCGCTTCTTCGGCGCGGACAGCGTAACCTTCAGCTCTTCGTTATCGCTGCGCTTCGGCACGCGCGCCAACGACATGGAAAGCGTCCTGAACTATTACAAAGAAGCGGGGAGCGACTCAAGCTCAGCCGCGGAGAGAACAGGCTGCGGCTGAAACTGAGCAACTTCGACAACGTCGAGTGGCGCTGCTGGGCATTCAGCTGTGTAGTTCTGAAGACAGACTAACTCGAAGTCTAATCTTTAGTCCACCTCAGAGTGACATCTCCCAGGCCCGAACGTTGCTGACCGTCGCGCTGCCGGCCTCGACCGCGAAGCCCAGCCGTCCCCCCGGTCTGTGGTCCATCGTGAAGCACTGGATGTGCTCGTCGTCGATGTAAAGCTCCACGTGCGCATCGCGCAGCAGGAGCCGCCAGCGCGCCGGTTCGTCGGGCGTGAAACTGTACGGTTTTCCATCCTGCGGCCTGAACGCATAGCCGTCGTAGCGACCGACCCCCAAGCGCCCGTCGCTCTGCGCGAACAACAGGGTCCCCTCGTTTACAGCCTCACCTTCCACAAACAGCCCCGCACCGGAAATCGCGGCATCGGAAGCGTGCACGGTCACCTCCGCCTCCAGTATGACGCCGCGCGCGGTGTCATACTTCGCCGGCAGGATGGCCAGGCCCCCTGATACCGCGCTGAACTGCGCCTGCCCGGCCTCCAGGGAACATGCGTCCTCCTTCAGGCCGTACAGGTGGCTTCCTTCCAGGACGACAAGCCCTTCTCGCCCCTTCAGCGCCTCGTTGCCCGTCCACCAGTGCAGACTCAGGATACCGGCGTCGTCTCGCTGCACCAATTTCAAGGGCGAAAAGTAGATGTCCTCGGGTCCGGCGTGCCCACTGCGCGGAACCGTGTGGTGATTAAGCAGCAGCTCGTCGCCGCAGCGGTAAAAGCGGGCAAAGTATGTGTAAAGGATGGGGCTGCTGCTCAGAAACGGGGCCTGCCCAGTGTCGAGAACGTAAGGTCCCGCTTGACTTTCCGAATTCAGCACGAACATACCGCCCTCGCCAGCGGGCAGCCGCGAACGCTGGCGTGCGCCCAGCGGCGCGGACCCTACGCCCAGCAGCATGTAATAGCGGTCGCCGAACTTCTCGACCGCGCCGACCTCAACGCGGTCCCCCCACACCCCGGTCTCGATCACCGGCGGCGCTGCCCGAAAGTGCCGGCCGTCATCAGAGACGACGCAGCCGGCCGTCCCGCATAACCCAGCCGGACCGTGCCGCGCCACGGCCGTCAGAAAGCCAATGTAGCCGTCGCCCTCCTCGCGCGGCAGCGCCCAGATACAGTCCCAGCGCGGTCTGGTAAAGGTTGGGTCGTCGTGGTACCAACGAGAATCGGCCCGGCAAATGTACTCCTCGTCCGGCAGGCGCGTCCACTGCAGCAGGTCGTCTGATTCGGCAAAAAAGATCTCCTGTATGCCGGCCCGTTCCTCGGAAAAGTTGAGCATGAACTTCTCACCCGCGCGCCAGACCATGCCGGTCCCCAACCAGACCGCGTCATCCGCCTTGTGGATGATGGGGCCGTGGTCGTCAAAATGAACGCCGTCGTCGGAAACCGCCACGCTCATGCCGTCCCAGCGTACGTCGGCGAGCGAGTTGCTCAGGTAGAAGAGGTAGTGCTTTCCCCCATGGTAGTAAAGCCAGGTATCCCACATTCGCGCGACGATGCTGGGTTTGAAGATCATCTTCAGCTCCTTTCCGGTCGGAGGTATGCGAGTTGAAGGATTCGAGGACTAGCCTTTGACGCCCGTTATCACGATGCCCTGGATATAATGCTTCTGTGCAACGAAGAAGAGGAGAACCGGCGGCAGCATCGCGATGAAGGAGACGACCATCAGTTCGGACCACAACACGCCGTGCGCAGCTCGCAGGAACGAGAGCGCGATCGCCAGCGGATAGGTCTCCATCCTGCTCAGGTAGATCAGCGGCCCCAGAAACTCGTTCCACGCCCAGGTAAAGGCAAAGATGGCGGTGATGCCCAGCGCCGGTTTGCTCAGCGGCAGCAGGATGCGAAGGAACAGCCCTATAACGCCGCAACCGTCGATTCTCGCGGCGTCGTCCAGCTCCCGCGGGATCGTGGTGTAGAACTGGCGAAGCAGGAATACAAAGTATGCATTGGCGAAAAAGTGCGGGACTATCAGGGGATTGTATGTGTTGATCCACCCGAACTTGGAAAACAGAATAAAGAGAGGGATCATCGTTACCTGTTGAGGCAGCATCATCGTACTCAGCACAATGATGAACAGAACCCGGCTTCCTCGAAAACTCAATCGGGCAAAAGCGAAGGCAACAACGGCATTGGAGAGTACGGTCCCCAGCGTGATCATCAGGCTCATGTACATCGAGTTCTTGATAAACACCAGGAATGACACGGGGAAGATCGTCACCGCGCGAATATAGTTCGACCACACGAACGGATCCGGAATCCAAATCGGCGGGAACTTTGTAATCTGGTGCGGCGGCTTGAGCGATGTGGAGAGCATCCAGGCCAAGGGAATCATGACAATGATCCCTCCGGCGATGAGTATCGCGTGGATGAGGACAGACTGAGTTCTACGGCTTCGCTTTACGCTCGCACGCGCAGACCCGATACCGATTGCCGCTCCGCTCATGACCTCTGCCCTCCGATCTCGGTCTCATAGTAGACCCACGCCTTTGACGATCGGAAGAGAATGAGCGTGAAGACAAGGAGAATCAGGAAGAAAACCCAGGCATAAGCGCTGGCGTAACCCATACGATACTGCCGAAAAGCCACCTGATACAGATATAACACCATCATGAGCGTGGCGTTGGCAGGGCCGCCCTTGCCCTCGGTCATCACGTAGACGTTGGTGAATACCTGTGATGACCAAATAATCTGCGTGACCACCACAAAGAACAAAGTGGGACTGATCATCGGGATCGTAATGCTGCGGAAGCGTCGCCATATGCCGGCCCCGTCAATAGTCGCGGCTTCGTACAGTTCGGTCGGGATGCCCTGTAGCCCGGCCAGGAAGATGAGCATGTTGGAACCCGCGCCCCACACGCTCATGAGGACCAGGGCCATCTTGGCCGTACTCCTGTCGAACAACCAGCGCGGACCCTCGATTCCGACCAGCGACAGCGCCCAGTTGATCAGTCCAAATTCCGGCTGAAACAGCCACAGCCACAGCAACGAAGTGGCGATGCCGGGAATTACTGCAGGCAGATAGTAAACGACACGGTAGGTGGGCTGCCCGGAGATGTTCTGGTTGAGCAGCATCGCGATGAAGAACCCAACGCTGATCGTCAGAGGTATGCTGAGGAAGACGTAATAGGCCGTGTTGTAGAGCGTGGTCCAGAAAAGCGTTCGCGTCGTGTCGAAGGAGAGGAGTTTTGTGTAGTTCTCAATCCCCACAAACTCGAGCGTGAACAGGTCGGTCTCAGTAAAGCTCAGGCCCAGCGAAGTCAGCATGGGGCCGAGTATAAACGCCAGAAATCCTATCACCCACGGTGAGACCAGGAGATACGCGATCAGCTCTTCCTTCTGCCGCAATGTGCGGCGCGACCAGGCAGTAGATGAAAGCAATCTGGACCATGGAGTCTGGCTGCTCTGAAGTTCGGCACTCATATCTTGGTTTTGCCTTCCGAATACAAACTGCAAAGAGGGAAGGGCCAAAACGAAGAGGAGAACAGGGAGAAGGACAGGCATCCTTCTCCCTTGTCTGTGGCCTCAACCACTCCTCCTCCCTCCTTGCATTCTGACTTCCTCAGGCGAAAATCTCGTCAATGCGCTCCACGATCAGATTGACGCCTTCCTCCAGGCCGATTTCATTAGTCACCCAAATCTGGTCCCAGATTGGACCGAATACCTCTGAATTTACCTTGTCATTTTCCTGGAAGGCCGGGTCGAGACGCGCATGATCCATGATGCGAGAGAATGCGGCCACATCATAGCCCGCTTGCGCACCCATCGAATCCACGTCCCAGACATCGCCCGCCACGCTCCGTCTCGTCGGCTGCAAGCCGACAATACTTATCGCCATGGCCTTCTGCGCTTCCGGACCCGTCAGGAACTTCACCATAGAAACGGACGCATCCGGCTCCTTCGTCAACTTGGCGACACCGTAGCCGTCCGCAAAGGTCAGGCCGGCCTTTCCGCCGTCCGGTGAAACCGGAAGATCGGTGAAGTCCCAGTTGAAGTCGTTTTCGCGTACATAGTTGGTTACAGTCCAACTGTGGGATTCAGCAAAGGCGATCTTCCCGGTCGAGAAGATGTTGTGCCAGCCGACTTCCGGAACTGAACCTGCAATGGGAGCGACCGGGTTGCTGCCGTAGATCAAATCGTAGTTGTACTTGAGGGCCGCGATCGCTTCCTCGCCGTCGAGGAGGCACTTCGTGCCGAAAAGGGGCGCATTCATCCATTCGCCGCCGTTCATCCAGACGTAGTGTTCCATGTACTGCTGGGCTACGTATCTGCCCCACTGGACAATGTCGCCATCGTCATTGTGTTTGGTCGTGGCCTCGTAGGCAACCAGATAGTCGTCCCAGGTCCACGTCCCATCCGGATACTCGACGCCGGCCTCGTCCAGGATATCCTTGTTGTAGGCCATCGCAATTGTAGAAACATACTTGGGCATGCCGTACAGCTTGCCTTCAAACAGGTGGGCATCGAGTTTGGCCGGGTAAAAGTCCTCCAGTTCTTCGGGGTCGAAATAGTCGTCCAGCTGCAGGAACTGCCCCTTTTGCATCAGGTTATAGTTCACACCTCCCCAGACGAACATGACGTCCGGCGCGTCACCCGCGACCGACTGCGTGTAGAGCTTGTCGGCGTAGTCGGGCGACTCTGCGTTCTCAAATGTCACGTTGATTCCCGGGTGCCCCTCTTCGAAAGCGGGGATTATCTCGTCGGTCCAGAACGCGATCCCTTCAGGACCGACCCAACTTCCCTCCGCCAGTCGGATCTCGATCGGCTCTTCGGCCATCGAGGCCCCTGATTCGTCCGCGGCGGGAGCAGGGGCGACACAGGCGGCGAGAAGCCCGCCTCCAGCCGCCGTTGCCGACAACTGCAGAAAACTTCGTCGGTTCATTCGCTTTGACATCACTTTCTCCTTTTCTTGTTGACTCTCACGTTCAAGGCGGTGAAGAATAACGATGATAGATTTACAACGGTTGGCGGGGTTTCCTGCCAACCTGGCTGACTGCATCAGCAGCTTCAGACCCAACCATCGTGCCAGGCAGATTGCGAAACACTGTTGCCGCGGCGCCGACAAGACCGGATTCTACCCCCATCGCGGCAGCCACAATCGGCAGCCCACGGCTGTTTTCAGCCCAGATATGGGCCCGCGTACCCGCCACGATGCTGTCCCAAAAGAGCCCTCCCGCTGTTCCAAGCCCGCCGCCCACCACAACTGCTTCAGGATCCATTACGTTGACGAGAAAAGCTACGCTGTTGCCGAGCGCTTCTCCTGCACTCTTGACAATCTTGAAGGCCGCATCGTCGCCTTCCTCAGCGGCCGCTGTTACGTCCTCGCCCCGTTCCGCGGCCCGTGAGCCGTGCCGGTTGTATCTCGCCACCAGGGCGGGCCCGCTGGCGAACGCCTCCAGGACAGGATTCAAAACCGTACCGCAGCTGCTGCATTCCGTCGTGAATGGACTGCTGGCCATT
Source organism: Caldilineaceae bacterium SB0661_bin_32 (assembly GCA_009841235.1). GTDB lineage: Bacteria > Chloroflexota > Anaerolineae > Caldilineales > Caldilineaceae > Bin5. Next base: position 4,886 of record VXMH01000033.1, on the reverse strand, counting down.
ATCAGGGCGTTGCCTCGTGCGCCGGCGAAAGGGAGTCCGTCCTGGACCAGGGTACTCGAAATGCCCGTTCCCACCGTCACGTAGACAAAGAGCCTGTACTCCCTTCCGGCGCCGTACATCGCCTCAGCCAGAGCCCCTGCCCGCACGTCCGACTCGACGATCGCAGGCGCAAGACGAGAAAATTCTCTCTGAACCGACCTCCCTTGCCAGGCAAGCGAATGGGAACTGGTGATGTTACCTTCCGGATCGACCAGCTCGGGCACGCCGACCCCGATGCCCAGCAACTCCTGGTTTCTCCTTTCCGCTTCCCCCATCAAATCCTCGACCAGGGCAAGCGAATCCTTCAGGACCGCCTCCCCTCCCCGCTGCGGCAGCGTTGGAAGGGTACGCTTTGCCATGACTGCCCCGGACGGGTGAGCGACAAGCCCAGCCGCGATCTTTGTGCCTCCAACGTCCAACCCAATTGCGCATTCTGTGGGATCAGGGTTCTCGGCCATTAGAGAACACTTCCGGAACGTCAGGCGAATACCTGGGAGCAATCCCGCAGAGAAACGACGCTGGTGCGTCCGACATATTGTAGTACTGGTGCGGCGCACCTTCCGGGACGAAAAAGCCATCGCCTGGGTTGAGCTCAAACCAGCGCGGCCCGTCGTTTTCGGGAACACGCACGTTTAGACTGCCCTCCAAGAGATATAGACTCTCATCGCCGGCATGCACCTCGATATCGCTGCGCTGCCCCGCCAGCAACTGCATCTTCCCCACCGTCAGATGCTCTGTCGCCGCCAGGATTCCCACCAGCAACTGCTGCTCCGTCCCCTCCAGCCGCCACAGTAGGTCCCCGTCGCGTACCGGCCGGATCGTGAAATCCTCCGTAGCTTGCGCTTGTGCCCTTGGCCAGCGGCCAAGCCACTGGTCCTGAGAATACTTCGGCGACGTCAGATTCGGCTTCGTCTGGGCGTATGACCCCGACGTGCCTTGAGAGGGCGGCGGCGCGAAGAATTCGATGACGCGCAGCGGTTCAGGGCTGAAATTGAAAGCGTGATGCCACGTGTCGCGGCGAAAGAAGGCCGCTTCTCCCGGCTGCACGCGATGCACTTCACCTGTCTCCGGGTTGCTCAGCACCATCACCCCGCTGAGCACGTACAACACCTCGTCGGCCGCAAAGACAGTACGATAGTTGTCCGAGTGCCGAAAGGCCCCCCCGGGAGGAAGACCGAAAACCAACTGGTGAATCTTACTGCTGGAGACGTATATCCAATCGGCCACCTCCCCCGACGCCTCGTCGCCCCAGAGGTGTCGCGTTACCGTTTCATAGGGGATATGCGCCGGGCCGTCGAACGTGGGTCGCGGCGAGGCCGAATAGCTCATCAGCGCTGCGTCCAGTCGTGGACAAGGTGCTCCGCTATTTCCTCTTTCTCCTCCTCCTCGAAAGTAGGCGGCGTGAACGTACTCTCGATCTCCTTGGACTGCCCGTCGCGGCCAGACTCCTGCGCCTTGAGCATGATCTCCAACACATGGTAGGCGTGCTCCGGCTGCACAATCGGCGTCGTGCCCTGTTGTATGCACTCAATCAAATGACGTATGCCGTCCGTCCAGGTCCAGTTCCGGTCCGTGCCTTCATGAATCTGCCAGGCGCCGACGTCGTTGCGCCACAGTTCATATCCAGTTGGCGCCCAGTCGTCGCCCGTCATCTGGATTGTTCCCTGGCTGCCATAGATTTCGAGTGCGGGGCTTCGGTACTTCTGCATCGTGAAACCTGTCGTCACAACCCCGAATACATTCTCGCCCCAATCGATCAACACATGGGCGTTATCTTCGGCCTCCACCTGCATCATTTTACCGCCGACAACCCGCTCGGGAATCGCCACACCGGTCATCGCCATGACGCGCTTGGCAGGTCCCAGCCAGCCCGTCAGGCAGGTAATGTTGTACACACCGAGGTCAAACAGCGCGCCGCCGCCTTCGAGGTAAAACCACGGTCTCCAGTCCGGCCCGGAATGACCGTAGCGTGCGCGCGCCATTAACACCTTGCCAATATCTCCCCGGTGAATGTGATGCCACATCGTCTGGTAGGTGTTACTCAGGACAACATGGGGGGCGCAGACGAGAAGGCCCGGACTGCTCCGGGCCATTTCAACGATCTCTGCCGCTTCCTCCAGAGTCACGGCCATCGGTTTTTCCACCAGGACATGCTTTCCCGCCGCAAGCGCCGCACGCGTGATCGGCCCGTGCTCTCGCATCGACGTCAGCACCATCACAACGTCGACGTCCGAATCGATCACCTCCTCATAGTCCGTTGTAAAACGGTCTATGCCCAAAACATCCTGGACAACCGGCCGGACAGCCTCCCTGACGTCGCAGGCGATGGTAACGTCGACCGTGCCTGTTGCCCGCATCGGTTGGATGAGCCTCATATAGGGGCGTTGCATCACGCTGCCGCAGCCAACGATCCCGATGCGCGTGGTTTCTGTCATCGATAGCATCTCCTGTTAGGCATCCCAAGCTGTTTGCCCGATCATTTTCTCGCGGCAGGCTGTTCGGGAACTGTGGCTGACTACTGAACGACTAGGCTTCAGACGTCCGAATCTTGTGGCGGGCGAAACGCTTCTCGCGCATCGCCACGTGCGCCTCGTCCGAGCCGTCGTGACTGGTGCCGAACCAGTAGTCGAAAGGCATGTCCGGCTCACCGTAATTGCACTCGAAGTAGCGGTGGTGCAACTGGTGGAAGTAGGATGCCCCGGCCAGGTTGTACTTGCCGTTGACGATGACCGCCTCAAAACCGGCATGTCCTTGCGCCGGCGTCAGCCCTGCGTGCTGCAGGTTGAACACCACGTGAATCGGATGCGAAGGGATGATCCAGTGAATGGCAGCGCAGCTGAAGTAGAGGATGTGCTCGATCGGGTGCATCGACAACCCCGACCACGGGCCGACATTTATGTTGCGGTGATGCAGGTAGTGCCCTGCCTTGTAGAGCGGCGGCCAGTGCAGGAAGCGATGTACCCAGTAGAAGTGAAACAGCCTCCACATCGGTATCGCCAGCATGACGAGGGCAAACCAGACCGGATGCGCACGCGGATCCAGATAGAGAATGTACTCGTTGGCGTATAGCCAGAGCGTTACCACCTCGTAAGCAGTCCAAATCGTGCCGCCGCTGACGCAACTCCAGAATATGTTGTCGAACAGCTGGTTGCCGCCCAGGAACTGCTTCTTACCTTTCGCCATCCAGTCCGGCGTGTACTTGTACTGGAATCCCTGCTTCTTCCGTGCCCACAGCCAAACGTGCCACGCGCTGACAAATACGATCAACATGATCTGGTTGCGCACGAATATGTATGCAATCCAGTCCGCTTTGAACGTGGTCATGCGCGACATCTCCGGCTGCAGGTAGATGACCGTCAAAGCCGCCAGGACCATGTAGATCAGATGCCAGGGAAACAGGTAATTCCAGAGCCACTTCGCCACTTTCATCGGCTCGGGCGGCCAGGAAAAAACCGGGTTGGGCAACTTCTGACCCTCCGGTTGCCAGTACCCGCGCTCGTCGCGCGGCATGCCATCCATCAAGCCCTCTCGTTCAGCGCTAATGTCTGCCACGACTTTCCTCCTTTTTGCTAGTCGTCGGGGTCCGTCCTCTTTGAGAGCTTCCTACTGCAATTCATGTCGTCACGCACAATTGTACTGAAATATCGTTTTTCCGCAACGGTGCATTCCTGCCCAGCGTCACGCTCAATTATGGTGCTCCTCAACGGGTACGCCGGCCAGCAGTCCGCTACTGTGCATGTCAATCCACTCGTCCAGAAAGACCTTGTTCCAGTGGTCGGTCAATGGATGGTCGAGCATATCGCGGTAAACCGTCCACATGGTGACCAGCTCATCGGCGCCGTCGCGAAATGCCGCGTACGCAGTCTCCACCGAACGCACAAGCGCGGCCATGATGTAAGGCCGGTCGTCCCAACCGCTGAACATGCCCGCACACTCGCGGATCAGCCTGGTCGGGTCGCCGCCCATCTCGCGCACCGGATCGCAGAACGGCAGTATATGGTCGACGCCGGCCTGGGCGACCGCAGCAGCCTGCGTCAGTGAGAAGACCGTCGTACAATACGTCTCGACCCCCTCCTGTCTGAGAATACGGAACGCCTTGAGCCCGTTGAGCGTGCAGGGGATCTTGAGGATGATCTGCGGCGACATATCGGTGAAGACCTTCCCCACCGCCAGCAGCTCCTCAACCGAGTGGCCGTCAATCTCCATGACGACCGGCTTGTCGGTCATCTCCAGGTAAGCCTCGATCAGCGCAATGACGCTGCCATACGGCTTGGCGTACTGATTGAGCACCACAGTATTCGTGACGATGCCGGCAATGCCCAATGGCATGAACTCCTCCAGGTCCGCCGGCGGCCCGGCCAGCCAGATGGTAGGCCCGCGCCCCGTGGAACGTGTCTTGTTTACGAGACCCTTCTCTTGCATAGTGTTTTCCTCGTTTGTAATGATTCCAGGCTGAATTCGGCTCGAGCAATGGAATGACCTGTACCACCGGAGCGGCTAAGATCAGTGCCCGAGGGATTCTTCAGATGACAATTCTGTTTCCTTTGCTAATTGCAATATCGGCGGGAAAGCGCTCCATCAAACAGCAACGGTCGCTTCAGTAATGAAAACATCCAGAACCGGTTCATCTGCTTCAAGCTCTTCACTGCCGAAAGTCTCAACGTGAAATTTTATCGCAGAAGTGATGTCGGCCACCGCCTCTTCAAAGGAATCCCCCTCTCCTACAACAGTGCCCTTAAGTCCTGATTGGATAGGCCACATAGCCGTCTTCATGCTTTTCGACTATGACTTTTACTAATGTAAGTTCAATTTGAGACCAAGAGTTTTTCGTACTCAGGGTCGAGTTC
>VXMH01000096.1:23597-77093 GCA_009841235.1 Caldilineaceae bacterium SB0661_bin_32 | reverse complement strand
TTATCTTGCCACTCTTCAACTGTTAATGTGCCGCATCCCTACTACTCTACTACATGTAGATTGACCTGACAAATCGTCTCCGATTCGATGCAGGTTTCCTTAATGTATCACACTGCAATTGGCCTGTCAAATGGGGATCGGGTTGAAATCAAAGCAAACGCATCAAGATTTGGACGCCATAGCAGCCAACGGAGGGCACACAAGAGGCGCCCCTTCTGATTCAGGCAGCCTCAAGAGGAGTTGTCTAAACTCGACTTAGTTGCCCCGGGGCTGAGTTTCATCTGTGCTGCACCGCCATCAGGAGGGGGCTTGTATATAGGTTGGGAACTATCCGATTACAATCAGTACGGCGTCCTGCTCGACGCTCTCGCCGGCGGTGACTTCCACTTTGCGCACTACGCCCGACCGGACGGCGCGAATCTCGTTTTCCATCTTCATCGCTTCCAGGATCATCAGGGGTTGATCTTCTATGATCTCATCGCCATCCTGCACCAGTATCTTCACAATCATGCCTGGGATGGGCGCTCTGACCGCGAGGTCCCCTTGGGGCAGCGCAGGCCCTTGGCGGGCTGCGTTGAGGCGCCGCGTGCGTTCGTCCTCAATCCGCACTCGGAACTGCTCACCGCGAAGGGTCACGTCGTGGCTGTGCGGAGTCTCCTCGACCAGCATTTCGAAGCTGGCGTCGTCCAGAAGCAGGCTGTACAGCTGGGTGACACCGCTCTGGCGGAGGTCAACGGTGATTGCCTCGCCGTCGACCAGGACTTCGTCCTCGTTGATCTCGATTTCAAAGGTATGGTCGCCGACACTGGCAAAGTATATCACCACCGTCCTCCCATCGTGCTCATGCGGCCGGCCTGCTTCCAGGCGCTGGCGGCGTCGCTCTCGCCCCCGCCGATATTGACGGCGCGGCGGCCGGCGTCGTGGGCTACAAGCGCGGCGGCAACGGCTGCGATTCGCGCCTGATCGGGATCGGTTTCATTTTGGGCCACCAGCCGGCGGCGGTCGAGGAAGCCGGTATCAAAGGTCCCCCAGATGAACTCGGTGCTGTCCATGATCTCCTGGTGGAACGGGATCGACGTCTTGATACCACTAATGCGATATTCGTTGAGCGCGCGGCGCATGCGCAGGATGGCTTCGGCCCTGTTTTCACCCCATACGATCAGTTTGGCGACCATGGGATCGTAGAAGAGGCTTACTTCGTAGCCCCGGTAGAGGGCGCTTTCGACACGCACGCCGGGTCCGGTCGGCTCCTTGAGGTAGGTGACGACGCCGCTATTGGGCATGAAGTTGTTGAAGGGATCCTCGGCGGTGAGGCGGCACTCTATGGACCAGCCCTTGGGACGGATATCTTCGGGGCGGTAGCGCATGCGGCGGCCGGCGGCTATGGTGAGCTGCTCTTTGACGATATCGACACCGGTCACAAATTCGGTGACGGGATGCTCCACCTGCAGGCGCGTGTTCATCTCGAGAAAGTAGAATTTCTCCTCATCGGGGTCGAACAGAAATTCAATCGTACCGGCGTTGACATAGTTCACTGACTCGGCGGCGGCCACTGCGACGCGTCCGAGCTCCTGGCGCAGGTTTTCGTCGACGGCCACGCTGGGCGCCTCTTCAATCAGCTTTTGGTGGCGCCGCTGGATGGAGCATTCGCGCTCGCCGAGATGGATGGTATGCCCGTAACTATCGGCCAGGATCTGCACCTCGATATGGCGGGCGCTGGAGATGAATTTTTCGAGATAGACCTCACCATTGCCAAAGGCGCCAACGGCCTCGCGGCGTGCGGCCAGGAGGGCGCTGGTGAACTGGTTGGGATCGTGGACGACGCGCATGCCTTTGCCGCCGCCGCCTGCGGTCGCCTTAATCATCAAGGGGAACCCGATCTGCACGGCGGTTGCCTTCAGCTCGTCATCTCGCAGGCCCTTGCGCGAGCCGGGCACGAGGGGCACGTTGTTTTTGGCAACGGTTTCGCGGGCGGTCTGTTTATCCCCCATCTTGGCGATGGCATCGGGTGACGGCCCGATGAAGGTGATACCGGCATCGGCGCAGGCGGAGGCAAATTCAGCGTTTTCGGCCAGAAAGCCGTAGCCGGGATGGACGGCATCAACGCCGGCCTTACGCGCTACGTCGATGATCTTATCGATGCGAAGGTAGCTGTCGCGGCTGGGGGCCGGGCCGATGTGATAGGCTTCGTCGGCGTAACGCACGTGAAGGGCAGTCCGGTCCACGTCGGAAAAGACGGTGGCGGTAGCGATGCCCCGCTCTTCACAGGCCCGCAGCACGCGGACGGCGATTTCACCTCGATTCGCAACCAGAACTTTTTTGAACATGCGCAGTTCCTTATATTCCCTGACGATGGACTCGAGCCTGAATCAGAAGGCGGTCACAGGTAAAGGGAGCCGGTGGAATCTCGCTACTCGTGTGCCAGGCGCCGAAGGCGCTGTCGTTCGGCGAGAGGAGCAGACGTCGAAACCCCCACATTGAGAGATCGACGGTGCGTCCCACGGGCGAACTGAAACTTTCTTCCACAATTGCCTGCACGGGCGCAAAGCCGGCGGCGTAGCGGGTTTCCCAGGTACCTTCCGGGAGGACACCGTCTTCATTTGGCGCGCAGGCCACGCGCAGGGTAACGAAGCCGCAGTCGACCACAATCACGGCCATCTGGGCGCTGCCGTACTGGATATCGGCCTCGACAATCTGGCCGGCGAAGGCGTAGAGGGCGGGGCCGATCCGGGCGAAGCGGGGAAGCAGCGGTTCTTTCCGGACAGCGTACCAGGGATCCGGCCCCGGTTCGGGCAGCAGGACGCCGCCATCAAGCACGGCTGTCAAGGGCAGGCCCTGTTGCAGTCGAGGAAAGCCCATGAGCGCGAACTGTTCGGCGGACAGCTCAAATTCGATCTGGGGCAGTTTTTGCATTTTGCCAGTGAACGGCCGAGACTCGATGTGAAGCTCTTCCTGCGTACCATTCTGGCCGGTCATGCGATCGGTATTTTTCTCTCCATTCGGTCCTGGCAGCGTTGGATTCACAGTGGGATATTCCCGTGTTTCTTGGGGGGGAGCCGATCGCGTTTGTTCTGCAGCATTTCCAGTGCATTGATCAAACGGGGTCGGGACTCATGCGGTTCGATGACGTCGTCGATGAAGCCGTTGGCGGCGGCGATATAGGGATTGGCGAAACGGCTGCGATAGTCTGTGACGAGGTCGTTTCTCCTGGCGACGGGATCCTCAGCAGCCGCGATTTCACGACGAAAGATTACGTTTACAGCGCCCTCCGGCCCCATGACCGCGATTTCGGCGGAAGGCCAGGCGAGGACCAGGTCAGCGCCGATGTGGCGGGGGTTCATGACACAGTAGGCCCCACCGTAGGCTTTACGCACGATGACGGTCAGTTTGGGAACCGTCGCTTCGGAAAAGGCGTAGAGAAGCTTTGCGCCATGGCGAATGATGCCGCCGTGCTCCTGATTGAGACCGGGCATGAAGCCGGGCACGTCCTCGAGGACGACCAGGGGGATATTGAAGCAGTCGCAGAAGCGGACAAAGCGGGCCGCTTTCTGGCTGGCGTCGACATCGAGGACACCGGCCAGGACAGCCGGCTGCTGGGCGACGATGCCGATGGTGCGGCCGCCGAGACGGGCGAAACAGACCATCACATTGCGGGCCCACTGTTCGTGGACTTCGAGGAACTGCCCGTCATCTACGATACGCCGGATGATCTCTTTCATATCGTAGGGACGGTTGGGGTTGTCCGGCACGATTGAATCCAACTCTTCGTCCTGACGCAGAAGATCGTCGGTGGAAGGTACGAGGGGAGGATCTTCCATGTTGTTGTTGGGCAGATAGCTCATCAACTGCTGCACGATGAAGAGTGCGTCTTCTTCGTTTTCGGCGGTGAAGTGAGCGACGCCGGACTTGCTGCCGTGGACCGAGGCGCCGCCGAGCTCTTCGAAGGTGACTTCCTCATGGGTGACCGTTTTGACGACATCGGGCCCGGTGACGAACATGTGGCTGGTATCTTTCACCATGATGACGAAGTCGGTGATGGCGGGCGAGTAGACTGCTCCGCCGGCGCAGGGTCCCATGATGACGCTGACCTGGGGTACAACGCCGGAGGCCATGACATTGCGGAAGAAGATGTCGGCGTAGCCGGCCAAGCTGAGGACGCCTTCCTGGATGCGGGCGCCGCCGGAGTCGTTCAGGCCGATGACGGGGGCGCCGTTCTTCATGGACATGTCGAGGATTTTGCAGATTTTGGCGGCGTGGTGACGGCTGACGCTGCCTCCGAAGACGGTAAAGTCCTGGGAAAAGACGTAGACGAGGCGGTCATCGATTGTGCCGAAGCCTGTGACGACGCCGTCACCGGGGATGCGCTGCTTGTCGAGGCCAAAGTCGTGGCTGTCGTGGGTGACGAGGGCATCGACTTCGCGAAAGCTGCCCTTGTCCAGCATGAGCTCGAGCCGCTCGCGTGCGGTGGCGCGGCCTTTGGCGTGCTGGGTTTCGATCCGTTCGAGGCCGCCACCCAGTTTGGCCATGTCCTTGCGGCTGCGCAGATCGGTAATACGGGGATCGATTGTCGAGTCAGTCAAGACAAACTCCTCTATCCTGTCATTGTTCGTTCTGCAGATGTTCCTGGCAACTTACCCGCCGGCTAAGGCAGGTTTCGAGGTCCGGGCCAGGCGCCAATTCCGATCATTATAGCGAGATGGTACCTGTCAGGAGCAGCAGGCCGATCAGCATCGGCTGATGAATCACATAGATGACGAGGGAGTGACGGCCAAGAAACTGCAGAACAGGGAATGGGAAAATCCCTCCGAGATTGGGCAGCGGAAGTTTGCGCGCGCTGCCTTCATAGAAAACAGTACCCACGAAGACGCCGATCAGGAAGATGGCAAACCAGTGGGGAAAGGGAAAGTAGTCGGAATAGTAGTAGCCGGGCGGTTCGATGCCCAGCGGAACGAGCCAGGAGACACCGGCCGGCGCCTGCACATTCATGTATTGCAGAAGATAACTGAGCGCATAGAGCACGGCGGCCACCGTCAGCGTCAGCCAGCGCTTGTTCAACAAAGGGATCGAGCAGATTATCGATGTCCCAATCAGATGCAGAACGCCAAAGTCGATAGGCGGCAAAACGGCCACCCGCATAACTAATGAGAGTATGAGTCCAATGCCGAGAATGTGCAGTCCCCGGCGCGCAGTTTTCCAGGCCAAGCCATTGGCCGACCCACTTCTGAACAGTGCCCGATTGTAGCTCAGAACTACCGAGACCCCGGCCAGGGTGATGAAGGAGGTCGCGGTAAATCGCTGGAAGTAGAACCAGAAGCCCTCATGCAGAACGACCGGTACGCCGCCAAAGTTGCGCAGGTCGAACATCAGATGAAAGATGACCATGGTGATGATGGCCAGGCCGCGCCAGCTGTCGACCTCCCAGAAACGGTTGACAGGGGGCGTTGTCGCGGCGGGGACTGCCTCGCCGGAGCCGCTCTCCGGTCGCTCGATCCCGGTTAACTCTTCATCTTTTTCGGACAGTTCCGGCTGAACGGCTGCGGCTTTTTGCATCATTGGGCACTTCCAGGCCACGGTAAGGCTGTAGGCGGGCGTAGAACTGCGCACTTGAAACAAATTTCAGTTCCTGCGAGAATCAGAAAGACGACTACTCCCACCAGCGCTCCTGGCTTCTGGTGAACCGGTTTGCAGACGGCGGTGCACACTGCGCAGAAATTGTGACGCGGTAGCGCACTGGATATTATAGCGCATACGACAAACCCGGCGCTCCCCAGACCAACGGCAACGCACGCATACATTATCGTCAATGGTGGGATTGGCGCAGGAACAGCGTCTGAGCGTGGTCGGCAGGCGGCAGTTTGTGGGCGAAGGGCGGGTACCCACTATTTGCCACTTCGGACTGCTACAGTGTGCGATCATTCTACACGATACGACAGGAGATCACAAGGAAATTGGACCAGGCGGAAACGGCCCGCACCGGGGCCAAGTTGCGAAAAAGTTGTGCCTGCCGCCCGCCGTCCGATCCACCTGGATGGATTGCGCGTGCACGGGCGAGGCTGAGCGCCCTCGAAGGGCCCAAATCGCGTCACCATGTGGGGCACTGTATAGCGTTTCACCATTCGGTGCCAAGCACGATGCCGATCGCTCGCGGGATATTTGACGAGCGGGGCGACAGTGCCGCGGGCGCGGTGGTCATTGCCGACCATCAAACGGCCGGGCGGGGCCGGTTGGATCGCGGCTGGGAAGACGCGAGCGGGCGGGGGCTGCTGGGCAGCTATATTCTGTGCGGTGAACTGTTGCCGGAACATCCGTCATTGGCGGTGATGCTGGCGGGTCTGGCTCTGCTGCGGGCGATCGGCGAGAGCTGTCCAGATCTGGAAGACCGTGTACGTCTGAAGTGGCCGAATGACGTGATCGCAGTGGAAGCTGAAGGCCCGGTTAAATTGGCGGGCATTCTGGTGGAAAGCATCTTCCAGGAGCAGAAACTGAGCGGCGTCATTGTGGGTATCGGAGTAAATGTCAATCAGCGTCAGGAGGAGTTGCCGTCTATTCGCGGCGGCGGGCTGCCTCCATCCAGTTTGATGCTTCTGGGCCATGGCGTCGACCCGCCCAATGGAGATTCTTCGCCGTTCGAGAGAGAGCATCTGCTGGTCGCTCTGTGCCGGGCGCTGGATGATCTTTGCGCGCCCGGCTCACGGCCTGCGGCGTCCGCAGTGCATGCTGACTGGCAGGGCGCGCTGTTCGGAATGGGGGCTGTCGTCACTGCCCACACCGCTGACGGGCCGATTCGCGGCCGGGCGGTCGGGACATCTTCGCAAGGGGCGCTGCGGATCGGCACAGGCGGCGGCGAGACACTCGAAATCCACTCAGGAGTCGTCGATTTTGATTGGGCTACCGTTGGCGGCGAGCGGTAGCGGTATGGGGCCAGTTCTAAATTGGCGGGGGCGCACACCCCACCGGCCAGGAAAACTCAGGGTAGGCTAAGCCAGTTCTAAATTGGCGGGGGCGCACATCTTGGAGAGATGCTGTTCCCTTTCTGCGTTTGCTCTCCGGGTGCATCGATCCGTGCAGTTACGCGAGGTGGCGCGACGAACACCAAAGGCGAGGAGAGAGAGGAGTGAGTGGCGTGGTGCGGCGCGTGGAGGGGGAGCGCTGAAGGAATTTGGAAGGATTTATCGCGTTTTGGCAGGTTTTGTCATGTTTTTGGGGGGGATGAATTATATTCTATATTATTATTCATCAAGTGGGGGCCGAGCTGTTGCCGGGGCTGAAACCGCCACTGTTTGCGTGATCACCGCAAAAAATCCGAGATGCATCGCTGCTCTCCGGCCCACTTGACCTGCCTTCGCGATCCAATTCCTGGAATACACAGCCGATTCTCGAATGATTGGTCTTCTCCGGCGTAGAGGGTATCATAAATTGTATTGGCCCTTTTTGTCGGAACTCCTGCAATTCCCTACGTCCCGCTATGAAACTCTCTTTTGACTCACCGGTCCGATTTCAACTTGTGCAAACGCCCGAGCCGAGGTACGCGCCGCGCGAGGGTCCGGGTGGCCCGCCCCAGGCGCAACAGCGCTGGATGGTTCTTCTGGTCCTGGTTGCGTTCGCTTGGCGGATGATCGGTGTGATGGCGCGGAATCTTAACCGAGTGGAAGAGGAGACGATCCAGCTGGCGGCCCGCCCCGTGGGCGAAATGATCGGGACGCTGGCAGCGCCGGGGCAGAATGGGACGGTATATTATTTTCTGATGCGCCCGTGGTTGGAGTTCTTCGGGACCGATCTCTTCGCGCTGCGGTATTTTTCTGTGCTGGCCAGCGCGGCCGGCATGGCGCTGATGTGGCAGGTCGCCCGGCGGATGGTACCGGCGGTAGGCAGCACGCTGCTGAGGAATCTGCCGCTGCTGTCGACGCTCTTTCTGGCGTTCAATCCATTACAACTCTGGTACAGCCAGGAAGGGGGGCGCTATGGGCTGGTTGTGGGGCTGGCGCTGTTCTCGAGTTGGAGCTGGCTGCAGGCGATGTGGCACAGCGGATATGTGCGCTGGCTGATCTATCTTGTCATAACCTCGATATCGATCTATACGCACGTGACGACGGCGCTGATTCTGCCGGTCCATCTGGTCTGGTTTTTGCTTGCCAATCCGCTTAACCGGCAGCGCTGGAAAGGATACGGGCTGACACTTGTCAGCTTTGCGTTACCGATCCTGCCATTGACAGCGTGGGGCAGGGGCCTATTGGCCGGGGCCATTGGTGGGGTCGAACAGCAGAGCGGCAGCGCGTTGCAAGATGCCCTCAGCGACGTCCCGGCCACGCCTTTACCGGAGATGGCGCGCACGCTGCTCCTCAACAATGCCCAGGGCTTGCTGGACCCGATGTCACATTTTTGGCTGATCCCGATCTTCTTTCTTGGCTTGACCGGTCTGTTGGTTGGGTATACAGAGTTCGGAGGGCGGATTGCAAACGTGGGCATGCTGGCGACCTGGCTGATTCTGCCGGTTCTGCTGCTCTACGGCATCGGTTTGGCGGCGCCGACTTTTTCGGAGCCCACTGCCCAAGTCGGTGAGAGGTCAGCCCGGTTCGAGGGGGTCATCTGGATTGCGCCGGCATTTACGATGTTCGTGGCGTTGGGGACACAGGTGATGCGTCGCGCCTACGGCCGTCTGGGAAACTGGCTGGCGGTGGGGTTGATCATCTTTGTGATCGCGTTCTGGGGATATAGCTGGTGGGATCATGCCCAGCGTCCCATCAACGTACAGTTGGGCGCGGCGGAGCAGTTTTTCCACTCATCTAGCGGTTATCTGGAGTTGTGAAATGTATCAAGGTACTGGCGGCCGGGGCTGGAACGCCCTCAGCCGCGGGCAGCAGATCGGGATCGGGGTCGTCGGGATACTGGTCCTCGTTGCGCTTCTTTCCGGGGGCAGCTCGCTGGGGCGAATGGGCGATCCATTGTGGCTCGTCGCGGTCGCGGTGATCATTCTGGTTGCTTTACCGGTCCACGAGATGGCGCATGCTGCAATGGCCGTGCAGTTGGGTGACCCCACGCCGCGCATGCAGGGGCGCTACACTTTCAATCCTATCGCCCATATCGATCCGTTTGGCGCTCTCTTGATCCTTTTTACCGGATTCGGTTGGGCCAAACCGGTGCAGTGGAATCCCGGCAATATCGACGTCGACGTACGATTGGGGACAGTTCTGGTGGCTGCGGCGGGCCCTGTCAGCAATTTGGTGCTGGCTGCGGTGGGCGCATTCCTTGTCCCGTTCGCCGACGTTCCCATGCTGGAACGTTTTCTGACCTTTTTCGTCTGGATCAACACGCTGCTGTTTGTCTTCAATCTGATTCCGATTCCGCCGCTGGATGGCTCCCATATACTGTTCGCCCTTCTGCCCGGCGATAATTTTCAGCTGCGCATGGCCCTGGGCCGCTATGGCTTCATCATTTTGCTGGCGGCGATCTACCTCGGAGGCGGCTTCATCAGCGGGTTGGCCGGCCAGGTCGTCAGGTGGCTTTTTCTCGCTTTCGGGAGCTGAAAATCGGAACGGCAGTGGTCAGTGGCGAGCAGAGAGGAGTGAGAGCAGCCTTTGCTCGGGTCAGTCTGGGTGGAGGACTGCTTGGGGATGAGTCGTTACGCGGTTGGGGCGGTTGAATTGTGGTCGGGAGATGGAAGGTGCGGCGGTTGTTGCCTATTTGGGTGGGGGGGCAGTGATTGAGTATTATGGGGCGACAGGAGTTGGACTGGATTGACAGATGCAGGGAACGGCCCGCAGGATTACGCGGCGCATACGCCAGTTCGTGCGCGGTATTACCGCTTCCGTTTCGGCTGAGGAGCTGCAGCAGGCAGCCCAATTTCTTCCAACCGCCGGGCTGACCCGTTTTCAGCAGATGCCGGTGGATGCCCAGCGACACAGCTTGAACGTCTTGACCACCTTGCAGAGCGCTGGGTGGGATGATTCGGACCTGGCGGCGGCGGCGCTGCTCCATGATGCGGGCAAGCTGGCGGCCGCGAAGGCCGGTCTGTCACTCAACGCGTGGGTGCGGACAGCGCTTGTGTTGATGGAGACGTTTGCGCCAGGGCTCGCCCCCCGCCTGACGGTTGAGGACCCGAACGGCGGCTGGCGCTATCTGCTGCATGTTCATTTGACGCATCCGCGCATTGGCGCGCGTTGGGCCGATGCGGATGGATGCAGCCCGCTTACTTGCTGGTTGATCGCCCATCATCAGGACGAGACAGGGCGTGCGGAGGCTGTGTTGACTTCGGCGGACGATTCGGAGACACGATGGGCAGAGGGTCGCGGGCGGCAAGGGGCGGCAGAGGATCGAATGCGCCTTCTGGCCGCGCTGCAGTGGGCAGACAGCCAGAACTGATCCCAACCGACGCCGTGACATGGGGTTCGAGGCAGGGCAGGACCGGAGGCTGGATGGGCCGGCGCGGTTTCTGCCGACGGCGTCTGCCAAATCAGACGGGACCTTGCCGTCTTTCAACGACAGATCCAGACCGGCCCTCTATTCGGGGCGAACTTGGTGCGCGCACCGGGGCGCGATCTTGACAACATTCAGGACGGCAACTTATGGCAGAGACGACAGCAAGAATCACGATAGTTGGGATGGACTTGATTGGGACCAGCATCGGTCTTTCGTTACGCGAAAATGCGGGCAACTACCAGGTCATCGGCCATGACCGCGAGCCTTCGCGGATGAATGAGGCCAAGCAGCTGGGCGCGATCGACTCGACCACGTGGAATCTGCATTCAGCTTGCGACAGCGCGAGCCTGGTCATCGCCACCGAACCACTGTCGGAACTTCAGGAGTTTTTGCAGCACATCCGCGAGGATGTGGCTGAGGGCGCGGTAATTCTGGGAATCGGGGCAGTGATGCAGCCGGCGCTCGAGATTGCGTCCGACAACCTGCCGGAAGGCATCCATTTTGTCGCGGGCCGGCCGGTATACGTTGACATCAGCGGCCAGCCGGAGCCGCGCAGCGATCTGTTCAAGGACAGCACTTTCTGCATTGGCGCGGCCACGCAGACCGAATCCAGCGCGCTGGAATTGGTGAGCAATCTGCTGGCTCGGTTGGGCGCGAAGCCCCTCTATATTGATCCGCTCGAACATGACGGCATTGTGGCGGCGGTGGAACAGTTGCCGGAACTCCTGGCGGCGGTTCTCTTCCAAGGTGCGTTCGATGCCCCCGGTTGGAATGAAAGCCAGAAGCTGGCCGGGCGCCGTTTCGCCCTCAGTACGGCACTGGACGCCAGTCCTGCGGAGTTGGCCGCCTCACTGTTCGCCAATCGCGATACGATTCTGCAACGGATGAACCTGTTTTCCGGGCTGCTGGAAACGTGGCGCGAGCACTTGTCGGCTGAGGACGCCAAGCCGCTGGAGGAGGCGCTGGATGGGCTGGTGGAGGGCCGGGCCAAGTGGGAGCGAGACGCGAAGCTGCGCGATTGGGACCGCCTGACGGAGCCGACCTCACGCGAGGATTACGGCAATTCGCTGGGCCAGATGTTTTTCGGCAGTCTTCTGCGCGGGCGGGCAGGCCGTCGCGATCCTGGGCGCAGCGACAAAGATCCGCGGGCGAAGCGATAGCATCGAGGTCGATACTCGGTCCCATTGCGCATCCCGGACGGCGTCGGAGCTGCGGCGAACCGATCTGGCACCGTGCAAGACAGTCCTATCCCTCCTGATGCTGACCCGAGTCGCTGCGCGCGACAAGGGTTGGCGGCCCTTTCAGCATGCAGACGATACATAGCGGGAGAACCTGGTCTACGCGCGACGCAGGGCAGGCGATACGCGGTCGCGCGCCCTCCGAGGTTCGTATGCGCCGACCGGATAGTTGTTGACGGCATGACTTTGTTACACTACACTGAAATACTATAATGAAAGTTCACGCCCCTGATCTTGCGGCGCAGCGCGCAATTTATTGTGGAAGGAGCAGTACAGAGATATGAAACGGAAACAGCGTTTTGCCTTTGTCACAGTTGCACTGGCACTGGTATTTGCCTTTGTCATAGGCTATTCGCACACTCATGCCCAGGGGCAGTTTCCCGGCTACAAATCTACGATTCAGACCTACAACATGAGTCAATCCACGGCCAATATCATCCTGGCCTTTTACAGGCAGGATGGCAGCCTGGAAAAGACGCTGACTGACATCATCGAGCGCGACCGTTCAAAGATCTACTTCACACTGCCGGTGCAGGAGGGATTCAGCGGATCGGTTGTGATCTCATCGGATCAGCCGGTCGCCGCGCTCAGCAACATGATGAACAGCGCGCTGACAGCGGGAGGAACGTACGTAGGAGAAAATCAGGGCAGCACAACTGTCTACCTGCCCCTGCTGATGGCGAACAGTGATGGAGGCTTCAACAGCTGGTTTGCTCTGCAGAATCCCAACCCGTCCTCTACGAATGTGACGGTGAATTACAGCGACGGGATCACGACGAACATCGCGCTGGCGGCCTACGCTTCGCATAATTTCTATCAGAAACAGGAGCCGCACACGAGTAATCTCTTTTCAGCCAAGGTGACAAGCGACGAGCCTGTCGTCGTGGTCGCGTTTCTGGAAGATACGGCCTCAATGGCGGCCTACAACGGGTTCGCCAGCGGCGCCGTCAATCCGGCAATACCCCTGGTGAACGCCAACAATAACGGCATCAACACCGATATTCAGATACAGAATACGGGCGACACGGATACCAGTGTAACGGTATCCTACATGCCGTCGGCGGCGGGCGGCGCCTGCACGGAAACGCAGATGATCGCTGCCGGGCAGACGGTTACTTTTGCGGGCGGCGCCTTTGAGAGCGGCGCCAATTCCACCTGTTCGGGCGGCGAGAAGTTTATCGGCTCCGGCCATGTAACCACAAACAGCGCGAGTCAGCCTCTGGCGGCGGTTGTCAGCCAACGAGCCGGGAGTTCTCCCTTAACCCAGTTTGCGGCTTACGGCAGCTTTGATCCGGACGATGCCACGAGCGCTGTGCGCATGCCTACAATCAACGACCGCAACGCCGGTTTTTTCACCAGCATCAATGTGATGAACGTAGGGTCGTCAGAGACAGCGGTGGCGTGCAGTTTCACCGACACGACCTACACGGTCACGGGGACACTGCAACCGAATGAGACTTTGACGGACTTGCAGGCTAACAAAATTCAGGACGGCTATGTGGGCAGCGCCACCTGCAGGGCTACAGCTGACGGCGCCAAAATCATAGCAGTGGTTAACCAGTTGAAGACTGGCGCCACGGACGACCAGTTCCAGGTGTACGAGGCGATCAACCAGTAACGATTCAGTGTGAGGGAAGCGGGAACGCGTTTCACTGCCCGTTGCGGGAACAGCTCATGAAACGTCAGGCCTATATTCTCATTACAGTTCTGCTGTTCCTGGGGTGCAGCGGCGGCATTTCCGGGGAAGAGCAGACCTCATCTCTGACGACAGCAGGACGGGACAGCAGGGCAGGCAGCCCACGGGCGGACAGCGGAGCGGCGGATGCGGCAAGCTCATCGCTAGAGAACGCGGCTGGCAGCGGCGCTCTGACCGGGGTGCTCCTCTTGAAAACGGAGGATGGCTTTCAGCCGGTGGCCGATGTGAAGCTCGCGATCGGTGAGACGCTGAGTGATGATGAGGGCACGGAGCGGGTTGTCGCGTACGACCCGTCGACTGCGCCGATTACCTATACCGATGCCAGCGGCCGCTTCATGTTCGAGGATCTCGAATCCGGACGGTACGGCCTCATTCTCGACATCGTGATGAGCTCCTTCCTGTTGTACCAGGAGGGTACACTCGACGCGGTCCTCTTTGAGATAACAGATGGCGAAATGACCGACCTGGGCAACCTGGAATACTCTGATCTGCCTCTACCCCAGTGATGCGGATGACGGCAAGCGGCCGACCGCCCGTTATCGGGAAGAAGAGCCTTCCCAGAGCCACTTTCCCTTCCAGTAGATCTCATCAACGAAGCCCAGACGACGGTAGAACTGTACCGGTGTATCTGCCGGATCTGTGTTGATCAGGAGCGATCGTTTGCCCAGTGCGTAGGTGTCTGCGAGCACGCGAGACAGCAGCTGGCGTGCGATGCCTTGATTGCGGAAGGGCGCCCGCGTCGCCAGGTTGAAGATATAGCGGTCGGAGCCCTCGTACCAACCGATGACAGCGGCGGCTTCGTCGCCGACACGGGCGATGAGGAAGACCCCGCCGGCATTCAGGTCCGCCCGGCGGACCGCCATATCGGCTTCGACGGCAGCCGGGTCCGGCTCCTCTTCGCTGCCGGCAAACCCCTTCAGCTTTGTAACTGTATAATCCCGGAGGTTGCCGGGCGTAACCGGCTCGATGCGTCCAGGGCCTGACTCGGCTTTGGGAGGCACGCCCTTATTGACATGGGCCAGATAGAGAATGTCGGCGCCGCGGACGCAGCCGGCCTGCTCCAGCGCGTGGGAGAGCCGTGTGTCGACAGCCTTGCCGTGGGTGAAGATGTGCACGCGGCGCCGGCCGTAGAAGGTGCGCACGTCGGCAATGAACGCGGACGCCTCTGCCACGTCGAACGGTTCCAGAATGTGGATGTCGCAGTAGTCGGTCTGTTGGATGCGGCTGTAGTAGCCGAACCGGCGGCGCGCCACGACCTTGCCCAGAGCCGGATAGTCGCAGATGTACCAGGAGCGCACCTCCTGGACGAGTTCGTCGTGGACAGGATGGCCTGTCATTTGCGGGTGATATTCGATTACGGGATCAGTCCTTTGGCGCGAAGGGCGGTCGCCAGGCGACGGATCCCTTCCTTGATCTCTTCAGGCCCGTTGTAGCCGAAGCAGAGCCGTGCGCAGTTCTTCCCGGAGACGCCGTCGGGCGCAAAGTTTGGGCCCGGGAGGTAGCCGACATCGTACTCATCGAGGATGTCGTCGCGGACGGCGGCGAGGTCGGCGTGCTCCGGTAGTTGCAGCCAGATGAAGAGCCCGCCCTGCGGCCGGCTCCAGGTGGCGCCGCTGCCGCTGAAGTTTTCGTCGAGCGCGTCGAGAATGGCGTCGCGGCGGTCTTTCTGGATGTCGTTGATTTCCTCGATGTGGCTATAGAGATGGGTGGTGGAGAAGCGATGGACGGCCCATGAGGCGAAGGTGTTTACGGAGCCGCCGCTTTTTGCGCCGATCGCGTGTTCGAGGAACTGCCGCGGGCCTGTCAGATACCCGAGGCGCATGCCCGGCGCGATGATTTTGGAAAAAGAGGCGACGTAGAGCACGCGGCCGGTCTCGTCGAGAGAATGGAGCGAGGTAACGTCGTTGCCCTCGTAACGCAGGTCGACGTAGCAGTCATCCTCCAGAATCGGCACATCGTATTGCTGTGAAAGCGCCACCAATGCCTTGCGGCGGGCGAGGGTCATGGTCCAGCCCTGCGGGTTCTGAAAGGTGGGCACGGTGTAGATGAACTTGGGCTTTTTGCCCTCGGCGCTGGCAGTGGTGATGGCTTCTTCGATGGCGGCCGGAATCATGCCCTCTTCATCGGTGGCGACGCCGCGCAGGTCGGCGCGAAAACGGCGCAGCGTATTGAGTGTGCCGGCGTAGACGAAATCCTCGGTGAGGACGACGTCGCCTGGATCCAGGAGTGTCTCGGCAACCATGTGGATGGGCTGGCTGGAGCCGTCGGCGAGGATGATGTCGTCGGCGGTCACGTTGATCGCTCTGTCGCGTTGCAGCTTGGCGGCCACGAACTCGCGCAGGGGCGTGTAGCCCTGGGGATTGGCGTAGAGGGAGAGGTCGCCGCCCTCCTCATCCATTGCCTCCCGCAGGCCATCGAGAAGCCCTTTCAGAGGCAGAGAGCCGGGATCGGGATAGGCGACGGCGAAGTCGTACCGGCCGCGTTTCCCTGCGCCCAAGGCCTTAGGTTCAGATGCACTGCGGGCGTACATTCCGGCCCAGGTGAACTGCTCTGCGGGTTCGCTGCCTGAGCGCTGACTGTTGGTTGACATGAGCGAATCTCCACTGTCGTGTAATCGGGAGGTCGATGAGGACTGAGGTAGGAAAAGAGTACCCGCCAACAGACAAAAAAGCAATTGTGCGACCCTGCGCGCAGTTGTACAGGCAGACTGAAACTGCGATAATGCGGAACTGTAGTAGTCAGTAGTCAGCGGGTGCGGCAGTTGGTTGCGGATGCGTATAAGGAGGGGCGAATTGACTTTGGCTGAATCGTTACCACGAGACAAGGAATGGGCCTGATGACGACCTTTGAGGGATCGAGACAACTGATCGCCGAGGCATCGCAGTCTCTGCCCGGCGGGGTGAACAGTAACTACCGGCTGGGAATTGCGCCGACGCCGCTGGTTTTCGAGCGGGGCGAGGGCCCTTACCTGTACGACGCGGACGGCAACCGGCTGATCGATTACTACCTGGGCATGGGACCCATGATTCTGGGCCACAACCCGGCGCCGGTGTTGGAGGCGGTGGCGAAGCAGCTGGGCTCGGGCATCCTCTATGCGGGACAGAGCCGGATCGAGCAGGAAGCGGCCAGGATGGTCTGCGAGATGGTCCCGTGCGCAGAGCGGGTACGCTTCAGCTGCGCGGGCAGTGAGGTGGTGCAGGCGGTGATCCGACTGGCGCGGGCGGCTACGCAGCGTTCGGTGATCATCAAGTTCGAGGGGCACTACCACGGTTGGATGGACAACATTTTGTGGAGCATCGCGCCGACCGCGGAGGAGTACGGCCCTGAGGAGGCGCCGAACGCAGTTCCCGCGAGCGCCGGACAGGACCTGCAGGCCGGGTTGCACACGGAGGTGCTGCCGTGGAACAACCTGGAGTTGTTGGAAAAGCGGCTTGAGCGCGGGGATGTGGCGGGCGTGATCATGGAGCCGGCGATGTGCAATACGAGTACAGTCTTTCCGGCTGACGGCTACCTGGAAGGCGTGCGCCGCGCGTGCACGGACACGGGCACGATCCTGATATTTGACGAGGTGATCACAGGCTTTCGGGTTGCGCCGGGGGGCGCGCAGGCCCATTTTGGGGTGACGCCGGACCTGGCGACCTTTGGCAAGGCGATTGCGAGCGGGTTTCCGGTCTCCTGCTTCGCGGGGCGCGCCGACCTGATGGAGCTGTTCGCGAGCGGAGGTGTGATGCACGGCGGCACTTTCAACGGACATCCGGCGTGCATGGCGGCGCTGGTGGCGACGCTGCAGGAATTGGAAAAGCCGGAGACGTTTGCCGCGCTCGACAGGCAGGGGGCGCGGTTGATGGCGGGCATTGGGGAGGCGTTGGACGCAGCGGACATTCAGGCCCGCGTCGAGGGCTTCCCCCAGATCTTCCACGTAGGATTCGGCGTGGAGGAGCAGGTCAGCGACTATCGCAGCTCACAGCAGGCGGACAAGGAGCGCTATGTGCGCTTTACGGAGGCGCTGCACTACCGGGGCGTGCGAGCGCTGGAGCGGGGCGCGTGGTTCCTGTCAACGGCGCATACGGCGGACGTGGTCGACGAGACGGTTGCTGCGGTGGCCGCGGTGGCGCGAGAGATTTGAATCAGTGGCCGGTGGGCAGTGGTTAGCGGTCGGTGTCTTCCCAGTAGAGTTCTTTCAGGCGGCGGATGTATTCCCGGTCGCGTTTTTCGACGGCCTCTTCGAAGTTGGCCGGGTCCAGGAACCAGGGCTGGGCTTTCAGCATCTGCTCGCGGAGCTTTTCGTTTTCGATGGCGTGGGGATTGCGCACGTCTTCGGGCCATTTCCAGATGCCTGCCAGGTCGTAGTGCAGGAAGGGGCCTTCGTGGGGCATGCGGAAGCCGAAGGTGGAGACGATCCCCAGCTCGATATCCTCTGCGCTGGCCATGCCTTCGGCCCACAGCTGGCTGGCCTCCCTCGCCATCGCGTGCTGAATCCGGTTGACAAGATATCCTGATTTCTCCCCGCGCACACGGATGGGGATTTTGCGCGTGCTGCTCAGCAGTTCGCAGGTGAGCTCGAATGATTCGTCGGTGGCACCCGGCACTTTGGCGACCTCGACGCCGGGGACGATGTGCGGCGGGGCGAAGTAGTGAGTGAGAACCAGCTTGTCCTGGCGACGGGCGTGCACCCCGATGTCGCTGAGCAGGAGGCGCGAGGTGTTGCTGGCGATAATGGTGTGGGGCGGGCAGAGTTCGTCGAGCCTTTTGAACAGAGCCTGCTTGTCGGGCAGCCGCTCGACGATCGCTTCGGTGATGAAGTCGCTCTGGGCGGCCAGCTGCGCCAGGTCGGTGGTGGTGGTGATGCGGGCGAGCGTTTCCTCGGCACGCGGCTGGCCGATCAACCCGCCTTCGACGAAGAGCTGCAGGGCATGGGTGATGCTGGCCCTGGTCCCGGCCAGTACGTCGTCGGAGAGGTCGCTGATGATAGTGGGGTAGCCCCAGAGCGCGAAGTTGATGGCGATGCCGAAGCCCATGGTGCCGCCGCCGACGACGCCTACGGTTTTGATGTCGGATAGCTGCATGGTTTTTGTCTCCAGTTTTCAGCGGCCCGCGGCTGGCAGGGCTTCAACGATCACTGCCAACTGATCGTTAATTCTTATTCGCGATCGCCAGTTCGTACAACGGCTCAAGCTGGCCCACGTGGAAGGCCTCGTGGAAGACCAGGTAGAAGTGCAGCCGCTGATCGACGGTGACGCCGCGTTCCTCATCATAAATTTCATCCAAGCGGGATTCCGGCATCTTTTCGAGCGCGGCGACGACCTGGTCGGAGAGATCATCGAGGCGCGCCAGGATGGTTTCCAGCGGGATGGCTTTGTCGGGGTCGGTCAGCGGTTCGGAGCCAAAGCCGTAGAGGGCGAACTCGTCCTCATCGGGTTTGGTGACGCCGTCGATGACGCCAAGGTACTGCTCCCGATAGACCATTATGTGGCCGAGGATCCAGTTCATGCAGTTGGCGGGGATGGGCAGCTGCAACATGCTGTCGGCATGGGTCAGGCCCTCCGTCTTCTGCTTGATAACGTTATTGGCGGTCCCGAGCATGTTGACATACAGGGTTGGGGTGTGCACAAGCAACTCCTTTCAGAACAGGATCTGATGGATATTCCGCAGCAGCCGCGGGCCTCTAGCCGTTGACCACCTGTCATTCATAGATATTCTCCATCTGCCACGCTTCGAGCGAGATGACGCGGGCCTCCTGGCCCTGCGAGCGCAGCGAAACGCCGACGCTGTCCTCCCGCTCGGGATAGACGCGCATGGCCACGCACTGCCTGCCGTTGACGAAGACTTCGACGACGCTTCTGTCGACGAAGACTCGGAGGCGCAGCGGTTCGTCCCTTTCGAGAAAGACGGGGCCGGTCTCCGGCGCACGCGAACGGACGTCGGGCGAGAGGCTGGAGTAGGAGGAGTCGATGGAGATGAGGCTGTCGGTGGCGGCGGCCAGCTTGTCCCGCTGCCAGCCCTGGTAGCGCTCCCAGTCGCGGAAGCCGCGCTCGCGATAGAAGGCGATGCGGGTGTACTCCTCTTTGCCGGGGGAGCGCAGCACGTTCAGCTCGACCAGGGGCGCGTCGTTGGTCTCGATCTCCGCCAACAGCTCGATGGCGTTTCCCCTGATGCTCCCCAGGACAATCTCCTGATTGGCCGGCAGGACCATGTCGGTGATCTGCCGGTGCTCGCTGCGCAGGGATTCGACATCCCCGGCCGGTTCGACCAGGAGCGTGTCGCGGCCGATCTTGTCGGTTCCCTGCAGCGTCAGGCGCCGGGGCAGCGTCATGATCTGGTTCCAGCCTTCGGTCGGTTTGGCCGGGTTCATGTTGAAGATGACGTAGACGCCGCCCTTGCCGTCAGGCGTCGCTGAGGGGGCGTGCACACCGCCAGGACCGAAGGCGCCGAAGTTGAAGTCGTGCTGAGAGGTGACGACGAATTTGTCGCGTTCGGTGTCATAGTCGCCCAGCAGCGCCTGTCCGCCGCTCATGTGGCTGAAGAAGAGGAGGATATGGCGGTCGCCTATCGGCCAGAAGTAGGGGCAGGCGCCGTCGTCGCCGACGAGCGTGAAGATGTCGTCTTCCACGAACGGGTGCAGATAGTCCCAGTCGACCAGGTTGGGCGAGCGGAAGAGGAAGTTGGCGCGCGTGCGTTTGCCGGAGGCCTTGTGGGGCAGCGTACCGCCGGACAGGGCGTAGTAGTGGTCCCCTTTCTTCCAGATGCAAGGATCGAAGACGCGGTAGGGCAGCGGTGAGCCGTCTTCGCTGGCGATGGGTATGACCGGCGCGCCGGTGAGCTTCTCCCAGTTGAGAAGCAGCGGGTCGTGGGAGACGGCGACCATGTTGCCGACCTTGGTACCGTGATAGATAGCGATTACGCGGTCTTCCTCGACCAGCGTTGCGCCCGAATAGCAGCACTCCTCCGGGTTGGGGTAGATGGCGTAGGGCAGATCGCGCCAGTGGATCAGATCGTCGCTGACGGCGTGGCCCCAGTGTTGTCGCGGGTCTTCGGGGGGATAGGCCTGATAGAAGAGATGCCAGCGGTCCTGCCAGAAGCAGAGTCCGTTGGGATCGTTGAGCGTGTTTTCGGGGTTGACGTAGTGGTAGATGGGCCTGTGGGGGTCGCCCTCGTAGCGTTTGCGATAGGCGAGCAGCCGCTGCATCAGTGAGTTGGTCTCCAGCATGGCTTCCTGTTCCGCCAAGGTTTCACGAAAGTGAAATTGGGGCACAAGGGAGGTGTAGTCGGATCGTTCGGCGGCGCTCATGGGCGTTGTTTTCCTTTCTTGGTTGATAGCTCGAAATCTGTAGCTTTGTCGCGCCTTGCAGGTTCACGGCGACTGTTTACGAACCGCCTCAGTCCGGCAGGGGATGGGGCTGAACCAGCACGCCTCCGTTTTCATAGGATTCGATGGCGGCCCAGGTGTACTCCAGGGTAGCGAGGGCATCCCGGCCCGAAGCCCTCAGTTCGCCCTTCGGTACTCCGTTGCTTACATCTTCAAGGAAGGCGTGGATACGGCGGGGAAAGGTCTGGTCGAAGTCGCTGATGCCGCTGTGAGTGACCTGCGGCGGCGCAGAGCCTTCCGCAGTCGGGGCGGGCCAGTATGTGATCTTTTCGATGCAGTTTTCGATGCAGAAGGTGCCGCGCGTTCCGCCGACCTCGACGCTCCACCAGCCGCCCAGCCCGAAGGTGGCGTCGCCGCGCTGACTGAGCAGGTAGCCGGCGGCGCCGCCGGCAAACTGGAGGTGAATGCTGTTGACCGAGAGCATGGGATCATCCGCTTCGACGCGGAAAGCGGGGCGGCTCATAAAGGCCTGGACATGGGTCACATCGCCGCAGAAGTGGCGCATGACGCTGAAGGGGTGGGCCAGGAATGCCTTCACGTGGAAGTAGGGGAAGCCGGCGACGTTGGGTGCGCTGTTCTTGCTGTAGGTGTGCTCGCCGCCATTGAAGCCCATCTTGTGCAGGCAGTAGACCGGCTCGCCGATTTGGCCCTGCTGCATGTATTCGCGGGCTTTCTCCGCCGGGGGTGTAAAGTAGTGGTTGAGGTTGCAGCCGAGGTAGAGGTCCATCTCAGCGGCCTTGGCCACCATCTGGCGGGCCTCGTCGATCTGATTGGAGATCGGCTTTTCCACAAGCACGTGCTTGCCGGCCTCCAGGGCTTCCATGGTCGGTTCGAAGTGCCAGCTGCCGTTTTCGAAGCCGCCGGTGGAGACATCCACAATGTCCAGCTCTTCGTGTTGCAGCATTGCGGCGAGGCTGGTGTAGCCGCGCACGCCGTGCATCTGCGCGGCCTCGTCGGCGCGCTCTTTGATTAGATCGCAGACGGCGACGAGTTCGGCGAGGGGGTCCTGCGTATAGGCGCGTGCATGCCTCTCACCGATGCCGCGCGCGCCGACGATTCCGACTTTGAGTGTCATCTTGGTGTCCTGCAGTTTCCTGATTTGCTGAAGGCGACGAAGGGACTATGCGCCAAGAATCGAGCACGCCATGCCGGTCTTATGGCATGGAAGCGTTGCCGTGTCTTCAACATTACACCGACTGCGCGCATTCCACAAAGGCAGAGGCAATCGGTTGGCCGTACCCAGGCGCCGGTCGATCCAGTCAGGCCACAGCCGCGGCGAAGAGCGCCTTCAGGTATCCGATCGAGTAGGCCCAGCCGATGTCGCGGGTCGCGTTGTCACCGGGCAGGTCGGGGATGTGATCGGGGTTGATGTAGCCGCTGAAACCGACGTTGCGCAGTTCGCGCAGGATGCGGGCCATGTTGAGGTCGCCGTCATCGAGCAGGGTCTCTTCGAAGCCGCCGGCAGTGGCCAGGCTGCCGCGCACGTTGCGCATGTGGAGCATAAAGAGCTTGCCCTTGCGCCCGTAGTTGTTGATCTCGTCGATCACAAGCGAGCTGCCGCCGGCTTCGGAGCGGGTGCCGATGCAGTAGACGTAGCCGACGTTGGGGCTGGGGAAGGCGTCGATGATGCGGTGGAAGCCGATGCCGCCGAAGGGTGTGTCGACGTTGGGCGTATCAGAGGGGTGGACGGCCAGCTTGATGTCATATTCCTCGGCGATGGGGGTGAGCCGCTCGAAGGCATGGCAGAAGCGGTCCCACCAGCGCTCGAGCTCGGCGCGCGAGGGGATTTCCGGTTGTCCGCGTACGAGGGTCTCGGCGCGGGCGATGTAGCCGCCGCGATGCTTGGTGCGGTACTGCTCCATCATCTGCGGGAAGACGTCGCCCTCCACGCGCTGGCGGGCGATGGGGATACGGGCCCGGCCGTAAACTTCGAGGGCTTTGGCAGCGTTGTCGAGTTCATCCTCGGCGCCGACCCGCTCGTCGATGAAGGTATGTGTGAGGGTGGGGAGGGTGACGCGGTTGATGTCGATGCCGAAGGAGCGCACGCGCTTGCGAAGGGCGCGCACTGCATCCAGGTCCGGGTAGCCCTGTTCGGTGACGCCGGGCATGTCGGCGTCGCGACCGAAGTCGATGGCGTCGGCGCCGAGGGCGACTTTCTGGCGCAGCCACTGGTCGGTTATATCGGCGTTGTGTTTGAAGATTGAGACGCGTAGCATTTCTTGATCCTTATTTGAAGACTGGCGCAGCGGCTCCATCCGGTGGCTTATTCTGGCTGGAACGTTCGCGCAAGGAGAGAATGGGAGCCCGCCATTACGCGTTCATATAGCGTTATGACAGGGCGTTCAACGATCTTAGAGTTTTTTTCGGCTTTGGCGAATGAGAGCATCTTCGCCTGTAAGGACTCCACAACTGAATCCCGAATGAATGCACATGTCACAGAGTTCCATGATTTCATTGACAGCCAGCCCCTGCCAGCTCTCCACTTCGGGACGATGGCTATCGTAGACGTCACTCAGGTCGGTCCGCTTCAGTACAGGTCGCATGCCTACTGCTGCGGCGCCGGTCAGCTCCTGGCTGCTGCCGTCGCCGACATAGATACATTCGGGCGGTTCTAACTCCATGCGTTGGCAAGTTCGTTGATAGATAGCGCTTGAAGGCTTCTTGATCTGCTCTTCACAGGAGAATACGGGGACGTCGATGAAGCGGGCCAATGGTGATTGGGGGAAGAGCAACGGCACTGAGGGGCCGCAGTCACTGATGAGACCAATTCGGTAATTGCTTTTCTTGAGCCTGTCCAGTGTTTCCAGGACCTCTGGTTCAGGTAGGATTGCGCTGGCAATGAATTCGTAGTGAAACGCGGCTGCACGTGTGATTTGGGCCATGTTCGCCTGTACGCCTACGCGAGAACAGACCTCGGATATCAGATCCTCATAGGAGCTGTAGCGGCCCAGGGAGAAGTCGGAGTAGGTCTCGCCCATAAGTCGCCAGAATTCTGCATAGGGAGCGTTGACGGCCGCGGCCATCTGTGCGTTGACCTGGTCGTACTCCCGGCGGGTGAAGCTGTTGACCAACGTGCCGAACAGGTCAAAGATGACGGCTCGATATGGCATTCTGTTTCTCAAGGGTGAAATTGCGTTTTACGAGGTAAAGAAATCAAAGACGTTGCCGAGATTCGACATGCTTGACTTGCAAATCTCGGTGTATTGGCAGCGTGTACAGGTAACGGTCGTGATTTTTTTGTTCTGGACGTCGAAGATCTTGGCTAGGTGGCCGCCGGTCGCCTGGAAGATATCGGTTTCGAACTCGATATTGTCGTATTTGGGGCAACTCCACTTTTCATGTTGCATGGATTTGTGTGCTCCTACTCTCAGATGCTGCGGTGATGAACGACTACGTCAAGTTTCGGCGGGATGGATGCCAAAAGATCACTGAGTTCGTCATCCGTATTGTCAATGTCCTGGCTACTGGGTTACCCTGATCATTTCTTGCAGGTCAATCAAATGTTTTTCTACAAACGTAATTTCGATCGGTTCATCGCACAATCTCATCTGTATTGCGAGATGGTCGTCACCACCCTCTTCCTTCACTTTGAGTTGCATCAATTGCTGAATGATGTCTTCCTCCACTTCTCTTGGGCCAAACTGAAACATTGCACTATGTTCGGCGCAAAGACAAAGTACATTCCCGACTCGGTCTTGCCACCCAGCAGTTGTGCGGGATACGAGGTACAGCCCTTCAAAATATGGCTCTCCATTTCGTTGAACAAATGTCTTCCTACAGATCTGGCACCGCCCTCCGTACCATTCAACAAAGGACACCCGGACTAACTCGTTTTTTCCTTCCCATCTCTTAAGAAGAGTAGAATAAGACCGCTGCCCGCGCTCACCCTCATTCTCGATTGTAGCAATTATGTCTTCATGAATTTTCTCTCGACGGCGTAAAGGATTTTGAACTTCGCCCCCGTTTACCAGTCTATCGTGACGCGGAGAACGGCTGGGCTTTGTAAAAACCTCGGATAGAGCTTGGGCATACTGATTCACCTGTTCAGGCTCTTCGGAATTCTTTTTCGTTTCTCCATGAAGACAAGCAACTATCTTCTTCTGAGTTTCAGAGGAAGAGTTTTCAATCTGCGTTGCAAGATTGAGACTCTTTTCTGATATACCAGCTTCTTCTGCAAGTTGTGCAACGATATCTTTTTTCATCCCGAGACAGTCCGCCAATTTTTCATCACGGACAAAAGACTCGGAAAGATCATCAAGGGTAAGCTCACTCGGTTTATACATATTCCCGTCCAGGCCCGGCAGCCATGCTGTGTTCATCAGCAACTTGCCGAACTCGGATACCTCGTTCTCTCTACGACTTCCCTCATAAGTTTGTCGACTCGATTTTTCAACGACTCCGCGAATGCAGTCAGAGTTAGGGATAGTAATTGTATTCCAGATGAATGCGCTCTTTTGCGGAGTGGGCGTATTTATGGCGAATTTAAGACCATCAATCTTGATATTGGGATCAAACCCGTTAAGCCCTCTCTCATGACAGCTATGCTGATCACGTATTGTGACATGCATCTCCCAATTGCCTTCTCTTCGTTTGATCCTTACAGCGTCCCTGACTCCAAGATTCCTAAGCAATTCAGACTGTGGGTGGCTTGAGTTGACACATGCAAATGAATCGTTCCCGGAGAAATACATGTGCAACTCTTCATTTCCAAAATAGACTTGGCACGGCCTCCGGTAGATAGTTTTTCCCGAATGTGGGCGCTCAGCAAGAATAAACGGGATTTCAAGCAACTGCTTTCGAAGCCACCTTTTCTTCTCTTGCGAATCAGTCTCGTAGGCGCGTTCAATCTTCTTAAGGTCACGCCTGTTTTCTTCCATAGAGACTGTAAAGCGATCGTCCAGGTACTTTGGTAGAATCTTTTCAATGACTTCGGCAACCAAGTCCAGTTCCGGGATTCCCAACTGGCTCAAGAAATGACGAGCGTCTTTATTCTCAGAGAGCGCCAGCTTCACGATTGGAAGCGAAGTGTCGATATCCGCTCTGACAGCTAAGTATGCCTTGGGGGAACCGTCGTCCCGGAATGGATTCACATATGTACTGTCTTGAAGAGGAAGAATAGGCTTCTTTCTAAGAATTCCTCCGCTATCATATTCCCAGCGCGGTGGACGCCATAAAGCCTTTTGTCCAGATAAGAATTCATAGAACCTGATGAACCACACGTCATCCTGCCTGGCAAGAAATTGTTTTGATATTTGTCGCGCAAACGCGTTTGGATCGACTTCATCAACCTCCAATTCACTCGTCAAGTAAAATCGGAGGTCGGGTGTGCGATCTTGAGTGATGTCAGTTGATAACCACTTGATCTCATTATTGGACTGAAACAATTCACTGAGTTGCACTTGATTGAGAATCTGGGTCAGTCCAACTCCACGGGCGATTTTGGCGTTTCGTGCGGCAACAAACGTGCCGTCATCAGCCGGTAGAAGCTCTTCGTCCATTAAAGCCCTACGCACTTTGCTGAAAATTGGGTAGAAAAAACTGGTTTCCGAGAAATCGTCCATCCTGATCGGCAACGCCCCTAGCAAAGACACAGACAACAAATCCATCTCCTTCAATTGTCGCAAAGACTTGACAACCAACTCAGCGGTCTCTCTGATGAGCTTCTTGTTCCAAGCATCATGCTCAGGGATATTGTCGCGTGCAGGCGTTGTCCGGTATGGCCCATTGATCAAGAATTCCAACCTCGTGTCTTTTTCGGTTGGGAAATAAACGATCAGCGGTGATCGATCAATCCGTACGATTCTCTCCTTTTTGTTTTTAGGGTCGTTCTCAATCCGAAATCCTACTTCAACGGGAACCTTCCTGCTCTTATCGGGAACCGTCACTTGCTGTTCAAAGATAAGCCAGTTTTCGCTCTCCTCGGGACCACTTTTCTGTCCAAGAACCTCAACTTGCCTTGCAGAACACCGACCCGTTTCTTCGCGCAGATAAACGCCGTCCGTATCCAGTAATTCATAATCTATTTCCTTGATGTTTCGGAGGAATAGGGGAGTCCTAACGTTCAGGTTACACAGACATTCACCAATTTCTTGACAAGCTGTTTCTGGATCAACGCTAGGAGCATCAAATGGAAAAACGAAGAGTGTGGTCCAGGGGTCGCCAATACTCCTTGGTTTCACAGCGTAGGGACGAACGTAAACCTCAATTTTGAAACTTTCATCACCTGAGTGAATTTCGGGTTTGGTCGTATAGGCATAGACAGACTTAAAACCAATTCCAAATTTTCCGATTTGAGTGAGATCCTCAGCTTTCGTACCTTCATCAATTCCACATACGCCCTTCACATCAGACTCATTGAAGGGCCGGCCATCGTGAGTCACTTCCAACCGATCTTCAAAGAGTTTGAACAGAATCTGAGAAGCTTCAGCGTCCTCAGCATTCTGCAAAAGCTCGAAAACAAAGTGTGTCCTGTCAGTGTAGAGTCTGCCCAGGAAGGCCAAGTGACGCTTCCCCTTACCATACTCCTCGATATTGTCAGACCTGATTTTGTCGTAATCGCTTGGCATGGAGCCTCCTTCTGTACTGACGGTGTATCCAATCTGTTCAAGCAACTATTCATCAGTCACATCGACCGAAACATCGATCCGAAGAGCATCAGCAATACGTTGTATGTATCTGGCCTTGTTCTTTGTACTCATATGTGTCTCAACAAAATATCCGTCCAACTCTCGAAAACCCCGTGATGCTTCATTTGGTATCAAAGATACAATTGGATGCCCATTGGCTCTAATTGTCTGCAACTTTGCAACGCGCGAGAAGCCCATATATTGGACAGATTTGACAAAGGTATCTATCGCCTTGCTTTCGCAGATAACCGTTCCATCGGGAAAACTGACCCACAACTTTTTGGCTGGTCCCCTTCTGCGTTTGTTTGTTGTCGAACTGCGCTCGCCCCGCAATTCGCGGTTTATTTCCTTTGCCAAAGATGAAAGTTCCTTTGCCAAGGAAGTCAGGACTTCCCTTTCATTCGAAGCGGTAATCAACTCTTCAAGCGACTCCTTTTCTGAGACTATGTCTTCGGAAATGGGGATCTGAAGGCTATCGAGTCGATCAATTACCCCCATAACTGTACGATGCCTTTTCTTTGCTGCTGTCATTCGAACAGTATCATCCTTTAGAGAGGGAATCGATTTCTCAACCCAAGCTCGTAACTGTTCTACGGTTTCCAAAGGATTGTAATTCTCCATTACCATTCCTCCTCTATGATTAAGACGCCGTATGCCACCGGCTCGTGGACAACATCTGCTCTCTCGATGGCCCTATCCAATTCCTGGATTCGCCGGGCATAGTCCGCCTCCGCGCTGTCGATTTGCGAGCGACGCATCCTCCGTATCTTTTCATTGTTTGCTTGTTCAAGCTGTTCATTGAGAAGCCCCAGGCGTGCTTTATGACTGGTTGACAGGCTTTCTCTGCGGTACGCGGCCAACTCTTGGGTCCGTTGTTGATGCTCTGCGCGTGCCGCAGACCATAGTTGATAATGTTGCGCTTCCAGTTCGTCCCAAACGGGAGGAGCGCCGTCTCCCTGCTCATCTGGCGCGACATCCACCGCTTTCTCAAGTAGACGGTTGAGGTGTGGCGTTACTGCGTCCGACGAGGCGATTGGCTTGAGCGCCAGATCCTCTCTGATGCCGTGGAACTGCCACTGGTAGATGACAAATTCGTACAGGCCTGCAGGTACCTCGCTGGCCTGCACTTTCAACTTGGCAACCGCTTTCCGGCCCATATCCGACAGCAGCGCTGCCGCCGCCTGTTTCACCAGAGGATGCAACGGCATGACGAAAGCAGCTTCAGGATGTTCTGTGGCGCAGTCCGACTCAAAAGTCATGGCCAGGTGTTGATCCGCTCCTTTCAGCCATTTCTCCCATTCGCGATAGGCGATCGCGTCCTGACGGGGAAGTGTCTGCAAATCACGCAACAGGATAGTACGCGCCTCCTGTGAGAGACGTAGGG
The DNA here is from genome assembly GCA_009841235.1 of Caldilineaceae bacterium SB0661_bin_32. Taxonomy (GTDB): domain Bacteria; phylum Chloroflexota; class Anaerolineae; order Caldilineales; family Caldilineaceae; genus Bin5. The sequence goes on along the minus strand of VXMH01000096.1, from coordinate 48,367 downwards.
TTTTCAGGGGCCTCTCTCCCAGGATGAACTCCTGATCTCGGCCGCACGCCTGCTGTAGATAGAGCGCGACGAGCCTGTGTATGGATGCCGAAGTCAACCAGAAGCTGGAGGCGTCTTCAATCTCCCTCTTCATCCGGTCTTCAGGCAGACGGATGCCGAAAAGCTCCATCTGTTTTTGTTCCAGCGCCGCTTGCTCTTGTACCAGGCGAATCTTGTTATCCGCCAGCTGTTGCAATTTGGCCCCTCGCTCCTCTTCGCTCAGCGTATAGTTTTCAGCGATATTCCTGATCTCCCTGGTGATGTCCCCGAGAATCTCTTCACTGCCGCCAAGAGCACTCTCGAACACGCCAATGCGAACGAGACAGCGCTCGTAGATGTCGGCGTCCACCGTTCCCGGCGTGATCAGATTGACAATAGCGACAGTTTCACTCTTCTGGCCTACCCTGTCGATGCGACCGATTCGTTGCTCGACACGCATCGGGTTCCACGGCAGATCATAGTTCACAATGCAGTCGCAGAACTGGTAATCCAACCCTTCACAACCGATTTCCGAAAACAGCAGAATATCGAGAGTGTTGCTGTCTTCGCGCGGCATCGTGAAACGATTGCGAAGCGCAAGGCGCTCTTCATCGGGCGTCCCGCCGTGGAGCATGCCCACGCGCAGCCCATCTGCCTTGAGACGTTCGTACAGATAGTGCAGTGTATGGCGAAAGCTGCTGAACAGCATCACCTTGTTGTTGGACAGGTTCTGCTTGTCCCGGATGACATTTAGAAGGCGTTCGTACTTCGGATCATAGGGGTCGAGCGCGCGCGCTTGTTCAAGAACGTCCTGAATCTTCAGCTGGATGGAGACGACGGCATCACTGCGTAGAACCGGCGCCGTATTGTCGGCCTCGGTCCATTCCAATTCGTCAATGTGCCGGTTCAGGATGTCTTCGAGAAATGGCGCAAGTCCAAAGAGGCAGCTTGCGGCCTGACGCCTGATCGTCGTCATCAGAAATTTGATGCTGATATCACTGTGAAGCCGGCTGAAAATCTCCGCCTGTACCTGGAGCAGGTCGTCGTGAAGCCGCTTCTGGCCCTCTGTGAATTCAACGGCTACGGTCTCCGGTTTACGTATGGTGAACTCACCGATATCGCGACGCCGCGTCCGGTTGATAATGCCTGAGAACGTATGCAGCGCCTCAATGTCCGTGATGAGTTGAATTCTTTCATCGTCATCGGCACTACTCTGAGCAGCGGATGCGTTCCAGGTTGGGGGGGCTTCTCGCAGTAGCTTCTGGGCGGCAATGCCGGATTTGATACCCTGTTGCCCTGAATCTCCCCAGGCTGAGACACGTTCTCTGATTTGGTTGAACTCGGGGTTGCGGAGGAGGATCGCTCGTCCCCAGGAAGTTGAGGCTGCCTGTTCAAGAGCTTCCGCCGCCCTAGCCGTCCAATCCTGCTCCTGGGCGCGAGCGTGGTTCACCGCCTGGTTGATAAACGGGTTTGGCTCCGCCATATGCTCGAAGCTTTCCTGATCCAGGATAAGGTCGGGACGAAGCGTGTTCAGCAGAACAAACAGGTCATGGCTGCCAAGTTGAATCGGGGTAGCGGTCAGGAACACCGCCGCTTCCGCATGATCGCAGAAGAACCGCACGGCCTTGTGGGCAGAGGTCTCTTGATTTCGGATACGATGCGCTTCATCCACGATCACGAGGTCGAAGCGCGGAGGCGGATCCAAATCCAGAAGACCCTTTCTGGATCTTCGCTTGCCCTCAGTTCCCGAACCGTAAAGGAGTGCGTCGTCGAATAACGAGTAAGGGAGTATGACTTTCTGATGCTGGTCGGGCCATACGCCTTCCAGGTCCAACTCGTTAATGCAGTATCTCAGCGTGGGCCCGTTAAGAGGAATGAAACGCTCCTCAAACCGTTTCATCTCGCTCTCCCACTTGCGCTCGGTCACCAAGGGACGGGGACATATGATGAGAACGGACCTGATATCCCGCCTAGCCTGTAGTTCCCGGAGGATCAATCCAGCCTCGATGGTCTTGCCGACGCCGACACCATCCGCGATCAACAGCCTCGGGCGATCTGACCGAATAAAACGCAGGACAGGCCGGAACTGATAGGGTATAAAGTCGACGCGCGCCGCGTTGAGCGAATACAACGTCGACAGGCTGGGATGCCGGATCTGGAGGGCAGTCAGATAGGCGTGAAACTGATCATTCGAAATGAATTGAACTTCGTCGCGTTCCTCTTCAGTTCTCAATTGAGAAGCGTAAAACGTTTGAACCCTACCCTCAAGGAATACCTTGACGCGGTTCTCGGGCTGATCCGGCAACACTTCGACAACCGCGCCTCTCATGGAGGAATCGGACCCCATGACCACAATCTGGCCTGGCGAGAATTCAATGATCGATGCCTCTGTCTCCAGTATGTGCTCACGTTCTTCTGTCGAGCTCTGAACTGAGCGCCTGTGCGGCGTATCAAACCGAAACCACTCTCCGTCATCTTCCATGAAATCAGCGGTGTCCAAGTTATCCCAGAACGCCGCTTCTTCCTCATAGCTCTTAAATTTGGGAACTCTTGGCTCTTTCGGTTCTTTCATTTTCTCAGTCTCCGGAAGCGTCCTTTTTCACGATCAGTCATATCTCGGGCAGTTATAGGCTTATAGACCGAGTCTTCGAAGTATTCCAAAACAACAAATAGATATCGCCCGTCACTTGTTTGTCCATAAAGAAGATAGCGATCACGTCCGTGACGACGTGACAAATGAAATGGATCTTCACAGGCCTCCCAAACCTCATCGGGTTCCACATCATGTTGGGAAATGTGTTCTATGCGATAGTCGTCCCAATACAGTTCGCTAATGTACACACGTCACCCGGACAATTCTCTTAACGATATCTTGAGATAGACTGATGAAACCCTTCAGCCGTCCACTTTTAGACGGTTACAAAGGGAGTTTACGACGAATTGCCCGACCTTTCCGAACCCCGAAATTACCCACCCAAGATTCCTTGAACCAGAAGAGCTTCGTTACGATGCTCAGATCATCTCGAGCCGAATCCAACCGCGCATAAGCATATCTTCCTCTACAAAGTCTTCCCTGAATAATCAATATCACAGGCCAACACATGTTCACATGCTCGCAGACCGATCTAGCGCATATAGAGCGATTGGGACGATGATTGATCTCCGCCGAAACCTTCGCCACAGTACCGGCACTTAATTGCCTCCGCTCTGATCGGCTCAGCGCAGTATGGACAGTACTGCATCTCGCCGCGCTGGACCATTCTTTGCTCAAGCACTGCCTGATTCCTGGAGACTGCCAGCGACAGGATGAGGCCCATGGGGCCCAACAGGAAGCCGAGCAGAAACCAGCCGCATCCGCTTCTTCCTTTATTGGTGGCGACCATCGCGCTGACGATGCCGGACAGAAGCCAGATAACCACGACCGGGGCACCGATAATGATCGATTCTGTTGGCCCAAGCAGCGCGGATAGATCGACTTGTGGTATTTCCATTGCTATTTGCTCTCCTCTTGATAGACAGGAGCAGTTATTCTATTCTTGACGTTCAGAGCAAGGGGTTGTCGAACATTTCTCGACAGTCCAACACCTTTGCCACTTGAATTGGCTGATTTTGCGACGTCTGAAAACGAAACCACTCCCCATCGTCTTCCATGAAGTCCGCGGTATCCAGGTTATCCCAGAACTCAGCTTCCTCCTGGTAATTCTTGAATTCCGGGACTTGTAGCTCTTTCATTTTGTCGATGATTTCCTCTACAACGCCCAAATCATCGCGAGCCGAATCCAGCCACGCTTTAGTCTTCCTTCTCATACAACGTCTTCCCTGAGTTTTCTATTTCGCGCAAAAAAGAAGAGCCGTGCTTCGGAAGAAATTCGTACTCGCCCCTGGTATAGACGATAAGGTCGATGGGGACACGCTTATTGATCGCTTGCAGGATCTTCCTCACCCGGAGCCTGCCCTGCATCCTCTGCTCATAGGTCTGCGGGATGTCTTCAGAGTCCAGAATGACCAACAGATCGATATCGCTCTCCGATTCCTCCATCTCTAACGCATAGGAGCCAAACAGCACAATCCGGAAAGGATCGATAGTTCTGAGATTAGAGACGATTTCGTGCATGGCGCTGGCCTTAATTTTCATCGTTATCGAGTGGAGACGCCCCTTAGACACTCCAGGCCAGTCTACGGCTCTGATACAGAACTACATGTTATCACATCATAGCAGCCGCGCGAGCAGTTGATCGAAGCGCGCCCTCATTTCCGGATACGTTGACCAACGAATATCCTGCTGATCTCCTTTATATCGCGGAATAATGTGAAAATGGAGGTGGAACACGTCTTGCTGGGCTTGCGCGCCAGAGCTATTGACGATCTGCACATTCCCGATGCCGAGCCTATCATGATAGAGATCGACAACATGCTTCAAGGCTGAAATAACCTGAACCAATTCATGCTCCGGAACATCGAAGATGTTCACATAATGGTTTTTGGGTATCACGAGCGTATGATATTCATTGACGGGATGAATATCAAGGAAGGCGTAGGCTGAATCGGTCTCGTAAACCTTCCATGAGTCAGCGGTCCCCTGAGCGATCTGACAGAAGATACAGTCGTCCATTAGAGCCCTTCTCTCCTCTATACATCGAGACTTCTACATACATGATACCAAGGGGGGAGTCTCGCGCCTGGTTTGCCTGCTGTGAATCCCACAAGTATACTGAATCCGCCCTACGATCCACCATCTTGTCCGAGGAACCACAATGACACTGGCAAACAAAATCGCAATCGTCACCGGGGGAGCGATCGGGATTGGCGGGGCAATTGCGCGGCGGCTGGCCGCGGACGGGGCGAAGGTGCTGGTCACCGACATCGTGCCGGAGGCGGCCGCGGAAAACGTGGCCCGCATCGAGGAGGGCGGCGGCACAGCCTCTGCCTACCAGGTCGACATCTCGCAGCCGGAACAGATACGGCCGATGATTGAACGGGCGGTCGAACTCTGGGGCGGGTTGCACATCGTGGTGAACAACGCCTGGGGAACGCTGGAACCGGACGGCACGGCCATTACCCTGACTGAAACCGCCTTTGACCGCGCGCTCGACGCTTCGCAGAAGGCGGTCTTTCTGAGCGCGAAGTACGGTGTGCCGCACATTCAGGCCAGCGGCGGCGGCAGCATCGTCAACATCTCTTCGGTGCACGGGCAGCTGGTGGCGCCGTCAAGCCTGGCCTACGAGATGACCAAGGCGGCGATTATCGCGATGAGCCGCCAGATGGCGCTTGATTTCGGTCCGGTCGGCGTGCGCGTCAACTGCATCTGCCCCGGCCATATCGTGACCGAGCGCCAGGCCGAACGCTGGGAGCGCAACCCGTCGATGCTGCGCTTCTTCGATCAACACTATCCTCTGCGTCACACGGGCGTGCCCGACGACATCGCCAACGGGGTGCGCTTCCTCTGCTCCGACGAGGCCAGGTTCATCACCGGCCACACGCTGGTTATTGACGGCGGGATGACGATCCAGCTGCAGGAAAACCTGGTCATCGATACGGCCAGGTATTTCCGCGATAATCCCGAGATTGACCTGGACTCTCAGTAGCCGATTCCCCGCAGATAGGTGACCATCCCATCGCTGCGTTCGGCTTCGCTCATCGGATCGTCGCGTCCGGGAATGGGTTGACCCGGGCAGGCTGTTACCCAGCGGTCGTAGCCGATCTCATCAAGAACACCGCGGATGGACGGGAAGTCTACGTTACCGTGTTCCCCGACCTGGCACCACTGCGGGTCGTAGTAGCCGTCGGCGCGGCGGGTGGTAGTCGCCCAGTCCTGCAGGTGCACGTAGTTCAGTTGTGCGCGGAAGTCCCATAGCGACGCGACGGGGTCATAGCCCCACAGTTGCGCGTGGGAGACGTCGATGCAGAGCTTGGCCGTGCGCAGGTTCTCCATGTACAGCTTCCAGTGATCGATTGAATCGACCAGCAGATTGGTATGGATGTGGTAGGTCAGCTCCAGGCCGAACTGGGCCGCGTAATCGGCCCACTCGTCGGCGCCTTCGGCGGCCGCTTTGACGTCATCGTCGCTCACGGGGCGGTTTTCCGGCTTGCCGCCGTTCATATACATGAAGCAGTCGCAGCCCATCTCGGCGGCGAACTCCATGCGGCGCCGGTTCAACTCGACGTTTTCGCGATCGCGGCTATCGGGCGTCCCGTTGGCGGTCAGGACGACGAGGGGCATCCCCGCGTCGTCGCAGACGCGCCGCAGCCGTTCGGGCGTACCCATCCAATTGAGGGGCAGTCTGCTCTCCCAGCCCTGCCAGCCCGCTTCGGCCAGCCTGTTCAGGGCTGGCTCCAGTTCGGGATTCTGCCAGCGCAAGGTGCTGTAGGCGAGCTTGTAGCTCATGTGGAATCTCCTTTTTTCAGTTCGAAAGATACATCAACTTTCATTCAGAAATCATCCCCTGCAAAATATTCTTAAATAGATCGCTCCAAGTAAGCCACCCCATATTGTCGGCTATGGAGCAGACTGACATGGGGAACACTTCTATTCCTTCAAGTTCCTCAGACAGCGGTCTTAAACTGTTGTTCCTTCCATACTTGTAGTATTTGAACCACCATGCACTCTTCCACTTATTGTGAAAACCACCTGATGATGAGAGTGCTTCTTCTTTTTTCATCCGTTTCGTTAGCTTGTCGACTGGTGCTATATCAAGAAAGATGAAAAAGAATTCCCTTGAATCTCGTAAAGGAGAATCCAGACCTATTCTCAATTTTCGCGCGATCTGGTCATGAGGCTTTTCAGGAGGTGATGCTAGGCTCAGAGCGTTATATAATTTGGCTTCGATGAAAACAAGCACTCCAGGCATTTCAATGCTTACGTCAACTTCGGTTGATTCTTTAGAAGATAACCCTGTGTATTGCTTTCCGATGTAGATTTCTATTTGATCACTTTCATTCTGACCGTCCTGAATTTGAATTCTTGACTTATCCTGATATGCATCTTCAAACATCCGATTCAACACGAAAATTTTCTTCTTCTGTGGCAAATTAGCCAATATATCAAAGCACGACCAAGTCAGCGCATCCTCACTATGAGAATTACAAATGTGTTTTAACTTATGCTGCATCCCTTTGTAATCTTGATTGAGGAATTCTATCAATGCATTTTCGCGGCCCGGCAGAATGACGTGGTTGCGCTTGAAGTCATCGTAGATCATTCACATCTCCTAATTTTCCACATGCAATGCTCATTATCACTCACTGGCCACTGGCGTTCACGTCGTCCGAGGGCTGGTATCCGAGATAGCGCCGGGGCTCGTCGAGGCTCCAGGCCATGCCGGTGTTGTCGGACATGCCGTTGACCACGATGGCGGGCGCCGGCCAGTCGCCGGCGTCGGCGTTGATGGCCCGATCGAACAGGTGCACAAAGTCACGGTTTGACAGCCACATCAGGCGGAACCAGCGCTCGGCCCGCCGGTATCCTTCCGGGTCGGGATGGGATTCGGCGCCGCCGATCTGGATGCCGGGATCGCCGGTGGCGTTGAGCGTTTCGGGCCGGTTGGCGCCCGGCTGGCACCAGCCGATTCGCACGCTGACGAAGGTCGTGGCGCCATTGGCCTGCGCCCCGAGCGCCCGACAGATGCGTTCGCCGACCATTTTGGTCGTCGAGTAGGCGGTGGCGTCCAGAGGCGGGTCGGTCTCTGCCCAGACGGTGCCCACGCCCAGTGGACTTTCGGGAGTCAGCGTGCCCGGGCCGACCGTTGCGGCGAGAGGATCGTCTTTGTAGCGGCCCATTACGTGATTGGATGTGGCGAAAACAAAGCGCTCGACCGTAAGGCTGTCCGCTGCGGCGTGCGCCACATTGAGTGTCATGTCGATGGAGACGGCGGCTTCGTCCCAGCTGGCGTCCGGGTAGGGGTTGAAGGCGGCGAAGTGGACGACCGCCTGCACCCGGTCCAGCGCATCGCGCCAGCGGGCGTCGCGGGGATCGGTGAGGTCACATTCGAGCAGTTCGACTGCAGGTGCTGTGCCCGTGGTATTCTGTGCGGCGGCGTCCTGTAATGCTTTCAACTGTTCGGATGACGGCGCACGCACGTCCAGCCCAATCAGCCGCGTGCAGGGGCTGGTGCGGGCCAGGTGCAGCAGCAGCTTCGTACCGAGATTGCCGAGCCCGCCGGTCACGGCGACGGAACGAGAGGAAGACATATGGCTGTTATCTCCTGTCGTCGAGCTGTACCATTTGCAACACTGAATTTGCGTATTGAATCAAAAGGCGGGCCGGTCAACACAATGTCTACCGACCCGCCTTCTCGAACACTTCGGCGGCCAGTGCAGTTCATGGCCGCAAGTTTACAGAAACTGGCCGCTAGGCGCCGTTTTTCTCCCAGATAGCTTCGAGCAACCGCGCCGGCGACATTGGCAGCTCGTTCGGCCGCACGCCGATGGCATCGTAGATGGCGTTGGCGATGGCCCCGGCGGGTGGAACGATCGGCACTTCGCCGACGCCGCGCACGCCGAAGGGATGGTCCGGGTTGGCAACCTCAACCAGAACGGACTCGATCATGGGCAGATCGAGCGCGGTGGGCATGCGGTAGTCGAGCAGGCTGGCGTTGAGCAGATGGCCCTCGTCGTCGTAGATATACTCTTCGTTCAGGGCCCAGCCGATTCCCTGGACGACACCGCCCTGGATCTGGCCTTCCACATAGCTGGGATGGATCGCCTTGCCCACATCCTGAATAGCGGTATAGCGCAAGATCTCGACCTTCCCCGTCTCCGGATCGACCTCGACGTCGACGATATGCGTGCCGAAGCAGGGGCCGGCCCCCTCCGTGTTCATGGTGACGCTGGCCGTCAGCGCTTCGTAGCCGCTGGATAGCTCCTGGGCGGCTTTTTTGAAGCCGAGGCTGTGGCCGTTGCCGCTAAACTGGTTGTTCTGCCAGGTGATGTCGGAAATGTCCATCTCCCAGTAATCGGCGAGCTGTTCGCTCATCTTCCTGCGCAGCTCCAGCCCGAGCTGATGGGTGGTCACGCCGATCTTGTGGGTGACGCTGCTGCCGCCGGTGCCGCTGGTGTAGCCGATCGAGTCGGTGTCTACGACCTGCGGGTTGATGTCTTCGGCGGCGACGCCGATTGTCTCGGCCAGCATCATGGCGGCAGAAGCGCGCGTGCCGCCGATGTCGGCGGAGCCTTCCATCAGGTTTACGGTGCCGTCGGCGTTCACGATGGCGGTGACGCTTGAAGGGCCGGCGCCATTGAACCAGAAACCGGAGGCGACGCCCCGACCGCGATTTGTGCCCTCGTTCGGGGTGGCGGCATGGGGATGATCGATGGCGGCTTCAACGGTCTCCTTGTAACCGATGCGTTTGTACTCGGGCCCGTCGGGGCGGCGGTCTCCTGCCTGGGCGGCGTTGATATGGCGGAATTCGAGCGGGTCGATCTCCAGGATCTCGGCCAGCTCGTCGATCACCGTCTCCGAAGCGAAAGCGGCATTGGTGCCGCCGGGCGCGCGGTAGGCGCCGCTCTGCGGACGGTTCACGACAACGTCGTAACCGTCGATGCGCAGATTATCGAGCTTGTACGGTGACAGGATCACGCCGGCGCCGGCGCCGACGGGCGAGCCGGGATAGGCGCCCGCCTCGTAGATCAGGTCGGCCTCAACTGCGGTGATGCGACCGTCCTTCGAAGCGCCCATCTTCACTTTGATGTAGCTGCCGGAGGTGGGGCCGGTCGCCTGTAGTACTTCCGTGCGGGTGAGCGCCATTTTAACGGGGCGGTGGCCGCTCTTGCGGGAGAGCAGGGCCGCGGGCAGATCGGTGTAGGGGGTGAACTTGCCGCCGAAACCGCCTCCGATCTCTGCGGGCGTCACCTTCACCTGCGAAACGGGCACCTGCAGGAGGGCCGAAACCGAGTCCCGAATCTGGAAGGGGCCCTGGGTGCTGGTCCAGATGTGAATCTGGTCGTCAGGCCGCCACTGCACGGTCGAGGCCTGCGGCTCCAGGTATCCCTGATGGACCATGGCCGTTGTGAATTCGCGCTCGACAATTGCGTCGGCTGCTTCGTAACCGGCTTCCAGGTCGCCGCGGGCGTGGCGGAAATGTTGTGCGACGTTGGTGGGCTTATCGCCGACATCACCCAAGGCGACAGTGCGCAACTCCTCCAGGAGGATGGGGGCGTCGTCTGCCATGGCCTCGCGCACATCCAGCACCGGCTTGAGGACCTCATATTCCACGTCGATCAGGCCGACCGCCTCTTCAGCGACATGGACGCTGTTTGCCGCGATCGCGGCGATGGCGTGGCCGTGGTAGAGGACCTTGTCATGGGCCAGCATATTGGCGCTCAGATACCTCAGATTGACGGCGTCTTCGCCCATCTCCTGAATCTTGTCGGCCGCTTCGGCCAGGTCGGACGAAGTAACGATCGAGACGACGCCCGGCAGAGCCTCGGCTTTGCTGGTATCGATATTCAGGATGCGCGCGTGGGCGTGGGGGCTGCGCAGATACTTGCCGTACAACATGCCCGGCACGTTCTGGTCAGCGGCATAGCGGGCTGCGCCGACAACCTTATCGGTACCGTCGTGCCGAATGGGCCGGGTCCCCACAACCTGGTAGTTTCCGGACATTACCGATTTGCCGTTTTCAGCCATAAAAGTCTCCTTAAGAGTTGGTTACATGTGAAAAGTTGCTTGCGGACCCCTGCAACATACTATTTGTGAACAGTTCGATAGCTATGCAGGACGTCTTAACTGGATTCACCGGCCTCATTCTGTTCGAATGCTATTGGCCGCAAGGATGCGACATGTGACACATGAACCGGATTGTACTGATCTTCATCCGCTTCGTCAAACGATTTCTGCCCCTATGCCAAAGATTACGCCGGCATAGGCATCTCTCAAGAGCAGCGAGCGACAAGAATCTCTGCGCAACAGTACCCGATTCGATGTGCGCTGAACCTGGCCAATGAACATGGACGCCAGCCGGACAGCCTGAACGGGAGGCGCGCCGTCAGCCCCTAATGATGATGAGCATAGTGGTGCGCCAGCAGATCCCTGCCGAAATCATTGACCGGGTCCCGCCAGACCGAGTGGATGTGATTGGCGTCGTTCTGGGTGTTGTCGTATTCACAGACGAAGCGGGGGCCCTGGATGCGGTAGTAGTGGCCCTGCCTCTTTTCCAGGCCGCCGGCCCAGGCAAAGTGGATACCGTCCAGGCCGTGCTCGCCCAGGTTGTGCCACTCGATTTCAGCGAGTTCGTCGGGCATTCGATGGATATACTCTCCGATGAGCGCCAGCAGGAGCTCCTGCTGCCCGCTGTTCATGCGGCTGCGGCAGAGCCCGCGGGGCGTGTCGGAATAGCGCAAGGCCTGGACGTGCGAATCGTCCACACCTTTGGCATCTTTCCAGGCTTCCAGGTCGGGGGAGTTGGCAGGCATACGAAAAGCGCCTTCAACAACCTGGGGAAGATTGTAGAGTACATTGTCAGGCGGCGCCGCCGGGGAGATGCTGGCAGTTGCCAGGGCCTCTTCGTCAAAAGAGCGGACCAGCTCGCGGGCCAGATCTTCGACGCCGGCCAGGGGTCGGAGGGCGGCCGCCGGGCTGAAGGGCGCATCGGCCGGGTTCGAACCAAAGAACAGTGGCGTGGGCGAGATGATTTTCCCAGCGGCAATCGTGTAATTGAGCGAGATGTGGTGGCCCTCAAAGCGCCATCCCCACACACCCTTTTCATCCGGGCTGTCGAAAATGGTCAGGAAATAGAGCTGTGGATCCCTGCCCGGATATGTGCGCTCCCAATCTTCCAACATGTCGAGAGCGTTCTCAATCCCCATCACGGTCGAGGCGGTAACAAAGCCTGCGCGACTTAGGCCGGCATTGACCAGTTGCAGGGCACTTTGCCGCTGCGGAAAGGTCATTTCAGACAGAGAAAGCCCCTTGCGCAGGATCGGTGTATAGTGCCAGTTTGTGCGCTCTGATTGATCGGCAAAGGGAACGACGGCTCTGTGTTTCTGGTCTATGGAGAGGCAGGCCAGAAAGGCAGCCGCGGCCTCACCCATTTGCCGGACGACGGTTTGCGCGCCAGCGCCGGTCAAAATATCAGTTGAGTTTGTCATGCGCGCATCCTTTGTGTGAATACCTGCGGTTATTCCGGTGCCAGCGACCAGATGCCAAGTGCGCCCAATCGTACCTTAAATGCGGGGATTGCTCAACAAGCGGAACTCGAGGGGTGCATCCAAAATTTGGCGTGGGAACAGTCTGGAGGGGAATCGATACCAGCTGAGGGTGAAATTGGAAACAGGCTTTTGGGAGAAATGCAGGGCGGGCGTTGTAGGCTGGCTCGCGACTCGCAAAGGGCACGAAAAGAATGCTTGAGATTCGGTCAGAAACAGTGCTTCCGCGAAAGGTACATGTTGGGTATAATACCCCCGCCCTGCTCGATTTCCGTCTAACGCTTGGCGGCATATCCGGCAATCGAACCTGCGGTTCAAAGGGCCATCGGACGAGTTATGGAAGAAACTCCAACCATGTTGCTCTCCCTGCCGGAAGGCTTTGGCGCCAGGCGGCGGAGCGCTACTGAGAGAAGAATTCAACAGATCGTTGAGCTTGTGGAGGAGAAGGAAAACCTCCTGGTTCTGATGCACAACGATCCGGACCCGGACGCGATCGCCAGCGCGCGTGCGATGGAGGAGATACTGCGTATTCATGCTCCGGAGACGCGCGTCACACTGGGACACGGGGGCATCATCGGCCGGGCCGAGAACCAAACGATGGCTGATGAAATCGTGCCCGATAAAGTGCGCATTTCGCAGCGGGCGGCCGCGGAGGAGATGAGCGTATATGACGGCGTGATGCTGGTCGATACGCAGCCTGTGGCGGCCAATCATCTGCTGTGGAGCACGGACTACCCTGGTAAAGAGGTGCTGGCCGCGATTGATCATCATCCTCCGCGGCGCAGCCAGCTGCGGGCCAAAGTCCACGACGTGCGTCCGGAGGTGGGCGCCACCTCCACGCTACTGTGCGAATACCTGGCGGTAGCCGAAGTGCCGGTCGACACGCGACTGGCGACCGCCCTTTTCTACGGGATCAAATCGGACACGCTGGGCCTCAGCCGGCACACGTCGACCCTGGATATCTGGGCCTATTCGACCTTACGCCATCTTGTCGAGACGGATCTGCTGAACCGAATTGAACATGTGCAGGTTCCCCGCACCTACTTCCGCAGCATAAGCGATGCCTTGGCCAACACGACAATCTACACGGTCTCGATGCCCAGCGCCGTCGATGAAGAGGATGACGAGGAGGCGGAGGAGGTCCTGGACGAGGACGAGGAGAACGGTTACAAATCGGACCTCGAGCGATTCGATCTCGATATCATTGCGCTGTCACGAATGCTCGCGCCCGGTAGTCACAGTCCGCCGTCGAACCTGCAGGATGGCGACGAGGATACGGGCGAAGATGATGGAGAGCCGGAGGACGACTCCGAAAGGACAGGCGACATTGCCGTCAGCCTGCTTTTTGATATGCCGCGACCCGATATGGCCGCAGAGGTGGCAGACCTGTTGATGCGCATGGAAAACGTCGCCTGGGTCGTCTGCCTGGGAATCTACGGAGACCAGGGTGTGATGTCGGTGCGGGCGGCGGACTCGAATGCCAAGGCCGGTCGCCTGGTACGCATCATCGCCGGCCGGAACGGCTCTGCCGGCGGTCATAACACAATGGCCGGTGGTCGCATTCATCTTCCCGATAAGACGCCGGCAGAACGGATTGCCGAGTTGCACGCCCTAGTGCCCCGATTTCTCAAAGAGTTGGGCGCCGGCGACGACGTGGGCGTCGCACTGCTTGAGGCAGAATAGAGCTGGATTTCTCCCTTGCACGAAGAGGACTTGAAGGAGTTTTCGATGCCGATCAGCGCCCCATCGCTGGGAAATGAGGAAGACCGCAGAGATCCCCGCTTTCAGGATGACGACCTGTATGAGTCCGAAAGTCTGGCGTTCCCGGGACTGACGTCTGACCAGGCCGAAGCGGTGCTGAAGCGGCTGGGGGCGGGCGTGGTCGAGAAACTGGCGCTGGTTGAGGGGATCGGCTGGCAGGCGCGCATCGAGCCGGTGCAGGGCGGCGTAGAGATCCATTTCCGCGCGCATGACGAACTGATCGACGACCTGCTGCGTCGATGCGAACAGCAGGCAGAACGAGAAGTGTGATTGTCGAATGCCCACCCGCTTCGTTGTCTGAACGCAAGGCCACTTGCCGCGCCGGCAGCAACATCGCCTTCATCAAGTACTGGGGCGTTGCCGGCTCCGGTGAAGATCTGAACATCCCGCTCAACAACTCAATCAGCATGACCCTGGCGGACGCGCATACAACCACGACGGTCGCCTGGGACGGCTGCGTCTGCCTGCCGGAGGACACAGTTGTCATTGACGGCGTGCAGCTTGAGGGCGGGCCCGCAGAGCGTATTGTGGCCCATCTCGACCGGCTGCGCGCGCTGGCCGGCGTCCCCTACAAGGCCCGCGTTGTCAGCAACAATAATTTTCCGATGGCTTCCGGCATCGCCAGTTCGGCCAGCGGATTTGCCGCGCTCACCGTCGCCGGGGCTGCCGCCCTGGGACTCCGGCTGAACGCAACGCGGCTGTCCGCGGTCGCCCGGCAGGCGAGCGGTTCGGCCAGCCGCAGCCTGTTCGGGGGCTTTGTCGAATGGGAGCGGGGCTGGGGGAGAGGAGAGAGTGAAAGTAGTTCACTTCTCGATACCCGGAGTGTGGCGCACCAGATGTACGACGAAAACCACTGGGCGCTGCGCGACGTCATCGCCATTGTCAGCGCCGGGGCCAAGCGGGTCAGCAGCAGCAGCGGGCACCGGCTGGCGGCGACGAGTCCGCTCAACGCGGCGCGCACGCAGTGCGTCAGGGAGTGGCTGAAGACCGTGCGTCGCGCCATCGCCGAACGAGACTTTTCTCTGCTCGGCCCTGTATTGGAGCTGGACGCGCTGGCGATGCACGGAGTGATGATGACAAGCACACCGAGCCTGCTTTACTGGCAGCCGGGCACGCTGCAGGTGCTTCAGGCGGTGCGGAGCTGGCGGGAGGATGAGGGCGTGCCGGTCTACTTCACGATCGATGCGGGGCCGAACGTACATCTGATCTGTGAAGCGGACAGTGCGTCCGAAGTGGAACGGCGTGTGGGTGCGCTTCCGGCAGTGGAGCGTGTGCTGACCAGTGGTCCCGGGACTGGGCCGCAGTTTTTGGATGGGCATCTTTTCTGATAGAATACGACTGCGTGTAGTCGGTGGGCACGACCTCTACAGGTATTCCCCAATTTGACGGTGAATTGAACCGGATTTCCCGCCGAAAACCCATGGAAAGAATCGAGAGCTTTGCCTAGACTCCCGGGCCGCCCGCTTGCGCGGAGGCCGCTTCATTTCATTTGGATCGTCGAGTGCTCCGGCGCGATGGGGTATGGCGGCAGGATCCAATCTCTCAATTTCGCCATCCGGGATACGCTACCCCAAATGCAGGATGCCGCGGCCGAAAATCCCAACGCCGAAGTGTTGCTACGCGTTGTTAAGTTCTCCAATGGAGCCAGTTGGCACGCAGCCAACCCTGTTCCGGTCGACCAGTTCAATTTGGTTGACCTGGAGGCCAGCGGCGCGGCCGATATGGGAAAGGCCTTGCAGCTAGTCGCCGAGCAGCTTGATCAAGCTGTATTGCCTCAGCGAATGTTGCCTCCTGTCCTCGTTCTCATCTCTTGCAGCAAACCCTCAGACGATGTAGACGTCGGTTTGCGTGCTCTGATGGATCAGCCTTGGGGCAGGAAAGCAGTACGCATCGCTGTCGCAGTTGGCGACGAAGTCGATCGCTCTATCTTGCAGCGCTTCATAGGACATCCGGAACTGGAACCGCTACAGGCAAACAACGCCGAAAGCTTAGTCAGATTTATAAAATGGGTTTCGACGGCCATCCTACGGATTTCGACGAAAGGAGAAAAGATCATGCCTAAACTACCCGGCGGTCCGCTTGCCCGCCGTCCCCTACATTTCATTTGGATTGCCGACTGCTCCGGTTCGATGGGCTACGGCGGCAAGATCCAATCGCTAAACAACGCCATCCGCGAAGCGTTGCCCCACATGCAGGATGCCGCGGCCGAGAATCCCAATGCCGAAGTGATGGTGCGCGCCGTAAAGTTTTCCAGCGGGGCCAGCTGGCACATGGCCAGCCCGGTTCCGGTCGAGCAATTCCGCTGGGATGACCTAGAGGCCAATGGCGTGACCGACATGGGTAAGGCCCTGCAACTGGTCGCCGAACAGCTTGATCCGGAATTCATGCCCCAGCGGGCGCTGCCTCCAGTTCTTGTTCTTATCTCCGACGGCCACCCCACCGATGATATTAATTCTGGCCTGCGGGACCTGATGGCTCAACCTTGGGGAACGAAAGCCGTTCGCATCGCTATTGCCATCGGCGACGATGCCGAAAAAAACGTCCTGCAACGCTTTATTGGCCACCCGGAACTGGAACCCTTACAAGCCAACAATGCTGAAAGCCTGGTCAAGTTCATCAAGTGGGTTTCGACGGCTGTCTTGAAGTCGGCCTCCTCTCCGGCCAGCCAGGCGGTGAACACAAATCAATCTACAAATGTGCCCTTGCCGCCCGTTCCGGACCCCGACGTCCAAGTCGACGATGTCTGGTAAGGGCGGACGAGGATATGACAACATGGAATCCACGCTTCCGCCTTCGCAGGCAAGTAGAGACAAAGCCCCGTTCAGCGGTACGACCTCTGCCTGTGGCTGGCAAATCGTGAGCGGGTCAGTGCCGGGCGCCATGCATGAACGTAGTGGCGCGCCCAATCAGGACGCGCTGAGTTGGTGGTCAGCTGAGGGCGAGAGACCGTTAGCCGTGCTTTGCATTGCCGACGGCCACGGCGGCAAGGAGTACACGCGTAGCCATATCGGCGCACGCCGCGCAGTGCAAGAAGCTCAGATGTTTCTGGTAAGCGAGGTGATGCCCCGAATTTTGGACAGAGACGCCCTGGAAAATCTGACTCGGTTCAAACGGCATTTCAGCGAACAGATGCCGAAGCTTCTCGTGAGCCGATGGCGGGCGTCCATTTATGAGCACGCCTCTGACATTCCATTCTCAAAGAACGAGACGTCGCACCCCAAAGATGAAGCAGAAGCGCTGACAAATGCTACAAGGCCTGATACTTCCGTCGAGCAGCGCTATGGCGCTACACTACTGGCGGCTCTTCTTACTCCTGAGTTACATCTCTACATCCAATTAGGTGATGGCGATGTCTTGACTGTAACGGCAGAAGGGGAAGTGGTCCGTCCCCCTTTCCCCGCTGACAGCCACCTACTCGCCAATCACACCACCTCTTTGTGTTCGAAAGACGCTTGGCGTTACGTGCGAGTCCATTTTCAACCGATCGTAGAGAGACCTCCGGTCTTCGTTATGCTGGCGACCGACGGGTATGCCAACTCCTTTGCGGACGACGCCGACTTTGAACAGGTCGCCAGAGATCTCTACGCCGCAATCCAACAGGAAGGCCCCGATGCGGTTGCTGGCCATTTGCCCGACTGGTTGGATGCCACTTCTAAAGGGGGTAGCGGTGACGACATTTCCGTTGTCATTGCTGCAAACATGAGCCGGTTGGAGTAACCAATTGGAGCAGATCCATACTCTCCTTCCTCTGAATTCTCTATCGTAAAATGAACCAACTGCTAAACTCCGGCGATAAAGTGCAAACACAGCCCACTGACCTCACCTACGAAGTCGAGAAATTCCTTGGCGGTGGCGGGCAAGGTGAAGTCTATCGCGCCCGACTGGTTGATGGAAAAGGTGCAGGTACACCAATGGCGCTGAAATGGTTTTTCCCCCAGTATCTGCGTCAGGATCCTGATCTGCGCGCCCGCTTGGAGCGCGCGGTGGACACTGGCCCGCCCAGCGACCGCTTTCTCTGGCCGCAGGAACTGGTACAAGCGGCAAGCCGACCCGAGTTCGGCTATGTCATGCCACTGCGGGAGGATCGCTTTGCCGGCATCACCGATCTGGTGACGCGCCGCGCGGAACCAACATTCCACGCGCTTGTGACAGCCGGATTTGAACTGGCATATAACTACCGTCAGCTCCACGCCAAAGGGTTCTGCTATCGCGACATCTCCTTCGGCAACGTTTTTTTCGATCCCGAAAGCGGTGAAGTGCGCATCTGTGACAACGACAACGTGAGCGTAGACGACGGTCAGGGCGGGGTGATTGGTGGCACTGTCCGCTTCATGGCCCCTGAGATCGTGCGCGGCGAGGCCGGGCCCAGCACGCAATCCGATCTCTTCTCTCTGGCAGTTTTGCTCTTCTATATGCTTGTTAACCATCATCCGCTCGAGGGCGCGCGCGAGGCGCAGATTCGCTGCTTCGATCTGTTTGCCATGACCCGCCTTTACGGTACGGATCCACTCTTTATCTTCGACCCCAACGACGTCAGCAACGAACCTGTACGCGGCCACCACGACAATGCGCTGGCACTTTGGCCACTCTATCCCCGTTTTGTGCAGGCGCTTTTCATGCGCGCTTTTACCGACGGGCTGCTCGATGCCCATATGCGAGTGGTTGAGAGTCAATGGACCAGCGCTCTGATACGTCTAAGAGATTCGATCTTATATTGCCAGCACTGTGGAGCCGAGAATTTCTACGATCCGGACGAGCAGAACCTCGCCGATGGCAGTTCTGCGGCTTGCTGGGCATGCAAATCACCGCGCAGTTTGCCCCCTCGCATGAGAATTGACCGCGAAGTAGTAATGCTCAACCACAACACTTTGCTCTACCCCCATCACCTCGACGAGAACTGCCGCTATGAATTTGATGAACCGGTCGCAGAAGTCACTCAGCATCCTCAGAACCCGCAGACTTGGGGGCTACGCAATCTCTCAGCACAGAAATGGACCAGCCAAAACGCCGACGGGAAAGTTAATGATGTAGAGCCGGGAAAGACTGTTGCCCTCTCGTCCGGCCTACGGATTCAGTTCGGCAGTCGCGCAGGGGAAGTGCGCCTATAGCGATGCACCCTCTTCCACGGCGCATTCTGCGCCAATTGATAGCAGACTACGGTTCGACTCTGCTGAATGAACCCGACCGTGTAAATGCCCTCTTGGCTGACCTTTGCGGCTCCTATCACTGCGAACGCTTTCTCCTGATCCACGCTCTGCGGGAGCGCACTTCCATTCCCAATTGGCCAGTCGCGCGCTGGCTCGGCTCGTGCTCTCGGCGACTACAGAATCGGTATTGCTTTTCCTCTGAGGCAGCGGTTTGGGCAGCCGAGAGTTGGTCCTTCGCCCTGAGTATTGCTTCTGCAAATGCGAGCCACAATGGTAAGGAGACCCCGGATGGCGGTCATTCGAAGCTTTCCGAAACCCCCCAGCGCACACTATACCAGTTGCTGTCAGATTGGGGTCCGGAGTTGCTGAATGACCCGGGACGCGTGGATGCACTCTTAGCCGACTCATGCGGCCCATTTCCCAGAGAACGGTTCTTGCTGTTCCACGCGTTGCGGGAGCGTATTCCTACTCGACTAATATTGGCCAATGCGTTGCGGGAGCATATCCCTGCCCAACTGGTTTTGGTCCACGCGCCTCGGGAACGCGCTCTCGCAGCGCATTTGATCCACCCGCATGGGAACGCAATCCACGCAAGCTGGCTTTCCCAACACTTGCAGAATCGGTATGGGTTTTCGGCCGTAGCCGCGCGATGGGCAGTTGAGAGTTGCTCCTTCGCCGTGAATATCTCTTTGCCGGCGAAGAATCTAGCAACGGCAGGCAAACCTCTTACGTTTGTGGATGAAATCACGTTGCGGACTCGGGAGCAAGACCCGCGGGCCAAGGCTTGGGTCTCAGCGGAGGTTTGGGTTCGCCAGAAGGCCAGAGAGCACGAAGAAGCGGTCGCTGCGGCTCGGCTTAAGGCAGAAGAACGAAAAGCAGCTGTTGAGACAATCCGTCAGAAAGCAAAAGGGCACGAAGAAGCGGTCGCTGCGGCTCGGCTTAAGGCAGAGGAACGAGAAGCAGCTGTTGAGGCCGTTCGTCAAAAAGCTGCAGAGCAGAAGGATGCGGTGGTTTTGGCTCGTCAGAAGGCGGAAGAACGAAAAGCAGCTAATGAAACCGCTCGTCAGAAAGCAAAAGAGCAGGATGAAGCTGGCGCCGTGGCTCGTCAGAAGGCAGAGGAACGAAGAGCAATTGATGAGACCGTTCGTCAGAATGCCAAGAACCGGAAGTCGGAGAAAGCGGTGTCCTTGGAAAGGGCAATTGAGACAATTGCTGCGCAAGAGATGGCCCTGACGAAGGCCAAGGCGTGGGTGGCGACGGAAGCAGCAGATCATCAGAAGGCAAAAGAGTGGGCCGCGGCAGAAGAGGAGGTTTTGCAGAAAGCTGAAAAGTGGGTCGAGTCAAAAACGGCCGAGTATCGAAATGTAGGTGAATGGAGCACAGCCAAAGCGACGGAGCGCCAGAAGACAGAGGAGTTGGCCGGGATCCAAGCGGCGGTCTTGCAGAAGACTGAAGAGTGGGTCGAGTCTAAAGCGGCGGAGCATCAGAAGATAGTAGAGTGGGTAGCTGCTGAAGAGGTGGTCCTGCAGAAAATTAAGGAGTGGGTCGCGGGCAAGGAAGAGGCTCGTCAGAAGATGTTTGAATGGGCTGCAGCCGAAAAAGCCGCCCGCGTGAAGGCTGAAGAACGGTCCGCAGCCGAAAAAGCCGCTCGCGTAAAGGCTGAAGAGCGGTCCGCAGCCGAGAAGGCCGCTCGCGTAAAGGCTGAAGAGCGGTCCGCAGCCGAAAGAGCCGCTCGCGTGATAGCGTTGGAAGAAATTACGTTACAGATCTTGAAGCAAACACCCTTGACCTCGCGCGAGGTGGCTGCCTTCTTGGGCCGTGAGCATGAACAGGCTATCTCATGGCTTAGACGACTACAGGCAACGGGCAAAGTTGAATCCACGTGGTTGCAACGATCGCCGCAGCATCCTTGTTACCATACCAAGGACCATTCAAGTGCTCTTGCTTTTGCGGGTGAAATCTTGTGATAGGGCTGGTAGA
Organism: Caldilineaceae bacterium SB0661_bin_32; assembly: GCA_009841235.1. Lineage (GTDB taxonomy): Bacteria > Chloroflexota > Anaerolineae > Caldilineales > Caldilineaceae > Bin5. Next base: position 27,320 of record VXMH01000096.1, on the reverse strand, counting down.
ACCGAACAGATAGCCAGGACGAAAGAAACTTCTAGTGGTGCACCCACTCCCGAGGCGCATCTTAAGTAAACTTCTCAAAGACTTTGGCCCGAGACTGCTAGAGGACCCCACGCGTATAGATGCTCTCTTAGCCGACCTATGGGGACAGTATCGCTGCGAACGCTTTCTTCTGTTTCACGCTGCCAAACTGTTGTCCAAATCGCGAGATAGCGCAGGCTACGGACTTCAGATTCCCCAGATTTTACAGAAAAATTATGGCTTTTCTCCTGAGGCGGCGCAATGGGCGGCTGAGAGTTGGTTCGCGGCCTTAGATCGCAGTCCACCACAACCGAATACGTCTCGCAATGGCAGTCATACAGCTTTTTCCGACGGCCCACAACTCGTTTTGCGTCGGTTGCTGACAGACTACGGGCCGGCTCTTCTCGAAAATCCTGCGCGTGTCCATGCCCTCCTGGCCGATCTCAGCGGGTCGAACTCTAGGGAACGATTTCTATTGGTCCAGGCGTTGCGAGCGCATATACCGGCCGAACTATTGGTCCATCACATGGACAACACCGACCAAATGCAACAGCTTTCCCACCGCTTTCAGACGAGATATGGCTTCTCGGCTGAGGCCGCCGGGTGGGCGATCGAGAGTTGGTCATTGTCTCTAAAGGCCGCCCTATCCGGACAAGACCCTGCACTAGAGGAGGATCGGGTAGCAGCGAAAGCGAATGCTCGAAAGTTGGAAAGAGAGAGGGACGCCGCTAGAGAGACTGCTCGTCAGAAGACAATTGCGCGGGCCGCAGCTGAATCCGTTGTTCGCCAGAAAACAAATGAACTGACCAAAGCTGAATCCGTAGTTCGCCAGAAAGAAAGAGACCTGACCGCAGCTCGGGAAGTTGCCAGACAAAGGCCTCAAACTAAAGAAATCGCCCGACAGAAAGAGCGGGAAGTAAGAGAAACCATAGTGCAAATCCTAGAATTAGATCCCTTAACCCCAAGCGAAGTGGAAAAGATCTTTGGAGTCAGTGAGGAGCAGGCAGTCTTTTGGTTGAGGCAATTGCAGGCAACGGGAATAATTGAAAAAATCCTGTTACGAAGACCCCCTCATTTCCCGTCTGGCTTCCAAGTAAAGGGGTGGTCATATACTTCTGTTGTCGCGACTGATAAGGACAAAAGAGCGGTGGGAATTGCAGCTCGTCAGAAAGTAAAGGAATGGAGGGCAGCGGAAGCGGGGGCTAGGAGGCCAGAAAGAGAACGCGCCGCAGCATTATCGATTACTCAACGGTTAGCTAGAGAACGCGCTGCAGCAGAATCGAAAACTCAACAGATAGCTAAGGAACGTGCCAAAGCAGAATCTGCTGCCCAGCAGTTGGCTAAGGAATGTGCCGCAGAAAGTTCTGTTGCCCAGCGGTTAACAAAAAAACTCGCCATTGCGAAAACTGCGGTTCAGCAGTTGGCGAGAAAGCAAGCTGATGCCGAAAAAGCGGCTTGCCTGAAATCGAAGGAATGGTCCTCTGCGGCTGCGGCAACTCGCATGATGGTCAAGAAACGGACGCAATTGGAAGCGACGGCCAAAAAAACAGAAGAGAAGTCAATTGAGATAATATTGCAGAACCTGAAGCAGAATACGATGACCTCTCAAGAGGTGACCGCGATCTTGGAAACAGAGCAAGAACAGGCCATCGAATTGCTCAAGCGATTACTTTCGGATAACCAGATCGAGATTACCTGGTCCAAGCGGTCGCCATACGCCCCATGCTACAAGCCAGTGAAACACTCCAGTACGCCTAGTAGCCCCGGAGATCAATCCGCCCCGCGCCAAAGTGGATGTTTGTTGTTTCTGGCGATACCAGGGCTGCTTGGGTTGCTTGCGCTGCTGGGGTAGTCGTCTTATTCTCCCTTGAGCGAAAGACTTATCAAGCGATGCATCCTCGCCCGCGGCGCACGTTGCGCCGACTGCTTAAACGATACGGACAGGACTTGCTCGACAACCCCGCACGTGTTGATGCACTTCTGGCCGACTACTGCGGAGAGTATCACGCGGAACGATTTGTTCTGGTCTGCGCTTTGCGGGAGCGCGATTCTGTTGCCAGTTGGCCTCCCATACACTGGCTCAGAACGTGCACTCAGCGACTGCAGAGCAGGTATTGCATTTCGGCTGAGGCCGCGCAGTGGGCGACAGAGAGTTGGTCATCTGCCTTAGGCATTGCTACGCCAGACCCGAAGACTTTTGGCGACATAGGGGATAACAACATAGGCCGTCATGCGGAGCTTTCCGAATCTCCGAAACGTACTTTAAGCAAATTACTCACAGACTACGGCTTTGATCTACTGGATGAACCCGCGCGTGTGGATGCGCTCCTAGCTGACCTTTGCGGAGAGTTTGACAGAGAACGCTTCCTCCTTGTCCACGGTTTACGGGAGGGCATCTCCGCCGACCTGCTTTCCCAAAAGCGAAGGATCTCAGCTAGTAGGCTGCAACTCACTCAACGTCTGGAAAAACGCTACTGCTTTTCTGACAAGGCCGCACAGTGGGCTGTCGAGAGTTGGTCTACAGCCCTGCATCACTCGTCCCCCGCCACTGCGCAAGAACTGCCGGAAGATAGAAAATCAGAGCGGAAAAATGTCGTAGGGCGACTGTCGCTGCGCCATATTGTTTGGTTGGGACTATTTCTGATAGGGGTAATGGTACTTGCCTTTGCGTGGCAGAGCGTTGTCGAGTACGCCGAATGGAGGGGCGCATGGCTACAAAGTATTCCGGAATTGGTCGGGGAGAAACTGGCCCAATTCGGCGTTCGTGTCGCGAAGCCAGCGATAGCTTGGCTTCTGGGGTTTCCAGGGCTTATTGCACTAGGAGCAATTTCAGGGCTCTTAGCATTTATTTCGCTGGGACCCAAAAGAGTGTGGGGGGGAATTGCCCGACTTTTTGGAGTTCTATGGATGGCCTTGAAGAGGGTGTCGGGCCGACTGTCACTTCTGCAGAAAATGTGGTTGGTGTCCAGTCTGATAGGAATAATAGTTTTAGGCTATACGTGGCAGAGTGCTATCGGGTATGCCGAATGGGGAGTCGCATGGTTACAAGGCGTTCCGGGATTGGTTGGGGAGAAACTATCCCAATTCGTCGATCTTGTCGCGCAACCAGCGATAGCTTGGCTTCTGGGGTTTCCAGGGCTTATTGCACTAGGAGCAATTTCAGGGCTCTTAGCATTTATTTCGCTGGGACCCAAAAGAGTGTGGGGGGGAATTGCCCGACTTTTTGGAGTTCTATGGATGGCCTTGAAGAGGGTGTCGGGCCGACTGTCACTTCTGCAGAAAATGTGGTTGGTGTCCGGTCTGATAGGAATAATGGTTCTAGGCTATACGTGGCAGAGTGCTATCGGGTATGCCGAATGGGGAGTCATATGGATACAGGGTGTACCAGGACAAATTAAGGAGAAACTTTCTCAATTCTTTGAACATGTCGCGATTCCAGTGACAACATGGCTTGTTGGGCCACAAGGACTAATAGCGCTAGGAGCCATAGTCGGGCTGTCAACGGTTAAGTTGTTGGGTTTGAGAAAGGTGTGGAAAGGCTTTACCTGGCTGACTAGAATGACATGGTTGGGACTAGGAAAGGTGTGGCGGGGCTTTGCCTGGCTGGTCGGAATGACATGGTTGGGATTGGGACAGGTGTGGAAAGGCTTTGCCTGGCTGGTCGGAATGACATGGTTGGGATTAGGACAGGTGTGGAAAGGCTTT
>VXMH01000096.1:0-23497 GCA_009841235.1 Caldilineaceae bacterium SB0661_bin_32 | reverse complement strand
GGACAGGTGTGGAAAGGCTTTACCTGGCTGGTCGGAGTGACATGGTTGGGATTGGGACAGGTGTTGGAGCGACTGTCCCTTCGCCTAAAGATGTGGCTGGGACTAGGCTTGATGGGAATTATGGTACTCGCCCTTACGTGGCAGACCACTAATGTGTATACCGAAATGGGAATCACATGGTTACTAAGTATTCCGACATGGACTGAAGCGAAGGTTTCTCAGTTCGTTGGTGATGTAGCGCAACCAATAAAGACATGGCTTGTGGGGACACCAGGGCTGATAGCGCTAGGAACTATAGCAGGTCTGTTGGCGGTTAAGTTGTTGGGACTGGAAAGAGTATGGAGGGGAATTTCTTGGCTGACAAGAGTGACATGGCTGGGATTGGGCATAGCGTTTGGCCAACTGGTACTTCGTGGAAACATGTGGTTGGGACTAGGATTTATAGGGATACTGGTGCTAGCTCTCGTCTGGCAGAACTCTGTAGTGAATACCGAATGGGGAATCACATGGTTGCCAGGTATTCCGGAGTGGATTGAAGAGAAATTTTCACAATTCGTTGATCATGTCGCGCAACCAGTGATAACTTGGCTTGCGGGAAACCGGGACCAATAGCGCTAGGGCTGACTGGGGGTCTGTAAGCAATTAAATCGTTGGAGCTGGAAACTCTGTTGGCCCGGTTGTTCCGTGTCGCACCCACGGCTTCGTCGGAGGCTCAGGGGGCGCTGCGACCAACAGGCACTGACATTGACGTGGGCTGCACTCTTGCTTCTCCCTTTGGCACAGCCATTACGCCACCCTCATCTCGGCTATTTCCCGTCGGAAGCCAGCGGCTATGGTAAGTAGGGCCATCATTGCAGCCGCGCACACCATGACCCAGCCCTGACTTGATGAGCGCCCCGGAGACGACATTTGAAATCGGCGACAGCCTGATTGAGGCGACCATGAGGAAGCTCATTGCGCGTCCCATCCCCTTTTGGGACGTCCGCGCTTGCAGCCAGTGGAAACGCTGCCAACCACAAATATCGCACCGACGGCCAGCGAGTCTCCTATCAGGAGCAGAACGAGCCAGGGAAATGCGATCAGGTCGAACTGATCACCGATGGCGGATAGTGTACCCGCCCCCCAAAGTAGGCGGAATCTGCGCAGCATCATTGCGTGCTATCGAGCCGCTGTCGACTGCATCCAGGCGCGCCCGATTCCTATCTGTTAAGCGATTTCGCCTAGCGTAACGCCGTGGTTCGTTCCACCCCCTCTTCTTCCGGGTGTATCCCAAATTATTGTCCGTCAGGTGGGACTGATTCATTGACCAGGATGAAGCCAACACTGGACAGACGGGTTTCGCAAAAAATCCGAGATGCACCCCTCTCCTTTCCTGGCGGGCGCGAATTGGCGAAATCGTGTACAATAGGCAAACCTTGCCGCGGCTCTGCTCGTCGCCACCTTTGTCAGCAGCGCTCTCCTGGCCAAACCACCTTGTCGACGGTAGCTTGACGCGCCGTCCTCCCACAGATGGAGGCGCAGCAGATGCCCTCCACCGAACAGCTTGTGATTGTATTGAGAACTGCCGCCCGTGGAAGCAGTTTGCGCATTGCGGCGCCGGCTTCCGGTTGGAGCAGTTCCACTGTAGTACAGCGTTAGCCTTCAGCGGGCACAACAGAATCCCCCCAATGGATGAACGCTGTGAAAGGCACAGTTAAGCGAATGTCAGAAAGCCAACATGAAAACCGTTCAGGCGGCCTGACGGCTGTCGATGACTTCACCGGCGCGGGCGAAGGCGGCGTTCACGCAGTCGTGCGCGATGACCAGGGCCTGATCCTGACCGACAAGCCGGAGGAGACGGCTGTCCTGGTCGGCGTCAGCCTGGCTGGTCAGCCCGGCATCCTCACTATGGAGGACTCTCTCACCGAGCTGGGCCTGCTGGCAGAGACCGCGGGGTTGGAAGTGCAGGGAGAGCTCACCCAGCGGCTGCAGCATCCCCATCCCGCGACCTTTATCGGCGCCGGCAAACTGGGCGAACTGAAGACGCTGGTCCTGGAGCTGGGCGCCAATGTCGTGATCTTCGATGAAGAGCTTTCCCCGCGCCAGCAGCGCGAAATCGAGCGGGTCCTGGGCCAGGAGGTGAAGGTGATCGACCGCACCGCCTTGATCCTGGACATCTTCGCGCGCCACGCCAAGACCAAAGAGGGAGCGGTGCAGGTCGAGTTGGCACAATACGAGTACCGCCTTCCCCGGCTGACGCGGGCCTGGACGCACCTGGCGCGACAGGCCGGTGGACGCGCCGGCGGCGCCAGCGGCGGAGTCGGAGTACGCGGACCCGGTGAAACGCAGCTGGAGGTGGACCGGCGGGAGATCGGCCGCCGGATTTCCCATCTCAAGCGGGAACTGGAGGAGGTACGTCACCACCGCGAACGCTACCGACAGCGCCGGCAGAATTCGTCAACACCGGTCGTCGTCGTGGTGGGTTACACGAACGCGGGCAAGAGCACGCTCTTGAACGCGGTCAGCGATGCAGCCGTCCTTGCCCAGGACCAGCTGTTTGCCACCCTGGACCCGACCACCCGCCGCGTGGAGTTGCCGAGCGCACGCACGGCCCTGTTCACCGACACCGTCGGTTTCATCCAGAAGCTGCCGACCGCGCTGGTGGCCGCCTTCCGCGCGACCCTGGAGGAGATCACCGAGGCAGACCTGCTGCTGCACGTGGTGGATATCTCGCACGCCAACGCCGATGAGCAGGTGAGCGCAGTGGAAGAGATGCTGGAGGAGCTGGGCGCCGGTGATAAACCCCTTGTGACCGCGCTGAACAAGATCGACCTTGTCAGCGCCGCAGGGCAAGGAGAGCCCGCCCTCAAGGCCCAGTTGCGCCTGGCCCTGCAGGAGTACCCGTCGCCTGTACCCATCAGCGCCCGCACCGGAGAAGGCATCCCCGAACTGCTGGCGGCAGTGGACGGGAAGCTGCAGGAGACGATGACGCCGCTGCGGCTGCTGCTCCCTTACAGCAAGGGCGACCTGGTCTCTCTGATCTATGAGCACGGCCGCGTGGAACGGGAGGAGTTTACCGAAGAGGGGACACTGATCGAGGGCAGGCTGCCCGCCCATCTGGCCGGCCGCGTGCAGGCATGGAGTGTAGCGGGACAGGATGGCCGTCGGGCAGGATCACCATAGAATGGCCGGGCTGTACGCTGAGGTTCAGCGTACAGCCCGGCCGTTATCGACTCGCACAGTAACCGAAAGCCGCATAAGAAATGAGCAAACCGACAGTTGTCGTAACCCGCCAGTTGCCAGAGGCGGCAATCGCGCCGATCCTGGAAAGATGTGACGTCCGCTACTGGGACAGTGAAGAGCCGATAGAACGCGCTACGCTGCTTGAATGGGTACAGGGGGCGGACGGACTCTACTGTCTCTTGACCGAAACAGTTGACGATGAACTGCTGGACGCGGCCGGGCCCGGGCTGCGGGTCGTGGCCACGATGTCGGTCGGATACGATCATGTGGACGTGGCTGCGCTGCGCAAACGGGGCATTCCGCTGGGTAACACACCCGGCGTGCTGACCGAGACGACGGCGGAGTTGGCGCTGGCCCTGCTGCTGGCCACGGCGCGCAGGTTGCCGGAGGGTACGCACGCCGTGCAGAGCGGGACTTGGCCCAGCTGGAGGCCGATGTGGATGACGGGCCGCGACATCCACGGCAGCACGGTCGGGCTTGTCGGATTGGGGCGAATTGGCTCTGCCTTCGCGCGCATGCTCGGCGGCTTCGGCTGCCGCATACTGTACACCGGGCCCCGAGAAAAGCCGGAGGCGGCGCGGGAGGTGGGCGCGACCTTTGCGCCGATGGACACACTGTTGGCAGAGAGTGATTTCGTGGCCGTGCACTGTCCGCTCAATGACCAGACCCGCTCGCTGTTCAGCGTCGACGCCTTTCGCAAGATGAAGCCGACGGCGGTCCTCATCAACACCAGCCGGGGCGGGGTCATAGATCAGGACGCCCTCTACGACGCGCTTGTGCAGGGCGAGATCGCCGCTGCCGGGCTTGACGTCACCGATCCGGAGCCTCTGCCTGCCGATCACCCCCTGGTCTCGCTCGATAACTGTGTCATTCTGCCTCACATCGGCAGCGCAACAGTCGCCACCCGCACGAAGATGGCAGTGATGACGACCGAGAACCTGCTGGCCGGTGTCGAGGGCCGGCCGCTGCCGAATGGGGTCGAGTTGTCGTAGCTGCGCGGATGGACGCGAGTTGGGGCCGGCGGAAGAGTATTACGGATTCTGCCGAATTGGTATACAGTTATTGAAACGCCAAGAAACAGTTTCGCAACCGAACGGAAAGGGATGTCGGGGCAATGAGTAAGCAGACGCTGACGATTACCGATAATCGCACCGGCCAGACGATAGAACTGCCGATCGAACATGATACAATTCCGGCCATCGGCCTGCGCCAGCTAAAGGCGCAGGCCGATGACTTTGGCATGATGGTCTACGACCCCGGCTATACAAATACAGCGTCCTGCAAGAGTCGCGTCACCTTTGTCGACGGCGACAGGGGCATACTTCGTTACCGGGGTTATCCGATTGAGCAGCTGGCGGAAGAGAGTACCTTTCTGGAAGTGGCGTACCTGTTGCTCTTCGGCGAACTGCCGGCGGCCACCGAGTTGACGGACTGGAATGCGCGTGTGATGGCCGAAACACAGATCGACCGCAGCCTGAAAGATTTGCTCAAGACCTTCGGCGCGGACGCCCACCCGATGGGCGTTCTCATCAGCGCAGTGGCAGCGATGTCCGCGCTTTACCCCGATTCCAAGCAGGTCCATGACAGCGAGAACCGGATGCGGCAGGTCTTGCGTATTCTCGGCCAGCTGCCCACGGCGATCGCCTCTGCATACCGGCACCGGCTCGGCCGCCCGCACATTGATCCCGACGACACGCTGAGCTACAGCGATAATTTTCTCCACATGATGGGGCTCTCTGGTGACGGCGAAGTCGACCCCGTTCTGGCAAGAGCTATGGACGTGTTGTTCATACTGCACGCAGACCATGAGCAGAACTGCTCGACCTCGGCGCTGCGCAACATCGCGTCCAGTGACGCCGATCCGTACTGCGCGGTCGCGGGCGCGGTCGGGGCCTTGTACGGCCCTCTGCATGGCGGCGCGAACGAGGCGGTCCTGCGGATGCTGGCTGAAATCGGCGACACAAAGAATATCCCGGCCTTTCTGGACAGGGTGAAAGGCCGGGAGGTGCGCCTGATGGGGTTCGGCCATCGCGTGTACAAGAACTACGATCCGCGCGCCCAGATCGTAAAGAGAATCGCATACGAAGTCTTCGACGTGACCGGCAGCAACCGGTTGATCGATATCGCCGTCGAACTAGAGGGAGCTGCTCTTGAAGACGACTATTTCGTCTCGCGCCGCCTCTACCCCAATGTGGATTTTTACAGCGGGATCATCTACCAGGCCATGGGCTTTCCGGTCGAGATCTTCCCCGTGCTGTTTGCGCTGGGGCGTGCGCCGGGCTGGCTGGCCCAGTGGATGGAGCTTATGAACGACGAGGAGCAGCGCATCGCCCGTCCCCGGCAGATCTATCTGGGTGAGACGGAGCGGCCATACGTGTCCCTCAACGAGCGGGGCTGACTTCAGCCGGCGGGCGCCAGCGGCTATGACGCCAGGTCACGAGAGATCGCCGTGGCCGCGCCAGAGCCCCTCTACCTTCTCCTGCACAACTGGAAAACTGCCGAGATCAGGGTCCTGGCGCAGTAGGTCCTGTGCAGCCTCCTGTGCCAGATGCAGCGTAGCGGTATCGCTGAGGTTCGCCAGCTTCAGTTCCGGCAGACCGCTCTGACGCGTACCCAGAAACTCTCCGGGACCGCGTAGTTCCAGGTCCTTTTCCGCCAGTACGAAACCGTCTGTCGTCTCCGCCAGCGCTGTGAGCCGCTCGTCCTGGGTACCGGCTTTCACGCGGCTGATGAGTGCGCAATAGCTTTCGTGCCCACCCCGGCCCACGCGGCCCCGAAACTGGTGCAGCTGCGCCAGACCGAAACGCTCGGCATCCTCGATCAGCATCAGGGTTGCGTTGGGAACGTCCACGCCCACCTCGACAACGCTTGTGCTGACCAAAATGTCCAGGTCGCCGTCGGCAAATGAGCGCATCACTGCATCTTTTTCGGAGCCCTTGAGGCGGCCATGGAGAAGCCCCACGCGCAGATCGGGGAAGATCTCTTCGCTCAGACGGGCGTGGGCGTCCACCGCCGCGCCGACGTCCAGGGTTTCACTTTCCTCGACAAGGGGATAGATGATGTAGGCCTGGCGACCGTCGCGCACCTGTCTGCGCATGAAACTGTAGAGGCGTTCCCTGTCCGTGGGCACGAACCGCTTTGTTTTGATCGGCGTCCGCCCCGGCGGCATCTCGTCGATGACGCTGACGTCGAGGTCGCCGTATACGGTGAGCGCCAGGCTGCGGGGGATGGGTGTGGCGCTCATCACCAGCAGATGGGGCACGGCTGATTCTCCGCCCTTGTCGCGCGCGGCCGCCCGCTGTCCGACGCCAAAGCGGTGCTGCTCGTCCACCACAACAAAGCCGAGGTTGGCGAAATCCACATTTTCCTGGATGAGCGCGGTTGTGCCGACCACGACCTGAACGCCTCCGTCAGCCAGTCCGGCGAGGGCCGCTTCCCGCTCCTTCCCCGTGACCCGACCAGTCAGGAGAGCAACGTTTGGTCTGACGCCGCCCGGCAGCTCCACGCCCTCAAGAAGTTCGCTAAGACTTCGGAAATGCTGCTCTGCCAGGATTTGGGTCGGCGCGAGCAAGGCGGACTGGAAGCCGCTGGCCGCGGCGATCAGCATGGCGCCGGCGGCCACCGCGGTCTTGCCGCTGCCGACGTCACCTTGGATCAGGCGGCTCATCGGTACGCCCCGGGCCATATCCCGCCGCACCTCGTCCAGCGTGCGCTGCTGCGCGCCGGTCAGGGCAAAGGGCAGCGCCGTTCGGTACTCTGTCAACAGTTGGTCGTCAGCGGTCATTGGCGCGGCATTGAGATGCTGAATCTCTTGCCGGCGGCGCTGCACGCCCAGCTGAAGGTAGAAAAACTCATCAAAGATAATGCGTCTGCGCGCGTCGTCAAGCTTTTCCGGCGTGTCGGGCGCGTGAATCTGCCGCAGCGCATCGGCCAGGGGAATCAGATCGTGATGGCTGCGGAGCGGCTCCGGCAGGGGATCCTGCAGGTCCAGCAAGCCCTGCCTGAGAGCTTGCTGGACCTGCCTGCTGACGTCGGCGCTGCGCAGACCGGCGGTCAAACCGTAAACAGGTAAGATCGGCCCTTCTTTGACGACGTTGGAACCGATCTCCTCAAAAAACGGATTTTCCAACGTCTTGTGACCCATATACAGACCGACAACGCCGCTCAGTCGATAGGTCTTGCCGATGGTCAGGCGATTTTTCATCCACGATTGGTTCCACCAGGTGGTACGAACCGTGCCGCTGCCGTCACTGAAAACTGCCTGCAGGATCTCTTTCTTGTAGGCAAATCTGCGTTCGCTGAACCCCCGCAAGTTGGCGACGACTGAAAGACTCTCCCCCTCTTCAACATCGGCAATGGGCCGCACGCGGCTGAAGTCATCGTAGCGATGGGGCAGATGCCAGATGAGATCCCCGATGGTCTCGATCCCGAGACGTGCATACTGCTCCGCTCTCTTTGCGCCGATCCCCTTCAGGTCGGTTATCGGTTGTTCCAGAACGTTGGGCAGATTCGATGCCGCGGTTTGCGGCGAAGACTGAGGCGCCGACCTGGACTCTGTATCGACTAGGCCGCTGGCTGCGGCCGTTTCGGGTTGGCGGTCTGGCTCGCGGCCGACCTGGTCTACATTTTCCAGGGCCGGATCCGCGGGCGGCAGTTCGTCCAACAGGTCGAGCAGTGAATTCAGGAGCCGCGCTCGTTCGTCGCTTTCGGCGTCGGCATACCGTGACAGCCGCTCGAGGATCTCCTGCAGCAGCCCCGGCTGGACCGCATCGGCCCTGGCGTCGGCTGCCCAGCGTTCACAGAAGGCTGCCACGCCGCCGGCAAAGGCCCTCTCGCGCCAGCGGGTCTGGATCTCCAGATTTAACAGGTTGCGCAACCGCGTCAGGGCTTTCTCGGCCATAGTCAACCAAGTCCCTCGTAGACGATGACACCCATCACATTTGGTCCGAGATGGGCTGCCAGGCTGGGTGGATAGCGCCACACATTGGCGGAAATATCCGGGAGCCCTTCCCCTAAACGCTCCAGCAGCTGTTCCTGGGTCTGTTCGTAGCGATGCTGTACGAGCCCGATCCGTTCATTCTGGGCGAATTCGGCGGTATAGTCGTACAGTTTTTCGGCGACGTCTTCCCTGGTCTGCACCTTTTCCAGCGGGATCAGCTGTCCGTCTTCCATCGTGACCATCGCCTTGATCCCCAGCATCGTCCCCAGCACACTCTGGGCCGCGCCCAGGCGGGCGCTGCGTTCGAGATAGTACAGAGTTTCGGCGAAGAAGGTCACGTAGATATGGGGGATGGCCCCGTTGACGATACGGGCGACTTCATAGAGGTCCGCCCCGTTTTCGGCGGCCTCGGCGGCCAGTTCAGCCAGCATGCCCAGGCCCATTGCCGTGGTCTGGCTGTCCATGACGCGGATACGATAGCGTCCCATCATCATATCGGCGGCCTTGCGGGACTGACTCCACATCGGGCTGAGTGTGCTGCTCATGTGGATGGCAACGATCTCCTCGGCATCCTCACCCAGCCGTTGGTAGACATCCATAAGGCGGCTCAGATCGGGGGCCTCCACTTCCGGCAGCAGTATGCGCCCACCGGACTGATTTTCCCGGATCAGTTGAAAGAGCCGGTCGGCGTTGAATTCATCTGTATCTTCATAGCGTTCCCGCCCTATCCGCAGGACCTGGGGGATCACCTCAATCGAATATCTTTCCAGGATGTCAGCGGGAATGCTGGCGTCACTGTCGGTAACGATACGAACCTTGCTCACAGAAGATACTCCAACTTTTGACAACGGTTGAGCCGTATGATAATCTCTGACAATTCAGTGATACGTGAACATGGCTTGGCGTTGGTGGGCATTCACCGACCACAGGCCAGTGAGGAAACGAAGGGAACAGATCATGGCGAAATGCCAACAGTGCGGCAAGAGTCCTCAGTTTGGAAACAACCGTCCCTGGTCCAGAAAGGCCACGCGCCATAAGTGGAAGGTCAACATTCAGAAAGTCAAAATCCTGGAAAACGACAGGCTGGTTTCCCGCCGCCTCTGCACCTCCTGCATCCGCACCCTTGCGAAAGCCTGAAATTCCCTGTCGCAACATCTGAATCAGACCGGAAGAAGCGTTGAGCCACCGTCGAGCCACTGTGCTCGACGTTTTTTTGTGGGGCCGGCGACCGCGCCGCGACGGAAGACACCGGCCTATGCCTCCACCGCGTTACGCAGCTGACCGCAGCCGGCTTCGATTTCAATGCCCCGGCGGATGCGCACAGTTGCCGAGATGCCGCCCTTTTGCAGTATTTCGGCGAACCGCTGCGTGTCCCTGTCGCTGGTCGGCTGAAACGGGCTGTCGGGAATCGGATTGAGGGGGATGAGGTTGACGTGGCACAGGATCCCTTTCAGCTTGTCAGCCAGGTCCTCGGCCAGAGAGGGGCTGTCATTCCTGCCCCGCATCAGGGCGTACTCAAACGTCACGCGGCGGTTGGTTTTGGCAATGTAACGGCGTACTGAGGCCAGAAGGTCATCGACCGGATAACGCCGACTGAGAGGTACCAGCTTGCTGCGCAGGGGGTTGTTGGGTGCATGGAGGCTGACGGCCAAGTTCACCTGGAGCCCCTCGTCCGCCATGCGGTCGATCATCGGAATCAGGCCGACGGTACTGAGCGTGATATGGCGTGCGCCGAGCCCGAAACCGTCGGCGGCGGTCAGGCGGCGGATGGCTGTCCACACATTGTCATAGTTGTGCATCGGCTCCCCCATCCCCATCAACACGATGTTGGTGACCGTGGTGGGCCGCTTCACGCGCATCTTTGGCCCTTCACCGGCATCACGCAGATAATGGGCGAAAAAGAGCACCTGGGCCACAATCTCGCCTGCGGTCAGATTTCGACGCAGGCCGCCCAGGGCGGTCGCGCAGAAGGTGCAGCCCATGGCGCAGCCGGCCTGACTGCTGATGCACAGCGTACGCCGCCTGTCATACAGCATCAGGACAGCCTCGACCGTCTCCCCATCCGGCATCTGAAACAGGACTTTCTGGGTGTCCCCGGCCTTGGAAACACGCTGCGTGACCGGCTGCAGCGGCGTGAGCGTTGCCGTCGCAGCCAGGCTGTCGCGCAGCGCCTGCGGCAGATTCGTCATCTCTTCAAAAGAGCGTGCGTATTTCTTGTAGATCCACTCCTCGATTTGGCGGATGCGATAGGTAGGGACGCCCGCCGCCTTTCCATTGGCGCGCTTTTGGCGAGGCGCAAGCGCATTGACAAAATCGGTAAGCTCTTGCGCAGAGCAATCCAATAAAGAACGGCTTATTGGGGCGTTGTCAGGCGGCGTAAGCGGAATGGTCTTCATCCTTGCAATTGTAGCGCAGCTTTTCAGTTGCGGTCAAAAAATGCCCCGATCGCGCCCCTCTCGCGTTGATGCCGCCGCGGGGACAGGCGGACGGCTGCGCCCCTGCGCATGCAGCGTTCAACTGTCGGCTTGGCGGAAAGCGTCGAGCAGTTCGGGCAGCCCGGGCAGAATCAGGTCTGGCGGGCGGGCGGCGGTGCGGAACGCCTCCTCCGTCGTGATTCCGGTCAGCACGGCGGCTGTGGGCATACCCAGCTCGATTGCGCCGGCGATGTCGGTTTCGTAGCGGTCGCCGACCATCAGCGTCGCGGCCGCGGTGGTGCCCAGTTTGTGCATTGCCTGTTGGAACATGCCGGCATTCGGTTTGCCGATCACAGTAGGCGTGACGCCGGTGGCGGCCTCGAGCAAGGCCAGCAGGGCGCCGGTGCCGGGAATCTGGCCTCGTTCGCTGGGAAAGGAGGTGTCGCTGTTGGTGCCGACGAAGCGGGCGCCGGCGCGTATCGCCAGGGTGGCGTCGGCGAGGCGCTCGTAGCGCACGCTGAAATCGATGCCGGAGACGATCACGTCGGCCGCCGGCGCCTCCTCGACAACGGTGATGCCTTCCTGCTGCAGCGCCCGGCGCAGGCCCTCCTGCCCGATCATGAAGACGCGAACGCCATCGGGATACTGCTCCGCCAGCCAGCTGGCGGTCGCCAGGGCGCTGCTGAGAATATGCGCTTCGTCGGCGCCGATGCCCATGCGGGCGATCTTCTCGACGAACTGGGCCGGCGTGCGCGAAGAATTGTTGGTAACGAAAAGCCAGTTTCGATCCGTCCCCTTCAGATAGTCCAGCAGCGCCTGAACGCCGGGCAGGGGCGCCTCGCCAACATAAACAACGCCGTCCATGTCCAGAAGAACGGCGCGCACCTCTCTCAGATCTGCTCTTTGTGCCATGGGTGGACTTTACAATCCTTTCAGCTGTTCGCCGGAGGTCGACTCCGACGGGCGGTGTGCGGCAGCAGACGACGCCGCTCGTTCCTTGATCAGTTCGCGCTGCTCCGCAGGTCTTGCAGATTGAGTTGCAGAGAGCGTCGCCCCTGCCATTGGTTCACTTCAAGATGGAAAACGATATCGATCAGGCTGCCAATCTGCAGCTCTGCGACCCGCTCACCCAGGCCGAAACCGATCCCGTCCAGCACCTGGGAATAATCGTGGCCGTCGATCGCGATCTTCAGATGCTTGCCCCCGCCCACGCTGCGTACGCTGCGCACGCGGCAACGGCGGCACAGGAAGAGACCGGGCTCATTCTCCTGGCCGACCGGCTCCATCCGGGCAAGCTGGCCCTGCAATGCCCAGTCGATCTGATCGTATTCCAGCTCGGTGTCGATCAAGAGGCTCGGCCGCAGATCCTCCAGCGGGCCGAGCTCTCGGGCGGCCGTTTCCGCCAGGGCTTCGCGCAGCGCCGGCAACTGCTCGGTGCGCACAGTGAAGCCGGCCGCGCGGCTGTGCCCACCGTGGCGCACCAGTAGAGAACCGACCCGATCGAGTGCGGCAATCATGTTGAATTCGGCGATGCTGCGAGCGCTGCCGCGACAGAGTTCCTCTCCCTGTTCGATAACGATTGCCGGGCGGTAAAACTGATCACTCAACTTCCCCGCGGCCAGTCCCACGATCCCGGATTGAAATTCATCGCTGGCGACGATCAGAATCGGCGCAGTGGATGGATCGAGGCCGGCGATCTCTCTTTCGGCGACGGCATGTGCTTCAGCCGTGAGCGCCTGGCGCTGCTGATTAAGACGCTCCAGGCTGGCGGCCATTTCACAGGCCGTGTCGTAATCGTCACAGCGCAGAAGGTCATATGCCATCTTGGCGCTGGCCAGCCGGCCGGCAGCGTTGATGCGGGGAGCGATGCGAAAGCTGATTGCGCTGCTGTCGATTCCAGTCAGAGGGACTGACGCCGTCTCCATCAGGGCGTACAGCCCCACGCGTTTGCCCTGGCGCAGCTCGGACAGCCCCCGCCGCACCAGCGAGCGGTTTTCACCCTGCAAGGGCATCAGGTCGGCAACGGTCCCGATGGCCACCAGATCGAGAAGCAGCTGCTCCTCCTGCGCGGCCTCCTCGGTTGAAAGCCGGCTCCAGGGCTGCTGGGCAACGACCCGCAGAACGCCCTGCGCCAGCCGGTAGGCAACGCCGACGCCGGCCAGCGGTTGAAATGTTCCTGCACGTGCATCTCGCCGCGGGTTGATCACGGCCAGCGCCGGCGGCAGCTCCGGACCAATTGTGTGATGGTCGGTGAGAACAACCTCCATTCCCAGCTCAGCCGCATCCGCCACTTCTGCGACGCTGCGGATGCCGCAGTCTACGGTCACGAGCAGGTCGGCCCCCTTGCCGGCGATAGACCTCAGTGCCTCGACGTTCAGACCGTATCCCTCATCCACCCGGTTGGGGATGTAGGCGCCGACGAGGGCGCCGGCGCGTTGCAAGGCCGTGGTCATCAGGACGGTTGCCGTGACGCCGTCGGCGTCGAAATCTCCGTAGACGCAGATAACCTCGCGCGTCTCGATGGCGCGTACAATCCGCGCTACGGCAGCCGACATATCGGTCAGGCGAAAAGGATTCTCCTGGACAGCGTCCTCGCCCTGGAGAAACGATGCTACCTCAGCTTTGTCGCGCAGACCGCGATTGTACAGCACCTGCAACAGCACCGGATGTTCATGGCTGCTCTCCAGGAAGCTTTCCGGCGCTGGCGGATGGAAATTCCAGTGTTTATCAGTCGCCGACAAAGTGGATTCTCCACCGGGAGGGGCTCGAAACGGCACACAGAACCCAATTATAGTCGAGAGCGCAAATACAGCGCAAAAAATGGGGAATTTCCTGCCTTGATCCGGCTGGGCTACAATAGGAGTCCAATCTGAACCAGTTGCCCTTCAAAGCTTTTCCGATGTCCTCCACTTCTGAGCGGTTGCGCCGTCTACAGCGGTTGCGCAGCCGACGAACAACTGCTGAACCGGCCAGTATGAGCATTCGGGAACAGGCCGAGACGCCAGGGTCCGAATGTGAGACCGAGCCTGCCCCGATCGAGGCGCTGGAGAAAGGCGAGACCGTCGAGAACAGCGCCGGCCAGTGCTATCTGGTTACGCGGCATTGCGTTCCATTGGAGCAGCAGGCGGGTCAACCGCACGCGCTGCGGGAACCCTCTATGCTCGGCAACCTTCCGCAACGCGACCCATCAATCCTGGCGCCGCTTTACCCCGCGTACCGGCTGGAGCGTTGCCTTGATTTCCGCAGTTCTGCATTTCTGGACATTGAGAGCACCGGCCTGGGCGGCGGAGCCGGCATCTACGCCTTTATGGTGGGTGTGGGAACATTCGAGCCGCAGGACCGGAATTCGGGCGGTTCGGGGGAACGTCTGAACTTTGTCGTGCGCCAGCTGTTCATGCGCCATCCCGGTGAAGAACCGGCCCTCCTGACGGCGCTTGCGGACCTGCTGCAAGGCTGCGAGAGCCTGGTGACCTTCAACGGACGTTCTTTCGACGCGCCCTTCTTGCGGGGGCGGTACCGGTACACCGGGCGCTTCCTGCCCGCCGGCGTTGGCGCGCCTGAAGCGCTGGACGGTGACGCGCCGCATCTCGACCTCCTGCACCCCTCTCGGAGACTATGGCGCAAACGCCTGGGCAGTTGCGCACTTACCAATCTGGAACGGAGAGTCCTTGGCTATTCACGTACAGAGGACGATGTGCCCGGCAGCCTCATCCCTCATCTGTACGCCGACTATCTGCACGACGGCGACGGCCGCATGATGCAACGCGTCTTCTACCACAATCGCGAAGACATCATCTCGATGGCCGCGCTGACGGATGTGGTATGCACTGCATATGCCGATCCTGCTTCCGCGGGCGCCGGTCATTTACAGCCGATCGACCTGCTCAGCATGGCGCGTGTGCATGCGGACCTGGAGCGCCTGGACAGCGCCGAAATGCTGTTCCGCGCCGCGTTGGACCAGCTCAGCGGACGCGCGCATCTGTCGGAGTCGTTTGACGGTCTGGGACGCCTGCTCAAACGGCAGCGCCGTTGGGAAGAGGCGGTGTCGGTGTGGCGGCAGTGGTTGACGACCGTGCGGGGTGCGGGAGGCGCGCCGGACAGCCGCCCCTATGTGGAGCTGGCGAAGTTTTACGAGTGGCAAAGCGGTGACCTCACGCAAGCGGCGATGTGGACCCAGTGGGCCTTGCACGAACAGGAGCAGTCTCCGTCCCAAATTCGCTCCCTCGAGATCCAAGCCGAACTGCGCCACCGGCTGGCCCGCATACAGCGAAAGCTGAGCGCCGACGGGTGAACCGGCCGCTTGGCGGTTGCACACAACTAAGGAATAGCGTACCATTGACTGAACACCCGTTCGATAGTTACTGAAGCGGAGTTCCTATGAAGCGGATGCCCCAGCCCATACCTTACCAGGGGAGCAAGAGAAATATCGCAGTTCAGATTCTGTCTCTTCTGCCAGGTGACATCAATACCCTGATTGAGCCATTTGCCGGCTCCGCGGCAATCTCGATTCGGGCGGCCTATGCCGGCCTTGCACGCTCCTTTCATCTAAATGACCTGAACAGGCCGTTAACGGATTTGCTCCGTCTTATCGTAAACGAGCCGGACAGAATTGCGTCTGACTACGAACGTCTCTGGCATCAACAGTTAGGGCGTGAAAGGGAGTTTTATGATGAAGCGCGCGCGCATTTCAATACGACGAAACGTCCTGACCTGCTGCTCTATCTGCTCGCGCGTTGTGTCAAGGCATCGGTGAGGTACAATGCGGCTGGTGAATTCAATCAGAGTCCCGACAACCGACGCAAAGGCAGACTCCCCCAAAGCATGAGAGAGGACATCCATAGCGTTTCTCGGCTGCTGAAAGGCAAGACCCGTATCACTTGTGGCGATTTTACCGCCACAATCAACTACCTGGATCCTGCGACCGATCTGCTTTATATGGATCCCCCTTACCAGGGCACATCAAACGGGCGGGATGCCCGATATTGCAGCGGCGTCAATCTGTCATCTCTCATCGGATTTCTGACAGAACTCAACTCACAGAACGCTATGTTTGTGCTGAGCTACGACGGTCGGAAGGGGTCAAAGACCTATGGTAGAAGGTTGCCTCAAGAGTTGAACTTGGCCCATGTGATGATCGAAGCGGGGCGCTCAACTCAGTCCACGTTGCTGGGGCGTCAGGATTTCACCCATGAATCGCTCTATCTGTCGCCAGCGCTGCTTGACCGTATCGAACCGGCCGCTGAGAGAATCGAAAAACTTGCCAAGTGGCGGTCGTCGTCCGCACAGCTTAAACTAAATCTCTAATGAGTAAATCCGAACTTCCGCCTGAATTTCGAGAACAACTCAACCATGTCACAGGCAGGCGTTCAAGAATCGTGGTGGAGCATATTCTCGAACACGGATTCATCACCACTGACGACTTGGAGCAGATATACGGTTATATGCACCCGCCCCGCGCAGTGAGGGATGTAAGAGAACAGGGCATCCCGATCGAAACGTACAGAATCAGGTCTCCCGACGGACGCAATATCGCAGCCTACCGATTCGGCAATCCGGAAGAGGTTAGAGAGGGGCAATCTGGAGGTAGAATAACTTTTCCCCGGAAGTTCAAACTAGCGCTTTTTGACCAGCAAGATGGCAAATGTGCCATTTGCAACGGCCTTTTTGCCAACCGGGAATTGCAGATCGACCATAGAATTCCCTACGAAATTGCCGGCGATGTCAATTATTCAGAAGATGACACGACCGCCTACTTATTGCTCTGCGGATCGTGTAATCGAGCAAAGTCTTGGTCTTGTGAACACTGCCCGAACTGGCAGGGGAAGAAAGAAATAGTCTGTAAAGAATGCTATTGGGCGCAACCAACCAGCTATTCACACGTTGCAACGAGAGAAGTGAGACGCGCAGATCTGATCTGGAAAGGGGAAGACGAGATGCGAACCTACTCTCATATTGCTGCATCTTCAACTCAGGCCAAACAGTCGATTCCGGATTACATCAAGGGCCTCTTGAAAGACATCATCACTTCAGTCGTAAGACTATTTGTTTAATTGACACACGTCATCAACTGTTCCGCCGGCTGGGCCGTCAGCTGGCGCTACGTCAAATGCTCCGATGACGACTGCTCCCGGCATCTTCGAGTCCGCCGTCAATCGGGTTCGTCCCGGTCCTGTTCGAGCGCGCCTCAGATCGCTTCGTCGACCACTGGGTTGATTCGACCGAAAGCCCCAGCCCTTCGGTAGAGGACCCGCTGCCGATGGTCGGCCACTCCTCCTGGTCGGGGGCGCCCATCTTCATCTCGCCCTCGAAATAGCCCCCTTCTTCGACGATAAACGAAGCGGCATGGGACTGTCCCCGCATCTCGCCGGAGGAGCGCAGGTGCAGCCGTTCCTCAATGAAAACGTCACCGGTGACCGACCCGGCGATTTCAATGTTGCGGGCGCGCACCGTGGCCGACAGCGTTGCGTCTTTGGCAACGATAACCGTGCCGCGGCAGTCAATTTCACCTTCAAGCGTTCCTTCGATACGCAGATCTTTTTCCGAACGGAACGTGCCGGTAAAATAGGACTGAGGGCCCACAATCGTGTCGGCTGTTCCTTCATCCGCCGGCGGCTCCTGCCGCTGCGGGCGGGACTGCTGAGGCTGCTGACCTCGGTTGGCGAACGGCGCGTTTTCTCGGCGGTTCCCACTCATCTGTCTACTTCTCCTCTCATACGATTCGTTCGACTTGGCCGTAACGTCTTCCTGCGTCAGCAGGGACTCCCTGGAAACAGGAGTTGGGACCTCAACCGGTGGAGGTTCGGGCGCCGTCAGTTCCGGGGGAGGCGGTTCCGGCAGAATAGGCGGCGGCGTCTCGCCCGAGGCAGGTTCCGGCGCAGATATCTCATCCAGTTCGGGTTCCGGCTCGCCCAATACCGGCTCTGGCGACGGCGGTTCCGCCATTACAGGCTCAAGCGGCGATTCCATTGCAGTCTCGGCATTGGCATCCTTGCCATCGTTGTCGGCAGACGAATCTTCTTCAGCGCCTTCGCTTGCAGGCTCGTCATCGTCCAACTCCTGGAGATTCCGATAGAGCCACTGTAAATCTTCTTCGTCCTGCTTCCTGCCACGTTTGAAAAGCGGCATCTTTTGCCTCTCCTTTCTCGCCGAGCTCCCCTACAGGTTGGATTCGATGTCGATGTATTCCAGGAAGACACGCAGCGAAATACCAGTATCTCCCTATTATACAACGAATAGGCAAAAGCACATCTCCCGCATTTTCGCAAGCGGCATTTGCAGGCGAATGACCGCTGACTGACAGGCGATCGCGTCGTGTTCGCCCTTGACAGGCGTTCGACGACAACTCTATACTACTCTTTACGTGTACAATAAATCATAACACCTTACATGCCATGCCTGTCTACGCCAATGCCGAGCAACTCTATACAGTCCTGC
This sequence comes from Caldilineaceae bacterium SB0661_bin_32, assembly GCA_009841235.1. Classification (GTDB taxonomy): domain Bacteria; phylum Chloroflexota; class Anaerolineae; order Caldilineales; family Caldilineaceae; genus Bin5. The sequence continues at coordinate 5,488 of VXMH01000096.1, read as the reverse complement.
GGCGCGTCTTTGAGAAGGTCAAGGAACGTCCGGACGCGATCGACTCCTTTACCAGCAGCAACCTTGTCATCCGCCTGCGGCTGACCGATCTTGACGCGGAGGTGCTGTTGGATGGCCGCCAGCCCCCCATGGAAGTTTTCTTTGGGGCGCGGCCAGGCAAGGCGGACCTGGAATTGACGATGACAGCCGACCTTCTGCACGAAGTCTGGTGCGGTCGTCGCAAATTGAAAGATGCCTTTTTCGGGGGACAGATTCAGTCAAGCGGCAATATCTTCCTTGCCATGAAACTGACCGATCTCTTCCGAGAAGCGGAACGGGCCTACACCCTTGTTCAGCAAGACGGGAGCGCATCGCTCGGCGCACAATCCGGGCAGGAGGATTCCTCCTCTTGAATGTCGATTTGCGGACGTCCCGGGGCCGGGCTGGGTAGAAGTCGAACGGGCGAGGCTGGCATAGACCGGAGGCGCCTTCTTTGACACCCGATTCTGGCACAGCTATAATTTGAACAGAGGATAATCTGACCATCGAACAGACTGATCGCCGGCCAAGAACGACCAGCCCCTGCAAATGAACGTAACGGAAGAAATCAAAGCTCGGATCGATGCCGTAGAGTTCATTTCCCGTTATCTGCCCCTGCAACGCGCCGGCCGTTCATTCAAAGCCAACTGCCCCTTCCATCAGGAACGTACGCCCAGCTTCGTCGTTTTCCCAGACACGGGCACCTGGCGCTGTTTCGGCGCGTGCGGCACCGGCGGCGATATATTCTCCTTCCTGATGCAGAAGGAGAATCTGGACTTTCGAGAGGCATTACAGGTTCTGGCCCAGGAGACCGGCGTCCAGCTGGCCGAAGAGACCGATAGGGGTGACGCCCGGGGCCGTGATCTTTTATACGAACTTAACGACAGGGCAGCCCTCTTTTTCAGAAACCAGCTTCACCGCAGCCAGCAGGCGCAGCCAGCGCGCGACTACCTGCAGCGACGAGGCATCAATGCTCAAGTCGCCGCCCAGTTCCAGCTCGGCTTCGCGCCGGACAGCTGGGATGCCCTGCACGACCATCTGGTGCAGGCCGGGTACGCGCCCGACGTCCTGCACCGGGCCGACCTGGTCAAGCATAACCTGGAACGCGACTCCTTCTACGACTCCTTTCGCAACCGGCTGATTGTACCGATCCACGATCGCCAGGGCCGCGTGATCGGTTTCGGCGGACGGGTGCTGGACAGTTCGCTTCCCAAATATCTGAATACCGCCGAAACCCCTCTTTTTCATAAGTCACACGTCGTATACGGGCTGGACCGGGCCTACAGAGCGATCCGGCAGGCTGACAGCGTCGTGGTCGTCGAAGGCTACATGGACGTAATTGCCGCCCATCAGTTCGGCTTTGAAAATGTCGTAGCCTGTCTGGGCACAGCCTTGACCGAGGAGCAGCTGCGCCAGCTCCATCGCTACACCGATAACTTCATTTTGGCGTTGGACGCGGACACTGCCGGCCAGCAGGCGACGCTGCGGGGCCTGAACCAGGCGCGGCAGGCCCTGAAGAGAAAGGCCAAACCTGTTCTGACAGCGACGGGGCGGATGCATGTAGAACACCGGCTCAGCGCCAACCTGCGCATCACAACTCTGCCGGAGGGCCGCGACCCCGATGACATTATCCGCCAGAACACCGATTCCTGGCAGGATCTGATCAGTACGGCTACACCCCTCGTCGACTACTATTTCGGGATTGTCGCCAACCAGTACGACCTGGACAGCGCCAGGGGCAAGGGCGAGGCCGTAGCCGAGTTGACACCGCTCATCGCCGAGTTGGGCGATGAGGAGGAACAGCAGCATTACATCCAGCGACTGAGTCGGCTTGTCCGGATTGAGGAACGGACGATCGAGCAGCGGGTGAAGGCCAGCGCTCGCGAGCTGCGGAATCCACCGCAGGAGGGCCGCCACCGGCGGCGGTTTACCCGGCCGCAAAGTGGACAGGCCCCGGCGGGAGCGGAACCACAGGCAGATTCGGACTATGTGCCGCAGGAAGAGGCCTCCGCCCCAGGCTGGGCTGAAAGCAGCCAAGCCAACGGGGAGACGCCGTCATCGCCGCGGGCGGATCTGGCAGCGATTGTGCCGGAGACGAAACTGGAGCTCTTTCTGCTGGCCCTGTTGATCGACGAACCCGACCTGCTGATATGGCTGGCGGAAATGTCGCAGGAACTGGAGATCGCCCCCCTGAGGGGAAGAGATTTTCAACAGATCGAATACCGGGAGATCTTCGACGCGTTGCGACGCTTCATCGCCAGCGATGAACCCTGGGATATCAAGGCATTTCAGGAAACGCTTAACCCCAGCTATCACCCTGTCCTTTCGCAGTTGACGACGCAGATCTTAACGATGCCGGAACGGGAGCCAGGGGATGTTCGGAACGAGTTGCTCAAATTGCTGATCCGTCTTCGGTACGCGCGGCTGCGAGAGAGTCTGTCGGCAATGCAGTTCCTGTTGCACGATGCGCAGGAAAACGAGAACCGTGAAGCAGTTCTGGAATTCTCGGCAATCATAAACGCCAATCGTCGCGACCGCCATCACTTGGAACACGTAATGGCGCGTAGTATCCAGGTCTCTTACGGAACGACACGAGTTGAATCAGGCATCGCTATCGCCTGAGCTCCCCCAAAACAGGTGGAAAAATGGCACCCAAACGCAGTGCATCAAAGACGAAGCCTGCCAGCGCCTCGGCCAACTATCCAAGTCCCGGCAGCGGGCTTGATGGTCAAAGCGCCCAGGCTGGAGAATCTCTTGAAGAAACAGAACTGTTTCTGGAGACAAGCGAAAAACAGAGTAACAGTCCACTCCCTTCGATCGAACGCGATCTGAAGCTCGAAGAAGAGATTGAACAGGAAACGCACATCCCGGTGGAGAAGATCATTGAGGATGTGCAGGAGGTCGGGCAGGCCCTCGATCCAATGCGTATGTACCTGCGCGAGATCGGCCGCCACGACCTGCTGACCGCCGAACAGCAGACCGCTCTGGCCAAACGAATCAGGACTGGTCTGGAGGCCGAAGAGCGCCTCCAACAGGCTGCTGCCGGCGGCGAAGAGCCAGCTGCAGAACTCTCCCCGGAAGAAACCGAAGAACTGGAAGCGAAGATCGCCGATGGCAAGCTGGCGCAGGGCCAGCTTGCCCAGAGCAATTTGCGGCTGGTCGTCAGCGTCGCCAAACGCTACATTGGCCGCGGTCTGAACTTTCAGGATCTCATTCAAGAGGGGAATGTCGGTCTGCTGCGTGCGGTGGAAAAGTTCGATCACACGCTGGGCTTCAAATTCAGCACCTACGCGACCTGGTGGATCCGGCAGGCCATCAGCCGCGCCATCGCTTATCAGGCGCGTACGATTCGCATCCCCGTGCACATGGTGGAAACGATCAATCGCCAGATGCGCGCCGAAAGAGAACTACAACAGGAGTTGAAGGGCGGGGAGCCCACCCCGGAAAAGATCGCACTGGAAATGGGCTATCTGGAACCGGATGTGGCGGAAGAGGTGCGGCAGGCGTGGGAGGAGGAGCAGCCAATCACCGGTGATCTCAAGGCCATTCTCGACCAGGCCGTGTCCAAGGTGCAGCGCATTCAGCGTCTCAGCCGCGAGCCTATCAGCCTGGATATGCCGGTCGGGACCGAAGAGAACAGTTTCCTGGGCGATTTTATCGAAGACGAGAATATTCCCGCTCCTGTAGATTCCGCCAGCCGCATGTTGCTGCAGGAGCAGATGAGCGAAATTCTGAATGACTTGCCCGAACGGGAACGCAGAGTGCTGAGTATGCGCTTCGGTTTGGAGGACGGCACGAGCCAGACGCTGGAGGATGTGGGCAAAGAGTTCAATATCACCCGCGAACGTGTGCGCCAAATCGAGGCAAGGGCACTGCGCAAACTCCGCCATCCTCTGCAGAGTCGAAAGTTGCGGGACTATCTGGGCTGATGATGGGCATTGTAACAGTTTCGACCAGGTCGAAATTTTGACATCTGACCCCTCAAATTGGTAAACTGACTAACTGTTGTCTCGATGCTCGCTGCCCGCATCTGCGGTGTCGGCGGCGGCCATCGCAGGCCGAAACTGATCCTCGGTAGCTCAATCGGCAGAGCATCCGGCTGTTAACCGGAGGGTTGTTGGTTCGAATCCAACCCGAGGAGCCTTCCATTCAGACGCCAACCGAGACGACTCGATAGCTAACGCGAGGTCCCGAGGGGTAATCCCTTTGGGACCTCGCCGTATCTGGCGTTTTTCAGAGGACACAGGCTCTCTCCCACCGGTATAAAGCAGTCATCGACCAAAACAACGATCCGGAGATTCTCCTCCCCGCGTCGGAGAAACGGGGGAATCTCAATAATAGGAGAAAGAGTTATGAACTCAAACAAGCTGTATGAAGCTGCTTTTCCCTATGCAGAAGATGTACTGGCGCTGCCGGTGGAGGACATCGGTCGAGCTTCAGAGTGGTATCAAGAAGTGTTTGGACTCAAGGAGGTCGAACGGCGTGATGACCCTGTGCCGACGGTCATCCTCGAGCGCGACGGCGTTCGTATCGGCTTCGCCATAAACGGCGGTGATGCCTCTAACGACGGCGCGGCCATTCGAGTGACGGATATCCACAGAGCGCGCCAGGAGTTGGAAGGCAAGGGGATCGAGATCGGAAACTGGCGCGTGGACGAGAACGATGGGCAGAAATTACAGGTCTTCTTTGTAATCGCCCCGGATGGGCTCTGCTACTACTTCCACCAGCCGATTGGAGACGGCTAGAGGGGCTAGACAAGGCAGATAGAGGAGAGGTGGAAAAACTGTTGCTGAGTGGACTGTGTCGAGCAAAACAGTTACAATTCCAACTTTCCCGGCCGTTGATACAGCCGTCGCACGTCTCTCGATCAGCCCTGGCGCAGCTTAGTGCATATACCGGTTCCGCGGTCGAAGCGGCCGGCCCGTCCAACTGCGCCACTGACGAGCCGGGAGCCAGAAAGCGGACAGCTCTGTCCGCCATCGTGCTGCAAGTGCGCAAGACCAGCCTCAGCCGGTGATCGGCGCGACTGTACCGGCCATCAGCATGAACCCTAGCGCAGCCAGCACCGTCATCATCAAAATGATCGTGTTGCTCCGCCGCGTCGCGGCCCGCTCGGCTACCAGTTCAGATTCCAATTCGATCCGCGTCATCCTCTTGATGTCCTTCCCCATGACTTCTCCTCTTTGGTCCCCTGCCTGGTAAGCTGGATTCTACTCTATAAATTCAATATAGCACACTTGTTCCGGCATGTCAATACCCGGTTTCGATTGGGTGCATCCCAAATTGGGGCTAAACCACCTTCCCCGCAAACCTCCGGTAGGGGCAGGCCTCGTGCCTGCCCTCGCACACGCCGCCCGCGTCGCCTCTCCCCCTCACCCCCAAACCACCGGTAGGGGCAGGCCTTGTGCCTGCCCTCGCACACGCCGCCCGCGCCGCCTCTTCCCATCCCCCTCAAAACTCCGGTAGGGGC
>VXMH01000107.1 GCA_009841235.1 Caldilineaceae bacterium SB0661_bin_32 | reverse complement strand
GGCCGGGTGTGCGAGGGCAGGCACAAGGCCTGCCCCTACCGGGGCTATGAGGGGGGAGTTGGAGAGTGCGTTGAGGCCGGGTGTGTGAGGGCAGGCACAAGGCCTGCCCCTGCCGGGATTTTGAGGGGGGAGGCGACAACGGTCTGGTTGCTTCCGGAGGTATACGGGAGTTCGCCCCAATATCGGGATATGTTGGCGTTTTTTCAGCGGTTGTTCCACCTGCCGGTCTATGTTAGGATCCCAGTTGAGGGAGTGGGATCCATCCGGTGGGTGAGGCGCGCCTGCGGCGCCGGCGTCACAACGAGGTGGGTGGCAATTTGGCTCCCGTCAATCTTCCATTCAAGGGAGTTTGCGGCGGCCAGACCAGCCGCTCTCCATCCTACCGCACACTTCGTCCCGAGGTCGCAGGCTTTTCGCCTGTGAACTTGGCTTACTCCCAGATAAGTAGAATATAGAGTCCTTTACACTGCTCAAGGAGGCAGATCATGCGGAAGAGAGCACACAAGAGGATTTCGCGGCGGGAGTTCATGCGCGTGTCCGCGTTTACGGCTGCCGGCGTAGTGGTCGTGGCCTGCGGCGCCGACGGCGGACCGCCCGCGGAAGAAGCGGCACCGGCCGACGAGGCGCCCGCCGAGGAGGCCGCGGCAGAACCTGCGGCAGCGCCTTCGAAGTACAACGAGGCGCCGATGCTTGCGGAGATGGTGGCGAACGGCGAGCTGCCGCCGGTGGATGAGCGGCTGCCGGTGGAACCGCTGGTCATTACACCGGAGGAAGAGATAGGTGACTACGGCGGCATCTGGAACCGGCTCGCGACCTCGGCCAGCGACAACCAGCTGGGGGGCAAGGTCGGCGGCGAGCATCTTGTGCGCTACAACAAGGACGGCACGCAGATCAACCCGAACGTCTTTGAGAGCTGGGAAGTGTCGGACGACGGCTCGACCTTCACATTCAACCTGCGCCCGGGGATGCGATGGTCTGACGGCGAGCCGTATACGGCCAATGACCTCCTTTTCTATTATGAGGACGTGCTGCTCAATGAGGACCTGACACCCTCCTTCCCCAACTGGCTCATTGTCGCCGGCGAGCCGGTGGTGATCTCAAAGCTGGATGATTACAAGGTCGAATTCAAGTTTGCGGCTCCCTACGCACTGTTCATCAACGTGCTTGGCTCACTGTGGGGGGACAGATTCGCCAGATACTGCGCCCATTACCTGAAACAGTTCCACGTCGATTATGCCGACAAGGATGAGCTGGAAGCGATGATGAAGGATGCCGGTGTGGAGCACTGGTACCAGCTGTTCGGCACGAAGCCGGATACCAGGCGCAACCCGGACACGCCCAGCTATCTTCCCTGGAATCTGAGCACGCCTTCGCACAGTGATCCGCTGGTCGCCGACCGCAATGCCTTCTATTGGAAGGTCGATCCGGAGGGCAACCAGCTGCCCTACATCGACGCCATCCACTGGAGTCTTGTCGACGGCAAGGACCAGCTCAACCTGCGCGCGATCCAGGGCGAAGTGGACATGCAGCTGCGCCACATCACCTTCGACAACGTGCCGCTGTTCATGGAGAACCGCGAGAGGGGCAACTATCGCGTCATGCTGTGGGACAGGGGGCAAGTAACCGATACCGTCCTGCATCTCAATCACACCAACAAGGATCCGGTGCTGCGAGAGATCGTCCAGGACAAGCGCTTCCGCTACGCGCTCTCGCTGGGCATGAACCGTGAAGACATCAACGAAGCCGTCTACCTGGGCCAGACAGAGCCGACCCAGGTTTCCCCGACCAAGAACTCGCCGGTCTACTGGGAGCCCCAGGCCAAGAGCATGACCGAGCACGATCCCGATCAGGCCAATGCCTACCTGGATGAGATGGGTCTCACCGAGCGCGACGACGAGGGCTACAGGCTGCGTCCTGACGGAGAGCGGCTCAGCCTGGTGTTTGAGTACGTGGCGATCTTCGCGGCCTGGGGCGACATCGCCGAACTGCTGACCTCCCAGTGGAAGGAGATCGGGCTGGAGCTGATAAGCACCGAAATCGACCGCAGTCTGTTCGGGCAGCGCCTCAGCGCCAACGAGCTGGACCTCGGCGTTTGGCACAGCAGCGGCGAGTGGAACCCATTCATCGAACCGCGCTCCTTCGTGCCGATTGTGAACAACTATGCGCTGCGGCAGTACGCCTTCTACTACAACAGCGGCGGCAAAGAGGGGTTTGAGCCCACCGGCGACATTCTGAAGGCGATCGAGATCTGGGAAGAGATCAAGACGACTGTGGACGTTGAGACTCAGCACGCGCTGTTCCGCGAGATTCTCGAACTCAACATGGAGAACCTGTGGCAGATCGGCGTCACGACGGCTCCGCCGCAGCCGGTGATCGTCAAGAACTATTTCCGCAACGTGCCCGAGGACGGCATGTTCGACGACCAGCCGCGTTCGCCCTCGAATACGGGGATGGAGCAGTACTTCATCCGCGCCGGTGAGGACACGTAGGCCGGTCAAGCGGCAGTGCGACGCGCCGGAAACGGTCTCCATTCTCTTCGAGCTGACGGGGAGAGGCGCGTTAACGAGGTGGAGCAGATCAACGTAGAATCGCGCGAGTAGAGGCCGCGGGCCAGCCGGAGACGGCGGCGCCCGCGGCCCCGCGTTTGTACGGCGCGGCGCAGGCGATCCTCGAGCAGGTTCCCCTCCTCTGTGCAAGGCGGCGCCAGGGGCAGGGGAAAAGATAGCGGCGTGTCTTCTTTGCCGCGTCGTCGAATCCCCAGATGGCCATACAGAGTACCGCCCGGAGAGATCATGAGCAGATCACAAGAGAAATTCGTTGCCCGACCGATTACCCAGGGGCCGAAGCACCATTTCTTCGGCTACTACGGCATCTGTCCCTGGAGCTCTACCGGTCAGTACCACCTCTGTCTGCAGTCGGATTTTCACGACCGCCCTCCAGCCGCCGGCGACAGCGCCGTGGTCGGTCTCGTGGATATGGAAACGGGCAGGTTCGAGGGCGTGGCGGAGACGCAGGCGTGGAACCTGCAACAGGGCTCGATGCTGCACTGGCTGCCGACGGCCCCGGACCGGCTGATCACCTACAACGCCCGCGAGGACGACCGCTTCGTCGGCATCGTGCAGGACATTCACAGCGGAGAGAGACGCATACTCCCCTACCCGATCAGCGCGATGGCCCGCAACGGCCGCCAAGCGCTGGGCCTGAACTATGCGCGTCTCAAGTCGCTGCGGCCGGTGGTGGGCTACGCCGGTCTTCCCGACCCTTTCGCAGACCAGAACCATCCCACCGAGGACGGCGTCTACACGATGGACACGCAGACCGGCGAGGCCCGCGTGCTGGTCTCCTACGAAGAGGCGCGGGCGTTTCTCAGCGAGTACGAAGAGGTGCAGGCGCGCAAGATCTGGTTCAACCACACGATCATCAACCGCGACGACACGCGCGTCGCCTTCGTCGTGCGCTACCGCGACGAGACCAGGGAGATCAGGCACACGATTCTGCTTTCCGCCAGCATGGACGGGGGAGATCTGCGCATCGTGACGGACCTGGGCGCGTCGCACTTTGACTGGCTGAGCGAGGAGCTGATCTTCGGCTGGGTGACGATGAAGGAGGGACAAAAGTACTACCTGATCAACGACAGGACCGGCGAATACGGGGAAGTGCGGCCCGACGTGCTGACCAAGAACGGCCACTGCAGCTTTACCCGTGACGGCACGTGGCTGTTGACCGATGAATATCCTGACGAGAAGAGCCGCCAGGCGCTGCTGCTCTGGCACATGGTCGAAGAGCGGCTGGTTGTTCTGGGGCGGTTCCATTCTCCCGAACCGTTCCGGGGCGAGATCCGCTGCGACCTGCACCCGCGCTGGAGCCGGGACGAGCGTCAGGTCAGTTTTGACTCGGTCCACGACGGCAGCCGGCAGATTTACGTTGTTGACGTAGCGGAGGTCGTGGAGCGATGAGGAGCAGGCGAATTGGAGGAAACTCAAATCAGGGGTGACCTGCCACCCAATCCGGACCAGGTGATGTGTCAGTATTGGGCCGTAGAAGGGGGGAGGAGTCCGGCTACTCTTTGGCCTGGATGATGACGCGGCCTCCGTCCTCTACGTCGATATTCAGGTTGTGGCGCTCCAGCATCCGCATACCGACGAGAGGCGTCGTATCGGCGGCGTTCACCACGCCCTCTATCACTCGGCGCTCCGAAGGGGACGTCCCCCAAAGTGATGCAGGGCCCGGTATCCAACCCGGAGCAGCCAGACGTCAATCGCGTCAGGGCTCTGCGTCCGCAGACGCTTCGCTGCCGCCCTGAGGTCGCCGGAGATTGCCCAACTCCCGCTGTCAACGTCGATGGCGACATATGCCCCGTGGTGGTCTGCCTCGACCTGCGGACGGATGTCCCGCTCATATATCTCGTCGCCCAAGCGAGCAGTCTCTTCGCGAGGTCGGCGTGTCGGCATGATAGTTTCCCTACCCGGGACGGGCGCCGCAGTCTCTGCGTCCTTCATGCGTTCCCCTTCATGGCGTGCTACAGTACATGGAGAAACCTACCATTGACGGGCGTGTGCGACAAAGAGAGAAGGTCAGTACAGGGCAGTACAGCCACCGTATTCGGCAACGTTCTCCAGGGCCGTAGCGACAGTGGCGGCACTACAATCAGTGGGGCGGAAAGCAGAGCCGTTCAACTCTGTCAAACGACTTGGGAGGAAACATGAGCAATACAGAAGAGAGATTTGCAGCAAGGGCGATAACACAAGGACCGAAGCACCACTTTTTCGGCTACTATGCCATCTACCCCTGGGATTCGACGGGCCGCTACCACCTCAGCCTGCAATCGGACTTCCATGATCGCCCACCCGCCGACGGTGACACAGCAGTGATCGGACTGGTGGATATGGAGACGAGCAAATTTGAAGGCGTAGCCGAAACCCAGGCCTGGAACCTGCAGCAGGGCAGCATGATGCACTGGCTCCCCACCGCGCCCGACCGCCTCATCACCTACAACGCCCGCGAAGACGACCGCTTTATCAGCGTTATCCAGGACATCCATACGGGGCACAAGCGGCAACTGCCTTACCCAATTGCAGCCATAACGCGCGACGGACGCAAGGCGTTAGGGCTGAACTACGCCCGGCTTTGGGACATGCGGCCCGTGGTCGGCTACCCCGGGCTAACCGACCCCAATGCAGATCAGAAACATCCCTCTGACGACGGCCTCTACATCATGGACACCGACTCGGGCGAGGGCAGACTGCTCTTTTCTTATGAAGACGCCCGCGACTACCTCAGCGAATATCCGGAGATCCAGAAACACAAGCTCTGGTTCAACCACCCCTTCATCAATCGCGACGACTCCCGCGTCGCCTTCGTTGTCGTCTACTGGGACGACGCAGGGGCCAGGAGGACTGTATGCTTGTCGATGAACCTGGAAGCCGGAGACATTCGCATTCTGAACGACCTCGGCACATCGCACTGCGACTGGCGGACCAAAGACGTCATCTTCGGCTGGTTCACGACGAAGGAAGGCGTTAACTTTTACCTTGTCAACGACGTCACCGGCGAATACGAGGCGGTACGCCCTGATATCCTCTCCCGCGACGGCCATTGCAGCTTTACACGGGACGGCACCTGGCTGCTGAACGACGAATACCCGGACGAGAACAACCTCCGCGCCCTGTTTCTGTGGAACATGGCCGAAGAGCGGCTGGTCGTCCTGGGGCGCTTCCTCTCTCCCCCGTTCTACCGCGACCAGACCCGCTGCGACCTCCACCCCCGTTTGAGCCGAGACGAGCGGCTCGTCAGCTTTGACTCAATCCACGAAGGCAGCCGCCAGATCTACGTTGTGGACGTGGCGGAGATCGTGGGTCGGTGAACCGCGCGCACAATTCGCATAGCCAAAGATAGGGGAAACGGAGAGGGCAATCGCATGTGGTCTGGTTTGCCAAATTGCCGAAATTAGCGAGAGGGTCCACGCGGGGCATTCTCAAGGAGCAAGCATGGAGCCTGCACAAGGGCAGGCACAAGGCCTGCCCCTACCGGAGTTTTGAGGGGATGGGGAGAGGCGACGCGGGAGGGATAATGAGCAATTCAAAGGCCAATTTGGTTGCAAGAGCGATAACACAAGGACCGAAGCACCATTTCTTCGGCTACTATGCCATCTGCCCCTGGGACGCGACCGGCCGCTACCACCTCTGCCTGCAGTCGGAGTTCCACGATCGCCCGCCCGCGGCCGGGGACAGCGCCGTCGTGGGGCTGGTGGATATGGAGACGGGCAAGTTCGAAGGGATTGCCGAGACAGAGGCCTGGAATCTGCAGCAAGGCTCCATGCTGCACTGGCTGGCGACCGCGCCCGACCGGCTGATTACGTACAACGCGCGCGCTGACGACCGCTTCGTCGCCGTGGTGCAGGACATCCACAGCGGACAGAAACGGATCCTGCCCCACCCAATCGCCGCCATCACGCGTGACGGGCGCAAGGCGCTCGGTCTGAACTACGCCCGACTGAAGGCGATGCGGCCGGTTGTCGGTTACGCCGGGCTGGCGGATCCCTACGCGGACCAGAACCATCCCGCCGAGGACGGCCTCTACATCATGGACACGGATACGGGTGCGTCCCGCGTTCTGGTCTCCTATGAAGAGGTACGTGAATTCCTCAGCCACAATGAAGAGCTGCAGGGCGGCAAGATCTGGTTCAACCACCCCTTCATCAACCGCAACGACACGCGGGTCTCCTTTGTGGTGCGGGTCTTCGACGAGAACAAGGAGATCGGCCAGACCACAATGCTGTCCGCCAGCATGGAGGGCGGAGAGCTGCGCGCCATGACCGACCTGGGCGCGTCGCATTGCGACTGGCTGACCGATGAGCTGATTTTCGGCTGGGTGACGATGAAAGAGGGGCCGGGCTACTACCTTATGAACGACACGACCTGTGAGTACGAGGCGGTGCGGCCCGACGTCCTCACCAGAAACGGCCACTGCAACTTTACCCAGGACGGGACGTGGCTGCTGACCGACGAATACCCGGACGAAAACAGCAATCAGCCTCTCATCCTCTGGAATATGACCGAAGAACGCCTCGTGCAGCTGGGGACTTTCCATGCTCCGCTCCCTTTCCGCGGTGAAATCCGCTGCGACCTGCATCCACGCTGGAGCCGGGACGAGCGCATGGTCAGTTTTGACTCGATCCATGAAGGGAGCCGGCAGGTCTACGTTATGGACGTCTCGGAAGTTGTGGGGCGATGAGGCGCCATCTATTGGCGTATAGAGCTGTACGTAGAGCCAGGCTGAAGGATGTCGGATTTTCAATCTACTCTCAGCGCATGACCGTCGGGAGGACAGTATGATCCAGCCGCGCCCGATCACGACCGGCCCAAAGCATTATTGGTTCGGCTACTACGACAAGCTGCAGTTCGATCCGTCGGCCCGCTACGCGCTGGGCATGGAGGTGGCGTTCGAACACCGCGCGCCGACGCCGGAGGACGTTATCCGAGTCGGAATGGTCGACCTGGAGGACGGCGACCGCTGGGTCGAACTGGGAGAGAGCCGCGCCTGGGGCTGGCAGGCGGGCTGCATGCTGCAATGGCTGCCGCGATCCCAACACGAAACCGTCTGGAACGACCGGATGGACGGCCGCTTTGTCTGCCACATTCTGAACATCAGGACGGGTCAGAAGAGGACTCTTCCCCACGCTATCTTCACTCTCAGCCCAGACGGCCACAGCGCGCTGTCGATCGACTTCCATCGCCTTGAGGACATGCGGCCCGGCTACGGCTACATGGGCATTCCCGATCCCTGGCACGATGTGATGGCGCCCGAAGAGACCGGCATCCACAAGGTCGACCTGCACAGCGGCGAAAGCAGTCTGATCGTCAGCCTGGCCGAGGTGGCGGCCATCCCCTATCCCCACGGCGAGATCCGAGAGGCCAAACATTACTTCAATGTCCTTATCTTCAATCCGAGCGGCACACATTTCCTGTTCCTCCACCGCTGGCGTTTTGGCGACGGACCTTTCCACACGCGTATGCTTACCGCCAGGGCGGACGGCTCCGACCTGACGGTGGTGGACCACTCCGGCCACACTTCACACCTGATCTGGCGGGACGACAGCCATATCCTGGCCTGGTCGCGGCGCCCTTCCCACGGGGGCGCCTACTACATCTTCCCGAACGTCGAGGACGGGTCGGGCGGCCCCGATCAGATCGTGGGAAAGACAAAGATGCCGCTCAACGGGCACTGCACGTATCTGTCCGACAACGATTGGGTTCTGAACGACACCTATCCTCAAGGGGATGAACGGCTGCAGGACCTCTATCTATACCATGTCCCAACCGACCGACGCGTCGACCTGGGACAGTTCCATTCTCCGCCGGCGTATAGGGATACGCTGCGCTGCGATCTGCACCCGCGTTCCAGCCCTGACGGCAGTAAGATCGTGATCGACTCGGCGCACGGAGGGAACGGGCGGCAGATGTATCTGTTCGAGGTGGGAGAGGTGTTGGGCGCGTAGGCAGTTGGATGGCAACTGCCTTGGACTGGGCCGACAGGTCGCGATGAGGCCTTGATCAAGAGGGAGCGTTTGGTGTGCTACAATAGCGCCCAACAGAGAAAAAAACTTCGGGCCCAATAGTAAAACGGGCCCCAAAAGCCGGACAGCGAAAGTGTGAGACGGAGGGAAACCCCTTCAAAACAGGAGGACTATGAAGCTCAATATCAGACCGAAATATCTTGTCAATGAAAAGGGGCGGAAAACGGCGGCTGTTCTTTCGATGAAAGAATATCGCGCCCTGATGCAGCGGCTTCAGGATTTGGAAGACGCGTTAGAGCTGGATGAGGCGGTTGACACGGCCACAGGCTTTCGGGAGTACGCCGAAATACGGACAGAATTACAAACCGAAGGCAAACTCTGAAGGATGCGATGGCTTACACCATCCATTTGGAGCATCGCGCTGAACGAGACTTGCGGCGGTTGCCCCAAGACGTTGTCAGACGCCTTGACGCCGTGTTCCAGCAGTTAGCGGAAAATCCACGCCCAGACGGCATCGTCAAACTTTCAGGGAAGACGAGTTCCGGTTGGCGGGTACGCGTCGGAGACTACCGTATTCTTTATCGAATCGAGGGAAGCCGCATTGAAGTCTATCGCATTACGCATCGTCGGGACGCCTATCGTCGGTAACAGTCGAACGCTAAACTGCAAATCCACGCTGCGACATCAACGCTGAAGGCGCTGCGACCTCCACCCGCGTTCGAGCCCTGATGGCAGTAAGATCGTGATCGACTCGGCGCACGGCGGGAACGGGCGGCGGATGTATCTGTTTGAGGTGGGGGAGGTGGTGGGCGTGTAGAACTCGGTGCTCCACTTCACAAACAAGGCCTGCCGCTACATTCAGGGCAGCCTCCCAGGAAACTGACACAATAAGACCTAATTGCTCTGCGATAGCCAGCTTCACACACTTGACATAGTGATGCGATGATGCCATGATGCCGATATGCGAACAACAGTAACGATTGACGACGATGTGCTAGTGGTCGCTCGAGCTTTGGCGGAACGCAACGGAATCAGCCTCGGCAGCGCTTTATCTGAACTTGCGCGGCGAGGGTTCAAGGGGATGGGGGATTTTGAAGTAGCCGATGGCATCCCCGCTTTTCGCGTCGACGCAAACTCGCGGCCCGTAACAAGCGAGGACGTCAGAGAGGCACTGAGCGACTGGCCGTGACGGCGCTGTTGGATGTAAACGTCCTGGTTGCACTGGCCTGGCCGAACCACGTCCACTACACAGCGGCGAGAGCCTGGTTTTCCAGACACAGTCAAGATGGCTGGGCAACGTGTCTATTGACCGAAGCAGGATTTGTAAGAGTCTCCTGCAATCCCAGGCTCTTTGATCGCAAGGTGTCCCCTGAACAGGCGATTGCATTCCTCGCGGAATTGAAGCGGGTGGGTACGCACTCATTTTGGCCTCTCGACCGGTCAGTGCATGACCTGCCTGTGCAAATCACGGAGCGTATCCAGGGATTCCGCCAGGTGACCGATGCTCTGCTCGTAGCCGCGGCTCTGCAGCGGGGCGGGAGAGTCGCCACATTTGATGCCGGCCTTGCCAGCTTGGTCAGAAATAGCGACCGCGATGCAGTAAGTGTTATTCCGGTGTGAGTCCAGGCCTCTCGGCCTTCGACGACGCGCCTCCGCGGACTCTGGGGCGCCTGCACTTCCATCTTACCCCCTCATCATCATAAGGCCGTTCCGCTTGCTCTGTTCCGAACCTGAGCCTTCGTTGCGTCCCCCCTTCTCAGTTCAGAGTCACGCCCCGTCAAACAGGGCAATCGCATCAGATCTGGTTTGCCAACATTGCCGAGATTAGCCATAGGGTCCACGAAGGGTATTCTCAAGGAAGAAACATAGAGCCTACACGAGGGCAGGCACAAGGCCTGCCCCTACCGTAGTTTGAGGGGGAGGTGGAAGGTGCGGTGTGC
>VXMH01000066.1:35890-80690 GCA_009841235.1 Caldilineaceae bacterium SB0661_bin_32 | reverse complement strand
TTTGGGCGGTGGGGGGGTGTTTGTTTTAAACGTCACCCCCCGGGGGGGGGGCCCCCCCCGGCCGCGCCGATGCCCGCCCACAAAATCAACCCGATTGGAGCCTCCTCCGGAAAGAAGCCTAGCGTAACCAGCGCCAGGATCACCACGACAACCGCACGCTGCCGTTCGCGTCGGGCAATATCGACATCCATGCGCCGGGCAAGCCACTCCGCGCCCAGCGTGACCGCGCAGCCCAGCGCTGCATTCAACCACGGTGATCCGTGGCCCGTATGGCTCAAAACGCTGGCCGGAATGTAAATTATGCGAAAGAGAAGAAAGAAAGGAATGAACGCCTGAGGAACGATCTGCCGGCACATCAGCCGCTGTCCAACCCGATCGCCAGGGCTACCGCCGCCGCGGGCTCCACCCACACCAGGCTGTCCAGCTGTAGCGCATCCGCGCCCGTGCGCAAGCAATCTCGCGCTTGCTGCAGCGTATGTATGCCACCGCAAGCAATTAACGAGCCGGTAAGCCCCAATGCTTTCACTGCCAACAACGCCGCCAGCATCATTGGAAAGATCCCCGGCCCAAACATCTCACCGTTGACCGCCTGCCGGTCGGCACGAATCCCTGCCCCAATCGGCGGGCTGCCTACCACCACACCGACGGCGCCCGATTCTATTGCCGCCGGCGCCAGCGTCGCCGCCCGCGCAAGAGGCAGCTTCACCAGGACCGGCAGGTCCGTCTCCAAAAGCAAGACCTCCAGCAGCCGGCCGACCTCTCTCTCGCTGGCCTCCGGCTGGCAAAGAAGCTCAAATCCTGCGATACCGTCAGCGACCGAAAGCCTCCCCACTGTCTCCGCGGCCTCGTGGAATTCACTGTCCGCCACCTGGGCAATGACCGGACAGCCGAGCCGCGGCCACAGCTGGCCGTACCGCCTCACCGCCGCCGAAACGCCCCGGTTCTGCAGCCCCACGCTGCGAACAAGCCCGCCCAGCGTCTCCACCAGTCGCGGCGGTGGGCTGCCTCCCCGGCTGCGCCGCGTGAACGGGCCCACAACTACCCCGCCGAACCGGGCCGTCTCCAACTCACGGTGCCGGGCTTCTCCGCAGCCAATACTGCCAGCCGCCAGCATCACCGGGCCTCCTGCCAGCGGCAGACCAATCTTGTGGCCGGGCGCCAGCTCTATAGCGCCTTCAGCCATCTCATCCGCCCTGGCCGATCAACTCGACAAAGGTGTCCACACCTATGTTCGAGCCGCACAGAATCAGCCCCACCCGTTTCCCCTTCGCTTTTTCGCGCAGCGGACCAAACAGGGCAGCAGTCGAGGCCGCGCACGCCGGCTCGACCGCCAGTTTCATCTCGTGAAAAAGAAGCCGCATCCCGTCCAGCATCTCTTCGTCGCTGACCAGCACCACATCTTCCAGTAAATGCCTGCATAGCCCGAAGCTGTAGGACTGCGTCCCTGGCGCGCCCAAGCTGGTGGCGATCGTCTCCACCCGTTCTATCGACTCCGGCCTGCCCGCGGCAAAGCTGCGGTGCATCGCGTCCGCGCCCTCTGGCTCCACGCCGAAGACAGCACAGTCCGGCTGCAGCTGTTTGGCCGCTGCGCTGATGCCAGCGGCCAGACCGCCGCCTCCCACCGGCACGATCAGCATGTCCAGCGGCGGCGCATCCTCGCACACCTCCAGCCCCACCGTCGCCTGCCCGGTGACTATCGTGCTGCCCTCAAACGGATGAACAAAGGACCTCCCTTCCTCCTGCTGAATGCGCTCCACCTCGGCGAACCCCTCATATACGTCGGCAACCAGCACGACCTCGGCCCCATAGCTGCGCGCCTTATCCACTCGAAACTTCGGCGCCGAGGCTGGCATCACAACCTTGGCGCTGATATCAAATATCCGGGCCGCGTACGCCACCGCAATCGCATGGTTGCCCGCGCTCACCGCGGTCAGGCCCCGTTCTCGCGCCGCCCTGTCCAGTTGCAGGATGTCGTTCACCGCACCGCGCGGCTTAAACGTCCCCGTCCTCTGAAACAGCTCCAGCTTTAGCCAGACCTCCGTGTCTGCGCCAAGCACTCCGTCCACCGCCTTGCTCTGCCAGTGCCACACGGGTGTGCGCAAAATATAGGGATCAATGCGAGCGCGCGTCGCGCGGATCTCCTCAAGGGTAGGGATCTCGAGGTCGTTCAAAACGTCGTTGTTCATCTTATGTGCCTTGAAATGGGAACATGAATGTTAAGCACGGCCCGGGCGAAACGTTGTGAGGCGTCCGGCCGCCTTGTGAGGAAATGTCGCGCCCGCGATCATGCGCTCAGTGTCCCCTTCGTGCTGGGGACTCCGCTGCGCCGCTCGTCCAGCCGCGTTGCCGCGCCCAGGGCCCGCGCCAGCGCTTTGAACAGCCCCTCGGCCTTGTGATGATCGTTGCGCCCGTACAGCACTGCCGCATGCAGGTTCATCCGCCCGTGAATCGCAATGCTTTCGAACAGATGAAACAGAAGATCGGTGCTGAGTTCTCCCAACTTCGGCGTCGTGAACTCGGCGTCGAAAACACAATATGGCCGCCCGCTCAGGTCCACGACCACCCGCGCCAGCGTCTCATCCATCGGCACAAAGGCATGCCCCGTGCGCACGATGCCGCTGCGGTCCCCCAGCGCCTGGTCTATCGCCCGTCCCAGGCATATACATACGTCCTCAGCCGTGTGGTGTTCGTCGATCTGAAGATCGCCCTCTGCCTGCACAGTCAGGTCAAACAGCCCGTGCCCGGCCAAAAGCGTCAGCATATGGTCCAGAAACCCGATTCCGGTCTCCACTTTCGCCGCGCCGCTGCCATCCAGCGCCAGCTCCAGCACAACCTGCGTCTCCTTGGTCGTCCGCTCGATTCTAGCCTGTCGCATATCTTTTCCAGTCTATCTTTACGTCATCCAATCTGATCCCGGAACAGTTCTCCCGGTCTCCACTCTCTCCTTGCTCTTGGGCGGTCGGCCGCAATCGGCCTCCCTTGCGCGGGGACATCCCCCCGCAACGCCCCCTCAGAAACAAGCTCCGCCTCCAGTGTGCCATTATCTATGCAAGCATGCCACTGACCACTGCCTTCCCGCCAATTGTCCCACCCTTTGCATAGCCGGGCAAACTTCCTCTCCATCCCCACGATTCCTTTGCGGGCACCTCAATTCACCGGTCCTTTTCATTTCTCCCACTCTATTTACTTGACTATGTCCAGCAATCAGATACAGCAATGCAGCCCGGTTTCCTGCCCTCTTCAAAAACTGCGGGATCAGAGTTCAGACAACCCCGAGACGTTGGACTTTTACCGCTTTCAAGCTACAATTTCCCTGTGGCCTACTTTCTTGGAATCGATGGCGGCGCAACCAAAACCCATATCGTTCTGTCCAACGGTGCTGGCCGGCCGGTCGTCGAAGGTCAGAGCGGCCCCTCCAACTACCATATCGTCGGTGTGGAACAGGCCGCGGCCAACCTGTCCGCAGCGATTTCACAGGCATTGGCTGATTCTGCCGTTGTCCCTGATGGGGTGAAGGCCGCCTGCGCCGGCATGGCCGGCTTCGATGGCGCCTCTGACAGGAAAAACGTGCAAAAGATCCTGACCTCAGCGCTTGAGGCCAGCGGAATGCGTTGCTCGTGGAGGTCCCTCAACGATTCAGTTGTGGCCTGGGCCGGCGCCTTCCATGGCAATCCCGGCGCACTAATCGCCTCGGGCAGCGGGGCCGTCGCATTCGCCGTTGGCGAGAACGGCCGCTCGGCCCGCGCTGACGGTTTCGGGCACTGGCTCGGCGACGCCGGCAGCGGCTATGATATCGGCCGCCGCGGCCTCCGTTCCGCCCTGGCCGCACTCGACGGCCGCGGCCCTGCAACCCGTCTCACAGAGCAGTTCCGCGCCGTCGCCGGCAACTCCCAGCAGGAGTGGACCGGCTGGCTCGCTGAACTCGACTCCAGCATCTCACATGCCCACGAGCAGTTGCGTTCTTTTGCCCCCTCTGTTGCGGAGGCTGCCGCGGGCGGTGATGCCGTCGCACGTACAATCATGCATGAGGCCGGCACGGCACTTGCCAGTACCGCCGCTGCCGTCCTGCGCAAAGTCGGCCTGCTGACCGACGCCAAGGTCGCCACAGCCGGCTCCGTTTTGAAACAACCGTCCTGCCTTTACCAGGCATTTCGCGCCGCTCTCAACGCGCATCTGCCCGGTTGTCAAATCGTTCCCGCCCGCGCAGGCCCGGCCCGGGGGGCCGCCTTGCTGGCCCGCAGTCCCGGTCTCGTGCCGCAGGACGCGCTGCAGGCGCACGGGTAGCCTTGTTTGTTTCCCAGCCGCCTTCCTCCTGGCGCTGAAAGAGCCCTCCCCGTGCCGAACGGGCCAGGAAAACTGTGGAATCTAACCTGAGGAATCTCAATGTATCAGGGCTTTGAAATCATCGACTTTCACGTACACTTCCCCACTCGCAAGCCGTGGTTCCCGAACATGGGAAACACGATCCAGAATTACATTGACAAGGTGGGAGAAAAGCGGGCGCGCACAGTCCAGGAAATGAGCCGGCCCTATGGGGAACACTGGCGCAAAATGTGGGGGTTCCCGAAAGCGGAGTCGCCCGACGACCACCCGGGCGACAGGGAGCAGGCCCGCCGTTGGGCCGCAGAATTGGACGAATACGGCGTACGCGCCGCCGCCTTCGTTACCGGCGGCGGCAATGAGCACCTCGCCGAAATCGTCAGCTGGTACCCCGACAAATTCATCGGGTTCGCCCACCATAATCCCTTCGAGCCGGATGCAGTCGCCCAGTTGGATCACGCCGTCACCGAACTGGGTCTGCGCGGCTACAAACTGCTTGCCCCTATGATCGAACAGCCGATCGAGGATGAGTCGATCTGGCCTGTCTGGGAAAAGTGCGCCGAACTGGATATCCCAGTCCTCATCCATTTCGGCATTCAGGGCAGCGCCGGCGGCATCGCCTGGCATGAGAACATCAGCCCCTTCAAACTGCACAACATCGCCAAAGCCTTTCCCGATGTGACATTTGTCATCCCCCATTTCGGCTGCGCCTGGGAACGCGAAACCCTGCAGCTCTGCTGGGCCTGCCCCAACGTCTGCGTTGACACCAGCGGCAGCCTCCAGTGGATTCGCTGGGTTCCCGGCGACGTAACCGTCAAATACCTGTTCCGCAAATACTACGAGACCATCGGCCCCGGCCGCATCATCTTCGGAACTGACAGCAGCTGGTTCCCGCGCGGCTTCACCCTGGAGTACCTGCAGGACCAGATGCGAAGCTGTCTCGACCTGAATTTCCCGGAGCAGGACATCCAGCAGATCTTTGCCGGCAACGCCGCCCGCCTGCTGAAAATCGAATCGTAAGCATGGCCCCGGGATCCCGAATGTGAGAAAGGAGAGAGGTGCAACGCGACGCCCGAATTGCCAGGTTTCTCTACATGACAAATCGCGACTTTCCAGGATAGATGGTTTGATCGTAGGACCTCACAGTCCAGCGATCGACGAAAACGGAGTAAGAGTCTGAATGGAGGACTCTCCTTTCTCTAATCCAAGGAGGAAACCAACGATGAAACGCTCCAAACTGTTCATACTGACCGGCGCGCTCCTGGTGGCCGCTATGCTTTTGGCCGCCTGCCCCGCAGCCGTGCCCGCCGAAGCACCGGCTTCGGACTCGGCAGCCGAAGAGTCGGCTATGGCCGACGAGGTTATCGAAATCGAGTACTGGCAGTACAACTTTGCCGCCAGAGTCGATGCCATGAACCAGCTGATCGCCCAGTTTGAAGAGGCGAACCCGAACATCAAGGTCGTTCACAACGCCGACATCCCCTACGCTGAGTTCCGCGACAAGATCGCCGCCAGCGTTCCCGCCGGCGTCGGCCCCGATGTCGCTACCCTCTTTTATGGCTGGCAATCCGTCTGGATCGATTCCGGCTACCTCGTGCCTCTGCCCGAGGACGCCTTCCCGCCGGCCATGGTCGCCGAAAAGTTCAGCCCCATGGTCCAGGCCAGCTTCGTCGAAGGCACGCTCTACACGCTTCCCACCGCGGTACGCGCCCTCGCTCTCTTTTACAACAGAGATCTGATGGAGGCAGCCGGTCTCGACCCTGACAGCCCGCCCGCGACCCTGGACGAGCTGCGCGACCAGGCCGTTGCCTGCACACAGCGCGATGATGACGGCAAGCTTGTCGTTCAGGGCTTTGTCGCCGATCCCTCCGCCCAGGACCATCACTGGTTCCGCGAAGTGCTGGTACGTCAGTTCGGCGGCGTGCCCTATACTGACGACTACAGCGAGGTCCTCTATAATGACGAGGCTGGCATGCAGGCCTGGAACTATCTCCTGGCTTTCCACACCGATCTCGCCACCGGCGACCGCGACCTGTTTGACGGCAGCACCAACGCCTTCGTCGGCGGTCACGTATGCTTCCACGTCGACGGATCCTTCCGTCTCGGCACGATCGCCAAGAACAGTCCGGAAATGAACTTCGGCGTCGCCGAGTTGCCCTCGCATAACGGCGTCAAGAGCACCTTCGGCTCCTACTGGACCCACGGCCTGACCAAGAAGGCCGCCGCCGACCAGGCCCGCTTTGACGCGGCCGTCAAGTTCCTGCAGTTCATCACCAGCGCAGATGCCGGCGCCTTGTGGGTAGACATCGTTGGTGAACTGCCCGCCCAACTCGAGGCAGGCAGCAATCCGGAACTTCTCGCCGATGAAAAGCTGGGCGCCTTTGCCGCCGGGCTGGAATACTCCCACGCTACCTTCTTCGCCGACGAGAGCCAGCAGCGGCAGGCCATCATTGACTCCTTCGACATGGTGGTCCTGACCGACGAAGATCCTGCCACTGCTTTGCAGATCGCCGCCGATACCGACCAGGAGGTCCTGGACGACTTCTGGTCCAGCCGCTAAATCGAAAGTGACCAACGTGAAGCGAGAGGGTGCCTGCCCGGCAGGCTATCCTCTCGCCTCCGTCTTTCTCTGTCTGGTCCAGCACGGCCCGTTCTCTGGTCAAAGACCCTGGGCCATCCTGCCCTCGGCCCCCTGAATTACGTGCAATCACGATGGATTAGCTCCATGCGTTTGACCCTCCACCAACGGCAAATCATTTGGGCCTACATCTTTATGAGCGTAGCCCTGGTCTTCTTTGTCGTCATCCGCTGGTACCCGACAATCCTCGCCTTTAACGTCAGTTTTCGCGACTGGAATGTGTTCGAAGGCTCCGGCCCCTGGGTGGGATTGGAGAACTATCAGGAGATCTGGCAGGACGCCGGCAAACCGCGCAGCTCCGTGACAGCCGCCTTCTCCAATACCGTTCGCTATGTTCTGTTTGGTGTGCCCTCACAGCTGGTTCTTGCGCTGGCTATCGCCCTGCTCCTCGCCCAGATCCGGCGCCTTTCCGCTGTCTTCCGCGTCGCCTATTTCGCACCCTACGTTACTTCGGCCGTCGCAGTCGCCTTCGTCTGGAACTGGCTCTATCAGCCGGAGACCGGCTTGATTAACCAAGGGCTGGATCTGGTCGGCCTGCCCCAACAGCCCTTCACCAAGAGTCCCGCGCAGGCGCTGCCGTCGATCACTGCCGTAGCCGTCTGGCAAAATCTCGGCTTCGCAGTCATTATCTTTCTGGCCGGTATCCAGCAGATTCCCGGCCACTACTATGAAGCCGCCCGCATTGACGGCGCCAACGCCTGGCAACTCTTCTGGCGTATCACTCTGCCCCTCCTCAATCCGATCATCGTCTACCTGACGGTTCTGGGCACCATCTCCTATCTGCGCCTGTTCGCTCTCGTCCAGAATATGAGCCCCCAGGGCACCGGCGGCCCGCTGAAAAGTACGACCACCGTCGTGCTGGAGGTCTATCGGGAGGGGTTTTCCAGCTACAAGATGGGCTATGCCGGCGCGCTTACCGTTCTTCTTTTCTTTCTCATCCTACTCATTACGATCATCCAGCTGCGCTTCTTTTCGCGGCGCGTAGAATATTAGACAGTCGCGCCGGCGCAACGCACAAATGGCTACTTCAGCAGAAATCGGTACAGAGGGCACACTTCAGATAGCGGAACATTTCAAGCCTGCCCAGGGCGGGAGCAGGCGGCGCTTCGGCTGGACGCTGCTGATCGCGTATCTCCTGCTTGCCATCGGCGGGGTCTGCATGGTTACGCCCTTTTTCTGGATGATTCTGACGAGCGTAAAGCCGGCGCCCGAACTGGTAAACTTTTCCTTCTTTCCTGAAAATCCCACTCTCCAGAACTATCTGAATGTACTCAATACCAGCACTTTCGAGCGCTGGTATCTCAACAGTATTATTGTTGCGGCAATCAGCACCACAAGTGTCGTCTTTTTTGACACCCTGGTCGGCTACACGCTCAATAAATTCGACTTTCCGGGCAAAAATATCATCTTCATCGGCATGCTCGGCACGCTCATGATCCCGACCGAAATGCTCATCATTCCGTGGTTTACGATGAGCGTAAACTGGAATTGGCATATCGGCTACACTCAATACTGGGGAATCGCCTTCCCCGGCGTCATCACCGCCGCCGGCATCTTTCTCATGCGTCAGTTCTTCGACGGCGTCCCCAACGAGCTCCTGGACGCTGCCCGCATGGATGGTATGAACGAGTTCGGTATCTGGTGGCGCATCGCCGCGCCCCTGGTCAAACCGGCCATCGCCGCCCTGGCCATCTTCAACTTTATCGGCAACTGGAACGCCTACCTGTGGCCGCTGATCCTGGCCAACAGCCGCGAATTTTACACTTTGCCCGTCGGCCTGAGTTTCTTCCGCGGCGAATCCACCACCCACTGGGAGAAAATTATGACCGCGGCCAGCCTTGCAAGCATCCCTCTGCTTATCGTCTTCCTGGTCTTCCAGCGTCAGATTATCAGAGGAATTGCTCTCACAGGACTGAAAGGCTGAGCCCGAGGAAGTCACGATACGACCGGAGCGCCTTTCCGCTTGCTGGCGGGAGCTGCAATCATAGTGCGTCGCTTCATCGCACGCATCACAGTATTTACCGAAGAGGAGTCCCATTTTGAAGTTACACGAATACCAGTCTAAGCGAGTCTTCGCCCAATATGGAGTGCCCATCCCCAACGGGGAAGTTGCTACCACGCCGGCCGAAGCGCGCGCCATCGCCGAACAGATCGGCAAGCCGGTCGTCATCAAGAGTCAGGTATTGGTCGGAGGGCGCGGGAAAGCCGGCGGCATCAAGCTGGCCGGCACGCCGGAAGAGGCCGAGAAAGTGGCCGCAAAAATCCTCGGCATGGACATCAAAGGGCTGACAGTACAAAAAGTCCTGGTGGACGAGGCCGCTGACATCCGCTCCGAAATCTACCTGGGCGCCGTCCTCGACCGCGGCGCGCGCAAGGTGGCGATCATGGCCAGCAGCGAGGGGGGCGTCGAAATCGAAGAGGTCGCCGCCGAAACGCCCGAAAAGATCATCACCGTTCACGTCCACCCACTTCTGGGTATGCAGGGATACCAGGCCCGCCAGCTGGCCTACGGCATCGGACTGCCCAAAGAGCACGTCTCCGCTTTCACCAAGATCGCCCAGAGCCTCTACCGCGCCTTTGTCGACAGCGACGCCAGCCTCGCCGAGATCAATCCGCTTGTCATTAATGGCGACAACCGGTTGCAGGCTGTGGATGGCAAAATACTGCTCGACGACAGCGCCTTGCCCAGGCAAAAAGAGCTGGCCGCCATGCGCGATTCCGACGAAGACAGCCCCACCGAGACCGAAGCCCGTGAGGTCGGAATCAGTTATATCGATCTCGATGGCGAAATCGGCTGCATGGTGAACGGCGCCGGCCTCGCCATGGCCACTATGGACATTATCAAGCTCTATGGCGGCAGCCCGGCCAACTTTCTCGACATCGGCGGCGGCGCCGGCGCAGACAAAGTCCTGGCCGCCTTGCGGATCATCCTCCGCGACGCACGCGTGAAAGCAGTTCTCATCAACATCTTCGGCGGCATCACTCGCTGTGATGAAGTGGCCAATGGCATCGTCGAGGCCATCAACAGCCTCAATGTAGAGGTCCCGATTGTCGTCCGTATGGTGGGTGTAAACGAGGATGAAGGCCGCCAGATTCTGGCCGACTCCAATCTTCCCTCCGCCAACCAGCTGTCTGAAGCCGTGCAGATGGCCGTCGCCGCCGCCAAAGGAGAAGGCGCATGAGTATCCTCGTTGACAATGGGACCCGCCTGCTCGTGCAGGGAATCACCGGGAGCCAGGGCGCCTTCCACGCAGAGCAGATGATCCAGTACGGCACCAATGTGGTGGCCGGCGCCGTGCCCGGTCGCGGCGGTCAGTGGGCCGTCGGCAACACGCCTGTTTTCGATACCGTCCACGAAGCCGTCGCCACAACCGACGCCAATACCAGCATCATCTTCGTCCCCGCCGCCTTCGCCGTGGACGCCCTCCTCGAGGCTGCCGACGCCGGCGTCGCCCTGATCGTCTGCATCACCGAGAACATCCCCGCCCTCGACATGGCCCGTGCTCGCGCCTACCTCGATTCGACCGATGCTCTCCTGATCGGGCCCAACTGCCCCGGACTCATTTCACCGGGTACCGCCAAAGTCGGCATTATGGCCGGCCACATTCACACACCGGGCAACGTGGGCATCGTCAGTCGTTCCGGGACGCTAACTTACGAGGTCATCTATGCTCTGACCGCGCGTGGGATCGGCCAGAGCACCGCGGTTGGCATCGGCGGTGACCCCATCAAAGGGCTCAACTTTCTCGACGTATTGCAGATGTTTGAACAGGACTCCGCCACTGAGCAGGTCGTCCTGATCGGGGAGATCGGGGGCACCGACGAGCAGGTCGCCGCCGACTACATCAGAACCGAAATGACCAAACCTGTCACTGCTTTCATCGCCGGCCAGACCGCTCCGCCCGGCAAACGCATGGGCCATGCCGGCGCCATCATCTCCGGCGGCGAGGGCACCGCCGCTGAAAAGATCGAAGCGCTCCAGGACGCCGGGGTCGCCATCGCCCGTCACCCCGAGGAGATCGCAGAATTGGCCGCGCAGAATATCTGAACCAACGTCCGAAACTGTGCTATCATAGTTGCCAATCTCGCAGCGGACCAACAGACACCGAATGAAGGAGGGAAGCATGTCGGAACAGAGCTCAAACGGTCAGGCTATCGAGGTCCCGGCCGCCGACAGCGAACTGTACCAGCCGCCCCCAGAGGCCGTCGCCGGCGCAAACGTGCCCAACTATCTCGAGCTGCGCAGCGAAGCGCTTGCAGATATCGAGGCCTACTGGGATAGGCGCGCACGCGACCTGATCGACTGGTTCGAACCGTACGAAAAGGTGCTCGATGACAGCGGCGCGCCGTTCTTCAAATGGTTTGTCGGCGGCAAAACCAATATCGCCTACAACGCATTGGACCGGCACGTAAACTCCTGGCGCAGGCACAAGCTCGCCTTGATATTTGAAGGCGAAGAGGGCGACAAGCAGAACTACAGCTATTACCAGCTCTGGCAGGAAGTCAATAAGTTCGCCAACGTACTCAAGGGCAAGGGTGTCGGCAAGGGCGATACCGTGACCATCTACATGGGACGGACCCCCGAACTGATGATCGCGATGCTGGCCGTTACCAAGATTGGCGCCGTACACTCAGTCGTTTACGGTGGATTCAGCGAGCAGGCCCTCGCCAGCCGCATCGACGACGCCCAGTCCAGGGTGCTGATCACCAGTGACGGCGCCTGGTTGCGCGGCAAGACCGTCAACCTCAAGGAGATCTCCGACGAGGCCGTCAAGCGCAGCTCCATCGTGGATACGGTGATCGTATACCAACGCACCATGCAGGATGTGCAGATGATTCCCGGCCGCGACCACTGGTGGCATGAGGAGATGGCTCTCCCAATCGCCAGTCCCGTCTGCGAGTCGGAACCGATGGATGCCGAAGATCCTCTCTTCATCCTCTACACATCCGGCACAACCGGCCGACCCAAGGGCGTCCTCCATACCTGCGGCGGCTATCAGGTTTACACCGCCACCACACTGAAGTACGTCTTCGACCTGAAAGAGGACGACCTCTGGTGGTGCGCCGCCGACCCCGGCTGGATTACCGGACACAGTTACATCGTCTACGCGCCGCTGATTCTCGGCTCCACCGGTTTCATGTACGAAGGCGCGCCCGACTATCCCCACCCCAATCGCTACTGGAAGCTCGTCGAGGACTACGGCATCACCATCCTCTACACTGCGCCGACCGCCATTCGCGGCCTGATGCGCTTCGGCGATGCCTGGGCCGAACAGCACGACCTCTCCAGCCTGCGCCTCCTCGGCAGCGTCGGCGAACCGATCAACCCGGAAGCATGGCGCTGGTATCACCGCGTCATCGGCCGCGAAAACTGCCCGATTATGGACACCTGGTGGCAGACCGAAACCGGCGGCTTCATGATCACGCCTACGCCCGTCGTCGCCCTCAAACCTGGCAGCGCCACCCTGCCGTTCACCGGCATCGAAGCCGACGTCGTGCGCGAAGACGGCTCCACCTGCGAGCCCAACGAGGACGGCTATCTCGTCATCAAACGCCCGTGGCCGGGAATGGCCCGTACCGTCTGGGGAGACCCGGACCGCTACGTCGAACAGTACTGGTCCGAATTCGCTCAACAAGGTTGGTATTTCACCGGGGACAGTGCCCGCCGCGACGACGACGGCTACTTCTGGATCATCGGCCGCATGGATGACGTCATCAAAGTCAGCGGCTACCGGCTCGGTACCGCCGAAATCGAGAGTGCCCTGGTCAGCCATCCGGACGTGGCCGAAGCCGCCTGCGTCGGCATTCCCCACGAGCTGCGCGGCAACGTGATCCACGCCTTCTGTATCCTCAACGACGGCGTCAGCGGCAGCTCCGATCTGGTCGACGCCCTTAAACTTCACGTGCGCCACGAAGTCGGGCCGATCGCCGTGCCCGCCGAGTTGAACATTGTCGACGGCCTTCCCAAAACACGCTCCGGCAAGATCATGCGCCGGCTTCTCAAGGCCCAGGTCCAGGGCCTGCCAATCGGCGACGTAAGTACGCTTGCCGACTAAAACAAAACGGGGGTCGGCATCGCACTGAAACGACGCCGGCCCCCGCTGCACCGCATCTTAGCGCATCCGCTTTCCCTTACTGCACGCTGCGCAGCAATATCTCGCCGAAAGTCGCCTCCTGTTCCGCCGCAATCTCCTTTTGCTTGATCAGCTCCAGAACGGCCAAAAACGTGACGATGATCTCCTGGCGGCTCCGGCTCCGGGAAAGAAGCGCCGAGAAAGTCAGTGAACCCCCGGTCTTGCCATTCTCCCCTGCCCGGCCTCTTATCCGTTCTCGAATCGACTCGATTTTTTCGGCAACGGTGACCGGGTAGGCCCGAACGGACGGAAGATCCGGGTCGCCGGGGAAGTTGCTCAAAGCCCTCTGCGCCGCATCCGCCAGCTTCTCGATCGTCAGAGCGGACAGATCCAGCCTCCGGTCCATCTGCGGCGGGGTCGATCGCGCACTGGTACGCAACCCGATCGAAGCGCGCAGCCGGAGTTCGCCCGCCGCAACTCTGAAGCGCCGATAGTCCAGCAGCTGCTGAATCAACGCCTCGCTCTGTCGTTCCTCTTCTTCCTCCTCACCTTCCGGGTGGGGCAGCAGGCTGCGGCTCTTGATGTAGAGAAGGCGGGCCGCCACGACCAGGAAATCGGCCAGCGCTTCCGGCTCAATCTCCTGCATCGCTTCGATCGCACGCAGGTACTGGTCCGTAATCGCCACCAGCGAAACTTCCGTAATGTCCAGTTCTTCGCGTTCGATCAGATGGAGCAGGAGGCCGATTGGGCCGTCGAAGATCGGGAGGCTGACCGGGTAGCCGGCGCCTAGTGGATTGAGGGCGGTTTCCATGCCGGCTACGACTCGAGCAGGGACCGGAAACGGCGTCCATCGTGGGCCAGCTGCAGCAGTCTCTGCGCGGCCGATATGGCGTCAGAGTCTTCCAGGTGGTCGATCTCAACTCCTGCATCTGCCAGGCGTCGTTCCGCTTCCGCCGTCGAGATCGTCCCGGCTCCGACCAAAGTCACATACCGCGCCTGCAGGGCATCTTCAAGGAAAGTGCCCGCAACCGGCTTGAACTCGTCAAAGTAGTGGCTGGCCTCCTCCAACGTCTCGGTCATCAACGCCTCAGACGGAAACAGGACATAGTGATACGGAGGGACCCCACCCTGGACCCGCTCGATCTCTGCCATAAGCGTATCGCGCCACCGATTGCCTTCCAGCCATTCGCTCCCCGGGCACGGTGTGGCGTTATATGAAAACTCATTGTGGCCCAAGACATCGGTAAGCTGCAGCTCAAACTCCTGCAACAACCATGCAATCAGACGGGCGCCGGCGTGAATCTGATGCGGCGACGGCGTGGCGCCGTTCATGAAGCTGCCGGCAAATGCGACGCCGATCGCATAAGAGTTGTGCCTGTCGACGTGGTGCGTTCGCAACTCCACCGGCTGAGTCTGCAGGATCTCACCATCTGCGGGAATGAAGTAATGGTACCCGATACCAGACCAGGCGCTTTTCCCCCGGTCAAGATCTTCGTCGACGTGCGTTTGGGCAATCTGTTCCGGCCCGACGCGGGGCGGCAAGGCCGTATGATGGACGGCTATGTTGGTGATGGCCGCCAGCTGACGGCGCCGGTACTGCAACGTGGGGTGTCGGGGCAATTCATGGCTGATGTCCCGAATCTGGGGTCGAGCGACCAGCTCCCGCTGGATCGGCTGCTCTTGTGCGCCCAGAACGCCCCCCTGCGACTGCTCATCTTCGCCGCCAATCAGTTCCATCCGGCCGTTCGCCGCCTGACTGCTCCCCGGCTCCAATCCCTTGGAACCGGGACCCGGCTCGCCTCCGGGAGTCGCATCAACAGTCGCAATCGCATCGTCTCCCGTCCGCACTGCGTTGATCAAGATGTCCTTCCAACGCCGTCCTTGCAGCCACTGCTCCCCAGGAGAAGTGTGGTTGATGAATTCGTTCACCCCGCGAATGCTGGCCAGCGTCAACTGCGGGAACTCCTCCATAAGCCAGGCGATCAGTTGCCGCCCCGACTTGATCTGTGCTGGCGTCGGAATATCATCACTGAACTCTCCGGCAAAACCGATGTTTATCGCCCGTGCAATATACGGGACTCGGCCGTCAACCACCTCCATCAGCGGTTGCGTCTGGTAGATCGCGCCATTGGAGGCAATGAAAAACTGATAAAGAATCCCGGGCAGCCGGCGATGGAACGCTGCCGCAATCGTTTGCAGCGGCGTGATAGGCGGCGCGGCCGTGTGGTTGATGACGATAAACTCGATATCGACAGCCTCACGCTGTACAAAGCGCTGTGGATCGCGCGGCAGACGCTCGACCACATCTTCGATAGGCGGCTTCGGCGCTGGAATCCTCTCCGGTTCAGTCACGGCAGGGCTGTCGTCCGGCGGTCCCGGCGTCTCCTCACCTACTCCCTCCGCCGGCGGCGAAAGCGGGGAATCGGTAAGGAACTGAATAATCTTCTCGTTGAGCGCTCTTTTCCAGGCAGGGCCGTAGTCGAACGTGTTCCCGGGGCTGGAAGTGTCCAACAGCTCGCACATTCCAACCACACTCTCCGCTGTCAGCTGGAAGCGAGGCAGCATCCAGGCGCACAGTTGGGCCGCCGCCGTCAGTTGGGCCGGGGGTGGCACAGCTTCGTCAAAGTTTCCCTCCAGGCAGATGTTCACGCCGGTCAGGCTCCACTCCGCCTCATCGTTTACCACCGCCTCAATCTCGGCTACCTGGAGGATTTCTCCCGATTCCAGCACGAAGTAGTGGTAGGCGATACCAGGGTAACCCTGCGATATATGGGCCTGCGCAACCGTCTGAATCGGCACCCCCGACGGCGCGGCCGTGTGACAGATCACCAGCCTCCGGATCTGATCGGGCGTGCGTAACGCGAATGGATTTTTGCCGCGCGGTAACGACGACGCGATATCGACGATCGGCGGCCCGTGGGGCGCAGAAGACGAACGCGCTTCCGCCCTCACTTGCAGACCGGGAGTCGTTTCCGGTTGCGGCGCCGGGTCAGCCGTTACTCTCTCCTGCTCTACAGTTTCAGCTTCGGGTTCGACTGCCTTCTCGGCGTCAGCCGTCTGGGGGGCCTTGCTCACACTCAGCCAGCGAGTGAGAATGTCCGACTGCATCGTCTGGAACCAGTTCTCACCTCCGCTGATCAGGTCCAGGACAAGGGTGTAGTTGCCTGGGCGGTCGGGAATGACCATCTGCGCGTCAATGGTGACCGTTTCGCCCGGCGCCACGTCATTGGGCAGTTCCGTAAGCACGGGGCTGCCGTCAGGGTAGGGCAGCTCCTGCCGGTTCTGGAAGAAGTGATAGCCGAGGGACACCTGTTGCGGTCCCCCGGCCGGCCAGGCAATCGTACCTGTATTTCGGACCGTCACCGGGAAACTGATGACCTGGCCTGGGTAAAGCGGGCTCGGGGGCTTCCCCTTCAGCCATTGTACCCTGTACACCATCCCGCGGCCCATTCTCATTTCTTCGGTAACTCCGACCTCTTGCCGTTCCTCTACAACCCTGGTGGGCCCCCGCTCTACCGGCTTCTCCGGCTGAAGGTTCGGGCGCGCCTCCGGCTGAATATCTGGCTGGCGCTCCACCCGTCGCTCCGGCTGAACCAGTTCAGTCTCTACGTTCCAGCGATAGTCGTGCCGTAACGCCGCGCGAAAATCTTCGATGACGCCTTCTTTCCCCTTGATATGCCAGCGGTCCAGCTGCGGCCAGCGGTATAACACCAGCGCCCGAATCTTCTGCGCGTTCTGGCGATTCCACCGATCTATTTCGGCATAGGCAGCCTGAATCCATCCCCGGTTCACGTTCTCCCAAGGTCCGGCTTGATCAGTTTCCGTTATGTACACGGGCAGTTGGCGCATATTGACCGGGATCGCATGCATGAAGTCCCGGTATGCTTGGAAGTGACAATGATGCTGGGGAAAGCCCGGCAGTTTGCTGTTGTCCAGAATCAGGGTAGGATTCGCCCCATGGGTAAAGGTATGCAACGTAATTCCGTCGCAGCCGCTGGCCCCGCACTGAAGCAATATGTCCTGAAAATATTTGATCCAGTCACCGCTCGGATTGCCGGGATAAACCGTTTGGGTATTCCATGGGGCCACCGCGCCCACCAACACCTGGTCCTCTTCATGACCCTCCAGCGCGTGGACCGCCTGCCGGCACATTCCGTAGCAGTTGGCGTAGAGTTGAGGCGTAATCAACTCCTCACCTTCCACTGTATCCAATATCGCCTCTCTGTCGCTTGCGCTCAGCAGTGCGCTAAACCGACCAGGCAAGCTTCGCAGAGTCGGGTCGCCGGCCGGCGCGTCGCCAAAATGCCTGCGCGTATCGAGCGCTGACGCCAGCCTGGGACGCCCGATCGCATAGTTCATCTCATTGCCGATAACCCAGCGGCTGCACCCTTTGCTGGCGCCCACAAAATTGGCGCAGCGGCGAGCGAAGTTGGCATACTCGCTGCTCGGCGGCAGCGTACCCTGGGGAAAGTAGCCATTATTCAGGCAAACGATCACGCCCAAACCGTGACGACTGAGTGAACTGTAATCCTTGCCCGTGAGATCGTTCGGATCATGACCCACCACCTCGCTGAACACGATCCAGCCCGGTTTCCTGGCCGCGCGCATATGCTCTTCGCCGCCAAAATCGTGGATACCAAATATGAAGTCGCTACTCACGGTTCGCAGAGGTGGTCAGATTCCAAATGGGTGGAGGCCGCTGGCCCGAATCTCTCGTGGATACGGTCGTTGTTTGTGGAGAAAACTGTTGCGGTTTGCGCGCCCGCTATTGTTTCATCAATCTCCGTCGGTGTTCTGGCAGACCAACTGATGCCTCGTGCAAACGGGGAAGGTTAGGCACACGTACGAAGGTCAAAACATTGTAATACAGGGGAACTGTTTCGGCAAAAGCCCGCGAAAAAAGCCCGACTGGACTGCATCTCCACTGTTTTCTGCGGCAGTCACCACCGGCTTCACAGAATGCATCCAGGCCGGAGCCGACTCTTCCTCATCCATCCTCGGAAGTTGCCAGGACCGGTTCCATCCGCGTAAAGCTTCTGACCTCGGCAAATAGCCGGGCAGGTTTCCCGCAGCGACCAGTTCGCGCACCGAAATCAGCGCTTTCTGTACCGTGAAAAGGCCGAACTCATGCCTGTACCTGGACACGATTGAGCAGTTTCAGCAGAGGCCCCTGCTGTTCCATTCCTCTCTCGCCATATTCACTCAAACCCAGGTACACGCTGCGCCGCGTGCGTCGCAGGAGTCCGATCAACAGGCGCCTCAGACTTTCCTGCCGGCTGCGGGTCTCGTCTGAGTCACCCCAACTCCTGTCTCGCGGCCAGTTTCTTGAGAGAACATAGGGATGGGTCAGCGGCTGGTGAATGCGTTGCCCCCAGCCTTCCGCCCCGATGTCGAGCCAGAACTGAACATCCACTGCGCGGTTCCGCATCAAAAAAGTGTATGCCGGTGCAATAAACACGGCATCATCCTCCACCGTCCACGCCGGCAGATAGAGCGCCCCAAGCGCGCCGCTTTCCACCAGGTCAATGTAGGCCCCGCCTGTCTCAACTTGCCGGGAAGAAAGCGGACCTTCCCCGTCCCCGCCCTCCTGCTCGCCGCGGTCGACCGCGAAGGCGCGCCCTCCTATCGCCCACCGAAAGTTGCGCGCCGATCGCGTCAGCTGATCCGCCATCCGGGCGGCGTCCGGCTGTTCGTGGAATCCAAATCCGGGCTGGCTCAGCTTTTCGCCAAAAATGCGGGCGAAGAATCGGTCCAACGGCGAAAACTCGCTTTCCGCCCTGTAGGCGGCCAGCCATCTACGGAGCCCTTCGTATAGCTCTCCGGCAGCGAACGAAACCCGTTTTTGCACGTCCCCCCGCAGCTCTTCAAATGCGGTCAGCACTCCGTCCGTGCCGTCCCTGTCGCTGTATGCCGCCTGCGCCAGCACACTCGCCCGCACAGGATCCAAGGGGGCGATAGCACTCTCAAGAGCCAGCGCCACATCCGATCGCGGCGGCCGCCGTTGCCAGATTGGATGCGCGAGCGCGGCCAGCGTGATCAGCGTCCGCACCGCCGGCTCAGCGTTCAGGGCACGGCTGGGCCGGTGGCTGATGGCAGGAATGTCTCTCTCTTCCAACCTGGACAGCAGACTGAAACGCAGTGCATCGCTCACAAAGGGCGCCAGTACCGCGATCTTGCCTGGCGCCACCCCTTCTTCCCTGACCAGATGCTCGATCCCGTCTACAGCCCACTCGATCATCTGCGGATAGAACCGATGTGAACTATCGGGAAACACAAGCGGCCAGCCGTCCTCCAGTTCCGATTCGCCTTCCGCGCCCTCCTCCCTGCCATTCACAACCTGCCCGCTGAAGGCACGGTTGATTCGGCCGATCAGCGCAGAGGAACCGGACGCCGCGACGTACGACCGCTGCCGCTGGATGCGCTTCTCGGTGAAGCGAGCCATACGTTCGGCATTCCGCGAGTCCGCCCCCAAAAAGGCCCGGTAGCCGCCATCCTCATCGTTCACGATCAGCGCGCTCTCCAACTGGGGAAGCCAGCGGCGCACCAGTTCCTGCGCCGCGAAGGTTTCCTCCTCGGCATTGTCGAAGATCAGATGGCGAAAACTGCGGAACAGATGGGTCCTGCACCACTCGTTCTCGAGTATCACCTGCAAAAAGATCTGCATCTGCAGGCTGTAATCGACCAGCGACTCCTGCAAACACAACTGCCGGAACGCCCGGCTGATACGGCGGCCCGTTCGCAAAACATTCAACCGTGCGACCATCTTCTCGCCAGGCGGAACGGTGCTCTCAAGACGACCGTAGGCCTCCTCTAAACTGAAACTGTGCAGCGCCGCTTTGTTCAGGTTGTCCAACACCTGGCTGACGATGCGACTCCGCTGCAGACGGATCGCGTCGAACTCTCCCTGTTGAGCCGCTCTCTCCACGAGACCGGCCATATGGTACTGCGTCGTCTCCAGGTTGAGAAAGGTCGGCTCTCCGTGCGGCTCCGCGAAGCCGGCCTCGCGCGCAACCAGCGGCCAGTATAGCGCCACACTCGAACGGGCAAGAGATGCTGCCGTCGTCACCTGCACCAGCGTCCCCGCCGGCAGTTCAGAGTTGCGTAACGCCTCCTGGTAGGGCTGTCCCAGACTGCGCTGGGGCACCAATACCAGTATCTGGTCGCCCCGTACCCGCTCCTGGCGCAGCAGCCACAGGACGCGCTCAATCGCCGCCGTCGTCTTGCCGGCGCCGAATGGCCCGCTCAAAAACAAGGTATTGGCCTGGAGAACTGTTTTATCAGTCTCGAATCCGGTCCTGAGCGTTGAAGCTGAGGGATTTCCCATTGCGGCTGTGTTTTGCTGTCGCAGGAGAGAGTCTGGGCAGGCGCCCGGCTAACACAGTGCACAGCTGCCGGGAGCTCAAGTGGCAAAGCGGAGTACGTTTGGTTCAGCGCGCGCGGGGGCAAGTCAAAGCCCCCGCATCTGCGCAATACGACCGCTCCAAATCAGTTGGCCGCGTATGGTTCGGCCAGCAGCGCCTGAATCACCGACTCCGAGTATCCGTACTGGCCTTCACCAATCTTCAGGTAGCGGATCTGTCCGGTCTTGTCGATGAAGTACATCGCCGGCCAGTAGCGATTGTTATAGGAGCGCCACGTCTTCCAATCATTGTCGATTGCAACAGCGAATGGGATCGATAGCCGGGTAAGGGAATTCTCGACGTTTTGCACATCCCGTTCGTGCCTGAACTCAGGCGTGTGAACGCCGATAATCACAAAACCGTCATCCGCGTACTTCTCGTGCCATTCCCTCAACGAGGGAATTACGTTTACGCAGTTGTATCACCCATAGGTCCAGAACTCGACCAGCACGACATTGCCCCGCAAATCCGCCAACTTAAGCGGCTCCGAGTTCAACCATACCTCGTTGAGAAGCTCTGGCGCCTCTCCCTGCGGCCGCAATTTGGCCAGAAGTTCCAACTGTTCCGCCGTCGGGCCGGAGACCAATGCCCCGCCGGACTCTTCGGCAGTAGCAGTCTGACCTTGCGCCCCGCCGCTTGCGCCGGCCATCGCATCTTCCTTTTCCGAAGCTTGCCCGGCCCGCTCCTCCGCGACTCGAGTTTGAATCGCTTCCACCTTCGCCCCCTGATCGCTCTGACTGCCCTGGTCGCTCTGGGTAGGTATCGCTTCCGGCATAGCGCAGCCGGCCAGCAGCATCCCACAGATCAACATCAGTAGAGCGAATCGGCAGCGCCTTCCACCCTGATGCCGCCCACAACTCAGTCGAACGGGGGAATTGTGACCGAGGTCGGGACGATTACGCCGTACGACACCAATGTCGGTCAATGCTTTCGTAAGAGTTTTCACGATCATCTCAGTGTCTTTTGTGTGCAAATGGAGGCGCGCACTGCGCGCCTCCATACTCCACTCCGGGTCAGGTGACCCTTATTTCCTACATGTCGTCCTTCTTGTCCATCGCATCCATACCGTCGTCCATCATCATACTGTCCATCATCTCTTCGGCCTCAGCCTGTGTGGGCAGCAGCAACTCGTCTCCGATATCGATGCGGTCGCAGTTCTCCAGCTCGTTAGCGCTGCAGATCGCCTTCCAGTAGTCAGCCTTGCCGTAGGCGCGCCTGGCAATGCTTCCAAGCGTGTCTCCGCCCACCACCGTGTAAGGCGTATCTCCATCCTCCATCAGCATGATGTCCCCCATCATCATGCCGTCTTTGTCGGACATCATCTTGTCATCCTTGTCCGACATCATCTTGTCGTCTTTGTCGGACATCATGCCGTCGTCCTTGTCCGACATCATCTCGTCCTTCTCACCCATCATGCCGTCTTTTTCGCCCATCATCATCATGTCCATCTTGGCCATGGCGTCGGCATGCGATGGGAGCATCAGCTCATCGCCGACATGGATGAGATTGCAGTTCGCCAGCCCGTTTGCGCTGCAAATCACCTCCCAGTATTTGCTGGCGCCGTAGGCGCGCCGGGAGATAGAGCCGAGCGTGTCACCTGCCGCCACGGTATAAGGCGTGTCCCCTTCTTCCATCAACATGATCCCGCCCATCATACCGTCTTTGTCGGACATCATCTTGTCGTCCTTGTCGGACATCATCTCGTCATCCTTCTCCATCTCCGCGTCCATCATCATCGCCTTGTCGATGGTGACCTTAACGAGAGCGGAGACTTCAGGGTAGGTGTAGCCGTCATCTACGACACGAACGGCGCCGTCGATCTCAGGGGGGCCCATGTTGGGCCCGGACTGTCGCGGCGCCTGTTCGCCGCCTACGCCCGGCTCCTCATTGGCCTCGGTGCCCGCATCCCACAGCTGTATTTCCGCGGTTACATCCTGCATCCCTTCCATCGCCATACCGTCCATATCGAAGAGGGCAATGCCCGCCTCTCCCGGCCCGATGAAAAGGTCGTTGGACTGCACGAACATGGTGGCAAAGGAAAGGTAGGGCGTGTCAGGCGCGGCCTTTACCTCAAACACATACGCGCTCCCGGGCGGCATCGCTCCCATCATGCCGGCGCTGCCAGGCAACGCTACACCAGGCCCATCGGCGCCGTCCGGCGTATTGAAGACGCCTGCATGCAGGCCCATGCCGTTCAGGGCTTCAGCCAGTGCGGACGGGTCGCCGTCCTCAGCCAGCGCCTCCAGGCCGTATCCCTTATCTGCTTCACCTTCTATGAAGAGAGGGCCCGGCTCGCTGTGCAATACCCAGACGCCTGGCGCAAATGGCGTAGGCAGGCCGCTGTCAGCGGAGATGTTCTCAATGCGTACCAGGAAGGCAACTCCCTCGTCCATCTTGTCGTCCCCTTCTTCCGCCAGGGCAGTTTCAGCGGGAAGCAGGACGACCGTGCTCGAGAACATCAGTATCGCTATAAGAATCAAAGAGAGCGGTTTTCTTAGTTGCATGGGGTATGTTTCTCCTTAAGATTGGTTAAATGAACATGTTATGCAACAATGGTATCGGCAATGTTCCGCAACCTATAGTATACCAGTTGGAAGTTGCTCTGCCAGTGGGTAAAGATTACCGGATTCTTAACCTTTGGCGTTGCAAACACCTCTCCGCGGCACTTTTGTAAGGAAGTCCACCTGCCATGGCCGGCGTCAAAATCCTGGTCGTCGACGACGAACCCAGCATTAGTGAGGTTGTCAAACTTTACCTGGTGCGGGAAGGATTCGACGCTAGTGTAGTGGGCGATGGGCTGGCCGCTCTGAATCTTCTGGAATCCGACCCGCCGGACCTGCTCATCCTCGACGTAATGCTGCCAGGCGTGGACGGCTATGAGATTACCCGCCAGGTGCGGGCGACCAGCTCGATTCCCATCATCCTTCTCACGGCCCGTAGAGACGAAATCGACCGCATCCTCGGTCTGGAGCTCGGCGCCGACGACTATGTCGTCAAACCCTTCAGCACGCGTGAGCTTGTCAGCAGGGTTAAAGCTGTCCTGCGGCGCACGCAGCAGGCCCCCGCACCGCCGGGCGGCGACCAACCTGTAATCTGCGGCAACATTCACATCGACCCACGCACCCGTCAGGCGACCGTCGCAGGCAAGGAAATTCCTCTCACAGTCAAGGAGTT
Source organism: Caldilineaceae bacterium SB0661_bin_32 (assembly GCA_009841235.1). Lineage (GTDB taxonomy): Bacteria > Chloroflexota > Anaerolineae > Caldilineales > Caldilineaceae > Bin5. The sequence goes on along the minus strand of VXMH01000066.1, from coordinate 57,084 downwards.
CGATCTGTTGTGGATGTTCACCAGCAATCCCAACCAGGTCTTTAACCGGGACCAGTTGCTGGATCAGGTCTGGGGCGTGTCAGAGTTCATCGACGCCAGCACCGTCACGGTACACGTGCGCCGCCTGCGCGAGAAGATCGAGCAGGACCCTTCGAGTCCGCAGCATATCATCACGGTCTGGGGCGTTGGCTATCGCTTTGAAACGGGAGAGTAAGGAGCGGCGACCGGCCGAGGACTCCGAGCCGGTTACCAGTTAGAGGCCCTATGAACACAACAACCATTTCTCCATCGCCTGCTTCGCCGTCAGTCCGTTTTCTCCTCGGCGTGATTATCGCCGTCCTCGGGGGCCTGCTCCTGTTCCGGGCTGTCCTCACCCCACCGACCGAGGAGCTGTGGGCGATGGCGCAGTTCCTCACAGCCACTGCACTTCTGTCCGTCGCCGCCGTCTACCTGGTTTACCGCTTGGGCTGGCTCCACTACTCCCCCCGCCTCAGCTGGACCCTGCTTGGCGGTTACGGATTCGCCAGCCTACTCACCTTTCTTAACGTCTTTGTAACCGCCCGGCTGATGTTTGCCAGCGATCACGACCTGCGCCTGGCCGCCGTACTTCTCATCTTTGCCGGCGGCATCGCCACCGCGCTCGGCTACTTCCTCTCGACCGCCCTGACCGAGAAGATACAATGGGTGGACAGGGCCGCATTCGCCATCGCCGAAGGCAGGCGGGACGTGCGCGTAGAGGTAGTCGGAAAAGATGAGCTGGCGCGGCTCGGAGAGACCTTTAACCAGATGGCTGCCCGTCTTGAGGCGGCCGAGAGTCGGCACCGCGAAACCGAACAGCTGCGCCGCAATCTGCTCGCCTGGATCGGCCATGACCTTCGCACGCCCCTCGCCTCAATCCAGGCCCTCGTGGAAGCGCTGGCCGACGGCTACATCACCGATCCGAATGAAACACAGCGCTACCTGCGCACGATCCAGTTCGACGCGGCCGCCCTCTCAGTCCTGATCGACGAGCTGTTCGAGATGGCCGAAATTGAAGCCGGCGGCCTTAAGCTCGATCGCCAGCCGATCTCACTGTCCGATCTGATTTCCGACACGCTGGAGAGTTTCGCAGTCCAGGCCGAAGAGCTTGGCATCGGACTCTCCGGCAGCGCCGACCCCCGCGTCGACCCCGTCCGGCTCGACGCCGGCCTCATCGGCCGCGTCCTGACCAATCTGATCGGCAACGCGGTGCGTCACACGCCTCCAGGCAGCTCCGTCGCCGTAAGCGCCCAGGGGGTCTTGGGCGGCGTGCGTGTAGACGTCTTCGATTCAGGGCCGGGCATCCCTGAAGAAAGTCTTCCTAAAGTTTTCGAACAGTTCTACCGCGTCGAGCAGTCCCGCAGCCGCGCCCGCGGCGGCGGCTCAGGCCTCGGCCTTACCATCGCCAAGGCGATCGTCGAAGCCCACCACGGCGTCATCGGCGTCGAAAACCGCGCCGAAGGCGGCGCCCGTTTCTACTTTGTCCTGCCGATTCGGTAGAGTTATTCCGCAATAAAAGAAAGCGTCCTTAACTGGAACGGTTTGTCACAGGCTCTTAGGCGGGCTGGGCAATGGAGCGCACCCCTTACATTGAGACGTTCGACCGCATTGTCCCCGCCCCTTTCAGTTTGTTGCAGCTCAAGTTTGCCAGTCGAAGATCACGCCTAAGAGTTCAGCCGGATCGTCGCGCATGGTTGCGTAAATGGCGGGGGCATTTTCTATTGAGAGACGGTGTGTCACCAACGGCTCAATGCGAACAGTTCCAAGCTGACAGTAGTGGCGCAGTATCCCCAGATCTTCCAACGTAAAGTGCGACGACGACTCTATCGACGCCCGCAAAGCGTGCAGCATCGTCTGATGAAAAACGGTCGGCTGCCGGCCGGCCAGCGCGCCGATCGCGCCGTAGAGCGCGAGCAACTTATGCTCGTGGATGAAGTCGAAAAGGTCGGGCGCGCCGCAGGCGTCGACGATCCGGTCATAGGGCCCGCCCTCTGTGAGAGACTCGACGGCGCTATCGTCGCCGATGTCGATCACGCGGTGGGCGCCAAGTTGCGCCGCGATTTGCAGGCGGCGCGGGTCGACGTCGGTGACAGTGACGTGGGCGCCGAGCGCGCGCGAGGCCTGCGCCACCGACTGGCCGATCAATCCCAGGCCGGCAACCCACACGCGCATCGGCGCGGCGACTCGGATGCGCCGTGAGTGCCTGAAGCCCACGCCTGCGATACCGAAGAGAGCGCAATACTCATGCTCCATTTCGGGCGGAAGTCTGAGGCAGAGGCGCTCGCGTTCGTTGGAGGCGGCGAGATCGACGAGGTGCCAGCCCCGGTGGCCGCCGTGATTGCCCAGAAACACCGTCTCTCCTGTTGAAAACTGATCGACGCGACGGCCCACCTCCTCGACAACGCTTACATGCTGGTAACCCGCGCGGGCGGGGAAGCGGCTGCCAAAGTCCGCCATCAGGCTGTGGCGCTCGGTGCCGTTGGTGACGCCCGAAAAGAGCGTTCGCGTAACAATCTCGGTTGGGCCGGGTTGCGGTGGGTCAGGCAGATCGAAAAGTCTGGCTTCGCCCAGTTCCGGAAACTCAATACCGATACATTTCATTGCTCCACCCCGCTAAAAGCAGTAAATTGTCGTCAGTCCACGAGCGTTCCCACCGCGCGCAGCAAGGTCTCCTGCACAAGAAGATCGTGCTCAGGGAGCCTGTCCGGCTCCTGCTCGCCGGCGATGGTGCGCAGAAAAGCCTTCAATTCCTGGTCGTAGAGTTCCTGTCGTGAGCGGCTCTGGAATGGGACCATCTGCACACCGGCGGAGTATTCTTCAGTAGCTTCTGCCAGGCAGAGGCGGATAAGCGAACCCGGCTCGAAGGGCTCAACGACGATAGCGCTGCCCGCGGTCCCGTAGACTTCGTAGCGTCGGGCCATCGGCTGCGTTTCCATTGCCGCAATGTCCACCATCGCCATGGCCCCGTCAAACTCGAAAACGCCCAAAGTGTTGTCGGCGAACCCGGCGACTTGTTCGCTTGTACCGTGATCATCTGTGCGCAAAAAGCAGGCAGTTTTGGCGGGCCTGCCAAGAATCCAAATGATCTGATCGAGCATGTGCCCGGCGAGCTCGTAGAAGATGCCGCCGCGATGGGCGTTGATCTGCTTGCGACGACCCGAGGGAATGTTGGTGGACATGTGGGCGCGGACTGCGAAAACATGGCCGAGGAGGCCGCTGTTGGCCCAGTCGGCGATCCGGCTGAAACCATCGTGGTAGCGCAGCATATAGCCCATCTGAATGAGAAGGTTCTTATCGCGGGCGGCGGCGACGACGCGCTGCCACTGCGCCCAATTGTCTCCGGGGGACTTGTCGTACCATACGTGTTTTCCCGCTGCCACGATTTCCTCGGTCTGGTCGAGGCTCTCGACGTTCAGCCCTTCGGACGCCACCGCGAGGATGGCAGGGTCGGCCAGCATCTCCTGCGCCGACTTGAACCAGTGCACGGTCGCAAAACAGGTATCGGAATCTGCGAGCTGCGCACGGTGCTCTGCGTCAGGCTCATAGACGCCCACCAGTTCAACGTCGGGATTCTCCTGCATGGCCACTATTTTGCCGGCAGCGTGTGAGTGCTTTGTTCCGTACTGGGCCATCTGGACAGGCATGGCAACTCCTTAGCGGCGTAAGATGTGACGCAACGAATTACTGAACCGGGCCATCGAATTGAAGCGGGATTCGCCTCCATTGGGCCGCATTGCCGCTCACTTTGCCCCTGTGATCGTCGTTGCGGAGGCGCCCAGTTCGCCGATCTCCTCAACGCCCTGAAGCTGCAGTTCATCCTGGAAGTGGCAAGCGCCGAAGCGGTCTGCCTCCCCGGCCAAGGGTCGCAGCGGCGGTTCCTCCTGCTCGCAGATCGGCTGGCTGTAAGGACAACGGGTGTGGAAGCGGCAGCCGGCGGGCGGGTTGGCGGGGTCGGGGAGATCGCCTTTGGGCATCTCCCGCAGCGTTTCCAGCCCGGGCATCGGCAGCGGGATCGAGGCCAGGAGCGCTTCCGTATAGGGATGAACGGGCCGGACGCAGATCTCGCGGGCTTCGCCAAGTTCGACGATCTTGCCCAGATACATCACGGCGATGCGGTCGCTGACATGGCGGACGACCGCGATGTCGTGCGCGATGAAGAGCATCGATAGATTGAGCTGCTGCTGGAGTGTCAGCAACAGATTAAGAATCTGGGCCTGGACGGAAACATCGAGTGCCGAGACCGGCTCATCCGCAACCAGGAAACTTGGCTCGGTGGCCAGGGCCCGAGCGATGGCAATCCGCTGACGCTGTCCGCCGCTGAAAGCATGGGGAAAGCGGCTCTGGTGCGCCGCTCTCAGCCCGACCATCTCCAGCAGTTCGCCCACGCGGTCATCGACAGCCCTTCCCTTAGCGACCTGATGAAGCATGAGCGGCTCGCCGACGATGTTGCGGATGTTCATGCGCGCGTTCAGGGACGAGAGGGGATCTTGAAAGACCATACCCATCGAACGGCGGACGCGCTTCATCTCCTTTTGCGAAATGTGGGTGATCTCTTCAAGACCCCCGTCCGCGCCAAAGCGGATACGACCGGCTGTCGGCTCGACCAGGCGTGCAACGAGGCGGCCAACCGATGTCTTGCCGCAGCCGGACTCGCCGACAAGGCCAAGCGTCTCACCCCGGCGGATCGTCAGATCGACGCCGTCTACGGCGCGGACCGTCCCAACCTGACGTCGCAAGAGACCCCTGAGAATCGGATAGTGGAGCGCGACGTCCTCAATCTGCAATTGGGCAATGTCGTTGTCAGCAGGTGTACCCTGGGCGGTGTCTGTCGTCGGTTCAGACCTGGCCAGCGGGATCACTTCGACTGACTGCTGGGAATCAGCTGGCGTACGGGCACCTGAGAGGGACGGCTGGCCTGTAACGGCAGGTGTGCCGCGCGGCTCGCCAACATCAGCATAGAGCCAGCAGGCCGCGCTATGGTCGGCTCGCAGTTCGACCACGGGCGGCGTTTCGTCGCACTTGGGCATGACGTGGGGGCAGCGGTCGGCGAAGACGCAGCCCTTGGGCGCCATGGCGAGTTCGGGGACGACGCCGCGCAACGATTGCAGGTGCGTCTTGGGCTGGCTGAAAAGACTCGGCATCGACGCCAGAAGGCCCTGCGTATAAGGGTGGGCCGGCTCCTTGAAAATCTCCTCAACCGAGCCGGTTTCCATGATCTTGCCCAGATACATGACGGAAATGCGGTCGGCGAGGTTGGCGACGACGCCCATGTTGTGGGTGATGAGGAGCACCGACATACGCATGCGCTCGCGCAGGTCCCGGATCAGCTCGAGGATCTGGGCCTGAATGGTTACGTCGAGTGCCGTGGTCGGCTCGTCTGCGAGCAGGAGTTGGGGATGGCAAACCAGGGCGAGAGCAATCAGGGCGCGTTGCCGCATGCCGCCGGAAAGCTCGTGCGCGTAGCGATTCATCTGGGCGGCAGGATTGGGCAGGCCGACAAGGTCGAGCATTTCGACGGTGCGGTCATAGGCTTCGGCGGGGTCGACGACCTCGTGCTCGAGTATACCCTCGGTGATCTGCTTGCCTATGGTCATCATCGGGTGAACGGAGCGCATCGGCTCCTGGAAGATCATTGAGACATCGCGCCCGCGCATCTGCCGCAGCGCCTTCATGTTCTTGTGCAGCGAAAGCGTCTCGGTCATGCCCCGGCGAGTACGGAGCCAGATCTCTCCGTTCTCGAACTGAGCCGGCGGCGACGGAACCAAGCCGACGATGCTGCGGATGGTGACGCTCTTCCCACAGCCGCTTTCGCCGACCAGTCCCACAATCTCGCCGCTGCGCACGTCGAGACTGACACCGTTGACCGCCCGCGTCGTGCCGGCAATTGAGCGAAAGCTGACCTGGAGATCTCGGATATCCAGGATTTTGTCGGAATCGGGAGCGCTGTTCATCTGGTTGAGAGCGGCCGGTCGGTACAGATCAGGTTGGCAAGAGATCAGAAGTTGGAGTATGGGTCAAGGGCATCGCGCAGGCCGTCGCCGATGAAATTAAAGGCGAGGACGGTCGCCATGATAAAGAACGCCGGGGCGATCAGCCAGGGCATCTGCGAGAGAAACGAGACTTTCTGCGCGTCCTGGAGCAGCACGCCCCAACTGATCATGGGGGGCTGGATGCCGAGGCCGAGAAAGCTCAAGGCAGTTTCGCCGAGAATTATGCCGGGCACGGCCAGAGTCGCCGCCACGATTACGTAGCTCAGGTTGGTGGGCAGGATGTGGCGAAGCAGAATCCACCAGGTGCCGCCGCCGCCCATGCGGGACGCGAGCACGAACTCCTCAGACTTGACCGCGAGCGTCATGCCGCGCACAACCCGGGCCAAGCCCCCCCATCCGACAATCGAAAGCAGGATGGTGATGAGCAGAAAGATGCGAATTGAGCTCCAATGCCGCGGCAGAGACAGCGAAAGCGCCATCCACAACGGCAGGCTTGGAAAGGAAAGGAGCACTTCGATGCCGCGCTGGATTACGGAGTCGACCGCGCCGCCCAGGTAGCCGGACGCCATGCCGATGACAATGCCAAGAATGAGGCTGATAGCGACGCCGATCAGGCCGACAGTGGTTGAGATGCGGCCGCCGAAAAGGATGCGGGAGAAGAGATCACGGCCCTGCGTGTCGGTGCCCAGCAGAAAGACCGGCGAATCCTGCGCGCCGAAAAGATGCAGGTCGCTGTGCCAGAAGAGAAAGTCGTACTCGTCACCGCGCACGAAGAGCCGCAAAGGAAAGCGCTGGGCCGTGTCCTTCGTGTACATGCGCTCCATCGTTTTCGGGTCGCGTGACTGCACGGTGGCGTAGACGAAGGGCCGCAGGTGGAGCTGTCCTTCGGCGTCGATGAACGTGGGCAGAAGCGGAGGATGAGCGACCTTTTCGAGGAAACGAGTGTTGGGATCGTAAGGGGCGAAGAATGGACAGGCCAGCGTTATCAGATAGATGAATACGAGCGCGAAGGCGGCGACCACGGCAGCGTGGTTTCTCAGGAAGCGCAGATAGATGAGGCGGCCGTAGGAGACCTGTTTGGTTACGTCGAAGCGCTCTTCCGCCTCGATTTCCTCATGTGGGAGCCGGCCGTTCTCCGCGACATTTTGCTCCACTGAACGCTCCTTCTAGTTTTCGAATCGTATTCGCGGGTCAAGCCATGCCAGGGCAAGGTCCGCGAGGAAGTTGCCGATAACGAGGGCCAGAGTCAGAACGACCAGAATACTGCAGGCGAGGTAGACGTCCTCGCCGAGTAGTGCGTCGAGCAGCAGGGGGCCGATCAGGGGCAGCGTCAGGACGATGGCGACGATGGTGGAGCCGCTGATGATCTGCGGGAAGCGCAGGCCGATGCTGGAAATGATGGGATTGATGGCGACGCGCAGAGCGTGGCGAAAGTAGATCTTGGCGCCGGACAGCCCTTTCATGCGAGCAGTGTCGATATATGGCTCGCCAAGCGTGTCGAGCATGCGGGCGCGCATGACGCGGATGGTACTGGCCGTATCGCCCAGCCCGACGATAAACAGGATGATCCAAACATGCTTGAGCATATCCACGAATTTGGCCCATGACCATTCGGCCGTCACATATTCGGGAGAGAAGAGGCCGGCGACGGTGGTCGCGCCGAGCAATGTGACCGATAGCAGCAGAAAAACGAGCGCCGTAATGAAACTGGGTACGGAAACGCCCAATAGAGCGAGGAAAGTGAAGGAGTGGTCCCAAGCCGAGTACTGTTTGATGGCGGAGAGCATGCCAATGGGGACGGCCACCACGAACATGAAAATTAGCGTGGCAATGCTTATCCAGATGGTCAGGCTGAGGCGCTCTCCCATGAGTTCGCTGGCGGGGCGGTTGTGCTGCATCGAATAACCCATGTCGCCCTTCATCAGGGACCACGCCCATTTGCCAAAGCGGATGAACCAGTTCTCGCCAAGACCGTAGCGCGCCCGGTACATTTCCACGGTTGAGTCGATGACCTTGGGGTCGACGTTTTGCTCAGTGAGCTGCTCGCGCAGCGTGGTGAGGAAGTCGCCGGGCGGGAGTTCGACAATGATGAAGCTGACCAGCATGACCACGGCCATGACGATGATCATCTGGATGAAACGCTGCAAGATGTAGGTTCTCATGGAATGCCAATGAAGTGCGACTTGAGGCTGGCGATACCGTGAATCAAGATAACCTACGCTGATTGGCCGTCAAAACGCGTTTTTGAGTCCAAGGTTCTGAGCCTCACTCCCACCAGCCGGTATCCAATGACGTCATTACGGCTAAGCGGTGCGGGAGAGAATAGAAAAGCCTTTCACAGATCGCCAGGCCTGTTCAACAGGTGAAGATCAGTGAAAGGCTCCTCATTTCACATGACGCAAAGTCGTCGATTGACGGCGAACGAGCCGCCTGCGAACAAGCGGCAACTGTTACTCAGTCCAGAACCAGGAACGCGGCCAGAACTCCTCGTCTCCCGCGCCGAGTTTCCAGGGGATCTCCTCTTCCCTGCCCCAGATGCCGCGCAGCTTCTTGTTGGCGACGAGGACGTGCGGCACCGTCTGGACCATGCCGATGAACCAGCAGGTATCGGCCATCCAGACGCGGCGCTCATGGATCAACTCTTCGCGTTCTTCCTCGCTGATGACGCTGAGAATCTTGTCACCCAGTTCGAGGAAGTACTTGAGGTCGTCGGGCGGCTCAACGCCCTGGACCTCGTCAGCAGGCAAATCCCTTGTCACCCACCAGCGGTAGGAGGGCGCGCCCCAGCGCAGCCCCGTGCTGTGCTTGAGGTCGAACATGACGTCGCCGCCAATGCTGGAACGAACATAAGCGTGCGAAATGCCCTCTCTCCACTCGGCGATCATGTCGCCGGGCGACGCGACCGTGACGACGGTGCGCAGTCCTATTGCGTTCCAGCCCTCCGCCGCGATCTCCGCCGATTCCTGGGCGCCGGGATGCCAGCCGGGCGCGGAGCCGAGAATGAAGGTCATGGTTTCGCCGTTTTCGTAGGTGCGGAAGCCTTCGTCGTCTCTCTCCGTAATTCCCAGGTCGTCAAGCATTTGCGATGCAGCTTCAGGATTGTATTCGACCCACTTGCCATCGATCTCGGGGTCAAAGACGCCGGGCAGGCTGAAGCCGTGGCCGATTTTGCCAAGGCCGAAGTAAGCGGTCTCGTTGATGGTGGCGCGATCGATTGCGATAGAGAGCGCGCGGCGGAAGTCGGCCTGCTTGAGGAGGGCGTCCATGTTTTCATCATCGGCGTGTGCGCTGAAATAGATGCCCTGCTGCGCGCCCTCGGGCTTGATCGTGTAGATGAAATCAAGCGTGTCGCCGGCCTGTTCGTTCAGGAAAGGTACGTCGGTAACGGAGCCGAGACGCCGCTCCCAATGGGTCTCCCCCGCGACCAGCTTAAGCAAAATGACGTCCTTGTCACGTGAGCCAAGCAGGAGATTCTCCATCACCTCGATATATGGCATCTGCTGACCCCAGCGGTCGACGCAGTGGAAATAGTGGTTGCGGTCGAGGCGGGCGATCTGCCCCTCAGCGTATTCGAACGGCTTCCAGCCCCACAGTACCGGGCGCTCAGGGTCCTGAATCGTCATCTGGAAGGGCAGTCGGTCCTGCACCTCCTTCTGGAACTGCTCTTTGGGATCGTCATACTTGTCCATCCGGTTGTAGTCGGGATGGTACTTCTGCACGTAGTGGGGCGCTGACTGGCTCCACAGACCGGCTTCGCCGCCGGCAACGCCGCGGCTCAGCTCGAGGAAGAGCGAGTTTGGCTTCGCAAACTCAAAGCGGACGGTGAAGTCGTCCACGGCCACGATCCTGTCGGTCGTGGTCTCCATGCCTGCCCAGCCCATCGGCGCATCGAGATACTCCGAGTGGATGACATTGTCGTAATACCACTGCATATCGTGGGCTGTGAGGGGGGTGCCGTCGGACCACTTGTGTCCTTCGCGCAGGTGGAAAGTGAAGCTGGTGGCGTCGTCTGAGACTTCCCAGCTCTCCGCCATGTCGGCTACGAAAGTGCGGGTATCGTCAGCCGTGTAGCGGGCCAGGCCGAAGGTAGCGAGGCCGTTGATGCCGCCCGCATTGCCGATGCGGACTGTGCCGCCGTATTGGCCCTGCTCCTTCTCCATCGCAACGACGTCGTAGTCCGTCCACACGAGCGGATTCGCCGGCAACCGTTCATCGACGGGAGGCAGCTCACCGGCACTGACAAGCTCGGCGCTGGTTGGGCTCTCCGAATACTGACCTGTGGTAGCGGCCGGCAGCTCTGTGGTTGTTTCGGTCTCTGCCGGTGCATCCGCCGCTTCCTCGGCGGGCGCTGCGGGGGCGCCACAGGCGACCAGCGCGCTTCCGAGGACGGTCATGCTGGACACGCGAATGAATTGGCGTCGAGTGATCACATGCTTCTTCATGGTTCGCTCCTTTTTCAGGTTGGCTTGAGTTACGCGCTACGCTTGGCAAAAGGAATCAACGGAGAACCAGACTGGAGCCAAAACATCAGAATCTATATAAAGTATACTCGGCGAAACAGTGCTTGACAAACAGGTTTTTTTCTCCCTCTTTTTCCCGCCGGAAGGCGACAAAAAAAGAGCTACCGGTCACGGCAGCTCTCAATATGTGGTCTGAAGTCAATCTATTTCTTGGGCTTCTCCCGCAATATCCCCGCCCGCTCCACAATCTCCGGCACCGCTTCCTCCTGCCGGTACGCCATGATATGGACCCCGTGCACCCCTTCGATCTGCTTCACCTCCTCGATGATCTCCACGCAGATCCGGATGCCCTCCGCCCGCTTTCTCTTCCGCGGCGTCTTCGCGAGCCTGTCCACCACCGCATCCGGGATATGCACGCCCGGCACCCGGCTGCGCATGAACTCCGCCGCCCGCTCCGAGCGCAGCGGCCCCACGCCGACCAGCAAATAGACCTTTTCATGCAGCCCCATATCCCGCGCCCGGCGCATGAACGACTCGAAAACCGGCAGGTCGTAGCAGTACTGTGTCTGGATGAACTGCGCGCCCGCCTCGATCTTTTTCGCCAGACGCAGGTGCCGCAGGTCCTGCGGCGGTACAAACGGGTTCGCCGCCGCGCCCAGGAAAAAGTCGGGCGGCGTCGTCAACTTGCGTCCGCTCAGCAGGACCCCCTGGTCCCGCATGATCCGGGCCGTACGCAGCAGATGCAGCGCGTCAAAATCGAACACCCGGCGCGCCTCCGGCTGATCGCCCGCGCTCACGTCGTCGCCCGTCAGGCAAAGGACGTTGCGCACGCCCAGCGCCGCCGCGCCCAGCAGATCGCCCTGGATCGCAATTCGATTGCGGTCCCGGCAACCCATCTGCAGGACCGGCTCATAGCCTGCCCGCGCCATCAGCGCACAACAGGCCACACTGCTCATGTGGCAGTTCGCGCCCGAACCGTCCGTCGCATTGATGCCGTCGCATACGTCCCCCAGCTCCGCGACGTTGGCGTAGACATCCTTTGGGTCCGCCGAATCAGGCGCGTTCAGTTCCGCCGTCACCGCAAAATGGCCGGCCTCCAAGACCTGCAGAAGTCGGGATTCGCCGCTCTGCAGTTCCCAGTCACCGGGAGAAGGAGTCTGGTCTGAATTTACCATGAGTACGTTAAGGAGGTGGGTTTTCCAAGTCAGAGGAATACGATGCGAGTCTCAGTTTGTGAGAGGCGCACGGAGCAGGCCGGCGCCAGACCGTTCTACTCCAGCTCAATCGTTGACCAGCCGGAAGGCGGCTGCGCGTCGGCTCCCTCCAGGAGGTTCAGCCACGCGCTGCTGTTCTGCAGGGCGCGGTTGACAGGCGGCTGCAGTAGCTGGATCTCGCCCGCGTAGCGCCCCATCTGCGCGTCCCGCCGCCACGCCTGCACCCATACGCACGGCATCTCCGGGATCACCTCGCAGTGCCCGTTCTGGCGCACGCCGCCGCAAGGCCCGTTGCGCAGGTTCTTCGGGCAGTTCATCGGGCAGGTCATGCCTGTGCTGTGCAAGATGCACTGTCCGCACATCTGGCAGTTGAAGAGATAGCCCTTCGATACCTCTTCGCTCCAAACGAAAACGCGCTCCGTGAACGCCGCCGGCAGAACCCGCTTCAGCAACGGGTAGAGCAGCTGCAAGGCCGACTTTGAGCCCGCATATACGCCTTCCAACAGCCGCGGCCTGTTCTTCAACCACTCACTGCCGGGCATTCTCCTGGATTCGGCAAACGATGACACCGGAACAGTACCCATCCCTTTCAGAATCGTGCGGCGACACCCAGATAATACCACATGGCGGGCCGTTCTCTTCAGCCCCGCCGCTTCCACCGAAACCGGGCTACCAACCAACAACCACTGCAGTTCTGACCACTGACTATTGTTGTTCCTTCCAGGCCTCGTACTCCGCCTGCGCGTCCTCTCGCAACGGATAGTACTTGCGCAGGTCTCCCCCCTCGGCCAGCCTCATCCGCGAAAACTCCTCCCACTCCGCGTGCTCGCCGGCCTTATCAAGCAGCTCCGGAGCCAGCGCAATCGGTACGACCACAACGCCGTCGTCGTCCGCGATCACGATGTCGCCCGGCATCACCAGCGTATCGCCGCAGGCCACCGGCGCATTCACCGCAAAGGGGAAGATGTTCGTCTGGGTGTGGAAGTTCGGCGTCACCCCCCGCAGCCACAGCCCCAACTCCAACTCCTGCGCTTTGGGGTAGTCGCGTATGCAGCCGTCGATGACCACTCCGGCGCCGCCCCGGCCCTGAAAATAGGTCAGCATCATCTCGCCGAACACCCCGCTCGCCATATTCGCTCTCGCGTCAACGACCACCATATCCCCCGGCTGTGTATGGTACAGGACGTGGCGGTGAAGCTGCTTTTCCGGGTCGTTGTATTCGTCTACGCTGTACTGGTCCTCCCGCTTGGGCATGAACTGGAGCGTCAGCGCCGGCCCTGCCGCGACCTTTCCGGGCGTCCATGGCTGCGGCCCCCGAATCTGCGGGTCGCTGATGCCCAGCCGGCTCAGCTCCCCGCTGGCTGTTGCCGACCCAATCTCCGCCAGCCCCTCAACCAGCGCCCGCGGCGGTCGCTGAATGTCCTGCGTCCTGATCGTCATCTCTTCCCCTCCGGCCTTAACTGTCATCACTTTTGTCCAACGGCTCCACCCAAGAGTGCGCCAATCATCTACCTGAAGTACATCCGTCTTCCCAATTATAGCCCCTTCCTTACCCCCCAGAGAATCCCAATTCAATCATCCATGCAACGCGACCCTCGCTCCTCACGTTCCCGGATTCCAGCACCCGGCCCGAGTGGTGTTACACGAGGGCAGGCACAAGGCCTGCCCCTACATTCCGGGCAGCCTCCCAGGAAGTTGACACATTTAGATGCAATTGCCCTGCTTTGGATGCTGGGTTGCTTTTCCGCCAACACCCCATATGGTAGAATCTCTGGAAGTTCATCCGTTCCAAAGCGACTCTCTGGCAGCATTCATGGTTTCGTCCCAGGGGACAGAGGGCGGCTCCGTCACGGCAGTTCGCCCTTATCGAACCGGCTGAGGATTCACCGTATGAGTAAGAATGTTGAACAGACTGCACTGACCAGGCTCAGTCTGGGAAAACGGATCTCATCCCGTCAGAAGCTGCATCTTACCGGCTGCGCCGTCCTCCTGATCGCCGCGTTGATTTTCACGGCCGGCTCCGGCTTCGGCTTTATGGTCGGCCGGTTGAGCAACGACGGCGAGACCGCCGGCTCCACCGTGGTCGCAGCCGAGACCGATCGCGCTCTCGCGCCCGACGACCTGGATATTTTCTGGGAAGCGATGGAGCTGGTCGAAGAGGACTATTACGGCGAATTGCCCTCGCCCAATGAACGCAGCTACGGCGCCATTCGCGGCGTGCTGGATACACTCAGAGACAGGAACACCGGCTTTCTGGACCCGGATGAAGCCGGCATCTTCATGGAGGGCATCGAGGGCAGCTTCGAAGGCATCGGCGCAATGGTGGAATGGGCCGAGGACGAGGGCGCGGTTCGCATAATCGAACCCTTTAAGGATCAGCCTGCCTGGAACGCCGGCATCCGTCGCGGCGACCTGATCATCGCCATCAACGGCCAGGACGTGGCCGAACTGAACGGCCTGAACGAAGCGATCAACCGGATCAAGGGGCCGAAGGGCACTGAAGTCCACTTGACCGTCCGTCGCGAAGGGCTCGACGATCCCCTTGAGTTTCCCGTCACCCGCGACCAGATCGACGTCCCGGTCGTCAAGACTGAACTCTACGGAGACAATGACGAATTCGCCCATGTCGCCCTCAAACGGTTTTCGGTCGATGCCGGCGAGAAGCTGCGCGACGAACTCGAGAACCTCCTGACCGACGACATCCAGGGCCTGATATTCGACCTGCGCGGAAATCCCGGCGGCCTCCTGCGCGAGGCCATCAGGGTGACAAGCGTCTTCCTCGAAGACGAGCGTGTGCTCATTGAACGCTTCAGCGACGGCACCGAGGAGATCTACAACACCGAAGGCAGTGCCCTGGTACCCGAAGACCTGCCCATGATCGTGCTCGTCAACAAAGGCAGCGCAAGCGCCAGTGAAATCGTCGCCGGCGCCCTCCAGGACGTCGGGCGCGCCCGTCTGGTCGGCGTGACAACATTCGGCAAGGGCAGCGTCCAACTGCCCCATACCCTCAGCGATGAAAGCCTGCTCCGCGTGACGATCGCCCTCTGGTACACGCCGTCAGATCGGTCCATCGACGCCACCGGGTTGGATCCCGACATCGTCGTCGAGCAAACTAACGAGCAGGTCGAAAACGAGGAAGACCCGCAACTCGATCGCGCCCTCGAACTACTCAGAACCGGGGAGTAACGAGACGCTCCCACCGTCTACCGACCACTGACCACCAAAGAGACATTGGCTAAGAAAAAGCAACAGACCGCGCCGACCGGGCCCCGCACCGTCGCCACAAATCGCAAGGCGCGCCACGACTACTTCATAGAAGAGACCTTCGAAGCCGGCATCGCTCTCACGGGCACCGAGATCAAGTCCGTGCGCGTCGGCTCCGTGAACCTGCGCGAGGGCTTCGTTCTCGTCCGCGACGGCGAGGCCTGGCTCATGGGCGTGCACATAGCCCAGTATCGACACGGCAACCGCTCCAATCACGAGGAGACCCGCTCCCGCAAACTGCTCCTCCACAGACGCCAGATCGATCACCTGCACGCGCGCGCCACCCAGCGCAACTGGACCATCATCCCCCTGCGCATGTACATCAACAACGCCGGCCTCGCCAAGGTCCAGATCGCCCTCGTACGCGGCAAACGGCAGTACGACAAACGCCAGTCCATCGCCAGACGCGACGCCGAACGCGACGTCAACCGCGCCCTGAAACAACAGTACCGCGACGGCAACGGGCGCGGCTAGCCGGTAAAGTGACACCTGCGCAGCAACGGCGTTCAGTCCCGCTGATCCGGCCTCCAGCGATCCAGTATCCACTCAGAATATGAACTCCGCCGCCCAGCAGCCCGACGACCAGCTCGATCAGGCGCTGGCTACGATTCTGGCCGCCCGCAAATATCGCTGCATCCATCCCGGGCTGGCACGCGACGTCGCCGCTGCGGAACTCGCCAAGGGCCGCACCCTCAAAGAGGCCGTCAAAGCGGCCAAAAACCAACTCCACCAGAGCGCCGCCGCCTACATCCGCCGCAATCTCAACTACGACGACGCCCTCCACGAGTTGAGAACAACCGTCGCCGCCGCTAAACGCGGTCCCGACGGCGACCCTTCCGCCGACCCATCCGTGCGCGCCCTGCTGCGCAGCCTCATGGCCGCCCACGCCTCAACCTACGAGAGGCTCCCTCTGCTCGATACCTTCTATCCGGAGCTCTTTCAGCAGCTTCCCCCCGTCCGCTCCGTCCTCGACATCGCCTGTGGACTCCACCCCCTGGCCCGCCCCTGGATGCCGCTCTCCCCCGACGTGCAGTACTTCGCATTCGACATATTCGCCGACCAGATGGACTTCCTCAACCGCTTCTTCGACGCCATGGGCTACGCCGGCGCCGCCGCACAGCGCAACGCCCTCGACGACAAGGACACACCCCCAGCCGACATCGCCTTCCTCCTCAAAACAGTGCCCTGCCTCGAACAGATCGAACGCGGCGCCGGTGAACGCCTCCTCCACCGGATCGACGCCCCCATTCTCATCGTCTCCTTCCCCAACCAAACCCTCGCCGGCCGCAAGCAAGGCATGGCCCAGCACTACGCAACCAGTTTCCTTTCCCAGATCAAAAAAGCCGGCTGGCAAGCCGACTCCCTCACCTACACCTCCGAACTCGTCTACATCGTCCACAAGCACTGATCACCAGGCGCCGGTGACATTTTGGGGAGGTCATTCAAAATCGAAACCGATCAATCCGCGAAGTGATGCGAAGGGCCACAGTGAAAACCTTTTTTGTCCACGAAGGGCCACAAAGGGCCGCGAAGAACACCAAAGGCTACCTGGGATTGCCCTTGCGTGAATGCGCGGACCAGCCGCACTTTGCTCCCGCAAATCGCTGTTCAGTCAAACGTCAATGAGCCCTAACCGCCGACTTTCCAATACAGGTACCGCTGCGTCGCCGACGTGATCACAAACCCCACCTTTTGCAGCACGCGCATCGACGCAACGTTCATATTTGCCGTCTCCGCAATCACCGTCTCCACGCCATCCTCACTCAGCGCCCATCGCACCATCTCGCCGACCGCCTCCGTCGCCAGCCCGCGGTTGTGGTAAGAGGGATCAAACCCGTAGCCGATCTCCACCGCTTCTTCGCGGTTTGGCGGGCCCTTGAATGCCAGGCTGCCGACAATGCGCCGCTCCTCCTTCAACACCGCCGCCCACTGGCAATGCCAGCGCGCATGGTGCGGCCTGCGCCGCATCTGGCTGATCGCCCGCGAAACAATCGGCCGCAGCTCGTCCTCCAACCGCTGCCCGCTCGCCGCCAAGCCCAGCGTCTGCTCCAGCCGTGCAAAGTCGTCCCGCTGCCAGCGCATCTGCTGCACAGTCAGCGCCATAAGCGTCAGTCGCGGCGTTTCCAGGCGGATCATCATAAAGTCGTGAGAAGCGGAGCTGAAGTCGGCATCGATCGTGGACACCCCTCTGCAACTAACGCCGGAATGCCTTGACGGCCCCTTCCTCTGCTTCCCGTCATGCAGAATTCTGAATAACCGGTCGACCAGATTTCGGACCATGACCGCGCCTGTAGACTAGCAGCGTGCGCTTGAACTCGATAACGATTGCCCCGTCCTGATTGAACCCAACAGTCTTTATCGTGACGATCCCCTGATGCGGCCGGCTCTGTGACGGACGCAGATGCAATACCTCGCTTTGGGCGTAGATCGTGTCACCCTCAAACACCGGCGCCGGCAGCCGCACCTCGTCCCAACCCAAATTGACCGCATTCTGCGAAATGTCCGCCACCGACAGCCCCGTCACCAGCGCCAGCGTAAAGGTCGAATCCACCAGCGGACGCCCCCACTCCGTCTGGCTCGCATAGTGGGCATCGAAATGAATCGGATTCGGGTTCACCGTCAGCAGCGTAAACCAGACATTGTCCGCCGCCAGCACCGTGCGCCCCAGCCTGTGCTCGAAAACATTGCCAACGCTGAAATCCTCGAAATAACGCCCCTGCCCATCCTCCCGTGTGGACATTTATTCTCCTTTGACTTCCATCCCTCACACCACCCCGTCCCGCTCCAACCCCTCGATCGCCTCCGACCCATAACCCAGCTCCGCCAGCAGCGCCCGCGTATGCTCGCCCGTCGCCGGGATCGACTCAAAACGCGAGGGCCACGTCTCATTGACCGTCGCCGGCAGAAGCGCCGGCAGCGGCCCCACCGGCGATCCCACCTCCGCCACCCGTCCTCGCGCCGCCAGCTGCGGATGCTCCCAGAACTCCTCCAGCTCCCGCTGCTCCGCGTACGCGATCTGCCCCCGCTCCATCCGTTCGGCAACCTGCTTCGCCGTCATTCCCGCAAAGACCGACTCGATCTCTTTCTGCAACGCAGCCCGGTTCCGCACCCGTCGCGTATTGTCTGCGAAGCGGACATCGCTCGCAAGGCCAGGCTTCTCCAGCACCACCGCGCAGAACTGCTCCCACTCCCGCTGACTCTGAATCGAGAACAGGATCGTGCGTCCGTCGCCCGCGGCATAGGGCCCGTAGGGCGCGATCGCCGCGTGGCTGGCCCCCGTGCGGGGCAGCGGTGTCTCTCCCAAAGCATAGTAGGCGGGAAAGCCCATCCAATCGCACAGCCCGTCAAACAGCGAGACATGCAGCACACACCCACCGCCGTCGCGCTCCCGCTGCAGTAGCGCCGCCAGGATGCTGCTGTAGGCGTACATCCCCCCGGCAATATCCGCCACCGGAATTCCGCTCTTGGCGGCCGCCTGCTCACTGCCCGTCACCGCGACCACGCCCGTCTCCGCCTGGACAAGCAGATCGTACGCCTTCTTGTCACGGTAAGGCCCGTCCGCGCCGTACCCGCTGACATGACACACGATGAGGTCGGGATAGTCCCCGCGCAGCCGTTCATCGTCGAACCCCAACCGTTCCACCGCGCCCGGCGCCAGGTTCTGAACAAAAACGTCCGCCCGCTCAAGCAACCTGCCCAGAATCTCCTTGCCGCCCGCCGCCTTCAAATCCAGCGTAATCGACTCCTTCGACCTGTTCGCCCACGCAAAATGGCTGCACAGACCTCGCGCCGCCGCATCATAATGCCGCGCAAAGTCCCCGCCCCCAGGCCGCTCCACCTTGATCACCCGCGCGCCCAGGTCGGCCAGATGCCGCGTCGCCAGCGGCGCCGCAATCGCCTGCTCCAACGCAACGACAGTAACGTGCGACAGTGGCAAAGCCATCAGAAAAACCTACCCTCCCCAGGTGACGCAATACGCGTTACGCAGTATTCAGTATGATCGCGGCAATCCCAGCACATGCTGCGCCAGATAAGACAGCACCAGATTGTTCGAGACCGGCGCGATCTGGTACAGTTTCGCCTCGCGGAACTTGCGCTCCACATCATGTTCCCTGGCAAAGCCAAAGCCGCCGTGCGTCTGCAGGCACACGTTCGCCGCCTCCCACGCCGCGTCCGCCGCCAGCATCTTCGCCATGTTCGCCTCCGCGCCGCAAGGGCTCCCGCTGTCAAACAGCTCCGCGGCCTGCCACCGCATGAGGTCAGCCGCCCGCAGATTCGCGTAGGCCTGCGCAATCGGAAACTGAACGCCCTGGTTCTGCCCGATCGGCCGGTCAAAGACAATGCGCTCATTCGCGTAGGCAACCGACCGCTCGATAAACCAGCCCCCATCCCCGATCGACTCCGCCGCAATCAGGATCCGCTCCGCGTTCATCCCGTCCAGGATATACCGGAAACCCATCCCCTCTTCGCCGATCCGGTTGGCCGCCGGCACCCGCAGCCGGTCGAAAAAGATCTCGGTCGTATGATGGTTGATCATCGTCTCAAGCGGCCGGATCGTCAAGGCCCGTTCATCCGCGCCGCGCAGGTCGACCAGAAACAGCGACAGCCCTTCCGTGCGTCTCTTCACCGTCTCCAGCGGGGTCGTGCGCGCCAGCAGCAGCAGCAGATCCGAGTATTCCGCCCGGCTCGTCCAGATCTTCTGCCCCGTGATCACATACTCGTCGCCGTCCCGCTCCGCCCGCGTCTGAATTCGCGTCGTATCGGACCCAGCCGTCGGCTCCGTCACACCAAACGCCTGCAGCCGCAGCGCCCCTTCCGCCAGCGCCGGCAGCCACTGCTCCTTCTGCTCCGCCGACCCATGCCGCACCAGGGCGCCCATCACATACATCTGCGCGTGGCAAACGCCCGCGTTGCCTCCGCTGCGGTTGACCTCCTCCAAAATTATCGAAGCCTCCGCAACCGTCGCGCCCCCGCCTCCATACGTCTCGGGGATCAGCGCGGCGAGAAAGCCTGCCGCGGTCATCGCCTCCACAAACGCAACCGGATACGCCCGCTCTGCGTCCAGCCGCCGCCAGTATGCACCCGGAAAACGCGCGCACAGTTGGCGCACGCCGCGCCGTAGTTCGGCGTACCGTCCGCTCGTATCGATTTCAACATTCGGTGGTGACATTGCGGCAGGCCAGATGGTTGAGGCAAGCCCGAATCAACTGGGTTCTACAACGACAGGCGTAAGCGAGTCATCACTCAAAAAGCGCTCTGGGAAGTCGCGTTTGCCTGATGATTTACAACAGTGTTCCTGTCCGCAGTTCTTTATGATCCGGTACTGGGGACCACTTCGCTGTGCAGTCGTTCCTGAATCTCAGCGGCAGAAGCAGTCTCGAAAAACAGTTCCAGTGCCTCTTTCAGATTGGCTCTCGCCTCGGCCACCGTTTCACCCTGGCTGGCAATATCCAACTCCGGGCAGAGGGCGAACGCAAACCGCTATGGGATGGCGTCAGCCACTCTCAGATCATCCGGTTCTCGGCTTATACGCTGTAAACGTTCTGTCAACCTCTGTTCTTGCGCCAGCGTGAGCGCGCGTTTGAAATCTTCGCTTGCCGCCGTGTGCCGTCGCAGCATTTTCTTGGCTTCTCCGCGACTGAAGAAGTAAGCAAAATCTTCCGGACTGAGTTCTATCGCCTTGTCATAGTCCGCAAGCGCGTCCTGGTACTGCTCAAGTTCCGCCTTGGCATTGCCGCGATTGTAGTAGAAATCAGCACGTACTGGACTGAGTTCTATTGCCTTGTCATAGTCCGCAAGCGCGTCCTGATACCGCTCAAGTCCCGCCTTGGCATTGCCGCGATTGTTGTAGGCTTCGGCATAACTCTGGTTGATGCGTATGGCCGCGTCAAAGTCCGCAAGCGCGTCCTTGCGCCGGTCAAGGACAGCTTCAGCCAATCCTCGATTGACGTAGGCTTCGGCAAACTCCGGGTTGATGCGTATGGCCGCGTCAAAGTCCGCAATTGCTTCTTCATGCTGGCCAAGCGCAGCTTTGGCAACGCCGCGATTGATGTAGGCCTTGGCATATTCCGGCTTGATATGTATTGCTTCGCCATAGTCCGCAATCGCTTCCGCGAACCGCGCAAGTCCGGCTCTGGCAACGCCGCGATTGTAGTAGAAATCGGCACGTTCCGGATTGAGTTCTATCGTCTTATCATAGTCCGCAAGCGCGTCCTGGTACTGCTCAAGTCCAGCCTTGGCATTGGCGC
>VXMH01000066.1:0-35880 GCA_009841235.1 Caldilineaceae bacterium SB0661_bin_32 | reverse complement strand
TCATAGTCCGCAAGCGCGTCCTGGTACTGCTCAAGTCCAGCCTTGGCATTGGCGCGATTGTAGTAGACTTCGGCACGTTTTGGATTGAGCTTTATCGCCTTGTCATAGTCCGCAAGCGCGTCCTGGTACTGCTCAAGTCCAGCCTTGGCATTGGCGCGATTGTTGTAGGCTTCAGCAAGTGCCGGATCGATCCGTATCGCCGCATCACAGTCCGCAATCGCTTCCGCATACCGGCCAAGCTCAGTTTTTGCAGTGCCACGATTGTTGTAGGCTTCGGCAAAATCCGGCTTGATGCGTATCGCCTCGTTAAAGTCATTAAGCGCGTCGCTGCGTTGACCAAGACGCGCCCTGGCAACGCCATGATTGTTGTAGATGTCTGCAAGCAGGTTGCTGTCGATCATTGTCTTGCTCCCCGGCTATGGCCGCCCACTTGGGCCTGGCCCTGAGACAGGCTTTGGCATCGTCTCGTCGGATAGACCCTGCATACGCTCGGCGATGCGCCTTGCCGCGACGTACTGTACCTGGGCTTTCTCGTCATCCCCTATATCCGCATACGCTAAACCACAAGCACTATGAGCCGTTACCTTTGCAGCGTCATCGGCTGCCCGCTCAAGCTGCTCTAGCCAGTAGGTCATACTGTCATTGATGTCGAAACTCTTGTTGGCGGCGTTGGCGACGGCAAAGCCTGGAAAGTCGGAAAACAGCATCTCTTCGCTGATGCCGTACACGCTCTCCAGTTGCGCGAGGATGTCGTCCTTGCTCTCTGCCCGGACAATGAATTTGTCCATCATGTCTGACGCAACTGCCGGGACGCCGAGGACAAAAACGGAGCTTTGCGCTACGATGCGGTTGCCGAGCGCGGCAGGCTCCCACGACCACAGTGTATCTCCTTGATAGAACGATTGTATGGTTCTATTCTCGATTTCCAGTGGGTCGGCGGGATCTTTGGTCAGTCGCCGCGCGGCCGAGCAACTGACCGGCCATGCGGCTTCGGCCTGACCGCGGTAAAGGAAGACCGCTGCCCCGGTCGCACGTTGTCTCAGTTGCTCGTGAAATTCGGCAACGCTGGTTATGATGGTTTCGCTCACGCTTTGCCCTCTACTGCGGCGATTTCCTCCTCCGTCAACCTTTACAGATTATACATCAGCCGGTCTGTCTTCCTCTCCAACACCCTGTGACTTCAATTCTCGTCTTTCCAAACATGGGCAATAGCATCCTGGCTCTTGCTCTCAAAGCGGGTACACAATGGATGGAGGCACAAATCAGCTACTTTCATTTCCCCGTCGAGCTCTGCTTCTCCTCTTTCCCCTGCGATTCCACATATGTTTGCGATGTAGTTCAAGCTCCTTTTGCTCTGTCCTCCGCCAATGCTCAATTGCTCTGATCGCACTCGAAAACCCTGCAATCCAGCTTCGTTCAGCAACTGATCAACGTATCTTCGGAAGGTGGTCGCAAGCAGTGATTCAGATTCTACTTCTTCCGATATTCTTATACGTCGATAGGCAGATGATTCCACTTCCCAAACTGCGTCAGCAAGACCGCGATAGAGTATCATCTGACCATGCAACTCATTTGTCCAGTCAATAGACTCTTTTACGTTCGCAACTGAATCAGGCATTTGACTACCCATAAGTTCGGTCTACGACTTGCTTTTCTTTTATGTCCGCTCAACTGTATGCTGAATTACTTTCTCATGAAAGGTCCAAGGCAACAGCGCTGCGAGCCTCTAGGTAGTTAGAAGCATTCAACGTCGCGACGGACGAGCCCACTTTCGTCCTACTCTACATCGCCCCGCGGCAGCAGATGCTTCTGCACCTTCCCCATCGCATTCCGCGGCAACGCCCCAACAAAACGCAACCGCCGCGGCAATTTATACGAAGCCAGCTGCCCCCGGCAGTACCTCTCCAAATCCACCTCGTCGATCTCGCAACTGCACACCAGGTACGCGACCGGCGCCTCGCCCCACTCGGCATCAGGCTCGCCCACCACGGCCGCCTCCTCGATGCCGGGGAAAGTCGTCAACATCTCCTCCACCTCGCGCGGATAGATGTTCAGCCCGCCAGAAATGATCAACTCATGCCGCCTTCCCAGCAGCGTCACATAGCCCGACAACGGGTCCATGCGGGCCAGGTCCCCCGTCAGAAACCAGCGATTCCCCAACTCGTCCCGTACAAAACTTTCCGCCGTCTTTTGCGGCGCCCGCCAGTACTCATCGAACACATTGCTCCCCCGCAGGAGCAGCTCGCCCTCCTCGCCCGCCGGCAGGTCCTGCCCCGCCGCGTCCACAATGCGGGCGAACACACCCGGCAGCGGGGTTCCCACCGTGCCCGCGACGCGCGGCCCCGCGTAGGGATTGCTGAAGTTCATCCCCGTCTCCGTCATCCCGTAGCGTTCAAGGATCCGCTTTCCCGTCAGCCGCTCAAACGCATTGTGAATCTCCGCCGGCAGCGGCGCGCTCCCCGAACAGAACAGCCGCATCGACGCAAAGGAGGGCACCTCCTCCGCCTCTGCCAGAAAGTCGACCAGCCGGGTATAGATCGTCGGCACCGCAAAAAACAGCGTTGCCGCGCCGCTCGAAAGCGTTTTCACCGTCTCCGTCGCATCGAACCCCGTACGCAGCCGCACCGTCGCCCCCATCGCCAGCGCGCAGTGCAGCCCCACCACCAGCCCGTGCGTATGGAACAGCGGCAGCGGCAGCAGCAGCACATCGTCCGCCTGCCACGCCCACGCGCTCAGAAGGCCCGTCACCGTCGCCAGAACATGGTTGTGGGTCAGCACAGCGCCCTTGCTCGCGCCCGTTGTGCCGCTCGTATACATGATCAGCGCAGTCTCCTCACCGCGCGTCAGCGGCCTTGAGGCGCTGGTCCACTCCTTGCCGTCAGCCTCTTCCAGCCAGCTCTCTGACCGGTCAACCGACAGCACCGTCAGACCCGGCCCGATTTCAATCCCCACGATTTCATCCAGCACGGGCCAGTGCTCGTCCTCTATAATCAGCAGCGCCGGCTCTGCATCGTTCAAAATGTGGCTGAGCTCCCGGCGCCGGTAACGCAGATTGATAGGCACCATGATCGCGCCCACCTCCAGCGCCGCCAGGTACGCGATCACGAACTCCGGCCGGTTGCACAAATAGAGCCCGACCCGGTCCCCCTTCTGCACGCCCATTCGCACAAAGGCAGCCGCCCATCTCTCCACCTCTCGCTGCAGCCCGGAAAAGGTCAACTCCTGCGCCCCCAGCGGCCCGCGCGTATCCTTGAATTCGATGGCAGTTTTGTCCGGCCGGCGTTCGCGGCCAATCGCAAAAAGAGTCAGAAGGTTCATTGCGCCCTACCTGTTGAGTGCGGTCTGTTCTGCCCCGCTATTATAGAATCTTGCCCACGTTTCGCAACCTCGCAGGCGGAAAAGGGTGCATCCCAGGTCCGGGGTGGGCACAGGGCAGGCACAGGGCCTGCCCCTACCGTTTTTGTCGTTACCAGGCGTGTAGGAGAGCTCACCCCCATTTTGAACTGCACCCGCGGAAGACTACGCCAATGGCTGCGCGGCGGAGATGGACGCTCCACTGCGCGCCCTTCGTCTGACACCATGACCTCGAACGCGGTCAACGCGGCACGCCAAACGGAGAAGGCGAGTCCTTAACCTGAAATCAGACTTGGTTTTGGAGAGAACTTGAACCCAATAGGGCGAAGAGGAGAGGAAACTGTGCGGAGAATCGAACTGTGTTTCAGGTGTCCTTGCAGTCAAACAATTCCCAGTTTTTCCAGCAGCGCCTTCGTGTCCGGCCTGGCCGGCACCTCGTGGCAACTGCGGCAGCGGGCTTCGTAGCTTTCGCTCCCGCCCACAAGGATAATCGGTTCGTCGTAGCGGGCCGGCTTCCCGTCGATCAGCCGCTGCGTGCGCGTGGCCGGCGAGCCGCACTGTACGCAGATGGCGTGCAGCTTGTCGACCCGTTCAGCCAGCGCCATGAGCAGCGGCATCGGCCCGAACGGCTCTCCGCGGAAATCCTGGTCCAGGCCCGCCGCAATCACCTGTTTCCCCCGGTCGGCCAGCTCCTGGCAGATGCCTGCGACCGCCGGATTGAAGAACTGCACCTCGTCGATCGCCACCACCTCCGTTCCCCGCTTCACCCGTTTCAGCAGGGAGGCAGTGTCTTCCAGTATGACGACATCACCGCGGGACATGCCATTGTGCGATGCCAGCAGCTCGCGGCCGTAGCGATTGTCGATCTGCGGCTTGAAGAGCTGGATGCGGCGGCGGGCAATCTCGGTCCGGCGCACACGGCGCAGCAACTCTTCCGTCTTGCCGCTGAACATCGAACCGCAAATCAGCTCGATCCATCCACCGCCGGATTGGGGGTTCATTCCGTGTTCTACTTGCGCCAAAGGCTAAGCTGCCGCTTCCGGCTCCGCCTCGACTTCCGTCTCGAGCCTGGACATCACCTCGGCCGCGGCCTGTTCCGGGTCGTCGCCGCGGGCCCGCGCCCGCCGCGCCGCCGCCTCGGCCTCCTGCCGCACCTCCGCTTCGATCTGCTGGCGTGCCGCTGCGCTCTGACGCGATTCCAGCCGCCTCACAAAGCGCTCAACCCGGCCGACCGAATCAACGATACGTTGCTCACCGGTGTAAAACGGATGGCACTGGCTGCAGATGTTGACGTTGATTACTGCCGTCGTGCTCCCTGTCACCCAACTGTTCCCGCACGAGCAGTTGACTTGCGCCGCGGGGTAGTATTCAGGATGAATCTCTGGCTTCATGTCTCTACACCTTCCCCAGCGCCTGCTTCTCTTCCGCCGTGTATACGCTGACCTTTTTGCGGTTCTTCTTGGCCCATTCGAAGGTCACGTAACCATCCTGCATCGCAAAGAGCGTATCATCCTTGCCCTGGCCGACATTCGTGCCAGGGAAGATCGGGGTACCCCGCTGGCGGATGATGATGCTGCCGCACGTTACAAATTCGCCGCCGTACCGCTTGACGCCCAACCGCTGGCCGTTCGAGTCCCGGTTGTTACGGCTGGAGCCGCCGCCTTTTTTGTGAGCCATATCCCTTACTCCTCTTTTTTCTCGTTGTCTTCAGCGCCGTCGTCCTCAGCCTTTTTGCCTCTGCCAACGAGCCCTCTCAGGTTCTTGGCAACCGCGTCGACGGCCTCGTCGGCCAGATCACCGACAGCTTCAACCGCGTCTCCGGCCTTGTCAGCTACTGCATCCACCGCGTCGCCGACGACGTCGCTGACGGCTTCCACCGCGTCGCCCGCTTTGTCGCTGACAGCTTCCGCGGCGTCGCCGGCAATATCACTGACTGCCTCGACTGCATCGCTGGCAACGTCACCGACGGCATCCACGGCCTCGCCGGCCGCATCACCGACAGCCTCGACCGCGTCACCCGCTTTGGCAATCGTCTCCTCGACCGCGTCCACCGCCTTGTCGACGATGTCGGCCTCTTCGTCCGCTTCCGCCTCGACAGTTTCTACCGCCCCGGCAAGCGAGTCAGTCTCAGCCACCGCCGCGACGGCGGCCCCGGCTGCGGCCACTTCGACGAGCTCTTCAGGCGAAGCCTCTTCCTTTCCCTCTTCCACATACTCGAAACCGTCGCCGCTGATCTTGTGGATCTGCAGACGGGTCAGATACTGCCTGTGCCCGCGGCGCACGCGCACCCGTTTCTTCGGGCGATAGCGAAAGACAAGAATTTTCTCGCCGCGGTGCTGCCCCGTAATCCTCGCCGTGACCGATGCGCCCGCCACGTTCGGCCGGCCAATCTCGATACCTTCCTCACGGGCCACCATCAGCACGTCTTCAAGGACGATGCTGTCGCCGACATCGCCGACCAGCTTCTCTACCTCAAGAATATCGCCGGGGGAAACTCTGTACTGTTTGCCGCCGGTTCGTACCACTGCGTACATCTTCTCCTCTCCTTTGACCGCGCCCGGGGACCGTCTGTCCGGCCTCTCCGGAACTTCGGAAAGCGGCTTGCGGGCCTATCTCTCCACGCGCTCCACCGGTGAAGCGCTTCAGGCCCCGCAATTCGGACGATAACTGGGTTGGCATCCTTTGGTGAAATGCTACCCTCAAAACCAGGGCAGCAATGCGAAAGCAGGCCGCCCACACAACCAAAAAGTATATGACAAGAGCCGTGATCAGCCAAATCCGGACCTGCTCCGGGTGCATCCCAGATTTTATGGCGAGGCGAGAGTGGAGAGGCGTGAGTGGCGCGGGCGACGCGCGGCGGGGGGAGCGCTGAAGGATTTGGACAGGTTTTGTCAGGTTTTTTGGGGGGACTCCCCCGTTCGATTCAACGGCTCAATCGTTAATGCGCGGAAGGATTTTGGCAGAATTTGTCATGTTTGGCAGGTTTTGTCATGTTTTTGGGGGGGACCCCCCCCTTTTTTCTCAACGGCTCGCCGGTGAATGCGCTGAAGGATGTTGTCAGGTTTGGACAGGTTTTGTCAAGTTTTTTGGGGGACCCCGTTCGCCACAAATCCGGGATGCACCCTGTTGCTGCGGAAGGATATGTCTACGAACCTCCTTGATGTATAATAGCTAAACAAATGCTAAAAATTTGAAATTTGTACAGGTTTTGAACACTATTTTCGTCCTGAATCCGGTTTCGTAGTTCCGGCCTGAAGTGTCATACTTTGCCTTGTGTCTATGGGAGCATACGTTGTCGGCGCTAAGGAAGCCCCGGCCGCGATCAATGGAGGAAATCGTTGTCAAAGATCATCGTTATCGGTTCCGGCTTTGGCGGACTGAGCGCCGCCGCCCGCCTCGCCGCCCGCGGCCACCAGGTCGAACTTTTCGAAAAGCGCGACAAGCCCGGCGGTCGCGCCTACGTCTACGACATCGACGGCTACCGCTTCGACGGCGGCCCCACCGTCATCACGGCGCCCTGGATCTTCGACGAAATCTGGCAGGCGGCCGGCCGCCGCCGCCAAGACTACTTTCAACTCGTCCCCTGCGATCCTTTCTACCGCATCTTCGATCACCGGCGCCGGCCGTTCGACGTCAGCGCCGACCGCGATGCCATGCTCCGCCAGATTGCGGAGCGCAGCCCCGCCGACGTCGAAGGGTACGATGACTTTCTCGCCAGCTCCAAAGAGATCTTCGAAACGGGAATGTCCCTTATCGACCAGCCCTTTCTCAATCTCTCCGACATGATCAGCGTCGTGCCCGACCTGATCCGCCTGCAGAGCTACCGCAGCGTCTACGGCTATGTCTCAAAGTTCTTCCAGGACGACTTCCTGCGCTGCTGCTTCTCCTTCCAGCCCCTCCTGATCGGCGGCAATCCCCTCAGCGCCGCCAGCATCTACGTCCTTATCCATTACCTTGAACGGGAGTGGGGCATCCACTACGCCCTCGGCGGCACCGGCGCCATAATCGACGCCTTCGCCCGCCTCCTGCAGGAACTGGGCGTCAAAACTCACCTCAACGCCGAAGTCGATCGCATCCTCATCGAGCAGCGCCGCGCTCACGGCGTCCGCCTCAGGGACGGCACAGTTCACAAGGCCGACGCCGTCGTCTCCAACGCCGACGCAGCCTGGACCTACCTCAACCTCATCCCCGCCCACCAGCGGCCCCGCAACAGCGACCGGCGCGTCAAGAGCAAGAGCTACTCCATGTCCCTCTTCGTCATCTACTTGGGGACAAAGCGCCAGTATCGCGATGCCGGCCTGGCCCACCATAACATCATGATGCATCCGGACTACACCGGTCTGCTGCGCGACATCTTCCGCAACAAAGACCTGCCCAAGGCGTTCTCGCTCTACCTGCACATGCCCACCCTGACCGACCCCTCCCTCGCGCCGGCCGGTGGAGAGGCTTTCTACGTCCTCTCCCCCGTACCGCATCTCGGCGCCGACATCGACTGGGAGACGCAGGCCGGTCCCTATCGGGATGCGATTATGGACTTCCTCGAACAGAACTACCTGCCCGACCTGCAGGCCAACATCGTCGCCGAACACCGCATCGATCCCCGTCACTTCGCCGGCACGCTCAACAGCTATCTCGGCTCCGCCTTCTCCACCCAGCCGACCCTGACGCAGAGCGCCTGGTTCCGTCCCCACAACCGTTCGGAAGACGTCGACAACCTCTACTTTGTCGGCGCCGGCACGCATCCCGGCGCAGGCGTCCCCGGCGTCGTCTCTTCAGCCAAAATCGTCGACAGCCTGATCGGCGACCCCGTTACAGCACGCGCGCCTTCACCGTCTAGGCGCCTTGTGTCCACTCATACAGCCCCTTGCGCGCCAGCTGAAACTCCTCCGGCGGGCGGCTGATCGACGTCGCCCCGCCCGAGTCCACTTCAATGATGCGCGCCGAGACCGGCTCGTACGCGGCCCGCGGCGCGACCGATCCCTTGGCGACAAAGATTTCATGCTGCTCCGGCATGATCCCAACCGACCGCAGCTGATTGAAGCTCATCGGCGGCGTACGCAGGCTGTCCAGCACAAGCAGTCCACCGTTCGTTTCCAGCACGGCCGTCAGCCCCTGGTCCCAGTTCCGCCCGCCCCCGTGGCGGACTTCCGTCTCGATGAACTTGCCGTCATGCAGCGTTCGCACCGTCCCTTCCACCGTCAGCGTCGGTCCGTGCTCGTCGTCCACCTTGCCGCCCACGGGCAGCGTCAACTTCGCGCCAATCCCCGCAGCCGCGCACGCCGCCACCGCCTCCGGGTCGTACAAGGCCATCACCCAGCCGTTCGCCCCTTGCTCCAGCAACTCCTCCAATACGAAAGTGGAATCCCCGGCGCTGCCGCCGCCAATGTTGTCGCCCATCTCCATCATCGAAACCGGCTTCTCCTCGCTGGCGACCGCCATCTTCACGGCCTCGGCCGGTTTCGGAATCTTCGGCAGCAGCTCGTCCCGCAGCGACCACATCAGGTCGGCCAGCCGCTGCGCCTCACGATCGGCAAGACCCTGATCTCCGTCCGCCACTACTACGATACACGGCCCCATCCACGGCACATCCGCATACTGGTAACCGGCCGCCACACTCGTCGCCAGGATCCCGGGTTGCTGCTCCAACTCGATCGCCGCGTCCATCACCGGCTTCATCGGGCGCATGTTCGTATTGTGAAACGCGATATTGTAGACCAGCTCCGGCTTGGCGATGCTTGAGACGGGTCGCACCTCTCCCCGCACCGTGCGCGTGACCAGCTCCGCCGCCTGTAGGCCACGCTCCCGCTGGTCGATGTGCGGGCACGTCTTGTAGATAATCAGGGCGGTCGCGTCCTCCACCAGCTGCGGCGGCACGTTTCCGTGATAGTCGTGCGTCACAATCACGGGTAAGTCCGGCCCGACAAGCTCCCGCACGCGGCGCGTCGTTTCGCCGTCCCCCTGCGGGAATCCTTCAGCCACAAAGGCCCCGTGCAGACCCAACAGCAGCCCGTCCAGCGGCATGGCGTCGCGAATCAACCCCAGCAGCTCGTCCGTGAGGGCCTCATAGGCTTCCGCCTCCACCGCCCCCGCCGGCGTGGCGACCGCGCCGATGAGAGGAACGATCTCGTAGCCGTACGCCTCTGCGCCGGCGATGAATCCGCCCACCTCGTGGAACGTGGGCCGGTACTGCTCGATGATCTCCTGTCCCCGCACGAAACGAAAGTCCGACAATGTCGTCGGGAATGACGCGAATGTGTTTGACTCGTGATTCAGTGAAGCGATTCCGATTCGCATGGTCATCTTTCACCTCCCCTCTTTTTTGCAAGAAAGTTGAACACAAGTATAATTTTGCTCATTGCCGTCAGTACAGCTTGGGGGTATTATCCGCCCTCAATGACTGATGCGCAATTCCCTTTTTGGCAGGCTTCCTCAAAGAAACCGTGCGAGCTGGGTGTCCTTACCTCACAGGACGTTTGGGACGACTGCAAGCTGAATCTGCAGCTGGGTCAATTGGGGGCCTCGCCGAAACTGCCGGGCGGGTCGATTCTCTTGCATATGAGTGGAGGTGAACGTGGCGGTCGCTGAAACGGGCGCTCCTGTACAGAGGCCGGCAAATGGCAGGGCCAGCCTGCTTAGCCGGCTGGTTGGCGCGCAAACTCCCTTTCAGACCAAACGGGCAATCTGGGGATATGTATACGCCGCTCCCTGGATACTGGGTCTGATAATCTTCTGGGGTGGGCCGATTCTTGCCTCCTTCTACTTCGGCTTCACCGAATATGCCGTGATCGGCAGCCCGCGTTTCACCGGTCTGAGCAACTACATCAGGGCGTTCAGCGGCGACGAACTGTTCTGGCCTTCGCTGGGGCGCACCTTCACTTTCGCCGGCATGTATATTCCCTTTGCGGTTGGCGGGGCGCTGATCCTGGCGGTACTTCTGAACCAGAAACTGATGGGCACGACGGTTTTCCGAACTCTCTTCTTCGTGCCCCATCTGATCCCTGCCGTGGCACTGGCCGTTCTCTGGACATTTCTGCTGGCCCCGCGTGTCGGGCCGGTTAACGAGTTCCTGCGCGCTATTGGAATCTCAGACCCTCCGGGCTGGCTTGCGTCGCGCGACAGCGCACTGGCCTCTGTCACGATGATAAATGTGTGGGCGGCGATGGGGGGCAACACAATGTTGATCTTCCTGGCCGGGCTGCAGGGTGTGCCGCAGGAGCTGTATGACGCAGCCTCGATCGACGGCGGCGGCGCGTGGGCCAAATTCCGGCACGTTACCCTGCCAATGCTCACGCCGACCATCTTTTTCAACGTTGTTCTGGCAGTGATTGGCGCGCTGAAAGTTTTCACGACGGCATGGGTCGCTACACAGGGGGGACCTTCCTACGCGACCTGGTTCTTCGCACTGCATATCTACTTTCAGGCTTTCCAGTACTTCCGCTTGGGCTACGGCAGCGCCCTGGCCTGGGTCCTCGCCGCAATTCTGATGTTCTTTACCTGGGTACAGGTACGCTACTCGCGGCGCTGGGTCCACTATGAGGGCGGGTAGGAGACAGCTCGATGGCGCAAGGAACTATGGCTCAGGACAGTCAGCTGCACCGGCCCCCGGTTTCACCGCGACGGGCTATGCAGACGGTCGGCCGCGCGTTGAACTATGTAATCATCCTGGCCCTGTGCGTCCTCTTCGGCTTCCCGCTCTTCTGGACTGCAATGAGCTCGCTCAAAACGATTCCGGAGATGTTCGCATTTCCGCCGATTCTGATCCCCGCAGCACCGCAGTGGGCCAACTATTGGACCGTCCTGAACATCGACTATCCCGTTGGCCGCTGGTTTGTCAACTCCGTGCTAATCGTTATTCTAACCACCTTTGGAACGCTTATAACCGCCTCGCTTGTCGCTTATTCCTTTGCCCGCTTCGACTACCGCGGACGGGACGTTCTCTTCATGATCACGCTCTCGACGATGATGCTGCCCGCGCAGGTGACCCTGATCCCGCAGTTCGTCCTCTTCTACAAACTGGGCTGGGTCAACACGCACCTGCCCCTCTGGGTTCCCCACTGGTTCGGCGGAGGGGCTTTCGCCATCTTCCTGATGCGCCAGTTTTTTCTTACCCTGCCGCGGGACCTGGACGAAGCAGCTCTGATTGACGGCGCCGGGTATTTCCGCATCTTCTGGTCAATTCTTCTGCCTCTGTGCAAGCCGGTTCTGGCAACTCTTGCCATCATCACGATCATTGCAAGTTGGAGCGACTTCCTGGGGCCGCTCATCTACCTGAACACACCGGAGAAGTTCACGGTATCGGTCGGCCTGCAGTTCTTCAACGCAGTTCCGGAAGTGGGCGGCGAGCCAATGCAGCATCTTCTGATGGCCGCCTGCGTCATGTCGATGGTTCCAATAATTCTCATGTTCTTCTTCGGTCAACGCTTCTTTGTCCAGGGCATTGTCATGTCCGGCATAAAAGGATGACCGACCTACTCGAAAGGAGAGTTGCCAGGCGAAATCGAAACACTCTTCCGTCCGACCGCAGGCTACAGGTCATTCACATTCGATTTGTACGGTCTTGATGGCAAGGGCAACGGCCCTTCCCATCCCTAACACTTTTTCAGGAGAACCGCATGACAACGAAGCAACATTTCACACGACGAGCGTTCCTCAAAGGCATGGCGATGACAGGCGCCGGCGCAGCGCTGGCTGCCTGCGCGGCCCCCGCAGCCCCAGCGGCAACCGATTCGGGGGAAGAGATGCCGGCCGCTGAGGCGGCTATGCTGCGCGTGCAGGCCCCCGCCGGCAACGGCGCCCTGATGCCGCGCGAATTCGCGACCCGCTTCATGGATGAGACAGGTGTGCAGGTCGAAGTCGAAGACACCATCTACGGCGAAATCGAGACCAAGACGCAGACCGGCTTTATCTCCGGCACGCTGCAGGACCTGGTCTACGGCCATCACCGCTGGATCTTCATCAACTTCCTCAAGGGGATCTATCTCGAAGTCGACGACCTGCTGGACACAGCGCCCCCGGACGACTTCGAAGACTTCTACCCCAGCGTCCTCGAGGGCAACCAGTGGGAAGGCAAGAACTTCAGTCTGCCCGACGTCGTTCACCCCGGCGGCAACATCGCAGTCAACTACAACAAGACGATGTTGGAGGAAAAGGGGCTGCCCGAGCCGCAGTTGGGGTGGACAATGAGCGACTGGACGGAGCTGGCTCGCGCCGCAGCCGACCCCGAAGCAGGTGTCTTCGGCATCGGCTTCGACAGCATGATCGCCATGCACTACTACAGCAACGTATCCCGCTCATTCGGCGCGCCCGATTCCACCGATTCCTGGATCATGGATGAAGAGGGCCGCACGATGTCCTACAACAACGACCTCCATGGCGAGATCGCGGCGTGGTACGTAGGTCTTCTCGACGAGAAGGTCGCCTCCCGCGACGCCGATCGCGAAGGTGTCGAGCCCAACCTCTTCGTAGCCGGCCTGGAAGCGACTCACGCCAGCACCGTCGGCATTCTCACCAACAATCAGGCACGCGTCGGCGACCGTTTTGAAGTCGGTTCCGTGCCTCTTCCCGTTGGCTCAGAAGGACGCCAGGGCACCTGCTTCTCCGGCAACCACTGGATGATCAACTCCAATTCCGCTCATATCGCCGAAGCCTGGGAACTGGTCAAAGCATACACTTCTTATGACGCCGGTGTTTTCCAGGTGTTGGAGGCCAAGCGGCAGACGAACGGCCGCAAGTCGGTCTGGACCGATCCGCAGGTCAACGAAGTCAACTTCATGTACGGCTTCACCGATCAGCTGATCACCGACGGCGTCGAACCGTATCCGATGCCTTGGAATACCCGCTTCACCGAGGCGAACAATATCTTCCGTTCCGAACTGAACCTGATCTGGGAAGGCGAGGTCACTTTCGCGGAACACGCACCTGAGATCGACCGCAAGACGCAGGCCGTGCTCGACGAACCGCGTCCGGCCTGATCGGCAAGAAACTTGACCGGTGCTTCGATCGCCTGCGGGCTGTCGGACCACCGGTCCCCTGCAGCTTCCTTCCAGGAGGAAATCATGGCTTTCACTCTCGAAATCGGTGAAAAGGCGCTCGACTTCAAGCTCATCGCCACCGACGGCGAAGTCTATACGCTCGGCTGCTTTGACGACGCCGAGACGCTCGTCGTCTTCTTCACCTGCAACCACTGCCCCTACGTCATCGGCTCCGACGAAGCGACGCGCGCCTCCGCCGACAGGTTCGCGTCCAAGGGCGTCAAGTTCGTGGGCATCAACTCCAACAGCGTCCACGTCAACGCCGAAGACGACTTCCGCCACATGGTCGAGCGGATGGGCGAGCACAAGTTCCCCTGGGTCTACCTGCGCGACGAGACCCAGGAGGTCGCCAAAGCTTACGGCGCGCTGCGTACGCCCCATTTCTACGTCTTCAACAAGGACCGCGAACTGGTCTACACCGGCCGCGGCGTCGACAGTCCGCGCGACGCCACGCAGGCCACCGTCTTCGACCTCGACCGCGCGCTGGAGGAGCACACGTCCGGTCAGCAGATCGGCACTACGCTGACCAATCCGATAGGCTGCAACGTCAAGTGGGCCGGCGAAGATGCCCACTGGATGCCCGCCGACGCTTGCGATCTGGTCCTGCCGCAGCCGGCATAGAGCCGTCTGGTCATATCGTCGATCCCTGCCCGCGGCGCGTAGCGAATCCAACGCTACGCGCCGCCTTTCGCCCCACAACGATCCTCCCATCACGAAAGAAGAGGTGGTACGCCCATGCCCTCCTACGAAGAACTGGACATCACCCCGATGATCAATGCCAACGCCACCCTCACCAGGCTCGGCGGCTCGATCATGCCGCCCGAAGTGCTGGAGGCGATGATGGGGGCGGCCAAGTCCTTCATTGACCTGCCGGAACTCCAGCGCCGCGTCGGCAACCGTATCGCCCTTCTCACGCAGAACGAGGCCTGCTACGTCAGCTCCGGCGCGGCCGGGGGTATCGTCGTCGCCATAGCCGCCTGTGTCACCGGCAACGAAAAATGGGCGATTGAACAACTGCCGGACCTGACCGGTCTCAAGAATGAGGTCATCGTCCACAAGTCTCAGCGCAACGGCTACGATCACGCCGTGCGCCAGGTCGGCGTCCAGCTGATCGAGATTGGCTGGCCCGGCGAAGCCGAAGTCTGGCATCTGGAGAGAGCGATCAACGAAAAGACAGCTGCGGTGATCTGGTTTGAGGGCGCTTTAGGGTCGCCTGGCGACATTCCCCTGGAAAAGGTGATAGACACGGCCCACGCGCACGGCGTGCCGGTCCTCGTGGACGCCGCTGCCCAGCTCCCGCCGGTCGAAAACCTGTGGAAGTTCACCCAGATGGGCGCGGACGCCGCCATTTTCAGCGGCGGCAAAGACCTGCGCGGGCCCCAGTCATCCGGCCTCGTGCTGGGCAAGCAGTGGCTCATCGACGCGTGCGCCCTCAACGGCCCTCCCCACCACAACATCGGCCGCCCGATGAAAGTAGGCAAGGAGGAGATGGTGGGTGTGCTTGCCGCGGTCGAGCGCTACCTGTCCCTTGATCACGAAGCGCGCGCCTCACAGATGGAGGAGATCGTGGCCGGATGGTGCAGTGAGCTTAACCGGCTGGACGGAGTGACTGCCACCCGGTCATTCCCCAGCGAGGCGAACCAGCCGATGCCGCGCACGCGCGTCCAGATCGACGCCTCCGTCGTGGGCCGAACACATAGCGAGATTCTCCAGGGAATGCGCGAAGGGAGGCCGTCAGTAAACGCAGCCTCCGGACCGGACGAAACGATCATGCTGAATCCGCAAACGTTGGAGGAAGGCGAGGAAGAGATAGTCCTGGCCCGCCTCGTGGAGGAGATTCGGGGTTGAGAGAACTGGGCGAATACAACGTCGCCAACCATCCACCTTCGCTGTAGAATGAATTACGCCAAGTGCATCAACAATAGGCCCTACTTGCAGGCTCCGAATCTGCCAGAACAGGAAGGGCCTTTGTTCGGCCTGACCGTCGGCAAGGTGTACAAAGTCATCTCCGACCCTGTCGCCGACCGGCACGGCATGATCCGCATCATTGACGGGAGTTTCGGGGAACCCGGAAGCGAGAATGGCTACCTCTACCCCGCCGATTATTTTGAACCGTTTCTACCGAGAACAGATTCCAGCAGGTGTTCGCTCACGATCTATCTGGATGAATATGTCAAGGGCGTGCTTCACGCCGAAGCCGTCGCTTCCAACAGATCGGTCTCTGCCCTAATGCGTGATTGGGTCGAGGAGCGGCTGGATCTGCCACATTCAGTGTAATTCGAATTAAGTTCAGTTAGAGAAATACCTGTTTTCACCGACCTGCCCTTCAATGACTGTGAGCATTTCATGAGACCAAAACACGACAATGCAGATGGCAAAGAACCAACAGATCTTTCTTCTGAAGACGATCGGGGTTCCGCCGGCAGTCGCCTGATTGAGTTTTTGGATGAAATGCACGCAACAATGCCAGACGTGCCAGAAGAGGAAGCTCAAAGAGATATTGAAGAAGCAATCGCGGCCATCAGGAATCAATCCAAACCTTGATGAGATGATCGCGTAAGACAGTTCTCCCGAAGCAACATTCTTGCGCATAGTCGAATTGGGTGGAAATATCAATGCCGGGAACAGTACCACGCCTTTTTCCCATCCACATGTCCCACTCTTATCCGAGAAAAGAACAATTCAGCGCAATGGGATTGACGCGTATCATGTTAGAATCCCCTCAACTCGACCCATCTCACGCACCCCAACCGGAGCCACCCCACAGGAGCACCCGATGACCGCCACAGCCAAAATCACCGACGTCGAACGCATCCTCCTCGTCATCCCCATGGTCGACCGCGTGCGCCGCGAAATGGAGCGCGCCAACGTCCACCGCTGGTCCGAGTCCGAAGTCATCCGCCTCACGCTCGACGACGGCACTGTCGCCTACGGCGAAACGATCCAGAACTACACCTGGGGACGCGTTGAAGACACCGACCGCGTCATCGGCCAGTCGCCGTTCGACCTGATGTGGGATGACTCCCTCGGCGCCGGCCTGCAGATGGCCCTATTCGATGCGGCCGGCAAGCTGGCCGGCGTTCCCGTCTACCGCCTTCTGGGGAACAAAGTGCGCGACTGGTGCCCCGTTTCCTTCTGGGACCACGACATGGGCCCCGCCGCCTACGAGCAGGAGGCCAGAGTCGCCGTCGAGCTCGGCTTCACCTCCATCAAGATCAAGACCCGCCCCTGGCACGATGTCTACGCGACCGTCAAGCGCATCAGCGACGCCACGCCCGACTGGTTCCACATCGATTGCGACTGGAACGACTTCCTGCTCGACGTGTCCACCGCCGTGCCCGTCCTATGTGAGCTCGAGACCGACTTCCCCAAGATCGCAATCTGGGAGGGTCCGATACAGGCGAACGACGTAGCCGGGAACCGACTGCTGCGCGAAAAGGTGCGCACGCCCATCGCCCACCACTACGGCGGCGTCCCGGGCGCCGTCGCCATCCAGCACGGCTACTGCGACGGCTTCGTCATCGCCGGCGGCGTCACCAACGTTCTAAGTTCAGGCATCTCCGCCGCCACCGCCAACATGCCGTTCTTCATCCAGATGGTCGGCACCGGGCTTACCACGACCATGGCCCTCCATCTCGGCGCCGTGCTCAGCCACGCCCAATGGCCCGCCATCAACTGCCACGAGCTCTACCAGCACAATCTGTTAGACCAGCGCATCCCCGTCGTCGGCGGCTACGCCCAAACGCCAGAAGCCCCGGGCCTGGGCATTACCATCGACGAGGCCGCCCTTGACACCTATCGCGTCGACGCCGCCGACTTCAGCCTGCCCCGCCGCCTCATTCGCTACAGCCGCGCCAACGGGGTGCGCGTCTACTTCGCCGACACCAGCTTCAGCCAGGGCTCCAGCATGTGGAACTACTGGCGCACCGCCAATCAGCCCATCTACGAGCGCGGCGTTGCAACCGCATACCTCGACGACGACGGCAGCGCCGACTTCGACGACCTCTACCTGCGCGCAAAAGAAGCGCCAGTGCTGTCGCCGGCTACTTAACGCACACGAGCAACGCAATTTCCATCTATCCGCTACCCGACCGCGCCGCTATCCGCCGCGCGGGCAACAATCCACAGGAGTAAAACGTGTCTTATCTGGCAAAATTGAAAGAAATGGGTTACGAACTTGAGAAGATCGACCTTGACGGCGGCCGCCTGATGGCCGCAGTGCGCTCCGGCGACCACGTTTACGTCTCCGGCCAGGTCTCCCGCTTCGGCGACGAGGAGATCATGGGCAAGGTCGGGCAGGACCTGACCACGGAAGAAGGCTACCGCGCCGCCCAGCTCTGCGCGCTCGGCATCCTCCAGGCCGTTCACACAATCGCCGGCCTGGACAACGTCCGCCAGGTCGTCAAGGTCTTCGGCATGGTCAACGTCGGCCCGGGCTTCAACGACACACCCTCTGTCATCCACGGCTGCAGCGACATGTTCATCGAGCTCTTCGGAGACGCAGGGCGCCACGCCCGCAGCGCCATCGGCCTGACCGTGCCCGCCAACTGGGCCGTCGAAATCGAGGCCATCATCGCCGTCGACTAAGGCTGCACTTCGCTTCCAACCGGCAATAGACAAAAAGAAAATCCCGCTGATTTCAGCGGGATTTCTCGTTCCAGTACCCCGTAGGGGAGTCGAACCCCTGTCTCCACCTTGAGAGGGTGGTGTCCTGGGCCTCTAGACGAACGGGGCAGGTTTCCTGCAAAATCTGATATCGGACAGTATACGGGTAGAGTCCGCGAAAGTCAAAACCACATCCGCCAGTGCAATCGTATCTAATCTGGTTTGCCAACGTTGCCGAAGTTAGCCAGAACGGCGAGGAGAGAGGGCAGGCACAAGGCCTGCCCCTACTGTAGTTTGAGGGGGGGAATGTCGAGAACGCTGTCACCCAAACGCAGGGCAAGGGCACAAGGCCTGCCCCTACCGTAGTTTGAGGGGGAGGTGGAAGGTGCGGTGTGCATGGGGGCGCCAAGGCAGGGGCACGGCCTGGCTATGCGTTTCGGGCAGCCTCCCAAGAATTTAACGCGATAAGATGCGATTGCCCTGCCACTTCCCAAAGGATTTGATCCTCTCGCCCGCTCCTTCTATAATGACGGCAGATCCGGTCGTCCACCCGGACAGTCCGGAATCCTGATCGCCAGGGCCTGCCGCCACCCGGCGCCGCCTGGCAGTGAGCGGGTTCGAATCCCGCCCGGCCGCAACCGCGACCGCCTTACGAGGACGGCGCAGCGGGCCGGCAGATGAGAAGGGACAGGATATGTTTACCACCCCCAGGCAGATTTCACGCGCCCTCGACCGCGTCCTGCACAAGGTGACGCAGCCCGCCCGTTACACCGGCGGCGAACTCAACAGCATGCCCAAGGACTGGGACGATCCCGCCATTCGCGGTAAGGTCGCTCTCGCCTTCCCCGATATCTACGAGCTTGGCGGCTCCAACCTGGGCCTGATGGTCCTCTACGACCTGATCAACAGGCGCGCTGACCTGCTTGCCGAGCGCGTCTACTGCCCCTGGAGCGACTTCGAAACGGTGATGCGCCGCGACGGCATCCCCCTCTTCGGCCTGGAGACCCGCCACCCGGTCAGCCAGTTCGACATACTCGCCTTCTCGCTCCCCTACGAGCAACTCTATACCAACGTCCTGACTATGCTCGACCTGGGCGGGCTTCCCCTGCGCGCCGCCGACCGCGACGCCTTCCACCCCCTCGTCATCGCCGGCGGTTCAGGCTGCTACAACCCGGAGCCGATGAGCGCATTCTTCGACGCCATGGTCATCGGCGAAGGCGAAGAGGTGATCTTCGAGATCATCGACGTGCATGAAGAGTGGAAAAAGGAACGAGACGGCAGCGCAGAGCTGCCAACGCGGTCCCGCAGCAAGCTTTGGGCCATGCTCGCCCAGATTCCCGGCGTCTATGTACCCGCCCTTTACGAGGCCAGTTACGCCGCCGACGGCACAATAGCCGCGATCCGTCCAACGCATCCCGACGCCCCCGAGACCGTGATGAAGCGCGTCGTCACCGTCATGCCGCCCCCGGTGACAAAGTTCATCGTGCCCTTCATCAACGTCGTCCACAACCGCGCGGCAATCGAAATCATGCGCGGCTGCACCCGCGGCTGCCGCTTCTGCCAGGCCGGCATGATCTTCCGCCCCGTGCGCGAGCGGCCCGTGGAGGAGGTCCTGCAGGCAGTCGACGAGATGATCGCCAACTGCGGCTTTGAGGAGGTCAGCTTCCTCAGCCTCAGCAGCAGCGACTACACCTACGTCGAGGAGCTGGTACGGCGCACCATGGAGCGCCACGGCGCCCGCAAACTCTCGGTCGGCCTGCCGAGCCTCCGCATTGAAAGCTTCAGCGTCGACCTGATGGACCTGCTCGAAAAGGGCCGGCGCCGCTCCGGCTTCACCTTCGCGCCGGAAGCCGCCACCGACCGCCTGCGCGACATCATCAACAAGCCGATCCCCGACGACGACCTGCTGCGCACCGCTGAAGAGGTCTACCGCCGCGGCTGGAAGACGATCAAAATGTACTTCATGATCGGCCATCCCACCCAGACCCTCGCTGACGTCCAGGCCATCGCCGACCTGTCCAAAAAGGTGCTGGCCGCCGGCCGCCGGGTCCTCGGCAACAAAGCCAACGTTCGCATCGGCGTCAGCACGCTCGTCCCAAAGCCGCATACGCCCTTCCAGTGGGTGCCGATGGAGGAGGAATCGATCATCCGTCAGCAGGTACGCCTCCTGCAGCAGGAGCTGAAGGATCCCGCGATCCACTTCACGTGGAACGATCCCACCGAAACGCTGGTCGAAGCCTTTCTCACACGCGGCGACCGCAAACTGTGCGACGTCATCCAGCGCGCCTGGGAGCTCGGCGCCAAGCTGGACGCCTGGGGCGAGCATTTCCGCTTCGACCTGTGGCGGCAGGCCTTTGCCGACTGCAAGCTGGAGATGGACTGGTTCGCCCGCCGTCAGCGCCCCCTGGACGAGATACTTCCCTGGGAGCACATCTCAGCCGGTCTCGATAAGGCGTTCCTGGCGCAGGAGTACCTGCACACCTACGCCGGCGGCGTCGTCGACGACTGCCGCGAACACTGCTTCTCCTGCGGCATCCTGGGATACTTCAAAGAGCAGCGCCGGGAGGCGCCCGACGAGGCATGGCGCTGCCCGCCGCTGGGCAAGGACAAGACCCGCCAGCCGGTCGACGTCGTGCCGGTGCCGCTCTACTTCAACGACGAAATGAAGGAAGCGGGAATCTCGCTCCCCGCCGGCACAGGCGCGGACCCCGCCCAGCTCATTCAGTTGGAGAACGCCGCCGGCCAGTTCGAAGAACGCGTGCCCCAGCGCCGTCACGGCACCGTCAGCCAGCGGGTCGCTGAGGCGGAGACCGCCTGATGGATGCGAACACCCTGCCCCAGCCAGAAGCC
Organism: Caldilineaceae bacterium SB0661_bin_32; assembly: GCA_009841235.1. Classification (GTDB taxonomy): domain Bacteria; phylum Chloroflexota; class Anaerolineae; order Caldilineales; family Caldilineaceae; genus Bin5. The sequence continues at coordinate 15,040 of VXMH01000066.1, read as the reverse complement.
CTGCCCGAAGAGCTCCCGCGCCAGCGCGTCCGCTTTACCTACGAAAAAGGCGAGGCGATCAAGTTCATCAGCCACCAGGACGAGTCCCGCCTCTGGGAACGGACCCTGCGCCGCGCCGATCTGCCGCTCCTCTACAAGCGCGGCTTCAACCCGCAGCCCCACATCCAGTTCGCCGCGCCGCTCGGCCTCGGCATGACCGGCGTATGCGAACTGCTCGACGCGGCCTTCAGCCCGCCTGTCCCGCTGGATGAACTGTCAGTGCGGATCCGTGAAAAGCTGCCCCCCGGTGTGCGTCTGCTCAGCGCAACCGAGGTGCCCTTCAAAACGGTGTCGCCCCAGTCCCTGACTGTCGGCGCCGACTACACAGTTCTGATCTACGCCGACGCCGGCGAAGTGTCCGAATCGGAGCTGCAGGCAAAGATCGACGCGTTTCTGGAGCAAGTGGAGGTCTGGCGCGAACGGGAGCGCCACGGCCAGCGCTACCGCTACAACCTGCGCCCACTGGTCCTGGAACTGCGATACTCCGGCTTTGACAATGTCGAGGCGGAGCACAGCATTTTCATGCGCGTACAGATGCGTCCCGGGGCTACCGGCCGCCCCGACGAGCTGGTCGACGCCCTCGGCTTCGACGATTACGCCCGTACACTCCGCCGGGAACGAATCTACTTTTCCGATTGTGAGGAGGACCTGGCTCTCTTCGCCCCCTACCCGGTTATTTCGCAGGACGAAATCTCACCCGAGAGACCCAAGCCCAGGCGCAAAGGGCGCAAACGCCGGCGCAGGACCGGCGCGCAGCCCAGAGCGGACAAGCAGACCAACCAGCCCTTCGCCGAAAAAGCCGCCGACGAATTCGACTGAACGCCCGCATACGCAATCTGGGGTATCGTCACAGCTGGGCAGGCAAACTCAGAACAGCGGCACGTCCAACCACTTTCCGCCCTGCATCGCCGACTCGTGCGCGATGATTCCGGGAACTGTGAAGTCCAATGCCCGAACCACGTCGATCGGCGGCTTGGCGTTCTGCTCAATCGCGCCGATGAAGTCCCGCACCATGTAGTATTCTGAGGTGCCGTGCCCGCCCCGCCGCGCCTCCTCCGGCGCATCGGGGTCAACCGTCGGGCACTCGATCTGCCGCGCGCCATCCTTGGCCGCGGCCTCGTCTTCGCTGTAGAAGAGGCCGGTCGTGCCGCCCCACCCGCCCTGGCGTCCGTTCTCTACGAACCCCTTCTCCCCGTAGAGCGTGTAGAAGATCATATCGGGATGTCGCGGCGCCACCTGGCTGCGCAGGATTTTGACAGTGGCGCCCTTCTCCGTCTGGAAGAGCCCTACCTCCATGTCGAGGTAGCCCAGTCCCTCGTCCGGGTAGATGTTTTTGCCCGAATGGACGCCGGTCGCCTTGACGATGCGGTCCTCCATCAAAGTAAGAATCGGACCAAGGCAGTGCGCGCAATACCAGATCGGCGCGCGCGTATAACGCCATCTGCGCTCGCCGGTTTCAGGATTGCGGAGCAGCGGCACGATCTCGTGGATGTATTCGCCTTCGGCGTGGAAGATCTTGCCCAGCTTCCCCTGCCTGATCCACGCCTGCCACTCCCGGATGTAATGAAAGTAGCAGTAGTTCTCACCCATCATGTAGACGCGTCCCGTCTTGTGCACCGTATCCACCAGGCGCGCGCAGTCCTCCACCGTGTAAGCCGCCGTTTGTTCGCACAGCACATGCTTCCCGCTCTCCATCGCCGCGATCGAATGCTCAGCGTGATACTCGATCGGCGTCGCCACCACGACGATATCCAGCGGCGCGTTCACGAAGTCCTCGAACCGGGTGAACATCTTCTCGTCGGGCAGCGAGAAGGCGGCCCCCGTATCGGCCAAAGTATCCTCGTCAATGTCGCACAGGGCGGCAACCTCCACCTGCGGATGGCCGGCCAGGCTGCGCATCAACCCGCCCCCGCGGTGCAACCCCACAAATCCGGTCTTAAGCTTACTCATCGTGTCCGCTGCTCCTTCTTCAACTGTTCGTCCCGTGTTGTCAACCAGCCTCTTCTGCCGCCATAGGACAGCCTATTCGTTCCACAATTCTTCCACCAGTTCCACCGCGGTATCCACAATTCGTTCGACGCCTTCCAGAGCGATCCGATTGGGCCCTACCAGGCATTCATATCCCTCCTGCTCGAAGGCCGCCTCGGTAGGCTGATACATGGCCAGGTCGTTCGTCAGCTCAGCCACTACAGTGTACGGAAAAGGGGAGCGCCGCTTGATCGAGAGCCCGTGCTCGACGAACAGCTCCCCCGGATTGGATGCGATCGCGAGAGGCCCGATGCGGGCCGCGTTGACGGGCACGTCCCACTTCTCAGGCAGAGCCGCGACCAACTCGGCCTGCCGGTCAAAGACGTCGGCGCGGCCACCGGCCCCGCCCCAGTTGAGCCGACCAATCGCCTCAGGCGAATGATCGGCCGGGTCCCGCCGCGGAACGGTGATGTCCCGGCGGATCGCGCTAACCGCGATAGGCCCGTCTACGGGAATGGCCCGCCGCGCCGCGTCCACCGCCTGCTCCGCGAAGTAAGTTGCGCCTTCGCGCCAGCGCACGCCACCCAGCGTCACGTTGATGTCGGCGCATGCGCCCGGCGTATAGACTGAGATCACTCCGGGGCCATACTCCTCTCTCAACTGTTCGGCCACCACGCACGGGTAGTCGGCCGACCAGGTCGTTCCCCCTTTAGAGTTGGTGTGCAGTGAGTAATTGTAGAAGACACCCAGTGTTGATCCGTCCAGCCTGTCAAAACGAACGACCCACATCTCGGGATCGACCGGACCTGCCGTTCCATACACTTGAGGGATGTACTCCAGGTCGTTGAGCGCCTGGGGCATCCACGTATTCAGCGCCTTGCCATCCGGGCAGATGACGCGGCGGTTATGGATACCGTGGTGGACCAGGGAGCGGCCAATGTGCATCGAAGCCGGCTCCATCCGTCCAGCGGCTTCGTCAACGCTCGCCGCGATGCGTTCCGGCAGCGTCGCGAGGTAGTTCACGTCGATCACGTCTGAAGAATAGACGCCCTCAGCCGTATAGGGCCCGCTATGTGTGTGGCTGCAGGAGATCATAATTGCATCCGACGGGATGCCTGTACGGCGGGCGGCTTCAGCGATGATCTTGTCCGCCAGCTCCTTGGGCAAGCCTATCAGGTCGACGCCCGCGATGGCGATCCGCCTGCCGCCGCATTCCGCAACGAGTGCGTGGGACTGCAATGGATCGGTCGTGCCCTCATTCCGGCGCGGGTCGAGGCTGCCGCACATGTAGAGGCCGTGCGGCGGAGTAATGTCGGTCTCACCGAAGCCGACGCGAAGCTGGCTGTCCGACACGATAGTTTCTCCTAGAAGTCCAGCAGAATGCAGGCAAATGCGCAGGTCCGCGTTCCTAAAGTCAGGCCTTCCCTCCTCCAACGAGAATCCGGCGCCCCTGTAGGCGGAGCTTTGCCAGCGCGAGTATCAGCAGAGGAAAGTGCAAACTGCCGATGGTACTGGCATTAGCCGTAGGGAAGAAAATGGGACCCTGGTAGAAAAACAGACAATCCGGTGTAGACGAATTCCGCGGCACGCGGTCGGAATGAGCCTGAGTTTCGTTCATTCAAGGCAAAGACGGAGCAGGAATCGTCTACAGATTTTGGTGAGTTTCCATAGTAATCGCATTATCTCCCAACCGCAAAGCACCAAATTTCGACACTTTGTGTATCGGCGCCATCTCTAATGCGTACAGCAACCGTCCGAGAAAAGACTGAATCGATTCCAAAACCGTTTCTTCGCCGCGGTATACTGTGCTTAATGTCGGGCTTGTTCACCTGATCGATCCATGAACCGCACCTTTACGATTCACTCCGCAGCACTCATCGCCCTGCCCTTCATGTTGCTGCCCGCCACATACTGGCTGGCAGGCAACGCTCCGGACCGAGCGCCCTCCGAACTGTGGTTGCAAGGCGTGATCTGGTCACTACGCGTCGTTTACGTTGGCGGGGCGCTAATTGGCTGGCAGGCTGGGCGCCCGCGCTGGTTTTACCCCTGGCTGGGATTCGCGTCGTATGCGGCGGTCGCCGTCTTGCTCCAGTTCGCCATTCCCCTATTGGCTTGGGGTACCGGAGTCTTCGCGATCTTACTGGGCTACACCATCATTTTCCTGGTATTTTCGCCCTACTTCGTGACCGCACTCTGGGGCGGCTGGCGCAGGTCTCAGAGACTTCTGGGGGCATATACGGTTTTCCCTCATGCCGCACTGATCATCCCACTCTTCCAGCTTGTGGGAGGGGACGTATTCGGCCACGACCTGCGTTTTGTAACGCTTTCAGCAGCGGGAGCCGCGGCTTTCGCTGCGCTGTACTGGCATCCTCCTACCACGCTCTTTCGTGGAAAAAAAGACTGGTCGCAAGCGGCCCTTCTCTTTCTGGGCGTTATCGTCTCGAATCTTTTCTATTTGCTCGGCTACGGTTACGCCTATGGTTTTGGAAGGAGCCTGGGCTTCTTGATATTGTTGGTCCCGCTTGCCGGCTTAAGCTGGCTGATCCTCAGTGGCCCAATTCTGTTGCCCCCGCTGGTCCAATGGTTGTTCAGGGTAGTTAAGGTCGAAAAGTTTATAGCCCCGTCACTGCAAATGGTTGGTCGCGTTTTGCTCCGCATTCCCGGAGCAACGGTGAGGGCCAACGACGAATCCGGCCCTCTTCATTCTGAGAAGGCAGGACACAGTTCCCCCAAAGGAGAAGCAGAGATGAGCGAAGAAACAGTAGTGACTCCCGTGCCGGAAACACGGCAACCTGTCGGATCGGACCTGGAACGGCTCTACAAACTCTCAATCGTAGTTCTGGCGGCGCTGGCAGTTTTCCTGATCGCACTCTACGTCGGCCGGGCGGCAGTTTACAAAATCCACGAGTTCGAACGCGGCCTGCACCTGCGCGGCGGCCGCTTTCTCGGCGTGCAGACGCCGGGATGGCACGTTCAAGTCCCCCTGGTCGACACGGTCATAATTGTCAAAGTCATCGAGCGGCTCGGCTACGTCGAGCGCATTCCCGCCATGACTTCCGACAATGTCACGATGGACGTCTCTCTCCAGTTCACCTACCGGGTCACCAACCCCGAGCGCTTCGCCCTCGCCGTCGACGACCCGGAGCGTATCGTCTTCGAATTCGTGCAGGGCAGGCTGCGGGACGTCATCAACACCAAGACGATGACCGGCGTCATGAACCAGCGCACCGAGATGAACCTTGAGATCATGCAGGAGCTGAAGGAGAAGGAGGATCAGTACGGTGTCGAATTCATGACCGTGCAGATCCAGAGCGCGTCGCCGCCCGCCGAGGTCTTGTCAGCAATCAAGGACCGCATGGTGGCCGCGCAGCGCCAGGAACAGGCCGAGGCCGAAGCGGCGCAGCAGCGCACCGTCGCCGACGCACAGTTCTACGCCGCGCAAAAGGAGGCCGAAGCCCAGGCCTATCGCATCACCACCTCCGCAGCCGCCGAAGCCGAACAGATCCAGCTCACAACGGAGGCACAGCAACTCGCGGTCCGCGCCATCCTCAGTGAACTGGAAGGCAAGGGCACGCTCGCGGAAAAGTATATCGACTATCTCATTGCCGTCGAACTGAAGGAGAACAGCAAGTGGATTCTCGGAACCGGCGCCGAGCCGATCCTCGAACTGCGGCCCTCAGCGGAGGAGTGACGCATGCGCAAAATAGTACTCCTGGCAGGCGCCGTCGCCGTTCTGGTGACGCTGACGCAGACGGCGCCGCGGAACCTGACCGTCTCCCGCAGCCATAGCGACCTCATCGCCAAACGGATCTACGCCTATCGTGACTGGCAGAGCACCGGAGTGCGCATCGATCAAGGAGACCTGGTCGAGATTGAAGCGGAAGGCGAGTGGCTCTACACGCCAGATGAGTTCCACGGGCCCGGAGGTCATCCAATCTATCCCGCGCCCGGCTTCTACCCAATAGGGGAAGGAACGGGCGGCGCGCTCATCGGGCGCATCGGCGAAACCGGGTTCCGCTTCGTCGTTGGCAAACGCGTAAACATGCAGGCAACCCAACACGGCATTCTCTACCTGCGCATCAATGACGACATCCTCAGCGACAACGACGGCTGGGTGGCAGTCCGCATCGACGTCACCGAAACCGAAGACTCCCTGCCATGAAAGAGGGCACTTACTAAGAACAAAAAAAGAGGAGTGAGACCTTCTCTCACTCCTCTTTCCTCACTCCTTACTTCTCTCCCCTCACTCTTCGTCATCCCCGTAGCTGTGACCGGCGAGAATTGCCCGCACCTCCGCCGCGCTCGAGGCCTTCTGCATCCGGCCAATGCGTTCCTCTTCATGCGCCAGCAGCTGCTTGACGTTGCGCAGAACATCCTCTATCTTGTCGGCCGGGAACTTGCAGGCGCCGTTCTCATCCATGTGCACGATCTCGCCCGGCGCGACATCCATCCCCCGGACGTGCACCGGCACATTCACCGCCTGCACAGCCATCGCCCCATGCCCGGGCGTGACGCCGCTGAGCAGATACTGGAAGCCCATCGGCCGGATCTCGTCGATGTCTCTTGACGGGCCGTTCGAAATACAGCCCACACAGCCGACGGCCTGCATCGCGGCCGTCATGTTGCCGCCGGCCAGCCCCACCTTGCCCGCTATTTCGGGCGGAAACTTCTGCTCCAGGACCAGGATCGTCGGCTTCGGCGACGCGTCCAGCGCCTCCAGCACGTCCGTGAAACCCACTCGCGAAAAGTTCGGGTCCGGCAGGCCGTAGACACAGGTAACGGCGTAACCGGCCAGCGCTCCCAGCTCAGGATACATGCAGCGAATCGTTTCATCCGTATACCAGTTTTCCGTCCACGGGTTGTAAAGGCCCAGGCAGAGCGGATCTTCAGGGTAGGTGGCAACCACGTTGGTGATCGACGGTGTATCGACCGTCTTCAGCTCTTCCAGGATCGCTTGGGAATTCATTCGATATTCCTTGTGTGGTATGTCTGGGCTCTATTCTGACTTGCCGCTGTCAGGAAGCACAGGTCTGTATAAACTCGCAGATCCGCTCCATCGCCGGCTTCAGGACGTCCATGTCCGGCGCGTAACAGATGCGGATCGAACCTTCGCCGCCGTTGCCGAACGCGCTCCCCGGCGCCACCGCCACGCGCCGCGTGCGCAGCAGATCGAGGGCGAACCGGTATGAGTCGTCCACGCCTTCAAGCTGCGGAAAGAGATAGAAGGCCCCTTCCGGCTCCGGCAGGTTGACCCCGGGAACCGTTTGCAGCATCCCGGCACAGAAGTCGCGCCGCTCCTGAAACTCCTCCACCATCGCCGCGATGTCGTCCTCACCGCGGGCAATCGCCGCCTCACCGCCCCGCTGGATCATCGTCGGCGCGTGCGAAACGATGAACTCGTTCAACTGCGCCGCCTTCTTTACGAAATCGCCCCGGCTCACCATCCAGCCGAGCCGCCAGCCGGTCATGCAGTAGGTCTTGGAAAAGGAGTTGACGACGATGACGGCGTCTTCGCGCGAACAGAGCTTCAGGATCGAGGGCGCAAGCTGCCCCGAACAGGCACTGGCGTTACCCACCTCGGCCCCGGCTTCGCCGCGACCGCCGTAATAGATGCGCTCGTAGACCTCGTCAGTCAGCAGCCACAGCCCGTGTTGCCGGGCAAAATCCAGCAACATCCGCTGTTCAGCGACCGTCGCCGTCCAGCCCAGCGGATTGGAGGGTGAGGCGTACAGCAGCAGGCGCGTTCGCGGCGTCAGCGCGCTCTCCATTGCGTCGACGTCCGGTGTAAAGCGCTGCCCCGCCCGCGCCATCGGCACTTCTACAGCGCGTGCGCCGAACATCTCGATCATCGCCGAACCGTTGGGCCAGTTCGGGCTGAGCACAACTGCCTCATCACCCGGGTCGACGACGCACTTGATCGCCAGGTTCAGCGCCTGCACGCCCCCGGAAGTGACCTGTATCTCCGAGGGATCGATCTCTACTGCGTGCAGCCTTGCTATGAGGTTGGCGATTGCAACGCGCAGCGACGGCAGCCCCTGATTTGGGGAGTAACAGGTCCAACCCTCTTGCGCTGCCCGGTTCACCGCGTCGATCACGTAGGGCGGCGTCGGAAAGGTTGACTCGCCGAACTGGAGGGAAAGCACGTCCTCCATGCCGAATGCCACGTCTGCCAGCGCCCGAATACGGGAAACCGGGACGCGCTCGGCCGAGGGCGCCAACGAAGGGGATGACATATTGAGGGGAGAGGTCCTTTCAGCGCCTGATGGAGTTGCGTTTCCCGATGGAACTGCTGAAGCTTCGTTCGAAAAGATCAGCCCTGCAACAGGGCCCGGGCGATCTCCTCCCATTCCTGCGGCAGGGGGGCGCTGCTGGCCGGCTTCCGGGCGCGGCGATACCAGCCGTCGGCGTTTGACAGATCGCCCTCAACACGGTGCAGATAGGCATGCACCCAGGCGGACCCATTCCCGTCCGGTTGCCCTTGCAGAGCGTCATGGGCGCCGTCCCAGTCGTTGGCGGCATCCAACCAGAGGGCGCGCAGGGGTGCGCCGACTCCGGCCGGCGGCGCGTCGTCCGACAAGCTTGCTTTGAATTCGTCAAAAGTCATGGTTCTCTCCTCAGGCAGTTTGCTGCGTACCAGAAAAACGCTCGCCGCCTCTACTCCGGCACGACCGCGATGCAGTCGACTTCGAGCATAATGTTCGGCAGCTGGCAGCCGACCGTCGTACGCGCCGGATATGGTTTCGTGACATACTGCTCGTAGACTTCGTTCATCTCGGCGAAGTCGTTCAGGTCGGCCAGAAAGACACCGACCTTCGTAACGTGTTCCCACGAAGTGCCGGCCGCCTCCAGCAGGATCGTCAGATTGTCGAATACGCGCGTCGCCTGCTCCCGAAACCCGCCCTCGACCATCTGACCGGTGGCCGGGTCCAGGGGCCCCTGGCCGGCGATGTAGGCGACCGGGCCGTCGGCCACGATGCCCTGCGAATAGATGCCCGCCGGCGGCGCGCCTTTCTTAGTGTATACTTCCTTGCGCATCTCTGCTGTCTCCCCTGGACTCTTATCAAATGGAAGGGTGAATGGATGTTTTGTCGTTTTACTGCAGTTCCAATGTTTTTCGCAGATCACTTTCGCCCGCCGACATTCTGTCGTTACAGGCTCGGACAAACCTATTTGGGCTGCGCCCTCTGAATTCTCGGCGGCCACTGGCTCTTGATGTAGGCCAATACCGCCCAGATCTCAGTATCGTCAAGCTGATCGCCGAAGCCGATCATGGTGCTCCGGTATCCCATTCCTACAAATGCCTCTGTCCCAATCTTTGTAATCTCAAACAGCTGCTCGTCGGGGTGATGCCATGTGTGTCCGGTCTCGTCATGCGGCGGGGCAGGCAGATATCCGTTCTCATCCCGGATTTTCCAGTTTGGCTGCCCTTCAAGCTCTGCGCCGTGGCAGGAGGCGCAGTACTGCTGGTAGAGAATCTCGCCCAATGCCACCAGTTGAGCGTTGGATACGTCCGCATTCTCCACCGGCCCCTCGACCTGGGGAAGACTGACCTCGGTCGGCGTTGCCGTAACTTCCACGGACGGGGTCCCGGTCGACAACGCCTGCCCGCTTTCTCCTCCGCCGGGCGGACCGCAACCCAACAGAATCAGCGCAAACGCAAGGGCCCGGAGCGTAATCGTCCCGCGCTTCATCTACGTGCCCCCAAGCGCCTCCCGCAAGAGTCGCAGCCAGTTCCCATGACAGATCGCCGCAATGTCATCCTCTGCGTAGCCGTTGCCGCGCAACAACTCCGGGATCCGCTGCAGATCGGCGATCGTGTCCAGGTCGGCCGGCGACTGCTCGCGGCCGAAACCGCCGTCGAGATCGGTCCCGATGGCGATGTTATTGGCATTGCCAGCCAGCTCACATATATGATCGACGTGGGGCACGATATCTTCCAGCATAATATCGTAGTTCCACTCCTGGCCGCCCCGCCACTTCGTCGACATCATCCAGACGTCCATCGCCATGCCGACGACGCCGTTCCGCTCGATGATAGCGCGCAACTGCTCGTCGCTGAACTGTCGCTGGTGCGGGACGATTGCCCGGCAGTTGTTATGGCTGGCCAGAACCGGTCCATTGTAGATCTCCAGCGCCTCCCAGAACGATTCATCTGACAGGTGCGTCAGGTCCAGCATGATCCCCAGCCGCTCCATCTCCCGCAGCAGCGCAGGACCCATCTCACCCAATCCGAGTTCAGTCCCCGTGCCGCCAGCGTAGCGGTTGGGCCCGTAGTGGGACGGACCGATCGCCCGCAGCCCGGCCTGGTACCAGAACTCAACATGCTCCGGCGACAGGATCGGATCGGCGCCCTCCATCGACAGCACAAACCCGAGCGGCGGCTCCTCGCCTCCCGCATCCTCCCATGCCGTCCATTCATTCCAGTGCTCGTTCAGATCGCTCGCGGTCGTGATGATTCGAACGATCCCCAGCTCCTCCAGCGCCCGGTAGTACGCCAGATGACCCTGCGCCACCGCGCTGGCCTGGGTAGGATGATCGTAGTCGATATTGGGAGCGGGATGTCCCGTCGAACGCGCGATCGCGGTCGCGAAACTGAGCGCGACGCGGCCTTGGCGCATCTCCGGAAAGGCGACCGTGCCGTAACCCTGTCCCTTGCCGCTGTTCTTCTGCTCAGTCGTCCGAATCGTATAGACCGAACGCGTCAGGTCCCGGTTGCCCTGCAGCGCGTTCATCGCCAGATCGAGGTGGGCGTCAATGAGAAGCATGGAGGACTCCAGAGGGTGCGAATGTCTGATGGTCCGGGCTTTGCAGGTCGGCGGGACAAAATGGACTACACCAAGACCTTGCTACATGGCCGGAATCTGCAACTGTCTCTCGACCTGCAAACTGGCGCCGTCTACCACAGTGACCCCGTTTTCGCCGCCAACGTAGACGCTGCCGTCCACTTCCAGCATACAGAGAGCAGGCGCGCTGCCTGCAACCGGAGTCCAAGCCGCGCCGTCCTGCGAGCTCCACAGCTGCGTGTCATCGCTCAGCAGCCAGTTAGCCGAACTGCCGTCCCCGTTCACCAGGGCGACGAGCGAGTTCACCTGCTCCGGCGCGCCGTCCACTGCGGCAAACGTGCGGCCCCCGTCGGTCGACCGCCAGAGCCCGCCCTCCTCTGTTCCGGCCAGCACCAGCCCGCTGCAATGCACGTCAGGCGCAACCGCAACAGTCTGGTAGGCTGCGTCAGCGGAACTGCTGCGCTTCCACCCCAGCCCGGCATTGGGCGAACGGTAGATGCCCTCCTCCGTCCCTGCGAACACCACCTGCCAGCGGGGCCACGCGTCCTCCTGCATGGGGGGCGCCCACGCAAGCGTCAGAACGGTCAGGTTTCGCAATCCGAAGTTGCTGGGCATCCAGCGGAGGCCGCGATCGCGGGTGCGAAGGACGCCGTCACCCTCGCTGCCGGCCAGGATAACGCCCGAGTCGTCGTAGTCCGGCGATGAAGCAAAGGTGAGCACCGCGGATTCCGCGCCCTCTTGCCAGGCCGCCTGCCACTGTTCCGCAGTATCCAGAAGATAGGCCACGCCAAAGGGCGCGCCGCCGGTGAAAATGCGGTCCCCCAGGCTGCAGGCCGCGGTCAACCTTTCCTGCGGCTGGGGCGTGGGCGTCAGCTCTTCCTCGCCAACGGCAAACAGGCCATAGGGGCCGGCTGCCCATATAGTTCCTTCATATTCTGATAGGGAGAGAATGATCGACATCGTTTACGGTTCCATGCTTTCTGTTGGTTCGCGGTGGAATACGATCGTGTTGGTGCCCAGTGCCATCAACGCCCCGCTTACGGCCGTTTCCAGCACCGCGGACTGCACGCCCGTGACATCCACCAGGCCCGTTTCCTTAGCATTGACAAGCTGCTTTTTGACAACATCAAACGCGTGGGCCGGCCCGGCCTCTTCCAGCCGGATGGCCGCCACCGAAGGCGATTCAATGCCGGCGTTCTGGACGATTTGCAGGAAAGGCGCGCTCAGCGAATCGTACAGCACCTTGACGCCAACGTTCTCCTCACCGTCCATCTCGAGCTTGTCCAGCGCTTTGCGCGCATGGACGAACGCGGCACCGCCTCCCGGTACAACCCCGGTCCTGTGCGCCTGGGAAGCGGCGGTGAGCGCCCGCTCCGACAGCGCCGAAACAATATCGCGCTCATGCTTGAGATTCGTGCCCACCTTCAGCACGCCCATGCCGCCGGTGAGCGCAGCGATGCGGTTGATTATGTCGTCGCGTTCATCATTATCAACCCGCAGGCCGTCAAGCCGGGACCGAAGCTGATCGACCGTCTCCTGCATCTCGGCAATGCGGCTCTGGTAGGGCTGCAACTGCATCATCTTGCGGTCAACCTGCACGCGCATCGCTTCGCCCAGATCGGCCTCTTTGGCGTTGGCCGCATAGGCGTAGTAGTTGCGGCCGAGGATATTGGCTCCCGTCAGCGTCGTCAGGTCCTGGAAAGCCATCCGTCGCGGGTCGCCGATCTCCTTCATCTGGATGCCGAGAATCGAAATCTTCTTCTTCTCCTCGGTCTGGTTGCGCACCATCACATGGAGCGCCTCCTCCTTGATATGGGAGGCAATAATGACAAGAGATTTCTTTCCCATCTTCATCGCCGCTTCGATAAGCGCAACCGTCTCGGCCGCCTCCGAAAGCGTATCATCGACCAGGGCGATCGTGGAGTCCCCGTAAATGGCCCATTTGCGAATCGGGTCAGTGTAGAGGTGGAAGCTGGCGATCTCGGCCTTGTAGTTGGCGCCGGCATGATATTCACGCGCCAGAAAAGGAGCCACAAATTTCTCCACCGAGACGCGCGCGTCCGGTCCCAGCAGGTAGCTCAGCTCGCCGATCGTCGCAGCCAGGTCCCGATCCTTGACGACGGTCAGGGCCACCACCGCGAGGTCGTCTTCGGTTTCGACCGGCGCGGCCATTTCAGTCAGTTCCCGGCATACGGCCGCAGTGGCGGCCTGCAGACCGATCTCCAGCTCCCGGTATCCGATACCGGCCGTCATCATCTTCAAGGCCTGGTGGTAGATCTCCCGCGTCAGGAGGGCGGTGGCCGTTCCGCCGTCCCCCACCTTCCCGGCTATCCGCCAGACGATGTGACGCATCAACATCGCGCCGACATCCACTTTCGGGTCTCCCAGGCTGAGGATGCGGCGGACTGCAGTCGCCGCGTCGTCCAGGAGCTCCGGCCCGCGCGTGCCGTCCCGCTCATGCACCACATGCCCGCCGATGGGGCCGAGGGTCGGCGCGAGCAGATCGGCGATGCTGTTGATGCCGTTGCTCAGACTTTCGTGGGTCTCTTCCGGGCCGGCGACCGCGGCCCTGTAGTTTTTGATGCGTTCCAACTTTACACCTCGATTATCTTCCGTGTGCTGTGGCTTTTTGTCCGGATCGTCCCTTTTTCAAGTCCATCGCATTCAAGACTATGACCACAAATGGGCGTATTTCAGCCCGCTGCCGGTGTTGAACAGGACCACAGTCTCGTCGTCCTGCAGCCAGCCCGACTCCAGCAGCCGCTTCTGACCGGCCAGCGTAGCCGCACCCTCCGGGGCCGGGAAGACGCCGGTATGCCGCCCCATCTGCCTGGCGCTGTACAGCATCTCTTCGTCGCTGACCGCAATGGCGGCGCCGCCGCTTTCCCGCACGGCCTCGAGAATCAAGAAGTCTCCCACCGCCGCAGGCACGCGCAAGCCGTCGGCAACGGTCTGCGCGCCTTCCCAGGCCTCGGCAAACTGCTCCCCCTGCTCAAATGCCCGCACCATCGGCGCACAGCCATTGCTCTGCACGCTGACCATGCGCGGCCGTTCGCTTCCGATCAGGCCCAACGCCTCCATCTCGTCGAATGCCTTCCACATGCCCACCAGCCCCGTTCCGCCGCCGGTCGGGTAAATCATGACATCGGGCATACGCCAGCCCAGCTGCTCAACGACCTCATAGCCCATCGTCTTTTTTCCCTCAATCCGGTAGGGCTCCTTGAGCGTACTGACGTCAAACCAGCCGCACTCTTCGACCTTCTTCCGCACTCGCGCGCCGCAGTCGGTGATCAGGCCGTCAACCAGCGTTACCTCCGCGCCCAGGTTGCTGCACTCGACGCGAAAGGCGGCCGGCACATCCTCCGGCATATAGACATGGGCGGGCATCCCCGCCTTCGCGGCATAGGCGCTCATCGCGCCCGCCGCGTTGCCCGCGCTCGAAATCGCCAGCTCGACCGCGCCCAGCTCGAGGGCCCGGCCCACCGCCATCACCAGCCCTCGCGCCTTGAAGCTGCCGGTCGGGTTGAGAGACTCATCTTTGATCAGCGTTTCGGGGCAGCCGATGTCATCGCCAAGCGGACGCGCGCAGACCAGGGGCGTCCACCCTTCCCCCAGCTTGAGCTGGGCCGCCCGCGTCCGCACGGGAAGCACCTCCTCATACCGCCACAGCGATGGTTCACGTCCCTGTAAAGATTCGCGCGTCAGCGTTTTCGCCGCCTGTGCAAGATCGTAACGCGCCAGCAAAGGTTTTTCGCAGGCCGGGCACAGATTCATCAACTGTTCTGCGTCGTACGCCTCACCACACCGGCTGCACGAAAGATGTGTGAGTGTAGAACAGGTGGCTGTCATTCTCTATTTCCGGCAGGTGGATGCCGTTCGACACAAGCAGGAAGAACACCGCTCGCCGTCATTTATCGACATATGGAAAGAGGCAGCGGCACAGGGGAGCCAACTGCCTGCACAATTGTACTTCTCTTCCAACAAGGAAGCAAAAAATTGGCGCGCATATTTCGCCTTGTTCCCAGTCCCACCGCAACCGCCGGCGCCACAGGGCAATCGCATCTAAGTCTGGTTTGCCAATACTGCCGAAGTGAGCCAGAGAGTCCACGAGGGCAGGCACAAGGCCTGCCCCTACCGTAGTTTGTGGGGGTGAGTGGAGAATGCGGTCTGGGTGGGCGTGTGAGGGGCAGGGGCGAGGCCTGCCCCTACCGTAGTTTGTGGGGGTGAGTGGAGAATGCGGTCTGGGTGGG
>VXMH01000091.1 GCA_009841235.1 Caldilineaceae bacterium SB0661_bin_32 | reverse complement strand
TTCGAACTCGACCCTGAGTACGAAAAACTCTTGGTCTCAAATTGAACTTACATTAAATTGCCAATCTGTGGGTGAGCGGATAGCGGCGCCCGGCCTGTCCGCTCACCCACATCCGCCTTCCTCCTGCCGCTACCATGCTACGCAAAATCCGCTTGGCCGCAGTCGGCCTGCTCCTCCTGATATTCGCCCTCCTTGCAGCCGACTTCATATGGTCACTGGTGCGTCTCAACAACGTCGTCATTGAAGGCGAGTTCAACAAGGAAAAAGTCGTATCCGACGGCGAAGACTCGATCATTCTCACGGTCCGTGTCACCGAAAACGGCCAACCGCGCGTAAACGACACCTTGCAGGCCTGGCTGCAGCCCGGCAACGGCCTCATGATCCCGGAGTGGTCCTACACCGACGAAAACGGCGAAGTCGAAATCACTTTCACGCCCAATCCGGCCACGGCCTACGACATCAAAACGGACTCAATCATCAACGTCATCGACATCAACATTGGACGCTGGCTCGAGGTTGACAAGAGCTTCTCCATTCAAGTGCCCGTCGAAATTCCGCTTTCCTCAGATTGAACCAGGGCAAGTCAAAAATGGGCTTTGGCTACCGCTTCCTGCCCGTCCCTTGCAACTAGAATTCGATCAGCCCGAAGAAAGCCTTTCCAACATTTAGTCCTGTTTGGCCCCGAGACACTTCCCGCGGACAGCGCAACGGCATCGCACCTGTAATGGCCACCTCTACGCAATAGGAAACGAGGTCCTTCAATTTGAATAGCGTACGGAGCTAGCATGACAGAAGGTACAGAATCATTAGAACAGGGCAATAAGGCAGACGCCGGCAGAACGATTCCCGCTAGGTCGAGGGAGTTCTCAACCTGGCAGGCAATGCGCCGCTCCTGGCAGGCTTACGCCCTTCTTGCCCCCATCTTCATCCTCCTCCTCATATTCAACTACTACCCGCCCATACTCGGCCTCCTTCGCGCCTTCTACCGCTGGCGGCCCGGCGTCGAAGCCAGCTTCGTCGGCCTCCAGCACTTTGGCGTCTACTTCACCTCTCCCGAGACCCCGCGCGAGCTCTTCAACATGTTCAAACTGCTCGCATTCTTCTTCTTCTCAGGCGCCGTCATCCCCTTCATTATGGCCGTTCTCATCTTCCGCATCCGCGACACCGAGTCCAAAGAGCTCTACCGCCTCTTTCTCATCATCCCCATGCTCGTGCCGCTCATCGTCGTCATCCTCCTCTGGAAACAGATCTACGACCCCAATCTGGGCGTCATCAACGGCCTCTTGGAACAGTTCGGAGTCGGATTTCTGGCGCGTAACTGGCTTGGCGACACCGCCACCGCACTTTACGCCATCATGTTCATGGGCTTCCCCTGGGTCTCCGGCGTCGGCACCCTCATCTACCTGGGCGGGCTGGGACAGATCTCAGAGTCGATCTTCGACGCCTGCGAAGTCGACGGCTGCACCGGCCTGCGCCGCACCCTGCAAATCGATCTTCCTCTCGTACTGGGACAAGTGCGCCTCATGACGATCCTGGCAGTCATTGCCGGCGTTACATCCTTCCAGACGATTCTCGTGCTCACCGACGGCGGCCCCGGTTTCGCCACCATGGTGCCCGGCCTGACCATGTTCCACAAGGCCTTCCGCACCCAGCAATTCGGCTACGCCGCTTCCATCGGCATGGTCCTTTTCGTCATCACCTTTGCCGCGACGCTGGCCGTCAACCGCACCGTTCATCCCGCCGTTGAAGATGTCCGCCACTAGCTCTCAGTGAAGAAGCATTGGCAGTACAAGGAGACCAGCAAGTGAGTACCACAACCTCCACCCAGGCCGCTCCCTCCACACGGCGCCCCCTCCGCTACTACCAGATCGGATCGCACCTGTTCATCACCGTCATGCTGCTTCTCTCACTCATACCCACCTACCTGCTGATCACCTGGTCCTTCAAGAACGGCCTCCAATATCGTTGGGAGCGATGGGCCATCAGCTTCCCGCTGCGCTGGCGCAACTATGCCGCCGCCTGGGACATCGTCGGCGACTACATGATCAACACCATCATTGTAGCCATCATCGGCCTCATGGGAATGTTGCTGCTCTCGCTCATCGGCGGCTACGTCTTCGCCCGCATGGACTTTCCCTTCCGCGAGACGCTCTATTATGCAATTATCGCCCTCCTGATGGTCCCCTGGGTACTCTCCTTCATCCCCGCATACATGGTCTACGTACGCCTCGGCCTGTTGAACACCCGCCTGGCCATGATTATCCCCGAGCTGGCGGGAGGCCCCATCTTCGGCATCTTCCTCATGCGCGCCTTCATCGCCGGAATCCCGGAGGAGCTCTTCGAATCGGCCCGCTGCGACGGCGCCGGCGTCCTCGACCTCATCGGCCGCATCACCTTGCCGCTGTCACTGCCCGGGCTCGCGACCCTGGCCGTCCTCAACTTCATCGGCGTCTGGAACTCCTTCCTCTGGCCCCTGGTCATGATCCAGGATGACGAAAAGCAGATGATCGCGGTCGGACTCTACAAGCTGGCCCGGTCCGCCACTTACGGCGGCGTCGCCGGCTGGACCAGCCAGGACTTCAGCGTCTGGGGCCCGCTCTATGCCGGCTATGTGATCGCTTCGCTGCCCCTCGTTCTCCTGTTCATCGTCCTCGGCAAATTCTATGTCGAAGGCCTGGTCGACTCCGGCCTCAAAGTCTGACATATCCCGATACCCCGCCGCAGCCAGGAAACGTCTTTTCCCGTACGTCTCGGCGCTGTAATCCAGCAAGGGAAGCCACACGACATGACAAACTCGACTCAGTCCATGTTTTTCAAATCAGAGGGTGTTGACGCCCACTGGGATACCTGGATGTTCTACCACGAGGGCACCTTCTATCTCTTCTATCTGATCACCGAGTACAGCCCCGGCGAAGGCTTCGGTCTCGCCACCTCCCCTGACGGCGTCACCTGGACCGACCACGGCTGGGCCATCAGAGCCTCCGACAAAATGGTCACCTACCTCGGCACCGGCGCCGTCTGGAAGTCACCCGACTTCGACAGCAGCGGCCGCTTCATCTGCAACTACTCCGAATGGCGCGTCGAAGATGACGGCCGCCAGACCCAAAACATCTTTTTCGCCCATAGCGAAGACCTGATGAACTGGACAAAGTTCGGCGACGACCACATCTTCAAGGTCGACACCCGCTACTACGAGCAACACGGCCGCTGGGACTGCATCTTTCCCCTCCCCCGTCCGCAGGGCGGATACTACGGCTACTGGACCGCCACGCCCAAAGACGCCGTCGGCTTCGGCTTCGGTCGCAGCGAAGACGGCGTCCACTGGGAGGCATTGCCCTCCCCCGAGCTGGTCTGGGAAGGCGCCGACCCGCCCCAGAGCATGGAGGCCGGCGCCGTCGCCGAATTCAACGGCAGGTACTACGCCATCGTCGGCCAGGGCTCCAGGACCATGAAGACCATGATCGCCGACAGTCCCGTCGGCCCCTACACCGTCGCCCCCGCCAACTACGCCCTCCTCGAAAACTCCGGCGAGCACAAACACACCTACTTCGCCCGCTTCCTCCGCACGCCCGGCGACATCCTCGTCAACCATCACGCAGTAACTCGCTTCCAGCTCGACACCGGCCGCGACATCTGCTACTGGGCCCCTCTCAAGAGAGCCTTCGTGGACGAAGCCGGCACCCTCTGGTTCGGCTACTGGCAAGGCAACGATGCGCTAAAGAAAAGCCCAGTCTCGACGCAATTCGCCGCCCAGGGCGGACGAATCCAGATGGCAGACGCATCAGTGGACACCGCGGGCGGCGTAGTCATTGAAGGCAGCGTCACTCTTCCTGAAACCGGACAACCGGAACAGGAATGGCCCGGCCTCTACATCGAGTATGCGCCAGGCCTGGGCAGCTACATCCGGGTAGGCCCCGCCGGCGTCGCTCATTTCGGCCTGATGGCCGGGTCTGAGAACCATTCCCAGCGAGAGGACGTCATGGCCCGCGCCTGGCCTTTCGCCAGCACAGTCCAATTCCGCACGCTCCTCAAGGAATCAGTTCTCGAATTCTACGTGGACGATCTCTTGATTCAGTCCTACAGCCTGCCCGCCGAGGCCACCGGCCGCATCGGCCTTCTCAACCCGAACGGCCTGATTCACGACGTCCAGGTCTGGAACGCCGTCTGAGGCAAAATGAATGAACACAGTCTGTTCTGAAACCGAAGGAGTGAGCAGTTCACTGACCGCTTTCCGACCATGACTCTGATTCTGAACCCCGAGCAATGTGACTTCTACGAGGCCAAGGGCTATCTCCACCGAGGCAGGCCAAAAGCAGGGCTTCGTCACTCACAGCCTCAAAGATCCCGGCACCGTACCCGCGTATGAGGAATGGCTCAAAAGCGGGAGGAGATTCCGTCAGGGAGCTACTGAGCAAACTTCCCCATACGCGTCTTGGGCAGTATAATTCCTCGAAACCAACATGCCGCAATCCCTGCGCCAACACGACGCGTCACCAAACGGACCCAGCGCCATGAGCCTGACACCGAACGAACTTTCCCAATTCCAACGCCAGGGCTTTCTGCTCAAGCCCGGCCTCTTTTCGCCGGAGGACCTGAAGCCGCTTCAGGACGCTTTGACCGAGATCATCGATCAAGGCGCCCGCGAACTGCAGGCAGACGGCAAGCTGACGAACATATACGCGGACCAGCCCTTCGGCCTCCGCCTGGCCTGCATTCACGCCGAAAACCGGGAAGCCGGCGAAGAGCTGGCCCGTCGCGTCATGGGCAAAGGAGGCGGCGGCTTCAACGGCCCCGCCATGCTGCAAACGATTCGCCACCCGGCTCTCCTCTCCTGCATCGAGAGCCTCGTCGGCCCCGACATCGTCGGCTCCTCTGTCTACCGCATCCGCCCCAAGCTCCCCGGCTGGGACCGCGGCGAAGTACCCTGGCACCAGGACTCCGGCTATTTCCTCGCCCACTGCGACCGCCACCTCATCGTCACCTGCTGGGTCCCCCTCGTCGACGCCACCCTCGAAAACGGCTGCCTCCACGTCATCCCAACCGTGCACAAATCCGGCATCCTCCGCCACTACACAGACGGACACGCCGGCTTCCTCGAAGTCGCGGACGAAGACCTGCCCCCGGTCGAACCGGTCCCCGTCCCCATGAAGGCCGGCGACGTCCTCCTCCTGACCAACCTCACCCCCCACGCCTCCTTTGCCAACAACACAGACGTGGTCCGTTGGAGTATCGACCTCCGCTACCAGAGCGCCAACGTACCCAACAACGTAGAAGAAGAACCGGCATCCTACACGCCCGAACGCGACCCTGTCACCATGGCCTGCTATCCGCCCGAAGCCGACTTCGTCATTCGCGATCAAAACGACTCTTCGCGTGAAATCCACTCCGCCGATCAGTTCAGGCAACTGCGCGAACGTTACGATACAACGCGGCCCAGCATACCCGGCCGCGGCTGGACGCCCTTGCAAGAGCGCTAACGAACTGTCTTCACAAGGCAACAGTTCACCTCCCATCCGCTTCCTCCCTGTGCCCTGCCGGAATGGGGTCAGCGCGACGTGCGGATTTCCTGTTTTCAGTGTATAATTTGCACCCGGGAACGCGCTTCTGCACTGACCGCCGCCCCGGCGAAGTCGCCGCAGCTGAAGCGGACGTACTCTGAAAGCGCGCACCCAAACATCTCTTGCTCAGGCAAGCCTGGAAACGACAGATTTCGCCCGCGAAGACGCGGCCCGTCGCGCCCGTTTTCGACGCAACTCGCGCAGACTGCCACATGTCAGTCCCCTGACCGGTCATGTACGAGAAAGGAGAACTCCCATGAGTGTACAGGCGATCCCCAGAGACTACAGCCTCTCCGGCGGCCACCAGGACGCCGTTGAGCTCGACAATGACCGCATCGTCGAGAAGATGGAAGAAACATGGTGGAAGCCAAAGCTCTCCCGCCAGCAGATGAGAGAGATCATGCAGCGCCGAGACGGCCCCGCCCTCCGGCACTACGGCCTCTGGTTCGTCCTGCTCGCAGCCAGCGCCTACCTCGCCGTCATTTCCTGGGGAAGCTGGTGGGCGATTCCTGCTTTTCTCATCTACGGGACCATCTATTCCTCGTCCGACGCCGGCTGGCACGAGTGCGGCCACGGCACACCGTTCCGCACGCACTGGCTCAACGAACTTCTCTATCACGTCAACTCCTTCATGACCATGCGCGAAGCCTACATGTGGCGCTGGAGCCACTCCCGCCACCATACCCACACTTACATCGTCGGCCGCGACCCCGAAATCCAGGTCCAGCGACCCGCCGACCTGCTAAAAATCGCCATGGACTTCTTCTATCTTCGCAGCGGGCCACCTGAAGTCTGGCGCGTCGTCCGCAACGCCTTTGCCCGGCCTAACTCGGACGTTCTCGACTTCATGCCGGAGCGCGAGCTGCCCAAGATGTACTGGTCCTCTCGCATCTATCTTGCCATTATCGCCGCCTTCGCCGTCTGGTCAATCGTCATCGGCAGCTTCCTTCCCATGATGTTCGTGCTCCTGCCCCGTTTCTACGGCGGCTGGCTGCACCAGCTTCTCGGCCTGACCCAGCACGCCGGTCTCGGCGAAGACACATACGATCACCGCGAAAACACGCGCACCGTCTTCGTCAACCCTGTCTTCGCCTATCTCTACATGAACATGCAGTACCACATCGAGCATCACTCCATGCCGATGACCCCTTTCCACGCCCTGCCCAAACTTCACGAGGCCGTCAAGGATCAGATGCCCCCGCCTTACAGGAGCCTTTGGGCGTGCTACAGGGAGATGATCCCCGCCCTGATCAAGCAGGCCACCGGCGATCCCGGTTATCAGATCATGCGGCCAATCCCGCAGGAGGCGGAAAGCGAGACCGCTGAAACGCCCGCCATCGCCGAGTCCTCAGGCGAATGGGTCGAAGTATGCCCGGTCGAAGACCTTGAAGAAGAGGACGTCATCCGACTCGATCACGGTAGCCGCACGCTCGCAGTCTACCGCCTCAAAGGCGACAGATTCTACGCCACCGACGGCCTTTGCACCCACGAGTACGCCTACCTCGCCGACGGCCTGGTCATCGAAGACGTCATCGAGTGCCCGCTCCATAATGGTCGCTTCGACATCACCACAGGCCGCGCCCTGCGCGCGCCGGCTTGCGACCATCTCGAAACCTATCCTGTAGAACGTCGCGGAAACACGCTATTCGTTCGCGTCGCCTGACACCGCAGAAAGCGGATCAGCTTCCTGACTGGACGGTTTTCGAGAGGAGATCAGCTATGAGCGTGCAAGCAGTTCGCAGAGACTACAGCCTCTCCGGCGGCAACCGCGACGCGGTCGAACTCGACGGCGACCGCATCATTGGCCGCATCGAAGACCAGTGGTGGAAGCCCAAGCTCTCCCGCCAGCAGATGCGCGAAATCATGCGGCGCCGCGACGGCCCCGGACTCTGGCACTTCGGCCTCTGGTTCGTGCTCCTCGGCCTCAGCGCCTACCTGGCCTACATTTCGTGGGGGACCTGGTGGGCCATTCCCACCTTTCTCGTCTACGGCACTATCTACACCTCCGCCGACTCACGCTGGCACGAGAGCGGCCACGGCACGCCCTTCCGCACACGCTGGCTCAACGAGTTCGTCTACGCCATCGCCTCCTTCATCGCCATTCGCGAGGCCTACTTGTGGCGCTGGAGCCACTCGCGCCACCATACCCACACCTACTTCGTCGGCCGCGACCCTGAAATCCAGGTTCAGCGGCCCGCCGACCTTATCAAGCTCCTCATGGACTTCTTCTACCTGCGCAGCGGCCCCCCCGAAGTCTGGCGCCTCATCCGCAATGCCTGCGGCCGCCCCAACCCCGACGTGCGCGACTTTGTGCCGGAGAGGGACCTGCAAAAGATGTATTGGTCCAGCCGCGTTCATGTCGCCGTCTACTGTTTCTTTATCGTTTGGTCCATCGCCATCGGCAGCATCCTGCCCATGATGTTCGTCCTCCTCCCCCGATTCTACGGCGGCTGGCTCCAGCAGCTCCTCAGCCTCCCCCAGCACGCCGGCCTCGGCGAAGACACCTACGACCACCGCCAAAATACCCGCACCATCTACGTCAACCCCGTCTTCGCCTTCCTCTACGTCAACATGCAGTACCATCTTGAGCATCACGCCATGCCCATGACCCCCTTCCATGCCCTGCCCAAGCTGCATGAAGCCGTCAAGGACCAGATGCCCCCGCCTTACACGAGCCTGTGGGCAGCCTACAAGGAGCTGATTCCCGCCCTGATCAAACAGGCCACCGGTGACCCCGACTATCGCGTAATCCGCCCGATCCCAAAGGACCCTGAAACCGAAGTCGTTGGAACGAACGTCCCCGTTGAGTCCTCTGGCGAATGGTTGGAGGTCGGCCCTGTCGAAGACATCGAAGAAGAGGATGTCATCCGTCTCGACCAGGGCAGCCGCACCTTCGCAATCTACCGGCTTAAAGGCGACCGCTACTACGCCACCGACGGCCTCTGCACGCACGAATACGCATACCTGGCGGATGGCCTCGTGATAGACGGCGTAATCGAGTGCCCGCTTCACAACGGCCGCTTTGACATCGCTACCGGACGCGCTCTGCGCGCCCCAGCCTGCGATCACCTGGAGACCTACCCTGTTGAACGCCGCGGCAATTCTCTCTACGTCCGCATCAGCTGACCTGCCCGCGTCCGAACAACCTGTCATACGAAACTATTCATCTCAGCCCGCAAGGAACACACACGATGCAGATCGCCTTTATCGGAGTCGGCGGGATCGCCCAAAACTACATTGGCAGCCTTGAGAAGCTGGACCGGCCGGTAGCCGCCGTCTGTGACATCAACGCCCAGACTGCCGCCCGCGTCGCCGACGAACTCAACTGCAGCGGCTACACCGACCACCGCGAAATGCTCGACCGCGAAAACCTGGATGTTGTCTTCGTCGCCATCCCGCCTGCCGCCCACGATACACAGACCATCGACGCCGTCGAAGCCGGCGCCCACGTCTTCGTCGCCAAGCCGGTCGCCCTGGACCTCGACCTGGCCCGGCGCACGCAGGAGGCGATCTCCGCCAGCGGGCGCATAAATCAGGTCGGGTATATGGCCCGGTACTCAGATATCACCGAGCGCGCCAAAGAGCTCGTGCAAGGACGCGACCTCGGCATGGGCATGGGCCGCTTCCTTGTGCGCATGCCGCCCTCCCATCCCTGGTGGGGAAAATTCGCAGTCAGCGCCGGCCAGCTCGTTGAGCAGAGTACCCATGTCTTCGACTGGCTGCGTTTCTTTCTCGGCGACGTCGAAACCGTCCAGGCCTTCGGCCACAGCGGCCCCGACAACACCATCGCCGACTTTGAGGACAGCACCTCCGTCAATCTCCGATTCGCCAGCGGCGCCGTCGGCAGCATCGTCAGCACCTGCTCCGCACGCGTCAAAGACGGTTTCATGACCGAGCTGTGCGGCCGCGATCTCTACCTCCGCCTGGCCATGGACACCCATCTCTCCGGCTACATCGACCAGGAGGAGATCGACTATCACGGCCAGGAACGCGGCTACTTCCGCCAGATCGAATGCTTCCTCGCAGCCGTCGAAGCCCAGGACCAGAGCCTCGTCCGCTCCTCCTACGCCGACGCTGTCAACTCCCTCGCCGTTACCCTGGCAGCAACCCGCTCCCTTGAAAGCGGCCAACTCGAAACCCTGGATTAACCAATGAAACTCGGCACTCTTCAAAACGTAGTCGAACAGCCTCTGTCAACCGTATTCGCCGTCGCATCTGAGCTCGGCTTCGAAGGCGTCGAACTCGACTGGTACGACTTCGCCGAAGCCCAAACCGGCGGCCCTCTTGCGCCGGAGAACCGGGCAACAATTCAACGGGCGGCGTCCCGGGCCGGCGTGGAGATACCCTCCGTGGCCGCCCATTTCCTCAATCATGGCGGCCTCGCCGACACCGAAAAAGAGGGATTTGGCCTCGATGCCGTTCGCACCGGCATTGGCCTGTGCACCGACCTCGGCGCGACCTTCCTGCTCGTGCCCTTTTTCGGCCCGGCGATGATGACGGATGAGGAGGCCGTTTCACGTCTGGAGAAAAACCTGCGCCTGCTCGCGCCAGAAGCTGAGGCAGCCGGCGTCACGCTGGCAATTGAACATACACTAAGAGGCGACGAGACCGCCGCCCTTCTCGACCGCGTCGACTCCTCCTCCATCGGCGACTACTGGGACATGGCCAACTGCATGGGGCTTGGCTACGACCCGCTCGAAGAGATCGCCCAGCTGGGCCGGCACATCGTTCGCGTCCATGCCAAAGAGTACCACCAGGGAGGGGCGCCCCCCGGCACGCCGGAAGAACCCCACTTCGACGGACTCAACACAAAGCCGTTTGGCCAGGGAGACGTGCCCGTACCGGCCGTTCTCTCCGCCCTGCAACAGAACGGCTACGACGGCTACGTCGTCCTCGAAACCGGCAAGTTCGACGATGCCAGGCGCTCGGCAAAGGCAGCGCTCTCCCTGCTCCAGGCGCTGACAGGCCAAGTACCATGACCGCCAATTCCTACGCAATGTCCCGCTTCACAGGCAGAGCGGCCCTCATCTCAGGAGGCGCCTCCGGAATCGGGCGCGCCACCGCGATACGCCTCGCCGCCGAAGGCGCGCATGTCTTCATCGCCGATCTGAACAAGGAGATGGCGGATCAAGCCGTAGCGGAGATCCGCGCGGCAGGAGGCAGCGCCGCTCACGTCGACGTTGACCTGGCAGACGATACTTCCGTCGAACGCTGCGCGCGTGCAGTGGCAGAGGAGGTTCCCACCCTCCACTTCCTCGTCAACAACGCCGCCATCCTGCGCCAGGGCCGAATAGAGGATGGCGGCTGGATTGAAAACTGGGAGATCGAGACCCGTATCGGTCTGCGGGGCTGGGTGATGATGACCCAACTGCTCCTGCCACTCCTGAAACAGGAAGGCGGAGCCATCGTCAACCTCTCATCCGAAGGCGGCTACCTCGGCCGCCCCGGCATGTGGGTCTACGACGCCATCAAAGCCGGCGTAGTTTCAACAACGAAGACGATGGCCCAGGAGTTCATCCAATACGGCATTCGCGTCAACGCCGTCGCACCCGGCTGGATCGTGACCGAAATGCACTTCGCCAGCGACCCCGACCCCGCCGCACGCAAAAGAGAGCTTGAAGATACACCGATCAGTTCCTGCCTCATGCAACGGCGCGCTGGGCCGGAGGAAGTCGCCAGCGCCATCGCCTTCCTCCTCAGCGACGACGCCTCCTACATCACCGGCACAACCCTTCACGTAGACGGCGGCCGCGTCGGCATGAATCTAGGCCACCTCGGCGTCCTGGCGTAGCAACGCAATTCCGCAGCCCAGAATCTCTACGGCTGCAAGTCAAACTTCATCGAAGACACTGGCAGGCCGCCGCGCCGGCCCGCATTGGAGCCCTAAATGACTGCAAAGCTCGATGGCCAGCTCTGGCAAGACCAACCCCAACAAGCCCTCGAAGCATACATCCGAGACGGCTACCTCGCTCTATCCGGCTTCCTCACACCAGACCAGGTCGTCGAAACTCGCGAATCCGTCGCCCGCTTCATCAGCGATCGCGTCCCCCAACTCCCCCGCGAGCAGGTCTTCTACGAGACCCTCGGCCAGCCCGACACACTCAAGCAGATCATAGGCCTCTTCAACCACGACACCTACTTCCACCGCCTGATGTTCGGCAGCCGCTTCGAAAAACTGGCCGAGCTTCTCCTGCAGGGCCCCGTCGTCGGCAAAAACATGCAGTACTTCAACAAGCCCCCCCAAATCGGCAAGGCCACCCCGCCCCACCAGGAC